>DJGH01000010.1:6469-47056 GCA_002431635.1 Petrotoga sp. UBA5851
CACTAGGGGATCACTAGGGAATCACCAGGGGATCACCTCAGAATCCAAAGAGCAAGAATGAGATAGCCGGTCTCTAGCATTAAAGCATTGACAAGCCGGGCAGGATGGTAATTTTGGGAATCAATACAGGGGTGCTGAAGGAAACTTCGGCTGAGATAATACCCTTCGAACCTGATCCGGATAATACCGGCGGAGGGAGGCGTTGATGGAAAATATCAAATGTATCCCTCGTTTATCGAGGGATATTTTATTTTATAAGGAGGTATTAACATGAAAAAATGGTTGGTACTGGCAGTTCTTCTGATCGGTATAGCTGCATTTTCAGTTTCACAGCTCAATGTTTATGTATATGAAAGTCTTAACTGGATTGAAGATAAGCTGATAGGAAAGTTTGAATCATCAAATAACTGTAAAGTAAATGTAGTAAGATTGGGTGATGCAGGAAACATGGTAGCAAGACTGAAGCTTGAAAAGAAGAGTCCAAAGGCAGATGTTGTAATCGGTCTTGATCAGTCTCTGAGTATGTCCGCTATATCAGAAGGTCTTCTGCAGCCTTACATGTCGCCTATGCTTTCAAAGCTCCGTGATCCAAACCTTATCTTTGACAAAGATTATTACGTTACACCTTTTGACTATGGAGCAATTGCATTTGTGTACGATCCTTCAAAGCTTTCCAAAATTCCGGAAAAAATGGAGGATCTTTCAACTTACAAAAACTCTCTCATACTCCAAGATCCTAAAAGTTCAAGTACAGGGCAGGCTCTTTTAATATGGACTATTGCCTTATATAATAACTCCTGGACAGACTTTTGGAAAAAAATAAAACCTGCTGTTCTTACTGTTACTCCCAGCTGGGATGATGCTTTTTCAAAGTTTGAGCAGGGTGAGGCTCCTATAATGCTCAGCTATGCAACTGATGGTGCATACTCTTACCACTACTATCAGAGCACAAAGTATAAAGCTTTTATCCCCAAGGACGGTGCCTATGTTCAGATAGAAGGAGCCGGAATTGTAAAAGGTTCGAAAAACCAGCAGCTTGCACAAAAGTTTATTGATTTTTTACTTAGTGATGACTTTCAGCAGGAAGTTGCTTTAAATCAGTGGATGTTTCCTGTAACAGATGTAAAGCTCCCTGAAGCATTTGAATATGCCATTGTTCCGGAAAAAATACTCAACGTCGACATAAAGGCCATAAGTGCACAGATGGATAAATATATAAAAGCATGGGAAGAGATAATGTATAAATGAAACTTTCATCTAAGAAGTGTTCCGGAAGTATTCCCGGAATCATATATGTTCTGGCCGTTCTTACAGCTGTTTTTCCTATTTTTAAAGATTTTTTTAATTTAACTTCTTTTTCCACCTTACAAGATTCTCAGACCATGAGAATCTTGTTTTTCACGTTTTATCAGGCTTTACTTTCAAGTATCGTTTCTCTGGCCGTATCTGTCATACCGGCGTATTATTCGTGGAAGAAAAAAAATATTCTTTCAGCTATGATAGACCTTTCATTTTTTATTCCATTCTTTTTCCCAGTGGTATCTATGACGATAGCTTTTACGGCTTTATACGGACGATCCGGACTGCTCTCTGCGGTCTTTCCGGGCGCATCTCTTTCTTACTCTCTCATAGGAATTGTCGTTGCCCATGTGTTTTATGACTCGCCTATATTTGTCAAGTATATTTCCGAGGGTCTGCGTTCTGTTCCCCAAAGCCTCTGTGAATCGGCACAGATGGATGGTGCTTCAAAAACAGTCATATTTTTTTCAATTCAGCTGCGTCTAATCCTCCCTGCTCTGGCAAAAGCTTTTTTGCTTGTTTTTACATACTGCTTTATGAGCTTTGGCGTTATTCTTTCAATTGGTGGGATGAAATTTTCTACAGTGGAAGTGGCCATAAGTTCGACCATAAGCAGCAGCTTTGATTTTTCCAGAGCCATAGTTCTTTGTGCTGTTCAGTTCCTTGTGATCTTCCTTTTGAACTACACAGGATCTAGGTTTACATCCTTTGAAGGATCAATACAGACCTATCCGCCTCAAAAAAGGACATCTCTTTTCACGGGTGTTTTTTCTTTTTTTTATGTTCTTTTTGAGTACTCACTTATTATTCTTTCCATGGTAGGAGGTTTTTTCAATTTTCAGGCCTCCAGGTTTGACCTGTCAGGTCTTATAAATCTTTTTTCCGGTCCAGTGAATGCCAAATACGGTATAAGTGCTTCGTTAATCAACTCTTCTTCAGTTTCGTTTATAACCGCCTTAATATGCACGGTAGTTGCATATGTAATGTTGCGTGTTTCTTCCAAGTTCTCGGAGATAATTATTCTTTCGTGTCTTGGTATATCACCTGCTTTCATATCAATAGCTCTTTTATATCTAAACATCTCTTGGCTGGTTCCGTATCCTCTGCTGCTGGTTTTTGGATACGTTCTGCTCAATATGCCGCTTGCCTTTTCATTTATGTACCAACCTGTAAAAGCTTTTCCGTCTGTTATTACAGAAGCGGCCAAAATGGACGGTGCAACCTCCGTCACAATCTTTTCAAGGATCCATTTTCCTCTTATGTATAGAATTTTTGTATCTTCATTCTTACAGATATTTGCTATTATCTTCGGAGAGTTCACCATGATATACACAATGCAAATTCAAAAAACTTTCCCTATGGTAAGCATAACAAATTACATTCTTTCTTCTAACAGGATGTTCAAAGAAAGCAATGCTCTCAGTTCATTAAGCATACTTATAGTAATATCTGTTTTTTTCTTTTCCAAAATTCTGGAGAAAAAGCACAGAAGTTTATTGGAATAATCTACTTACCGGGAGGGATTTATGAAGAAAAAGCATTTTTTTCTCTGGATATTTTTTCTGTTATCGGTCTTAGCTGTTGTTTTCACTTTAATATTTTTTTTGCACAGACCGACGGAAAAGGTTTCTGTTCTTCTTTACCATAGGTTCAATGACAGCCGATACCCTTCAACCAGTGTTGATAGCGCAGAGCTCGAAAATCAAATTCTTTTTCTTAAGTCCATGGGTGTTTCTTTTCTGAGCGAGGATGATTTTATTCTTTTGCTTGAAGGCAAAAGAAAGTATGGAAACTCTGTTCTAATAACTATAGATGATGGTTTTAGAAGTATTTTGACTGCATATCCTGTACTTAAGAAGTACGGTATTCCATTTATAGTATATATAAATACAGGATATGTAGGAATCGGAGAGTACCTGAACTGGAAGGAGATCAACGAGCTTAATAACGAAGGTCTGGCTACCTTTGGTCTTCACAGCAGTATGCATACCAACTACTCCTTGATGCTTCTTAATGAAGGTATTGATAAGACAATTGATTTTTTCAGTAGCGATATTATTCAAACACAAAAGATTTTTGAAGAAAAACTGGGGACAAAGGCTGTTTCGTATGCTTATCCTTATGGATATTACGTTCCCCAGATGGAGAAAGCTCTTTATGAAAACAACATAAAATTTGCTCTTCTGGCAGATAAGCTCTCTCATCCCTATACCCCCCATAATTCCCCATACCATATTCCCAGAATCATGTTTTCAAAGGATCTGCAGAATCTTTCTGATGAGTACATGCAACAGTTTCTTGAAAAAAATGTATTTGAAGTACACTCCTTTGACCCGGTTGATGTACAATCCGGCAAAGAGTTTAAAATAAAACTCGAATCCACTGTAAAGCCCGTAAGCCCGAAAATACAGATCACCCTTGAGGGATCGCCGGACACATTTGAGCTAAGATGCCGCGCAAATGGCCATATGATCGTTTCTGAGGAAAATCTTACACTTTTGGATAAAGGGGCTAGAGTACGGATTGTTTTTAAAGACTTTCTCAACTTTGAGTACGAGTTTATATGGCATATAAGACCTTTCAGAAATTGACAAAAATTAACTTAAAATAAGTTTTTGAAAACAATGATATGTTATAATTATACTTAAATCAGAATAGTAACTGTCAGAATCTTTATTTTGAACCGGAGGGATAATCTTGGATTTTTTGCAGTTTAAAGAAAGCCTTCTTGAAAAACTTGGACAGGTTGAACAGGATCTCAGTAATCCTGAAATAACTTCTATACCTGAGAATCTTCAGAAATACGGTCAGGAGCACACACGTCTTACCGAACTGAAAGAGCTTTTCGTATCTTATGAAAAAGCTCTTGGAGATCTTCATTTTCTTGACGAGATGAGCGCACAAAAAGAAATAAGCGAAGAAGAGTACGTTCCAATGAAAGCAGAATTAGAACTTTCCATAAAAGGCTATGAGTTCGATATTCTAAAAAAATTAGTGCCTGCCGATGAGCTTGATAACAGAAATATCATCATAGAAGTCAGAGCAGGTGCCGGCGGTGATGAAGCCGGGCTTTTCGGCGGCGAGCTCATGAGAATGTATATGCGTTATGCCGAAAGGAAGAATTGGAAGTATGAGCTGCTTGACATTGCTGAAAACGGGGTTCACGGAATTAAAACTGCCATATTCAAAATACGCGGTAAGGAGGTTTTCGGAAGACTGAAATACGAAATTGGGGTTCACAGAGTACAGCGTGTTCCAGAAACTGAAGCCAGCGGAAGAATCCACACTTCGACTGCAACGGTGGCAGTACTGCCGGAGGTTACGGATATTGACGTTGTAATTGATCCGAAAGACCTGAGAATCGATACTTACCGTGCCGGAGGAGCAGGCGGCCAGTATGTCAACAAAACCGAATCGGCTGTCAGGGTTACTCATATACCAAGCGGAATAGTTGTTGCATGTCAGAACGAACGTGACCAACATCAAAACAAGGAAGTTGCCATGAACATACTAAGAGCGAAGCTTTTTGAAAGCAAGTTGATGGAACAGCAGAAACAGATGACTGATGCACGGAGGTCACAGATCGGAAGCGGTGACAGAAGTGAAAAGATTAGAACATACAACTTTCCTCAGAACAGGGTTACGGATCACAGGATAGGTTTTACGACCTATAGGATAAATGAACTTATAGATGGTGATCTTGATGAACTTATAGATAAGCTTATTGAATTTGATCTCAATGAAAGGCTTGAGAATATAAAAATATAAGTTTTCGGGAGGAAGGTGCATGTTTAAGAATTTAAGCGTTTTTTACAGCAGTTTTTTTATAACAGGCATTTTACTTGGTTTTATAGAGATAATGCAGAGCGATCATCTGTCCTTGCTTTCTATCGTTTTTTATTTTCTTGCTCAGATGACCCTTATAGTCGGTCTTTATCTTTTTGAGCGTAAGCAAGGAAAAGAAAAGAGTTTTGCGCCTAATTTTTCGCTTGTTTCAATCGTGCTGGAATCAATGCTT
Organism: Petrotoga sp. UBA5851; assembly: GCA_002431635.1. GTDB lineage: Bacteria > Thermotogota > Thermotogae > Petrotogales > Petrotogaceae > UBA5851. The sequence continues at coordinate 11,787 of DJGH01000010.1, forward strand.
TTCATGGTTCTTTTTGACATGAACAACATGAGCTTATGGCTATTTGGCATAATAAACATGGTTTTCGTGTACTTCAGCTGTGTCCTTTCTTATAACTTTCTGAGATCTTTGGATCTTGATATAGCTTTTACTTTTTTATTGAAAAGGTTTATGACGCTCAACTTTTTCAGCGAGTTAGACAATCTAAAAATGAAGTAACAAAAGGTATGGTTTCATATAAAAAACGAGGTGATTTTGTATGGTAGACATTACACTTCCTGACGGTAGCGTAAAGAACTTTGAGATGGGAGTAACCCCGGCGGAAATAGCCAAATCCATCTCCGAAGGGTTATTTAGAAAGGCTTTTGGTGCTATGGTAAATGGAGAGATGAGGGATCTTTACTCTCCTATAACTCAGAACAGCTCGGTGGCTATTATTACCGAAAAAGATCCGCAGGCAGCATCTATTTTCAGACATACTATGGCACACATCATGGCACAGGCAGTAATGCACGTTTTCGGGAAAGAAAACGTTAAATTTGCTATAGGCCCTGTTATAGATAATGGTTTTTATTATGACTTTGATATTCCTTCCCATAAGATAACCGAAGAGGATTTTTCTAAGATTGAAGAAGAAATGAAGAATATCATCAGGCAGGATATAAAGATTTCAAGAAAGGACCTATCCAAAAAAGAAGCGGCAGAGCTTTTTGCAGATCAGCCGTATAAGCTTGAACTAATAACAGATATTGTCGATGACACAGTTTCGGTATATACTCAGGGAGATTTTTCCGATCTTTGCAGAGGACCTCATCTTCCCTCGACCGGAATGGTCAAGTACGCTAAGATTCTTTCTGTTTCCGGGGCATACTGGAGAGGCGATGAAAAGAACAAAATGCTCCAGAGAATATACGCTACATCGTTTGTAAAGAAAGACGAGCTCGATGCTTATGTTACCATGATCGAAGAAGCAAAAAAGAGAGACCACAGAAAGCTCGGCCCGGCTCTGGGATTGTTTATGATCGATACAGATATAGCTCCAGGAATGGCTTTCTTTCTGCCCAGAGGCACGATAGCGCTTAATGAAATGAGAAAGCTTTCACGGGAAATACACAAAAAGTATGAATATGTAGAAGTTGAAACTCCACAGATAATGAACGTCAAGCTCTGGCATCAGTCAGGTCATTGGGATCATTACAAAGAAAATATGTACTTTTCTGAAAAGGAAGATGCTATGTTCGCCGTAAAACCTATGAACTGTCCAGGCCATATGCTTATATATAAAAACAATGTTGTAAGTTATAGAGATCTTCCTATAAGAATTTTTGAATTTGGTAGGGTTCACAGGTATGAGAGAAGCGGTACACTCCAGGGATTATTCAGAGTCAGGGTCTTTACACAGGACGATGCACATATATTCTGCAGGAAAGACCAGATTGAAGCTGAAATCATAAAGGTTATGAATCTTATACAAGATATGTACTCACCCTTCGGCTTTAAGTACGAGGCATTCTTAAGCACAATGCCTCAGGATCACATGGGAGATGTCGAAACATGGGATATAGCAACTGCAGCTCTTAAAAAAGCCCTTGAGGAGTCCGGCAACAGATACACTGTAAATGAGGGTGACGGAGCTTTCTATGGGCCAAAGATAGATTTCTACTTAACTGATTCTTTGGGCAGAAAGCATCAATGCGGGACTATCCAGCTTGACTTCCAGATGCCTGAAAGGTTTGAGCTTACTTATGTAGGACCAGAAAGTGAACAGATAAGGCCGGTTATGATTCACAGAGCCATATTCGGATCGCTTGAACGTTTTTTTGGTATTCTCATTGAGAACTTTGCGGGTGCATTCCCAACATGGATGATGCCTGAACAGGTCTCTATAATACCGGTTTCGGAAAAGTTCAATGATCAGGCTGACGAATTTGCCAAGAAGTTTGATTTACAGGGTATACGTGTAAGTGTCAACAAATCAAATACAACTGTTAATTACAGAGTAAGAGAGGAACAGCTGAGAAAGGTTCCTTATATGATAGTATTCGGTGAAAAAGAAGCTTCCGGTCAGCCGCTTAATATCAGAACCAGGAACGGAAATACCGCAGAAAATGTGAATCTTGACGATTTTATAAAGACAGTAAAAGAAGAGATTTCAGAAAGAAAATTAACTCTAAGTTATTAACAACAAATCCCGGGCCTGAGCCCGGGATTATTTTTCAGCTGTCTTAATTATTTTTTATCTCTCCGGCCAGCTGCAACGCCTTCTTGGCGACTAAAGGTCCTAACAGTTCGTATATTACGGTAGCACACAGAATTATTGTCCTTATCTCCGGTCCGTGAGGAGGCGGAACGGTCTGCATGGCAATATATGAAAGTCCAAGGGCAACGCCCGCTTGAGGCATCAATGTATATCCCAAGTACTTCTGAACAGCTAGGGGCATCTTAAAAATCCTTGCTCCCGTATAAGCTCCCAACCATTTTCCTATAACCCTTACAACTATGTAGGCAAGTCCTATTAATCCGACTCCGCCTACTGCTTTTAAGCTTAGATCTGAGCCCGAAAGAACAAAAAACATTAAAAATATAGGCACTGTAATCGGTTCTATCACACTAAAAGGCATCTGCGCTGTTGGAAGAACGGTTGAGATAATAGAACCTGTTGCCATAAGCGTCAGCAAACTAGAGAGTCCAAACTTTGATGCCAGAGCAACTCCCAAGAAAATCATTGCAATTACTAAATTTAGGTAGTTTCCTTCAGTTTTGATCTTTTTGGATATATAAATAAAAAGTATACCTATGAACGCACCAAGCATAAGTGCTGCAACTATCTCCCACAAAGGCTTTAAGAACATTGAAAAAACATCCGGCCTGGCATTGTTTAGAATTGCTTTGGCAACTGTGCTGGCTACCCCGAATGCCATTATTCCAACTAAATCATCAAGTGCAACCACAGGAAGAAGAACATTGACAAGCGGTCCGCTTGCATTGTACTGTTTTATAACCATAAGTGTCGCCGCCGGAGCCGTTGCACAGGATATTGCTCCGAGCATGAGAGAAAACGGAAGGTCACGTCCGAAAACGAAAACACATACCAATGTAACCATAACCATAGCAGTCAGAGCTTCCATGAAAGTCAGTACTACTATTCCCGACCCTGTTTTTCTCATTTCTTTAATGTTTATCTGGCTTCCAATACTGTAAGCAATGAACCCAAGTGCTACATCAGAAACTATCCTCAACGAATCTATGACTTCAGAACTTACTATCCCGCCTATGCTGGGACCGATCAGTATGCCGGCTATCAGATAGCCTGTTACATTCGGAAATTTGAAGTACCCGAGGATTTTTGCTATAGCCATCCCCGCAAGAAGAATTACAGAAATATAAAAAAGTATGCTCATTCAAAACTTTACCCCCTAGTTATTTAATCCTTCAACAGATGTAACTGGTACCGTGAACATTATCCCGACACCTTTCTTGGAGATGTCCTCCAGTGTTTCCCTTACCACCTGTTTGGCAACTTCTACCTTTTCATCGTCCAAGATTAAAAATATGGTTTTGTTTAAAGGTCTGGACTCATTGAGAAGCATACTCAGAGTTCCAAACATCGGAAGCTCTTTATGTTTACTATAAAGCTCCTTTGCCATGCCTTTAGAATCAATCAGAGTTCCACCGGTAATACCCTTTGCTGCAAAGTTCATAAGAAGTTTTTCGAGTTTCTCCGTCTGATTGAGAACAATAACCAAAGCCTGCATGTTATCCCCCCTTTCTTATCCTATACTACTAGAATAGCACTTTTTTTCATGTTTTCCAAATATTTATGTAAAAAAGGACATTCAATAGATGAATGTCCATGTGTTTTATCTCTATAGCGGAAGGATTATTTCAAAGCAAGCTCCTTTTAACTCACAGTTGTAAGCTCTTATACTGCCGGAATGTTTTTCTATTATTGCTTTGGTTATGGCAAGTCCCAGACCGGTATTTCCTTTCTTGCCCTTGTAGAATCTCTCGAAGATTTTATCTTCTTCCTGCATATCAAAACCCGGCCCGTCATCTTTAATTTTTATGCTGCAGCTACCATGACTGTCCGATACTTCTATTGTTATAATACTTTCGGAGTATCTCAGACAGTTTCCGAGTATGTTTATAAAAGCTCTGGTCATCTTATCTTCATCCATGAGGAGCCATCTGTCCGAAAGATATTTTTTTTCTATTTTTATTGTATTTCCTACCATAAGACCTGAAATTTTTTCCACACTTCTGTCTATTACTTCATTCAGTCTCTTTTTTTCAAGACGGATGGGTTGACCGGAGCTTTCAATTTTTGAAAGGTATATTATCTCCTCCACAAGGTTTCTCAGGCGTTGACTCTCTTCTATTATTACATCCAGGGCCTTTTCTTTATCCTGAAACACTTCATCTTTTATTCCCTCGGCATATCCTTGTATTGACATAAGCGGAGTTTTTAGTTCATGTGAGGCATTCTGTATAAAATTTTTCTGCGAAATATCGTAATTTTTAAGATTATCTGCCACTTCATTCAAGCATACTGCCAGTTCCTGTATTTCATCGTTTGTACTGAGGGTGAGTTTAGTTTCAAAATCCCTCCTAGCAAGCTTTGATGCCCTTTCTTTGAGTTTTATTATAGGACTGGCTATAGATCTTGCTATTATAACTCCGGCTACCAGAGCACAGGCTGTCGCTATTAATACAATTATTATCATTATATACATGGTTGAGGTTATAAGCTCATCAAAAACAGTATTATCCGTATAAACTACTATCCATACCCTTGGTTTAGCAGAAAGTTCATTGTTATTCAAAAATGGTCTGAAGGCTATGGTATACTCTTTGTCATCAATCCGGATAGTTTTTGTCTGAACTTCCTGGCTTTCTCCCTCAAGCTCCGGAATAACTTTTTCTATTACTTTTAAGGTTTCTTCATTTGACCCTGATTTGGGAAAAAGCAGGCCGGTCTGTTTATCTACTATTACAGTTTGGCTTCTGAAGGAAAAAGAACTTCTCTGTACTATCTGGCGTATCTCTCTCATAGCTTTTTCATTCAGGGCAAAATCTTCTGCCTCCACTTCGGCGCCAAATGTTTTAAACTGTTTTTTGTTCAGAATGTCATCACGCATGATCATACGGATGTTCTGTGTTGCGTTAAGAAGATTTTTCTTTATCTGGTGCATGCTGTACCTCTCAAGTCCGATTCTGAACATAACTATTACGGATATAAATGATACAAGTATTATAAAAAGAAAGGGAACCGTTATCCTTCTGGTTATGGTAGTTTTCAACTGTTTTCACCTACTCCTGTGAAATACGGTAACCATATCCCCATATGGTTAGTATCTGTACTTTTGAGCCGCAGTTTTCAAGCTTTTTTCGTATTCTTTTAAGAACATCATCGATAACCCGGGTATCTTCGTTTTCAGAAAATCCCCATATTGCTTTGAGAAGTTCGGCTTTTGAAACAAGTTTATTTTTGGCATTTAGCAAGTAGAGCATAAAATCATACTCCTTTGCTGTAAACTCAAGGTTTTTACTGTCTTTGTAGATGTTTCTTTCGTTTGGTTTTATCACAAGATCCCTATACTTAACAGTGGTATCAGTACTTTCAATATAGTATTTATCGTCCGTACGCCTGAAAAGCGATCTTACTCTTGCCATAAGTTCTCGGGGACTGAATGGTTTTGATATGTAATCATCACTTCCTATCTCAAGTCCCACTACTTTGTCTATGTCTGTATCTTTGGCAGAAACCATTATTATGGGAATCTTGCTTTTTTTCCTTATTTCTGTGCAAAGTGAGTATCCATCCATACCCGGCATCATTACATCTATTATAAACATATCGGGCTGATTGGCTTGGAACTCTTTTAAAGCCGAAAACCCGTCTTTGAAAGTTCTGACTATGTACCCTTCTTTTAAAAGATACGATTTTATGAGTTCCAGTATTTTTTCTTCGTCGTCCACTACATAGATGGTTTTTATATCCGGCATACTGTCCTCCTTTAAAATCACTTTACTTAAGTATATTTTAACATACTAGAAAGTTCTTTTCCATTTCTCACAATTTTGCCAGATTCTCATATTCTCCCGCTACAGTTCTTTTATATAATAAAGGAGTAAATATAATTTAAAAGGATGGTGAAAGTATGAAAAAGGCAGTAAGTATATTCATGATGCTATTTCTTGTGCTCGTTTTTTCTTCTGTAGCATTTGCCGATGATGCGTCAAGAAACTCCGTTGCAGCGTTCAGAAACAATAATAATAATCAGGCAAATTATCAAAATTTACAGCAAAAACAGCAGTTGCTTAAGAGATACCAGAATTATCAGAACAATAAGAATAACTGTCCCTTTATGGTTCCAACACCAAAAAACAACATGACTCCTTCCAGACAGATACCGTTATACCGGGGAATGATGCTCTATAAGAGAATCGATAATGCAAAAGATCTGCTTTCCAGAGCAAAGAACTTAAAGAATAACGCTATTGGTGTTTTCAGCCAGATCAGAGAGTACTCCAAGCAGATGAACCAAGCTCTCAACGCCAATGATATTGAAAAGGCCAAAGAACTTTCATCAAAACTGGAAGAGATTTTGAATAAAATAAATGAAAAAGTAACTTCAGCTGCAACTTCAACAACCCCCAATGAGAATGAAATCCAAACCCCCAGTAAGGATAAGTAAAAAATAAAACAGCCTTTTAGGCTGTTTTATTTTAAAAAAGTATCAGGTAAGCTGTAAGCCGGATTCTGTCTAGCCTGACCATCTATCTAAGCGATCTACCTGAAAGGTATGAGTAAAACTCAACTTGGCGGGCATCCTATGACCTTTCGTTTTGATCTTGCTCAAGACGGAGGTTACCAAGCAGTCAGGTTACCCTGACTCTGGTGGGCTCTTACCCCACCTTTCCACCCTTGCTCTTTTTCAGAGCGGTTTACGTTTCTATGGCCCTTACCGAGAATCACTTCTCCCAGCCGTTAACTGGCGTCCTGCCCTTTGAGTCCGGACTTTCCTCAGAACAGACTTTCTCTGCCTGCGGTCAGACACTCCAACCTGATTATCTATTTAAATAATGATAGTATTTTCCCTGATACGTGTTTCTTCTCTCCAGCTCTTTTTCCACGTAGTTGAAAAGTTCCAGTTTTTTCATTCCCCAGTTTCCATGCATAACACCTTCGCTGGGAGGTTCTGAAACCAGACGGTGCACAACTATAGCCGGATCAAGATACTCCAAAAATAGTATAAGACGGTCTATATACTCTTCAAACCTTATCGGAGTTATTTCTTTTTGTTTATACATGCGTCCAAGTTCTGTATTTTCAAGGTAGTAAAGCGAATGCAGCTTCACACCGCTAATTCCCAGTGCCGAACTTGACTTGGCCATTTCTATCACATCATCATAACTGTCACATGGGAAGTCCACTATAAAATGGGTTACTACATCAAGACCTTTTTTATTGCTTCTGATAACCGCATCAATATACTCAGCATATGTATGACGGCGGTTGAATTTTTTTAGAGTATTAGGATTTACACTCTCAGCTCCATACTCTATAAAAACCCCATATCTGTCTTTATATGAGGATATAAGCTCAAGCACTTCATCTTTGACGCAGTCAGGTCGTGTGGAGATATCAAGAATGACTATTCTGTCATCACAAAGACCACTGTCATATATTTCTTTAAGCTTTGGAACGGAAGCATATGTATTTGTATTGGACTGAAAGTATAGTATAAACTTTTCAGCACGGTTTGAATACTTTTGCATCATGAGACTTACCTGTTGTTGTATTGAGTAGCCAGAACCAAAAGAAGCAAAGCCGCTTCCTGTGGCATCACAGAAATAACAGCCTTCATTTCCCTTTTCACCACTTCTATTAGGACATGAAAAACCAGCATCAATTGATATTCTCTGAACACGCTGCCCGTATAAACCCTTCAGATATGTACTAAGCTTATTGTACCTTTCCATCTTACCTGTAATTGCTTAGCTTGTATTTTAGATCGTCAATAGAAGGTTTGTCCGTCCCTACTACAAGAAACATGATCTGTTCTATTCCGGTAAACCAGCAGGCGTAAATCTTTTCTTTATAAGTTATATCTATCTTTCCGTAAATCAGCGGCAGGGCAGAAGTCGCTGATTTAAGATTAGTGGAGTAATCAGATATAAAGCGATACCAAAATCCGGTAAGATCTATAAGACTGTCAAATTTAACAATATAAAGGTCATAATCAAAACCATCCCTGGATGCTTTAAGCGAAACTATACTGCACTTTTCCGGAAGATCTGTTTCTATAAGCTTGCCTGATCTGGAAATTTCTCTTGATGTCACGGTATAGTTTATGGGACTGAACTCAATATAATCTTCAAATCCTTTTGCAATGCTAATTACCGGAAATAATAGAATTACCGTTAAAAGTATTTTCAATGCGGATAAATGATTTCTGAAACTTTTCGTAAATATCACTCTCCTTAATTAACGGATAAGTGCCGTTGTAATATATCCATTCTCCGTTTACCATTGTTGCAAAAACCGAATCTGAACCGGCCGAGTATACAATATGGGATTTCAACCTCTGAAGATCAGTAGGGTAAAAAGATGGTTTTGAAATATCAAAAACTGTCAGATCGGCATAATATCCTGGTTCTATTCTTCCCATCTTTTTTCCGAAAGCATAGCCGCCGTTTTCCCAGGCCATCCTAAGCACATCATTTATCTTTACCTGCGAAGGCGAGTACTTTGATTTCTGTGAAAGTGCCATTATCTTCATCTCGCCAAGTATATCCAATGAGTTATTGCTTGCGGCACCATCGGTACCTACTGTTACATTAACGTTTTCATCAAGCATAGCAATCACCGGAGCTGTTCCGTTGCCTAATTTCAGATTGCTACACGGATTATGGACAACTGTCACGTTTTTGGCCGCAAGAGTTTTTATATCCTGCATATCAGCCTGAACGCAATGGGCTGCAATAAGTTTTGTATCAAAAATACCGGTTTTATCAAGGTCACTAAATGTATAGCTTTCTCTTTCCCAGGCTGATTCATAAATGTGCATCTGTACTGATGCGCCCAGTTTTTTCGCCAGAGATGCAACTTCAGCCAGTCTTTCCATAGGAACAGTATACGGAGCATGTGGTCCGAAACCCACTTCTAAAAGATTTTTGTATCCGTTATACCTGTTATATGTATCCATCGTTTCATCAAGACGTCTGTCCCAGCCCTTCTGGTCGTCAAAGGACAGCCCCCTGCTTATACAGCCTCTCATACCGACATCTGAAAAAGCTTTGCAGATACTGTTTGTAAAGAAGTACATATCAGCAGAAAAAGTTATACCTTTTCCGGCCATCTCCATAAGTGCAAGCATACTGGCATAGTAGACAGATTCATCATCAAGAAGCTCTTCCCTGGGAAGCATGTTATCAAAAAGCCATTCTTTAAAGTTCATATCGTCGGCGATACCTCTGAAAAGTGTCATTGCTACATGCGAATGAGCATTTATAAAACCTGGTGTTATAAGTTTACCGCTCATATCCCATACTTCAGCTTCTCCAAAGCTTTTTTCGTTGATGCCGTTAGGAAAAACCTGTAGAATTTCATTTTCAGATATAAGTATATCAGCTTTTTGAACCGGAAAATCAGCTGATATTATGATATAAGCATTTTTTAAAAGCTTTTTCTTCATAAATAACTCTCCTCCGTTTTTTATATATTTTAACACTTTTTGGATTTTTTTTATCCTCTTTGTATTAAATATAGGTTAAACTTATTCGGAGAGTATGTGTTCTAATTCGGTCTGCGCCTGTTCATAAGACACAGGATTATAGAAAAGCATCCTGTCTTCAGACTTTATACTTGATATTTTTATGCTTTTGCACTTCTTAATCTTATTAACCGCCTGATCATCAAAAAACGGGTCTCTAGAAGTTTTAAGCACATATACCGGCATGTTTAGCCTGTCAATATTATCGAGTATAAATCCGCTTTCCTTCATAACTTTCTTTATCTGAGGCTTTTCAAAGCTCTTTTGTATATACGGATCCTTGTACATCTTGATTTTTATGTCCCGGCGGAGATTAAGCTCATCTATACCTAAAGAATCATAAGAACTCTCTCTGTCAAGAAAAAGAGGCGATGAGAGAATGAGCTTTGAAGGTTTTTTTTCGGTCTTAATTGAAAATGATGCAGAAATTACACCACCAAGGCAGCTTCCAAAAAGAACATAATCAGAAGGTACCGTCCTTTCAAGAAACTCAAATATACTGTAAAAATCCAGCTCCTCTTTTGCAGCATAAAGATTCCCAAATCCCTGCATTCCTATCATATGGGCTTTATAGCCGCTATCGCTAAGCCTCTGGGCCATTTTTTCATAGACCCCCGGATACTCAAACAACCCGTGTAAAATGAAAATATCTTTTTTAAAGTCCGAACGGTTAAGGATATATCTGTATGAAATGCTTTGCATTTAATATCTCCCTAAAAATATCAGATCTTCTGTTTTTCGACCGCTTCGTAAAGATCTTGATTTTCTGTATATTTTTTCATTAGATTCATGAAAAATGTAAGAGCTTCCTCCACATTTACATCATTTATAAACTGTCTGAGTATAAACATGTTTCTCATATTTTTTTCTGAAAGCAGCAGTTCTTCTTTTCTTGTTCCTGACAGTTTAAGGTTTATAGCCGGGAATATACGTTTATCTGAAAGTTCTCTTGAGAGAATCAATTCCATATTGCCCGTTCCTTTGAACTCTTCAAATATAAGCTCATCCATCTTTGAGCCTGTATCAACAAGCGCTGTTGCAATTATCGTAAGGCTTCCCCCTTCCCTTATTTTGCGTGCTGCTCCAAAAAATTTTTTGGGAAAGCTTAATGCTGCAGGATCAACACCGCCGCTCAGAAGCTTTCCGCTTGAAGGAACCACAAGGTTATAGGCTCGTGCAAGCCTTGTAAGGCTGTCCATGAGAATAACTACATCATGTCCGAACTCTACAAGCTTCTTGGCAAGATGCAGGGTCATTTCCGCAACTTTTATCTGATCCTTCGGATCCATATCAAAGGGAGCAGCAATAACGTTTGCATTGACTGTATCCTTTAGATCGGTCACTTCTTCAGGCCTTTCATCTATTAAAAGTACGAATCTTTTCGTATTCGGAAAATTTTTGGCTATGGAGTTGGCAGTATCTTTAAGCAGGGTTGTTTTTCCAGCCTTGGGAGGAGCAACAATAAGCGTCCTTTGCCCGAAGCCTATCGGAGATATCATATCTATTATTCTTGCACTCAAAGGTCCGGATTTATTCTCAAGTCTCATCTGTCTGTCAGGATACTCCGGAGTAAGGTTTTCAAATGAAACTCTGTCCCTTGCTTTTTCGGGAGCCTGATAGTTTATTGCTTCGATTCTTAAAAGGGCAAAGTATTTTTCGCCGTCTTTAGGCGGCCTTACCTGTCCGGCAATCACATCACCTGTGAAAAGATTGAATCTTTTTATCTGTGTATTGGAAACATAAATATCGTCGCTACCCTGAAGCAGAGAGTTGTCAATGCTTCGTAGGAACCCGTATCCGTCGGAAAATATTTCCAGTATCCCTTCATGAAAAAAGTACCCTATTGATTCAGTCTGTTTTCTTAAAATTGAAAATATCAGTTCATGATCCGACATCTTTGAGTAGTTGGCTATCTCAAAGTTTCTTGCAAGAGCGTAAAGCTGAGTTCTGGTCATATCGTTCAGCTTGGCAATGTCCAGTTCAACGGGGCGTATCTGGTCTTTTTCGGTTCCTTTGTTCTGATCCTGTTTATGGTTATTGGTATCTGTCAAAAAAATCACCCCTGATTTTAAAAGATTTGTATATTGTCTTTCTCCGTCGTTTCTTATGTATAGATTGTCTAAGTTTTTCACAAGGTAAGCTTCAAAAACATTCTGGAGTAAACCGGAGCATTTTCAGTTCTGAAAAAGAGGCTGTAAAGCTTTTCATTGGAAGAATATGCCTGAATGAAGTTTTTAGAAAGTTCCTGATAAAAAAACGAGGTTTGAAACATACTGCTTTTATACAATAATAACACAAAAAAGTTTTTCTGAACAGAAAAATTATAGTATAAATGGGAGGCAAAAGCCTCCCATAATGTTCTTATTTTTCTTCTGTCGGAATAAGCTGCAACAATGAAAGTTCGGCAGCATCTCCTCTTCTGAAACCAATTTTAAGTACTCTTGTAAAACCGCTTACCTTGTTGCTGTACTTAGGAGCGATCTCGTTTACTATCTTGGCGGTCAGTTTTCTGTCGTTGAAATTTCTGTTGATATCTCTTGATAGAGCCATCTTTCTTGAAGCATCAGCGGTTGTGCTTGCTTCCTTGGCCTTTGAGAGAACTCTTTCCACCAACGACTGAGCTACCTTAGCCTTAGCGGATGTGGTTATTATACTTCCACTTTCGAAAACGTTTCTGGCAAGATTTTTAACAAGAGCATTCCTATGTGAGGCAGGTCTGCTTAATTTATTCATTTTAACTCTATGTCTCATGACTTGGTGCTCCTCCTTTCACCGAATAACTTCTCATACTCAATTCCAAATTTATCTTTCAATTCTTTTCTTATCTCATCCAAAGACTTTTTCCCGAAATTTTTGATCTTCATAAGTTCTTCAGGAGTCTTTTTAAGTATTTCGGCCACAGTGTTTATTCTTTCGCGCTTAAGACAGTTCTTTGCCCTTTTGGTAAGGTCAAGATTATCTATGAGCGTGTCCAGAATCTCCCTTGACAGACCGAAAATATCTTCTTCATCGGATGATTGTTCTATACCTTTAGTCTTGGCCCCTGTATCCTGGACAGGAGGCTGACTGACAAATCCCGCAGAAACAGCTAAATCTTCAGAAGGGTTAATAAATCTAAAGTGCTGAATGAGGATAGAGGTAGCTTCTTTTAAAGCTTGTTCCGGAGTAATGTTCATCTTCGTCCATATCTCAAGGATAAGTTTATCGTAGTCTGTTCTCTTTCCGACTCTTATGTTTTCCGTAAGATAGTTCACTTTCAGAACAGGACTGAAAACTCCGTCAATATAGATAAACTCTATATCGTTTTCGTGCTCCATTTCCGAAGCCGGTACAAATCCTTTTCCTATCTGTGCGAAAAGCTCTATCTCAACTTTATTTTTACCGTTTATCGTGGCAATCTTAAAGTCTGGATTGGCTATCGATATCTCAGACGGAACCTCAATGTCCCCTGCTGTTATATCTGACGGACCCTGTTTGTTGATCTTTAGGTGAAGTTCACCTTCAATATTGTTCAATTTTTTGAGATCATCGACCTTAAGCTGAACTTTCTTAAGGTTGAGGGCAATCTCCAGGATGTCCTCTTTTACACCTTCTATTGTATCAAATTCATGAAGCTTGTTAGGTATACGGATGCTTGTTATGGCTACTGCCGGAATGGAAGAGAGCAAAACCCTTCTGAGCGCATTTCCGATAGTTATAGCATAGCCCTTTTCTAGAGGATATAAAACATACTTTGCGTATCTTATTCCTTCTTCAGCCAAACGTTCTTCTTCTAATTGAAATACCTCTGGTTTTATTAGTAATTCCATAAGAATACCGGATTCAACTCTGAACCGGATTGCACACCTCCTTTGATGACTTTTAAGAGCGAGGTGGATCTCAAGCTACGAATAGAATAAAAACTAAACTTACTTGGAATAAAGTTCGATAATAACCTGAACATCAACTGGTACAGATATTTCATCCATTTTGGGCATTCTGGTAAAGGTGCCTTTAAACTGTTCAGCGTTCACTTCAAGCCATGAAGGAGTGTTTCCCTTTTTCGAAGCAAGTTCCAAACCCTGTTTAATCTGCAGTATACCTCTGCTGTTTTCCTTTATTTCAATAACTGTTCCAGGTCTTACTCTAAAAGAAGGAATGTCAACTTTTTTGCCGTTTACTCTTATATGGCCGTGTCTTACAAGTTCTCTTGCGGCTCTTCTGTTCACTGCAAAACCCATTTCGTAAACAACGTTGTCAAGCCTTGACTCAAGTATCTGCATCAACACTTCGCCTGTTTCCTGGCCTATCTTTTTGACAGCTTCTTCAAAGTATCTTCTGAACTGTCTCTCCAATATTCCGTATATTCTCTTGAGAGCCTGTTTGGTTCTTAACTGCGTACCGTACTGGGTAAGCTTTTTGTTATCCTTTCCGTGCTGGCCAGGTGCAAAGTTTCTCTTTGCCATAGCACATTTTTCAGAATAACATCTCTCGCCCTTCAGATATAATTTAAAGCCTTCTCTTCTGCAGAGCTTGCATAGAGCTCCTGTGTATCTTGCCATTCTGTTATTCCCTCCTTCAAGTCAATTAGAATCTTTTCTTTTTAGGTCTGCATCCGTTATGTGGAATAGGAGTAGCGTCCTGAATATTTTCTATGTTTAATCCGGCTGCCTGCACTGATCTTATAGCTGACTCTCTTCCTGAACCTGGACCTTTTACAACTACATCAACTTTCTGAACTCCGATTTTTAAGGCTTCTTTTGCTACTTTGTCAGCAGCAAGCTGCGAAGCATACGGAGTACCTTTCTTTGAGCCCTTGAATCCGGAAGTTCCGCCGCTGGCCCAAGTTATTACATTGCCTGTCATATCTGTCAGACATATTATTGTGTTGTTGAAGTTAGACTGTATATGAACGACTCCCTTCTCAACAGCAATTTTCTTTTTCTTTGAAGATACTGCTTTCTTATTTGCTGCCATTTAACAAACCCTCCTTATGATGCCGAAGCTGTCTTTTTTTTGCTTATTCTGCTTAATCTTGGTCCTTTTCGAGTTCTGGCGTTGGCATGAGTTTTCTGACCGCGAACCGGAAGACCTGCTTTATGCCTGTATCCTCTATATGATCCAATTTCGATTAATCTTTTTACGTTTTTCATGTTTTCCTGTCTGAGATCACCTTCGACTTTGTAGTGCTCGTTTATAAATCTGGTTATTTTGGATATTTCGTCGTCAGTAAGGTCTTTGGCTTTTTTATGAGTATCAATGCCAGTAAGCGTAAGGATCTCTTCTGCTCTTGCATATCCTACACCGTAAATATAGGTAAGAGCTACAAAAAGCTTTTTGTTTCCCGGAATTTCAACACCAAGGATACGTGCCATCTATCTTTCCCTCCTTATTAACCCTGTCTCTGGTTATGCTTGGGGTTCTTATCGCATACCACCCAAACTCTTCCAGCTCTTCTTACTATCTTGCAGTTCTCGCATCTTTTTTTTACTGATGCTCTGACTTTCATATTATCCATCCTCCTCATCTATTTCTTCGGTCTTAGTAATCTTCTCTCTTCTGGTTATCCTGCCTCTGTTAAGATCGTATACGGAAACTTCAACCGTGACCTTATCTCCGGGAAGAAGTCTGATAAAGTTCTTTCTCATCCTTCCGGATATGTGAGCAAGCACAAGATGTCCGTTTTCTAACACTACTCTGAAAGTTGCATTTGGAAGAGCTTCCATAATCTTTCCCTGAATTACTATGACATCTTCTTTTTTTGCCATTTAATACCCCCTTCAAGGGTTATAACCAGTTACTGCAGTAAGAACTTCCGGTCCGTTATCTGTTATGACTATGGTGTTTTCATAATGGGCCGACTTACTTTTATCAATGGTTACAACTGTCCAACCGTCTTGTAGAATTTCAACTTCATAATTACCAAGCGAAATCATCGGTTCAATTGTAATAGTCATATTTTTTCTCAGCATCGGTCCGGTCCCTTTGAAGCCATAGTTTGGAATAGAAGGATCTTCGTGTACCTTCCTGCCAACCCCATGACCTACAAAATCTCTCACAACACCAAAACCAAACGATTCTGCATATGACTGAACGGCGTAACCTATATCTCCTGTCTTTTTCCCGATCACTGCCTGTTCAAGCCCGATAAAAAAAGACTTCTCAGTTACCTGGATAAGTTCTTTTTCCTTATCGGTTATTGTACCGACAGCATACGTCCTAGCAGCATCGGTTATCATACCGTCGTACTCGATATCAAGATCAACAGAAACCAGATCGCCGTCTTTGAAAACCTTGGATTTCAAAGGATACCCATGTATTACCTCATCATTCACAGATACGCATGTAGCATATGGATAGCCGTTGTAACCTATAAGAATCGGTTTTGCACCTATCTCTCTCATATAGGAAACACTGTACTGTTCAACGTCATGCGCACTGGCTCCGGGTACTATAACTGACTTTAACAAATCATCAAGGAGGCGGGCAAGCTTTTCTCCAGCCCGTCTCATCTTGGTTATTTCGTTTTCTGTCTTAAGAATTATCATTTATGCGGTACTCCTTCCAGAATATTAAACAACTCTTTTGTAACTTCTGCAACGTCTTTAGTACCGTCTACTGTAACTAGTTTGTTATTTTTTCTATAATATTCTATTACGGGCGCAGTGTTACTGAGATAAACCTTAAATCTTTTTCTTACGACATCCTCCTGGTCATCTTCCCTATGCACGAGCTGTGAATCACAATCATCACATATACCTTCTTTTAATGGTTTAAGCGATATTGTGTTGTAAACCCTCTTACATTTAGGACAGACTCTCCTGGAGGAAATTCTTTTAACTATATCTTCTTCATCGGCATCAATCAAGACCGCACAATCCACGGGTTTAGAGAGTTCTGAAAGAATACCGTCCAAAAACTCCGCCTGTGGAATGGTTCTTGGATATCCATCCAGAAGAAAACTTTCTTCTTTAGACAAACGAAGCTTTATAAGTTCATTCATTATGTCATCAGAGACCAAAAGTCCTTTGTCAAGAATATCCTTAACCTTAAGCCCAAGCTCACTGCCTGAGTTTACCGCTTGCCTCAAAATATCTCCGGTAGATATGTGAACTGCAGAAAATCTTTCTGAAACTTCTTTAGCCTGGGTTCCTTTTCCGGCTCCCGGAGGCCCGAAAAAAATAAGTCGCATAAACTTACCTCCTTCCGCGAAGTTTTCCTTTCTTCATGAAGCCCTCATACTGTCTGGCTATCATATGGGATTCTATCTGCTGAAGCATGTCAAGTGCAACTCCAACAGCTATAAGAGCACTTGTTCCACCTATCCATATCTCGACTCCCGAGGAACTTCTTATTACATACGGAAGAAGCGATATCAGAACAAGGAAGATAGCTCCAATAAAAGTTACCCTGTTCATTGAGGTTGTTATGAACTTGGATGTTGGATCGCCCGGTCTTATTCCAGGTATGAAGCCGCCATAGTTCTTTATATTATCCGAAACCTCTTTTGGATCCATTACAACTGAACTGTAGAAATAGGTGAAGAAGATTATCAGTATTGCGTAAACGATAAGATAAAATGCTCCTCCGAGTTTAAAGAACGAATCATCCCACTGCCATGGAGTAAATGACGATATCATGCTTGGAAGAGATACTATTACCGATGCAAATATTATCGGAATGACTCCTCCGCCATTGACTTTTATAGGAATGTAGGTTGTTGATCCGCCCATAACTTTATTTCCTACTACTCTCTTGGCATACTGTACTTTTATTCTTCTTTCCGCCTGCTGAACCGCAATAGATGTAATAACTATCACAACAGCTATTACAAGAAGAAGAATCCATTCAAAAGGAGTAAGAGCTACCAGTGCCTGAGCGGCATAGCTGGGATACCTGGAGACGATACCGGCAAATATAAGCACTGAAATGCCGTTTCCGATACCCTTTTCAGTAATCATTTCACCAATCCACAGAACAAACATCGAACCTGCAACTATCGATGTTGTGGCAAGTATTATGTAAGCAAAAGCAGAAATAGGTTCTCCTGATGAATTTACAGCTCTATAGTTCATAGAGGTGAAAGCCATCATCAAACCCTGAAGTACTGCTAACACAACGGTCAATACTCTTGTATAAAAACCAAACTTCTTTCTACCTTGTTCGCCTTCTTTAAGCATTTCTTTAAGGCTTGGAATTATTGATCCCAGCAACTGAAGTATTATTGATGCGTTTATATATGGGTTAACGCTTAAAACAAAAATGGAGAAGTTACTTAATGCTCCTCCGGCAAATACATCAAAGAAATTTATGAAACCCCCTGCCGCACCACTCTGCAACCCGCTTAATGCACCTTTCCAACTTTCTATGTTGATTCCAGGAATTGGTATAAAAATACCAATCCTGAAAGCAATCAAAGCTAGTATTGTAAATATTACTCGATCTCTTAATTCAGGTATTTTGAAGATGTTTTTAATGGCATTGCCCATATTGTTGGCCATTACTTTATCACCTCAACCTTACCGCCTGCTGCCTCAATTTTTTGCTTTGCTGATTCAGAGAATGCATTAGCTTTTACAACGAGGGGTTTGGTGAGCTCTCCTTTACCTAATATTTTTACTCCGTCTTTCAGATCTTTAAGTATATTTCTTTCTACAAGCTTTTCTATTGTAACTTCTTCATTTGATTCAAACCTTGCTTCTAAGGTAAGAAGGTTTACTTCGGCAAAAGTTACTCTGAACTTAGCGTTGGTAAAACCAATCATCGGAGTTCTTCTGTAAATAGTTGTCTGTCCGCCTTCAAAACCTATTCTGACTTTTCCTCTTCCTCTTTTACCCTGACCGTTCATACCTCTTCCAGAAGTCTTGCCAATTCCTGATCCAGGACCTCGGCCAACTCTTATGCTCTTAGTTCTTGAACCTGGTGTGGGTTTTAGGTCCTCTATTCTGAGTGCCATAATTGCTTACCCCCTCAATTATCTATTTCCTCGACTGTAACGAGGTGTTCTACTACCCTTATCATGCCGCGAATCTGGGCATTATCCGGCTTTACTACTTCTCTGTCTTTCTTTTTGAGTCCGAGTGCATCAAGTGTCGCAAGTTGGTTATAATTTTTGCCAGCTCTTCCTCTGACTAATTTTATTTTTAAGCTTTTCATCATTAAGCCTCCTTGTGAGCACCGCTGAAAATCTGTTTTACCGTTATATCTCTGAGCTGAGCAATCATGAGCGGCGATTTAAGCTGTTCAAGACCGTTCATCGTGGCTTTTGCAAGATTAAGAACCGTTGTAGAACCCAATGATTTTGTAAGAATGTTTGTTGCTCCGCAAAGCTCAACCACAGCTCTCACAGGTGTTGAAGCTATAACTCCGGTACCAGGACCGGCAGGAATTAATATAACATCTGAGGAGTCGTGTCTTCCTATTACTTCGTGGGGAATTGTTCCATTCTTTATTGGAACTTCCTTGACATTCTTCTTGGCATCCTGAATTGCTTTTCTTATAGCCTGGGGAACTTCTCTTGCATTACCTATGCCCACTCCGACTTTACCGTTCTTGTTTCCAACAACGGCAACAACCCTGAAAGACATGGTTTTTCCGCCTCTTGTAACCTTTGCAACTCTTCTGATTTCGATTATCTTTTCTTCCATTTCTTTTGCAACATCTGTTGCCTTAACATTCTTGGAGAATGACATTGCTTTAAGCACCTCCCGTTAAAATTCAAGTCCGGCTTCTCTTGCTGAATCTGCGAGAGCCTTGATTCTTCCATGATACTTGTAGCCTGCTCTGTCAAAGGCAACTTTGCTTATTCCCTTGGCCTTTGCTCTTTCTCCTATAAGCTTTCCAACTATCTTCGATGCTTCCACTGTCCATGTCTTCTCCAACTTTCCCTTGAGTTCCTTGTCGCTTGTTGAAGCAGCTGCAAGAGTATGGCCCTGAACATCGTCTATTATCTGAACGTATATGTGCTTTCCGCTTTTGAAAACGACCAGTCTTGGTCTTTCAGCAGTTCCGGAAAGAGTCCTTCTGATTCTCAAATGTCTTTTAGCTCTTTCTTCTTTTCTGTCGAGCTGTTTTATCATAAAAGTCTGCCCTCCTTATTACTATCCAGTTATTAAACTTTCTTTCCTTCTTTCTTTACGATAACTTCATTAACATACTTTATTCCTTTTCCGGAGTAAGAGTTCGGCTGCCTGAACTTTCTGATGATAGCAGTTACTTCTCCTACAAGGTACTTGTCATTGCCCTTAATTACTATCTTATTAGGTGCGGGAACTTCAAGCTTTATTCCCTTGGGGGCAACATACTCCACAGGATTTGAATATCCTACGGAAACAACAAGCTTTTCACCCTGCATGGCGGCTCTGTAACCTATACCTACTATTTCAAGCTCCTTAGAAAAACCTACGGTTACTCCCTTTATCATATTTCTGATAAGCGCAGCATAAGTGCCTCTTAAGGCTGTAAGCTGCTTCTTGTCGGAAGCCCTTTTCATTGTATTTTCGTTTTCAGTAACGTCTATATGACCTTCCTTAATATCAAGATTAACGGAAGGGAGCATACTGAGGGAAAGTTCCCCATTCTTACCTTTTACTGTTACTACATTGTTTTCAAAGGTTATCTGCACATCCTTAGGCACTATAACCGGTTTGTCTGCAACTCTTGATTTTGGCATTTGCAGTCACCCTCCTTACCATACATAGCAGAGCAGTTCTCCACCGACGCCTATTTCTCTGGCTTGTTTATCGGTAAGAACACCCTTTGATGTTGAAACGATGGCTATACCCATTCCGCCTTTAACCAAAGGTATTTCCTCTGCTTTAACGTATATTCTTCTTCCTGTCTTGGAGACCCTTACTATTCCTGTAATTACCTTCTGAGTATTTCTCCTGTCACCTTTGTACTTCATGGTTACTTTTAATACTCCCTGTTTGCCGTCTTCAATCACCTTGTAATCTGAAATATACCCTTCAAGTTTCAATATGTCGAGAATGGCTTTCTTTAAATTTGAAGCAGGGATTTCAACCGATTCTTTTTCAACCGAATTGGCATTTCTTATTCTTGTAAGCATATCTGCTATTGGATCACTCCACATCGTTGCTTCCCTCCTTACCAGCTTGCTTTTTTAACTCCTGGAAGTTTTCCCTCCAGGGCCATCTTTCTGAAGCACACTCTGCAAAGTCCAAATTCTTTATAAACTGATCTTGGTCTTCCACAGACTAAGCATCTTGTATATTCTCTAGTTTTAAACTTAGGTTCTGTTTTCATTCTTTCAACTAAGCCTTTTCGTGCCATTTATCAATCCCTCCATTCAGTTCTTCTTAAATGGGAAGCCAACAAATTCCAGAAGTTTCTTAGCTTCTACATCAGTCTTGGCTGTGGTTACTATGGTTATATCCATACCCTGAACCCTTTTTGCCTGATCAGGTCTGATTTCAGGAAACACTATCTGTTCTGTCAAACCGAAAGTATAGTTGCCTCTTCCGTCAAACGAATTAACAGGTAAACCCCTGAAGTCTCTCAACTTAGGAAGAACTATGTTTACAAGTTTGTATAAAAAGTTATACATGGTTGCTCCTCTGAGAGTTACCTTGGCACCTATGGGCATACCTTCTCTTAGCTTGAAGTTGGATATGCTTTTCTTTGCCTTGGTTATAACAGGTTTCTGTCCGACTATGGCAGCAAGTTCATTGGCATGCTTCTCAAGAACTTCATAGTTTCTTGATCCTTCGCTTACTCCCATATTAATAACTATTTTAACTATTTTAGGAACTTCATGAGGATTTGTATAGTTAAATTCTTTCTTTAAAGCGGCAACAGCTTCACTGTTGTACTTTTCCTTTAATGGTATAAATTCAGCCATTTCTATTCCTCCCGACTTATACTCTATCAATTATCTCGCCACATTTTTTACAGTAACGAGCTTTTTTGTTGTCATCCAATAGTTTGTATCCAATTCTCGTGGGTTTTCCACAGCTTGAGCAAACTACCATTACCTTGCAGGCATATAATGGGGATGGCTGTTCAATAATTCCGCCTTCTTTCATCTGCTGGTTAGGCTTCTGATGTTTCTTAACAACATTTACATTCTCTACAACCACTTTGCTGTACTTATTGATTACCTTCAGAACTTTTCCCTTTTTACCCTTATCTTTTCCTGAGATTATCTGAACTAAATCGTCTTTTTTTATGTTCATGCCTGTCACCTCAATCACCATACTTCCGCTGCTAAGGAAGCAATCTTGGCATAACCCTTTTCCCTTACTTCCCTTGCGATAGGACCAAAGACTCTTGTACCTAACGGAAGATTCTGTTTATCGATCAATACTGCAGCATTATCATCAAACCTGATATATGTGCCGTCTTTTCTGCCAATCTCTTTATGTGTCCTAACAACTATGGCTTTAACTATCTGTCCTTTCTTTATATCTGTATGGGGAATAGCTTCCCTTACCGAACAGACCACAACATCACCAATGCTACCGGTAGATTTGTGAAAACCGCCAAGTACTTTTATAACTTTAATTACCTTGGCTCCCGAATTATCGGCTACTCTGAGATACGATTCAAGCTGTATCATTTCTCTTCACCCCCAAGTATTTGTTCCACAGTCTCGGGTGTCTCATTTGATTTGAAAATATTTTCTTCAACAATCTTGCTGACTACCCATTTTTTGGTTTTGGAAATGGGCTTTGATTCCATTATTTCTACTACGTCCCCTACTTTGCAGACATTATTCTCATCATGGGCATGGTATTTTTTTGTTTTTTCGCCTATCTTGTTGTAGACAGGATGCTTAAATCTGCTTTTTACTTCAACTGTAACTGTTTTATCCATTTTATCGCTTAAGACCTTTCCTACTAAAACCTTTTTCGGCATACTCCTACCTCCTTATACCCAGTTCTCTTTCTCTGAGTATAGTCTTGATCCTTGCTATGTCTCTCTTCACCTGTTTAATGGTAGCAGTGTTCTTCAACTGTCCCATTTCAAGCTGAAATCTAAGATCAAACAGTTTCTTTTTTGTTTCCTCAAATTTCAGATTAAGTTCCTGTTCTGTTAAAGTCTTGAATTCTGCAGTATTCATTACTGTTCACCCCCTATTTGATACCTGGGAACTATCTTGGTCTTTATGGGAAGTTTGCTTGCAGCATACTGCAATGCTTCTTTAGCAGTGGCTTCATCTATTCCGCCTATTTCAAACATTACTCTTCCCGGCTTTACCACTGCTGCCCAGCCTTCGATGTCACCTTTACCGACTCCCTGTCTTGTTCCTATACCTTTGGTCGTATAAGACTTATCAGGGAATACTCTCATCCAAACCTTACCTGTTCTCTTAAGTGTTCTTACCATTGCAAGTCTGCATGCTTCTATCTGTTGGGAAGTAATCCAGGCCGGCTCAAGTGCCTTAAGCCCCCATTCGCCGAAATCAACCTGAAAAGCCCCTTTAGACTCGCCGCACATTCTGCCGCGCTGAACTTTTCTATATTTAACTCTCTTAGGCATTAACATTTTCTAGCTACCTCCCTATATTATATCTGGACATCGCCTTTATATATCCATACTTTTACACCGATGGTACCGTACTTGGTGTGAGCATCAACTATTGAGTAGTCGATATCGGATTTAAGAGACTGTAGAGGCAATCTTCCTTCCATATACCATTCGGTTCTTGCTATTTCAGCGCCGCCCAATCTTCCGGAAACCATTATTTTGATTCCTTTAGCTCCTCTTTTCATGGAGTTGGTAATGGCTCTTTTCATGGCAACCTTATGGGATACTCTTCGGAGGATCTGTTCCTTTATGTCATCAGCTACAAGCTGAGCATTAAGCGAAGGATTCTTTACTTCCTCAACATACACCTTTACTGTTCTGTCATTAATAATAGTTTTTATCTTTTCTCTGAGCGAGGCGATCTCCTCACCTTTCTTACCTATTATTATTCCGACTCTGGAAGCATGAATAGTTATCTTGACAAGGGTGTCGCTAGGTCTTTCGATATCTATATCTGCTATCCCCGAGGCTTTATAAAGATTCTTTATATACTCTCTGATTTTTTTATCTTCATGGAGATATTCTTTATAATTCTTTTCGTTAAACCATACTGATTTCCAAGGCTTAGAAACTCCAACTCTAAAACCTAACGGATTAACTTTTGAACCCACGGATTATTCACCTCTCTTATTTAGCATTTTTATCTTTAACCGTTAAGGTAACGTGACACATTCTTTTCTGCTGAATATCTCCGCTTCCTCTTGATCTTGCCCAAAGCCTTTTCATTCTGGGACCCTCGTTGACCATTATCTCTGAAACATAAAGGTTGTCTGATTTGAGTCCAAGATTGTTTTCTGCGTTAGCAATTGCCGACATAAGAAGCTTGTAAATAAATCTTGAGGATTTCTTGGGACTGAACATAAGAGTCTGTAATGCCTGACCCACATCTTTTCCTCTTACTCCATTTGCTGCGGCTCTTGCTTTAGTAGCTGACATTCTAAGAAACTTAGCTGTCGCAGATGCCTGGACTTTAGGCTGAGTAGCTTCCTGTTCTTTCCTGAGTCTATGATAAACGGATTTCTTTACTCTTTTTCCATCCTGTACTCTACTTACCAAAGCCATAATTTACTCCCTCCTCATTTCACTTTTCCCTTAGTAGCTGAGGCAGCCTTTTTGTCTGGATGCCCTCCAAATCTCCTAGTAGGGGAAAATTCACCTAATTTGTGTCCAATCATCTGTTCTGATATATATACCGGTATATGCTTCATGCCATTATGAACGGCTATTGTATGACCTACCATTTCAGGAATGATCATTGAGGCTCTTGACCAAGTTTTTACAAC
Organism: Petrotoga sp. UBA5851; assembly: GCA_002431635.1. Lineage (GTDB taxonomy): Bacteria > Thermotogota > Thermotogae > Petrotogales > Petrotogaceae > UBA5851. The sequence goes on from DJGH01000010.1 coordinate 36,355, forward strand.
TTTCTTCTCACCCTTGCTGTTCATTTCTCTTATCTTTTTCAACAGGCTCGGGTGTACATATGGACCTTTCTTTAATGATCTGCTCACTTATAGACACCCCCCTCTATTTATTCTCGTTTCTTCTTCTTACTATTAATCTGTCTGTTCTCCTCTTGCCTCTTCTGGTCTTGTAACCCTTAGCAGGCATACCCCATGGCGACTGAGGAATATGGCCTTTACATTTACCTTCTCCTCCGCCCATCGGATGGTCAACCGGGTTCATGGTCATACCTCTTACGGTTGGTCTGATTCCGAGCCATCTCCTTCTTCCGGCCTTTCCGTGCACTTCGTTCACATGATCTTCATTTCCGATCATGCCTACTGTGGCATAACATGTTTCCCTTACTCTTCTGAGCTCACCTGAAGGCATTTTCAAAAGAGCGTAACCGCTTTCTTTTGCCATAAGCTGTGCATATACTCCGGCCGATCTGGCTATTTTACCGCCTCTGTTCGGTTCAAACTCAATATTGTGAACAAGCGTACCCAACGGAATATTGGCAAGCGGAAGAGCATTTCCAGGCTTTATTTCGGCCTTGGGGCTGCTGAGCAGTTCCTGTCCTACCTTTACACCTTTTGGAGCAAGTATGTATCTCTTTTCGCCGTCAGTATAGACTAAAAGAGCTATTCTTGCGCTTCTGTTAGGATCGTACTCTATCGAGGCTATTTTACACGGAATATCGTATTTGTCTCTTTTGAAATCTATGATTCTGTATCTTCTCTTGTGGCCACCGCCCTGATGTCTTACAGTTATTCTGCCGTGGTGGTTTCGTCCTCCATTCGATTTTAAAGGAGCAAGCAGCGACTTTTCCGGTTTATCTGTTGTAATTTCTGCAAAGTCGTTGATGATCATAAATCTTCGTGAAGGAGTTGTCGGTTTAAATTTTTTAAGACCCATTATTTATCACCTCTTAAACGTTGCCTTGCAATTCTTTTATTACATATCCTTGGGCAAGCGTAACTATAGCTTTCTTCCATCCTCTTGTATATCCTTCAAATCTTCCCATTTTCTTAGGTTTTGATTTAACGTTCATTATGTTGACTTTTTCCACTTTCACATTAAAAAGCTTCTCAATGGCAGTTTTAACTTCTGTTTTAGTTGCATCTTTTGCCACTTCGAAAGTGTACTTGCTTTCACTTATCAGCTGGTAACTTTTTTCGGTGAGGATTGGCTTGAGTACGATATCGTAATTGAGTTTATTATTTTCCATTGTCCAGCACCTCCTCAATCTTTTTTACTAATTCCTTGGTAAGTACGATCTTTTCATTGTTGATAAGATCAAAAACGTTCAATCCGTCAATATTCATCTTGCCCTGGTTAGGGTTGTCCGCTATAATGACCTTTACCTTAGGAATATTATTGGCAGAAAGCTTTACGTTATGGTACTCCTCATTTTTGAAAGGAAGAACAAAAAGCACTTTCTTTCCGGTAAGGCTTATCTTCTCAATAACTTCCTTCATCTGCTTGGTTCTTGGGGTATCAAACTTTATATCGTCAATGACAACAATATTGTTTTCCCTTAGTCTTACACTCAGTGCTGACTTAAGAGCAAGCTTCTTCATCTTTTTGTTTAAAGACTTATCGTAGTCTCTCGGTTTTGGTCCGAAGGTAACACCGCCATGTCTCCATATAGGTGATCTGGATGATCCTGCTCTTGCTCTACCTGTATGTTTCTGCGCCCAAGGCTTTCGTCCGCCTCCGGCTACTTCTGCTCGAGTCAATGTTGAAGCTGTACCTGACCTTGCATTCGAAAGCTGCATATCAACGTATCTGTACATAACGTCCATATTCGGCTCGATATTGAATACAGTGTCTTTCAACTCAATGGCTCCAACAACTTGCCCATTACTGTTGATTACATCAACTTTTGCCATTTTGTTCTCCTCCTATACACGTTTTCGGGCGTATAATTATTTCTTCACTGCATCCTTAATTATTACTAAACCGCCCCTCGCTCCTGGAACTCCACCTTTTATTGCAATAAGGTTGTTTTCTGCGTCTATTTTTACGACTTGAGAGTTTTGTATTGTGACTCTTTCATTTCCATACTGCCCAAACATCTTCTTGCCTTTGAAAACCTCAGCAGGATAAGTATGCTGACCGGTTGAACCGCCTTCCCTATGGAATTTGGAACCGTGAGAAGCTTCTCCTCCGCTGAAATTCCACATTTTCATTCCTCCGGAATAGCCGCGGCCTTTTGACCAGCCGGTTACATCAATTATATCGCCTTCCTGGAATACGGAAACATCAACAATCTGACCGACTTGATAGCTGTCTACATCATCTGTTCTGAACTCTCTTAACTTTCTCATCGGTTTGATATTAGCCTTTTTAAAATGACCAAGCTGAGGCTTGGTAAGTTTCCTTTCCGCAACCTCTTCAAAAGCTAACTGTATTGAATTGTAACCGTCAGTTTCTACGGTTTTTTTCTGTGAAACCACACAGGGTCCAGCTTTTATAACTGTGACCGGGATAGCTTTTCCATCTTTGTAAATTCTTGTCATAGCTACCTTTTTACCTATTATACCTTTCATGTTTTACACCTCCAGAGCCCGATCTGTTTTATGCTTTTATATCTACTGCTACTCCTGACGGAATATTTACTTTTAATAAGTTGGTTACTGTTTCACTTGAGGCATCATAAATGTATATAACTCTTTTATGAACTCTCTTTTCAAACTGCTCCATTGAATAGGAATACTTATGGGGTGATCTCACAACAGAGTATACCGATCTTTCAACGGGAAGCGGTATCGGACCTGAAACTTTCGCATTGGCCTCTTTTACTGCTTCTATTATCTTTTTGGCTGATTCGTCCAACAAACGGGAGTCATATGCTTTAAGCTTTATTTTTATAAACTTTTTGCCCATTTCTGCTTTTTCCCTCCTTAAAAATCCGAACAATAGGGGGAGCATAACCGCTCCCCGGCTGTCCTCGAATTATTTTAACTTTCAACTGTTGCAGTTACGTTGTATTACTCTATAATTTCTGTTACAACTCCTGAACCAATTGTTCTTCCGCCTTCCCTTATAGCAAATCTCATATTATTTTCAATTGCTATAGGATGGATGAGTTCTATTGTCATTATTATGTTATCTCCGGGCATAACCATTTCTGCTCCGCCGTCAAAAGCAACCAACGAACCGGTTATATCGGCTGTTCTCACGTAGAACTGAGGTCTGTATCCTACGGTAAATGCGGTGTGCCTTCCGCCTTCTTCTTTCTTAAGAACGTAAACCTGAGCCCTAAACTTTTTGTGCGGATGAATTGAACCCGGCTTTGCAAGAACCTGTCCTCTTTCTACATCATCCTTGTCTACACCTCTGAGAAGACATCCTACGTTGTCTCCTGCCATACCTGAATCAAGTTCTTTTCTGAACATTTCAACACCGGTACATACTGACTTTTTATTTTCTTCTTTTATACCTATTATTTCGACTTCTTCTCCAACCTTAATGGTTCCTCTTTCAATTCTTCCGGTAACAACTGTTCCTCTTCCGGTTATGGTGAATACATCTTCGATTGCCATAAGGAATGCCTGGTCTGCAAGTCTCTTAGGCTCTGGGAAGTAGTTATCAACCGCATCCATAAGCTCATAAATCTTCTTTACCCACGGATCATCCTGCGAGTTTGCATTAAGAGCATTAAGGGCAGATCCTCTTATAACTGGAAGCGTATCGCCTGGGAACTGCTGGGAAGAAAGAAGGTCTCTGACTTCCATTTCTACGAGATCAACGAGTTCTGGATCATCAACAGCGTCAACTTTATTTACAAAAACAACTATTGCAGGAACGTTAACCTGTCTTGCCAAAAGAACGTGTTCTCTTGTCTGGGGCATAACACCGTCGGTAGCGGCAACAACGAGAATTGCACCGTCCATCTGGGCTGCTCCGGTAATCATGTTCTTTATGTAGTCAGCGTGACCTGGACAGTCAATATGTGCATAGTGTCTATTGTCTGTCTGGTATTCAACGTGGGAAACACTTATTGTAATACCTCTTGCTTTTTCCTCAGGAGCCTTATCGATCTGATCGAATGGGGTGAAATCTGCAAATCCTTTCAAAGAAAGAGATTTGGTAATAGCGGCTGTCAAAGTTGTCTTTCCGTGGTCAATGTGTCCTATGGTTCCTATGTTCATATGGGGTTTATTTCTGAGATACTTTTCCTTTGCCATTAGGATTCCCTCCTTGTTTTTAAAGAAATTATATTTATAATAGATAAACCATTTATTTGGTTATAAGCTTTTCTGCCACTGAAGCAGGTACTTCATCGTAATGCGAGAACTGTATCGTGTTTGTGGCTCTTCCCTGAGACAATGATCTCATAGCTGTTGCATATCCGAAAAGTTCTGAGAAAGGTACAATAGCTTGAATTATCCTAGTAGTTGTATTACCCACATTATCAAAACCTTCTATTCTTCCTCTTCTGGAATTGAGATCGGCAATTATGTCACCCATGTACTCTTCAGGAGTGGTAACGTCTACTTTCATTATCGGTTCAAGCAGAACAGGCTTCGCCCTTTTTGCAGCATCTTTGAATGCCATGGATCCTGCAATTTTAAAAGCCATTTCTGAAGAGTCGACATCATGATAAGAACCGTCATAAACAGTTGCTCTTACCCCTACCATAGGATAGCCTGCCACTATACCGCCCTGCATTGCTTCACGTATTCCTTCTCCGATAGCCGGTATATACTCTTTGGGAATAGTACCGCCAACAACTTTATCCACAAACTCGTATGTCTTTTCACTGTTTGCCGGAAGGGGTTCAATCTTTATCTTACAATGACCGTACTGTCCCTTTCCTCCTGACTGCCTTATATACTTTCCTTCTGCATCTGCGCCAACCTTTATGGTTTCTCTGTAGGCAACCTGAGGCTTTCCGACTCTTACAGTTACTTTATGTTCTCTTTTTATTCTGTCAACAATTATATCAAGATGTAGTTCGCCCATACCATGCAGTATAGTTTCACCGGTATCGTGATCTACATTTACCCTGAGACTCGGATCTTCGTCAAGAAGAGCCTGAAGTGCTTTGGTAAGTTTCTGCTCGTCATCTTTGGTTTCAGGTTCGATAGAAACGGATATAACAGGTTCCGGAAATTCAAGCTTTTCAAGAATAAGATCAGAACCTTCCTGAGCTATGGTTTCTCCGGTAGTTGTATCCTTAAGACCTATTATACCGACTATATCACCGGTAGTAATATAGTCAACCTCTTCCCTCTGGTCTGCGTGCAGGAACATAAGCCTGGATATTCTTTCCTTTACGCCTTTGGTTGTATTGAGAACATAGTTTCCTTTTTCAAGCTTGCCTGAGTAAACTCTCGCAAAAGTAAGCTTTCCTACATACGGATCAACCATTATCTTGAATGCCATAGCAATAAAAGGACCATTTTCATCAGGATGTATGTCCTGTACAAACTCTTTTGTCCTGGCATCAAAGGCTTTTACGGGAGGAAGATCCAACGGAGACGGCAAATAGTCGATTACTCCGTCAAGAATAGGCTGAATTCCTTTGTTTCTGAATGACGAACCACAGTATACAGGAACTAGGCTGTTAGCTATGGTTCCTTTTCTTATGGCTTGTTTTATCTTATCTGTAGGAATTTCTTCGCCGGAAATATAAAGATCCATTATTTCCTCATCAAACTCAGAAACAGCAGAAATAAGATCTTCACGTTTTTCCTCGCAAATCTTTACCAGATCCTGAGGAATTTCTTCCTCATGCATCTGTGTGCCGTCCTCGTTATCCCAGTAGATTGCCTTCATCTTAAGGAGATCAACTACACCTCTGAAAGATGCTTCGGCTCCTATCGGAACTTGAACAGCAACAGGATTAGCTCCCAGTTTAACCTTCATAGTATTGATGGCGTTGAAGAAATCTGCTCCTATTTTGTCCATTTTGTTCATGTATGCGAGACGGGGAACCTGGTACTTGTCAGCCTGTCTCCAGACTGTCTCGGACTGCGGTTCAACCCCTACCTGAGCATCAAAAACTGCGACCGCTCCGTCAAGTACTCTAAGCGACCTTTCAACTTCTATAGTAAAATCCACGTGACCTGGTGTATCAATTAAATTAATCCTAAAACCTTTCCAAAAACATGTGGTAGCCGCAGAGGTAATGGTAATTCCTCTTTCTTTCTCTTGTTCCATCCAGTCAAGAGTAGTATTTCCTTCGTCAACATTACCTATCTTATGTTTACGGCCGGTATAAAATATTACTCTTTCAGACGTAGTCGTCTTACCGGCATCAATGTGGGCTATTATCCCAATGTTTCTAAGGTTTTGCAGGGCGAACTTCCTCTCTTTCAAAACAACCGCCTCCTATTACCACTTATAGTGAGCGAAGGCCTTATTGGCTTCAGCCATCTTATGCACATCGTCTCTTTTCTTAACTGCTGAGCCAGTATTATTATAAGCATCCAATAATTCCTGAGACAACTTCTCAATCATGGGTTTTCCGTGTCTTGATCTGGCTGAATTAACAACCCATCTCAAAGCCAAAGCTACTGATTTTTCTTCAGGAACTTCAAACGGTACCTGATACGTTGCTCCTCCGATTCTTCTTGGTCTTACTTCTATTAATGGCTTAACGTTTTCTATAGCTTTTCTGAATGCAACTATTGCCTCTTCGCCTGTTTTCTGCTTCAACACATCTATTGCACCATACACAATGGACTCGGCCTTGGCCTTTCTTCCACTCTGCATTATTTTATTGACAAGTTTTGTAACAAGGACATCTCCAAATATAGGATCGGGAGCTACAACTCTTTTTTCTGCTCTTCTCCTTCTCATTTATCCAATACCTCCTTATTTCTTAGGTGCTGCTTTAGCTTTGTTTTCTTTTGGCTTCTTTGCTCCATATCTGCTTCTGCTCTGTTTTCTGTTTTCTACTCCGGCAGCGTCGAGAGTTCCTCTTATAATTTTATATCTGACACCGGGCAAATCCTTAACCCTTCCGCCTCTTATAAGAACGTTGGAGTGTTCCTGGAGGTTATGCCCTTCACCCGGAATATATGAAGTAACTTCTATTCCATTTGAAAGTCTTACCCTTGCAATTTTTCTTAACGCTGAGTTCGGTTTCTTAGGGGTCATGGTTGAAACCCTTACACAAACTCCTCGCTTCTGCGGATTGTGCTGAAGCGCAGGCGCTTTTGATTTGTAGACTACCTTCTCTCTACCAAATCGAATCAATTGATTAATCGTCGGCATCTGTATTTATGCCCTCCTTTCTATAATTTTTCGTAAAAATACCATGTTCTATTTTACCTCATACTTAATTAATTATATGTTAAAATGTCATAACAAGTTTTGCAGATACGATAATGATGCCCATACACCGGAAAGCTCATCAAAAATCGTAGCCTGTTTTAAGTTTTGTAACTTTTTCTTTCGGTATCTTTTTCATAAAGTCATTTTCACTTTTGACAAAAACAAAACTGTTCTTCAAATAAGGATTTGTAACTCCAGTGCTTTGATTTAAGAGGTACAGTTCATCTTTCGCCCTGGTAACGGCAACATAAAATAGCCTTTCCTCTTCGTCAAGCTTCATTTCTTTAATGGCCATAGCATTAGGAAGGTCTCCGGGATTGACAGATATAAGTATGACAACTTTCCACTCCAGACCTTTGGCTCCATGGATGGTGCTCATGGTTATCTTGTTTTCTTTATCTTCCTGTGAAGGAGCAATCACCTGAACATTTTCACTCAAAACCATCTCTTCTAGAAATCTTGAAATATTGTCATACCTTCCAGCAATGTCTATAAATCTTTCTACATCAGAGTTTCGTGAACGGTAATCCGGAAAGGAAAGCCTTGAATACTCTTGGTAAAAAGTATTATATATATACTCCAGAACCTTTGAAGGATTTTGTTCCGACATAGATATAAGTGTGGAAAATATTTTCAGAGCATCTTTGTTTTTCTTAATGGATGAATTTTTCAGTGCCGTTTCAAAGTCGCTTTCTTTAAGAAGTTCAGAACCAATTTCTTCATATATTCTGATTGCCGTTTTGGCTCCCAGACCAGGGAAAAGTTTAAGCGCCCTGCTCCATGAAATTTTGTCAAGAGGATTCTGAAGAACCTTTACAAAAGACAGCATATCTTTTATATGTGCCGTTTCTATGAACTTTCTTCCGGAAAGAAGTCTGTACGGAAGTCTTTTGGAATCCATCTTCTGCTGTAAAACCATAGAAAGGGAGTGTGTCCTGTAAAGTACGGCTATATCTTTGTATTCAAGACCTTCATCAATTTTATCTGCAATTATCTTACATACGACTTCACTTTGTTCTGAATCATCAAAAGTCTCTATCATGAAAGGAAGAACTCCGGTCTTTCTAACGGATTCAAGTTTTTTGGGAATAGCTTTTTCAGGAAGCATTGTGTTGATCAGTTGAACTATTTCCGGAACGCTCCTGTAGTTTTTCTGAATTTTGAAGAGCTTGGTTCCCTTGATTTCCATAAACTCCTGTATGTTTTCAAATCTTGCGCCACGGAATGAATAAATGCTTTGGGCATCGTCTCCCACTGCAATCAGATTTTTATGAACGCTTGACAGGGCACGCACTATTTCAAGCTGAATCTTGCTGGTATCCTGAAACTCATCTACCAGAACATACCTGAACTGAGAGGATACCTTCTTAAGTATGTCCGGATTAGTCGAAAGAAGATGTCCAGTATTCACCAGAATATCGTCATAGTCCATTGAATTCATATCTTTTTTCATTTGGGCATACTTCATCCATATTTTTTCTATGTCCCCTTCAAACTCCATAAGATATGGAGCAATATCTCCAAGGGCCTCGCGAACTGATTTCACTGTATTGCATGCGTAACTTATTATCTTACTTACAACAGATTCTTTGGGTAGTTCTTTGTCCAAAGAGTATTCACTTCTGTACTCGTTCCTTGCCATCTTCAGAAGATCATCAGCATCTTCTGAATCAAGAATGGAGTAACTGTTTGCATATCCCAGAATATTGGCATACTTCCTCAGTATAAGATTGCACACATGATGAAAAGTACCTGCAACAAGCTGCGAGGTATCCTTTTCGGTTACTTTTTTTACTCTTTCTATCATCTGTTTTGCTGCAGCACGCGTAAATGTCACCAAAAGAATATTTTCCGCTCTGACATGATTATCCAGAAGATACGCTATCTTATAGGTTATCACTCTGGTCTTTCCGGAACCCGGCCCGGCAATTATAAGTGTATTCCCTTCGGATTTTGTAACTGCTTCAAGCTGTTCCTGGTCAAGTCCGTCCTTTATAAACTCTGACAGATTCCTTTTCAGAGTAAATACTTCAGTCTCATTTTCCATCTTTCACCTAAAAAATCTTTTTACCAAGCATAGAGCTAAGATCCTTCAGTTGGGCGCTCCTGCTCGGATGCCTTAGTTTTCGCAGTGCTTTGACCTCAATCTGTCTTATTCTCTCTCTGGTGACGTTGAAGAACTGCCCTACCTCCTCAAGAGTCTTTACTTTACCGTCAAAAAGACCGTATCTCATCTTAAGCACGGTTGCTTCTTTGGGTTGAAGAGTGTCCAGTATCTTCTCTATCTCTTCTCTTATTATCATCTTAACTGCTGCTTCTTCAGGATGATCAACGGCATCATCTGCAAGAAAATCTCCCAGAGTGGAGTCATCTTCATCAGATCCGGTTATTGGAGAGTCGGCAGAAATGGTCTCCCTCGCTGCAAGAAGTATCTCACTTATCTTATCAACAGGTTTGTCCATGAGTTTTGAAAGATCCTGTACGGTTGGATATTCACCATTTTCCTGTAGAAACTCCCTTATCACTTTGTTCAGCCTGTTGATGGTTTCAACCATATGAACGGGTATTCTGATTGTCCTTGCCTGATCAGCTATAGCTCTTGTTATAGCTTGCCTTATCCACCAAGTAGCGTATGTGGAAAATTTAAAACCTTTTTTCCAGTCAAATTTATTTACGGCTTTTATAAGACCTATATTTCCTTCCTGAATTAAATCCAGAAAACTCAAGCCTCTGCCAACATATCTCTTGGCAATGCTTATGACAAGCCTCAAATTAGTTTTTATCAGTTCATCTCTTGATCTTTTATCTCCGGCCTGAGCCCTCTGTGCCAATTGCCTTTCCCTTCTTGGGGTGAGCAACCCTATTTTGCTTATTTCCTTCAAATATATTTTTATCGGATCATTAAGCGATATATTGTCATACATCTGCATTTCGCCATCACCAAGTATGTCGAGTACCTCATACTCCTCGGCGGCCGGTTCGGCAAACTCATCTTCGGAAAGAAGAAAATTATCATCACCCATAATATCCTCTGTTTCTCCGTCCAAGCTTGAATCTATTATCTCTATATCGAACTTCTGCAGTTCTGTATATATTTTTTCAAGATAATCGGCGTCAATCATCTCCGAGTCTTCCGGAATACACTTATCTATATCCTCATAAGTAAGCTTATTGCTGTTTTTCTTTGCCAAATCCCTTAAATCTTTTATAATTGCTTCTATAGTTTTTTGCGGTTTCTGATTCTTGTTCTTGAGCTTTATCTTGTCATCCTCAAGGATCTCAAGATCTCCAAGCTCCTGTATAGTATCAGCTACCTCAAGATTCAGATCGTTTGCCATAACCATCTTATTTACCTCCAAGACTTTTCTGTTTTGAAATGCAGTTTATTATCTC
>DJGH01000010.1:47083-58079 GCA_002431635.1 Petrotoga sp. UBA5851
GTTCCTCCTCATCAACTGTACCCTTAAGTTTATTTTTAAGACTATCAATATGTTTCTGAAAGGTTTTCCTTTCAAAAGTCATTTTTAATGCGTCATATATTTTTCCGGGTTCAAAAAAACTATCGATAAGATAGATCTGAGAGATCATCTCACATAACTGTACGGAACCGTTTTCAAGTATCTGTGTAATATTTTTGCCTTCATTTACGAACCTTAAAAACTCTTTGGCGGGTCCTTCATCAATAGCCCCACTGTCAAGCTCATTAAGCTTTTCCTTGTAATCATCATATTTCAGCCACAGATAGATAATAGACCTGTCAAAATCATATCTTATTTCTTTTTCGAGATTTTGATGTTTTTGTTGATTTTGTATTATTGAATCTGCTTTAAAATTCAAAGTCTGAATCTTTGACTTGATTATTTCCTCTATTATTTCGTCGCGCTTTTTTGTTATCTGGGCAATAGTGCTGATAAAAGTGTCAAGTATCTCAAACCGTTTGGATTCTGTAAACTTTTTGTACCACACGGACATTTCCTTTAAATACTCTTCTAGTCCAAAATCATTTTGTATATCGTATCTTGAAACATATGCATGCGGTATATATTCATGGAACTTATAAGATTTCTTAAGAAGCTCGGCTATGTACTTGTTTTGATTACTGCGTACCAGTTCATCGGGATCTTTTTCATCATACTTAGCAACAGCAATCTGAAAACCTTTTGCACAAAGATTGTCTATAGAAGATAGTGTAGCTTTGCGGCCAGCTTCATCTGAATCGAACATTGTAATGATTTTGTTCGTGGATTTCATTAACTCAAAGGCATGTTCCTTGGTGAGAACCGAACCAAGAACTGCTGCAACATTTTTAAATCCTGCCCTGTACATTGAAATTGCATCAAAATACCCTTCTACTATAATTGCAAAGTCATTCTGCTTTATATAATTTTTTGTTTTATGATAAAGATAAAGTATCTTTCCTTTTTTGAAGTACTGTGTTTCCGGAGTGTTAAGATATTTTGGCGATGAGCCATCTATACTGCGGGCAGAAAACCCCGAAAGATCTCCATTATTGTCTCTTATCGGTATTATCAGCCTGTTATTGAAAAACTCGCGGTTTTGATTATACAATCCATTTCTGATTGCGAGTTCAACTTTAAAGTCACTTTTATTAATTACCTGCATAACTTCTTTACCGGTTGAAAAACCCAGTTCAAACTCTTTTGCCGCTTGTCTGTCAATACTCCTGTTTTTGAGGTATTTCCATATTTCAGAACTGTCAGGAAGGTTCATAAGTGTATCGCTATAGGCAACAGCTACCTCTCTGTTAAGTCTTAGCTCTGGTATTTCTGGCCTTTCCTCTAGTTCAATTTGTATTCCGCTTTGTGCTGCCAGTTTTTTCACAGCCTGAACATAACTAACCTTTTCATACTCTTTGACAAAATTTATTGCATCGCCGTGTGCGCCGCAACCAAAACAATGATATGTGTTGGTTTCTGCAAAAACATAGAAAGAAGGTGTGTCTTCTGGATGGAACGGACACAATGCCGAATAATTCCTGCCTGCTTTCTTTACCGATATATATGAACTTATTACATCAACTATGCTTAATGAGTCCTTTATTTTCTGAACCGTTTCCTTAAGTTGATCGTAATTGTTCATTTCTATACCTCTTTGAAAAAAAGAACGGCGTTCGAATGCCGTTCTTTTAATTTTATTTCTGATGTTCCAAAAAATACTACCTCTTGGAGAACTGTGGGCGTTTCCTTGCTTTTCTTAATCCGTACTTCTTTCTTTCAACTGCTCTTGAATCTCTAGTAAGCATTCCTCTTACTTTAAGAACAGGTCTTGTGCTTTCGTCAAGTTCAAGAAGAGCTCTTGCAACTCCGAGTCTTACTGCTCCTGACTGTCCGTTAAGTCCGCCGCCTTCAACTATAATGTATACGTCAAACTTATTCTCATTCTGAGTTACTGTAAGAGGTTCAAAAGCATGTCTGGTCCATATTTTATTGTTATTAAAATACGCAACGGGATCATCATACTCTTTACCGTTTATAGTAAATTTGCCGGTTCCCGGTCTGAGATGAACCCTGGCAATTGATGTTTTTCTTCTGCCTGTACCGTAATAATCCAACAATTCAGCCATTACAATCTCCTCCTGTTTTATAGTTCTATCTTTTCTGGTTTCTGTGCTTCGTGCGGATGACTAGAACCAGCATATATCTTAAGTTTTTTAATCATATGCTTGGAAAGAATGCTTTTTGGCATCATTCCCTTTATAGCCATTTCAAGAACTCTCTCCGGCTTTTTATCAAAAACCTCTGTGATTTTTGAAACCTTAAGTCCTCCCGGAAAGCCTGTATGTCTATAGTATACCTTCTGAGTCATTTTCCTGCCGCTTACACATATTTTTTCTGCATTTACTATTATTACAAAATCACCTGTATCAATATGCGGAGTATATGTAGGCTTATTTTTTCCCTGTAAAATTTTTGAAACCTGAGAAGCCAATCTTCCCAGAGTTTTACCCTGAGCATCCACGAGGTACCATTTCCTTTTAACCTCTGCCGGCTTAGCCATGTAAGTCTTCTGTGTCATTATAGAAGCCATTATTTGCTTCCTCCTTTCAAGTCTTTATTATTAAAAATCTTTTTTATTCTTGAATATGCTATGTCTCCGATAAAAGAGTTCGCCAGGAACTTAATTATGTTAAAACCTATTATGGTAAGAATCAGCCCGGAAGTTCCAACACCAAGGGCAGATCCTGCATCTGCAAAGCTCATGCCTGTATATAACGGAAGAAATAAAAAATTCATTATAAGCATTACTAAACTTGCAGCCAAACTGGATAATGAATACCCAATATACTTAGCTGTTCTGGTCTTCAGCAATGACAGGATAGACACAAAAACCAGCCCGGCTGTAGTATTCATAAGCATTCCTATCGGGCCGCCCGCTCCCTGGTGAATCAAGGTAAAAAGGAGATCTTTGATCAAAAGGGAAAACAGAGCTGGAATCCATCCAAAAGCCTGAACCATAACAACTATAAGCGATATGCTCGGGTCGAACCTAAGAAAAGCAGCAAACGGAAATATTGGAAACTCTATGAAAGTCAACAAAAAAGCCAGTGCTCCTATTATACCTGATACAGCCAACCTTTTTGAACTCATAAGTCACCTTCCATAGGCTGACTTACTGTGCCTGAGGATATATGCTTACGTACTTTCTATTGTTCTTCTCTTCAAACTTCACCCTGCCATCAGCAGTGGCAAATATTGTAAAATCTCTGCCTAAACCGACGTTCTTGCCGGGGTGAATCTTGGTGCCTCTCTGCCTTATTATTATGCTTCCTGATGTTACCAGCTTTCCTTCTCCTGCTTTTACACCAAGATACTTAGGGTTGCTGTCTCTTCTATTGGCATCGCCTGCCGCACCAGCAAAAAATTGTAGGTTGAGTTTCATTAGCTTGACACCTCCACTTTCATATTCTTTTTATAGTCTGTTTCTATGTTCTTAAAAGCTTCTAACAGGTAACTCTGCAGTTTCAACGAAATAACGTTGTCCGGGTCGAAATCTAACTGTATCGTGTTTTCCATTATTTTATATGATCCCATTTTTTCTTTTTCTATAATTTCACCCACAAACTGCGTCAGAACGCTTACAGCACTGCATACTATATCCTTACCATACGCACCGTAGCCGGCATGACCTTTTATAGTCATTCTTGCTCCTTCTACGCTTACGCGTATCATAACCTAAGCTTCTATCTTGGTTATCTTTAAGGCTGTAAACTGCTGTCTGTGGCCGTTTACCCTTCTGTACATCTTTCTTCTTCTGAACTTTACAACCAGAATTTTTTCGTCTTTTCCATGTTCAATGACTTCGGCGTTTATTTTGGCTCCCTGAACATATGGAGATCCCACTTTCACCGAATCATCTTTCTTTACAAACAAAACCTTGTCAAAAACAAAGGAAGAACCGGGTTCTACTCCGTTTACCTTTTCTGTGTACAGAGTTTGACCTTCTTCCACTTTGTACTGCTTTCCTCCAAATTCCAATATGGCGTACATAATGTCACCTCCTGCATTTATGAAATAATCCGCCTGGGATACAAGGTATCTTAGAAAAAGAATTTATAACCTTATCCCGAGATAATATTTTATCATATATAAAAACTCACTCTATTAATTTTCTGTAACAGATTGCCTGTTTATAATATAAACATCTTTATCAAGAAGCACTTTTCCTTGAGTCTGAAGCTCAGCCATAACCCGGTCAATTCCTGTTTCTTCAACAAATTTTTTTGGCAGACCCAGACGTTTGCTACCGCTCATTTGGTACAGTTTCTTCATATTGTAGTAGAGGATAATCTGCTCGTCTTCCTTTGAAAATGATGAGAGCTCTGAAAAAAGTTCTTTAAGCGATTCCGAAAATAGCTTGCAAAAACTTTTATCTTTAAGTTTTTCCTTAAACTCATCGTCAGAAAGATTATCCAGTTCAAAATCCCCTATCCCGAAGTAATCTATAAGCCCTATATTACAATAGTATTTATCAAGCCCAATTATATCACCGGTTGAAAAGATCCTGAACAACCTGTTAGTTTCAAAACCATATATAACTCCAAGCACAATACCGTTTGCTACTATATACATTCCGTCAATCCTTACACCAAAGCTGGTTATTCTTTCTACATTCATACTAATCATCAACCTGTACTATCAATTTATTGTTATGTACTCTCAGAACATAATCTATCCATGAGTTTAAACCATTAAACCTTAAAAACTCCCAGTGCTTTCTCAAAAGCGAGTTTATCTGCTCCAGATCCGTCAGCATAAAAGATGAGCTGTATATTATATATAACGTAAGCGCCCTGTCATTAAGGGTTATTGACCTCTCAAAAAGTTCAGAAAAAAAAGCATACCAGTTCTCGGCAGGAAAGCTCTTTTTTACTATGACACCTCTCATCATGGCTATAAACCTAGAAACGTTAAACTCCACAAGAAGCTTGTTTATTTCGTCCTTAAAATCCGAAAAGGTCTGCGGTATTTCAACCTCTTCATCGTTGTCGTTAATGTAAAAATCCAGAGCTTTTATAAAATCATCAAGATCTCCGTCACCTTTAAGCTCTTTCAAAAGATCTTTTTTAGAACCACCGGCAGCGGAACTTTTCTGATCATTGTAATTACTTATTATAAAACTTGGATCCGGCATTCTGCCTACAAGACTCATATAAGAAAAGCCTACGTACATATCCGAAAGAGACTTTATAAAAAAAGTCAGGATATCTTCTGGAATCTCATCCATACAATCATATTCATATAGAACCGCATTTTCAAGTATTCTGTAATCATTAAGCACATTAAGCTCAGTAAAGAATGAAACAAGTCCGAAAAAAGAACCACTGCTGAATATGTTTTTGGTATCGGTAATCTTTCCCTGCTGTATATAAAAAAGTTTTTTTACAGGACTGTCTTTTTCTATTATTACCTTTCCTTTCTTATACTTATTGATCTTCATGGCTATTCCCCCTTAAAGCTGTTTCATATCCTTTTTCTTTAAGGTATTCATTGATCTTCATGCTCACATCCGGATAAGAGGAAGAAAGTTCTTGTGAAATCTCCATAAGTCTTATGGCTTTTTCTTCATTTATCTCAAGCTTTTGCAGATAAACTGAAATATCTGAGCCGTTTAGGACAAACGTATACGGATCGTCCAAAAAGTCAACCGAGTTCACGGCATACCATTGTCTTATTTTCAGCGCCATGTCAGGATATATGAACTCAATATCTGTTATCACTTCTTCTATTTTTTCGCCTATCCTCTCAATTCCTTCAGAAAGCTTTGCATTCGCAAGATAACTTATTACGTCCATGCCTTTTGAGATGAATGTAACAGGATCAGCAAAGAAATCAAGCTTATTTAAACCTTTTACAGAGGTATAAAGCGGTATCTTATAGTTTGGCGTATTGTAATAAAAAGATTTCACTATCGTCTGCGCAATAGGAACAGCTGCAGTTGAAGATAAAAGATCCTTTCCGTCAACCCTTACTGATAGGCTTGTGCTTCCGGTATCACCTGTAAACCACGCCGCACTTTCGGCAGTTCCGGTTTTTCCAACCAGTTCAACCCCCTGTACATTTGCACGTTTAGCGCTCCCAGAAACAACAGTTTCCCTTAATAACTGAACCATGGAAGCATAGGTCTGCGGCGAAATTCCCTCTACTTTTCTTTCAATAGAAGGATTTTGCCTGAAAATAATGTTTCCGCGTCGGTCATAAACTTCAAAAACTGAGAATATCTTAGGTATAAGTCCATAATTTGAGAACATCGTATAAGCTCTTACCATATTGTATGGATTAGTCTCTAGTGTGCCCAAAGACAGAGTCAGGTCTCCTGGATATTTGCCCTTTATACCTATGTTCTTCTTAAGAAAGTCTTCTATTTTCTGTATGGAGTTGGTTGGCGATGTTGAAACATGCATAGCAAGATAAATAGAAGAAATGTTTATCGAATTTACCAAGGATTCTTTAAGTGTTACTTCACCTCTGAACTTCTTATCAAAGTTTTGAGGTTTCCATCCTCCAAAGTCCGTAGGCTTATCGGGCAGTATAGTATCAAAGGTATAGCCGTTTTCTATTGCCATGGAGTAATAGAAAGGCTTTACTCCGGATCCTATCTGTTGCTGGGAAAGAAATGCAGAGTACTGGCTGCCCCAAAATCCAAGCATCTCACCCGTTTTATTATTTATAGCAATACCGCATGCAGTTGCGGGCATAGTCACGGATTCGAATATATCTTTATCAAACGTGCTTTTTATGACATATCCGCCTGATTTCAGATTAAGCTCCTTCAGTTCGCTTATGCATTGATAGATAAGTTCAACATAACGGTCTTCATATGTAAATTTTTTAAACTCCATCTTTTCCAGATCTTCTGCTGCCTTTTTAAGGTCAATAGTATTCTTAAGGCTTGATCCTCCCAGAGAGTTGAGTAGTGCCTGCGCCTGTTTCCTGGCTCTGTCGGGATGACGGTATGGGTCATATATAGAAGGTCCGTTTATTATACCAACCAAAACAGCCATCTCTGCAAAACTCAGATCATTTATATTTTTTTTGAAGTACCTATCAGCTGCAGCCGGAAATCCAAGTATATCGTTTCCAAGATAGGCTGCATTATTCATATACGCTTCAAGTATTTCATCCTTAGAGTAGGATCTTTCAATAAAAAAAGCAAGCATTATATCAAGCATCTTTCTTTTTATGGTTTTTTCGTTTGAAAGATAAACCATCTTTGCCAGCTGTTGGGTTATGGTGCTTCCGCCCTGTGAAAAATCCAGTGTAAAAGCATTTATAACTACTGCTCTTATAAAAGATTTGAGGTTAAACCCGTAATGTTCATAAAAATCCCTATCTTCAGACCATAAAAGTGTATTTATAAGGTTCACAGGCATATCCGCAAGCTTTACATACTTGTACTTGGTAGGTAAGATTAGTTCACCGTTCCTGAACAGATAAGTGTTATAATTAGAGTTAATAAAAAATATGGAGTTTGAATTTTTATAAAAATTGTATGTGTAAATAAAAAGAAAAGCAAAAAAACACATACCTACCGCAAATCCTATAAAAAAACTTCTGAAATATTTTTTCACTGAATTTCCTCCCAAAGTTCTTTTTACTAAGTATTTCTCGTATCAAAATTATTATATCATATCTCATTCCGAGGTGCATACAAATGAAATATCTATTAAGATTCAAGAAATATTCATGTCTTTCATACATATCCCACAACGATATAGCCAGAACAGTAGATATGTTCATGAGAAGATCCGGTTGTCCTATGGATTATTCACAGGGCTTTCATCCAATGCCGCTGATCTCATACTCACCTGCTATTCCTCTGGGATTTATAAACAGGGCTGTGTATCTTACCATACAGACTAAAGATCATTTTGATTTTTCAACGGTATCGGGCAGTATACAAAAAGGATTAGATCTTTTGGAACACATGGAGACTGCTCCTTCTTTCAAACTTTCGGCAGAGATTAAAGGATACCGTTTTAAATGCTATCTTTCCGAAAATACTTTCAAAAAGTTAATTTCATACGAAACTTCAACTATAGAAAAAGGAAAAAACAGTTATGATTTTAAAAAACTGTTTATGGATTTCACATATTGCGTGAATAAAAAAGGCTTTTTTATGATACAATATACTCAGGAAAGCGATATGCTTTTCAATCCTTTTAAGCTGGTTAAGGATGGATTTGAACCGGAAAAGGATTTTTTTATTCCAATATGCGATGAGGCCGTATGGAGGGCTGGATATGAAAAAAATACTGGTTGTTGATGATTCTGAAGTATTGCGCAACATACTTACTTTCAATCTCAAGCACGCCGGATATGATGTACAGGAAGCCATTAACGGAAAAGATGCCATAGATAAGATTAAAAAAGTACGTCCTGATACCATATGCCTCGATATTATGATGCCTATAATGGACGGTTTTACCGTTCTGAAAATACTCAAGGACGAAGGTATGGATATTCCTGTTATTGTACTCACAGCAAAAGGCGGAGAAGATGATGAGCAGAACGCTTTGTCTTTAGGTGCAAGAAAAGTGCTTACCAAGCCTTTCAGTCCTAAGCAGCTTATCGATACCGTCAAATCTCTTGTCGGAGAGTAGATTATGAGTGATTATAAAAGGATTTACAATAAACTTAACTCTATTTTGAACGCTTTTTCCGATGACACCGATGATACTGCGGAGCTTCAGGAAAGAGTGGATAAGCTCATTGACATATACATAAACGAGCTTAATAATTATAAAGTGAAAATTGAAGAAAACACCCTCATTCTTCAGGCTCAGTTTGAAGAAATATCTAGAACATATGAAGAGCTTACCACTGTTCTGGATATAAGTAAGATGGTTTTCTCAGTCAAAGATCCCAGACTCGCCATAGAAAATGTTGTCACACGGTTAAAAGATGTAATAAACTTTAGAAATATAGTAGTGGGAGAGTTTATCCTTAACGATGATTATCACGACTTTAATCTTTTGTATTCAGAGTTTCTTGATGCTGATCTGAATATACTTCCGCTTCTTAACATAATGAACAGGACTAAACCTATTAAAACTATTTTAAAAGAGCGTGATGAGATAAACGATTATCCGGACTCCATGCTTTTGGTGCCTATAAAGTCTCAGATAAAGATTTGGGGATTTCTTCTGCTTTACGGGAAAAAAGACCGTTCAATATTTCTGGCCTCAGATAAAAAAATTTTAGAGTCAGTTGCCGAACAGCTCGCATTCGGATTTGATACTATGAACTATCTTAAAGAGCGTATAAAACAGCAGAAAATGGACGAACAGCTGAAACTCGCAAAAGAAATACAGGAGTCTCTTTTACCTAAGACTTTGCCCACATTTGAAAAGATTCAGCTTTCAACCTTTTACCGATCTGCTTTCGATGTCGGCGGTGATTACTACGATGCTTTAAAACTTAGCGAAACAAAGCTTTTTGCTATTCTCGCCGATGTTTCCGGCAAGGGTGTTCCTGCTGCACTTATAATGAGCTCTCTTAAAGGCGTGGTGAGGAGCAAGGTGGAAAATGCCGCCGATCTCGGTGAAGTTGTTAACTATATAAACAACTTTCTTAGCAGAAGTCTGCCTTCAGATAGATTTGTAACTGCCATATTTGTACTCGTTGATTCAGAAAACAAAACCCTTCAGGTAATAAATGCCGGACATAACGAATCGCCTTTTTTTATAGACGGAAAGTTTTATTCCAGCAAAGCCGGAGGATTACCGCTCGGAATACTTGAGGACAACGCTTACTCTCCAGAAAAATTCGAGTATACGGAAGATCTTGTCTTTTTTACATATACCGACGGACTGACTGAGGCTCGCAACCCTAAAAAAGATGAGTACGGCTGGGAAAGATTACAAAGCTTAATGCAACTGATAAAAAGAGATAACACGGATGTAATAGTTAATAGTATAATAGATTCGGTAGATACTTTTGTAGAAAATGCCGAGCAGCATGATGATACAACTTTACTTGCAATTAAAAGTTTTTAGGAGGGATATAAGATGTCAGGCCACAATAAATGGGCGAATATTAAGCACAGAAAAGGTGCACAGGATGCGAAAAGATCGCAGATGTTCACAAAAATTATCAGAGAATTGACGGTTGCAGCCAGAGAAGGCGGAGCTGTACCTGATTCAAACCCGAGATTGAGAACCGCTATAGAAAAAGCAAGAGAAGCAAACATGCCCAAAGACAAAATCGAATCGGCCATAAATAAAGGTATTGGTGCTGAAGGAGCAGATGCGCTCGTTGAAATAATGTACGAAGGTTATGGTCCCGCAGGTGTGGCCCTTATAATTTCAGTAGTTACAGATAATAAAAATAGAACTGCTCAGGAAATAAGGCACCTGTTATCCAGACATGGCGGAGCATTGGCAGAAAATGGAGCCGTTTCCTGGAATTTTGAGAGAAAGGCTATTCTGGAAGTTCCGAAGAATGAAATAACCGATTCCGATGCTTTCCTTATGGCAGCCATTGATGCAGGAGCAGAGGATGTAGATGATTCAGACGATCCGGTAGAAGTTGTAGGTCCGGTAGAGTCTCTGGGAAATATGAGAAACTCCATACAGAACTCCGGTTTTACAGTAAAAGCTCAGTTGAGTTATCTGCCAAAAACTACAGTAAAAATGACTGGATCAGATGCGGAAAAATTATTGAAGCTTCTGGATTCCCTGGATGACAACGATGATGTTCAGGAAGTATTTGGAAATTATGAAATAGACGAAGCTGAAATGGAAAAACTGGCTCAGAATATGTAAATAAAATGGGGACATCGTCCCCGTTTTATTTTCTTTGGAGTGTATATTTTGAAAAAAAATGTTTTTTTAATATGCATCCTGTTATGTTCTTTGTCTTTCTTTGGAAGAGAAAGTTCGATTATTGCCGATTACAAAAATTCCCTTCAAATAAA
>DJGH01000031.1 GCA_002431635.1 Petrotoga sp. UBA5851
TAATTAAATATTAATTTTATTTAACATTTTTTTACGTAACAAAAAAGATATTTTTTTGTTAATCATTGAATATTGTTTTTTATAGATAGATCATTCTTCAGTTTTTCAAGATCTGATAGTTCAAAAAGCCTTCTTTTGCCCTCCTCATAAATTGGTTTGAGCCCGAAATGCTTTATAAGGCCTAAAAGCATTCTGTAATTAATGTTGTTGTCCTTGGCATATTTGTACGCTGATATAATTTGCATGTGCTCCCTCCCTATATTTAATGTTATTTTCTTAATTATATATTCAAAAAGTTTTTTAGGAAAGTATAAAAAAAGGCAAAGATATTTGAATATTTCTGAATACAATAAAAAAGGTCTTATCTTTTATATTTTTTATAGGTATACAAAAGTATACATTAAATTTTATTATGCGGATAGTACTCCTGGTTATAAAGCCTTTTACCTGTCCGGAAGATCGTGTACAGAGTTTTCCATATCAGGAAGATTTTTGATTTATGGTATACAAAAGTTTTCTTAAAAGGTATACTTATACTGTTCCGGCCGGAATAAAAAAATTAGGAGAGTGAGAGAATGGCAAAAACCCTTGATACAAGAAGTGCAACCGTAGTTTTTAAGTATGAGCAGGATGGGAAAGAAAAGAAAAAAAGCAGATCATTTAAATGCTACAGCGACGACGAAACCAATCTTAAAGCAGCCCTCTCTGCTTTTGCCTCCTTGAGCACTTATACAGAGTACGATATGCTCACCAAAGAAAGTTATATACTTTCATAAGGCGGTGATGTGAATGAAAAAGCTTACGTTAAAGTTTTTTGATGCCTCTGCAAAAAAAAGCTACTCTGTTACTGTACAGGAACCAAAAGAAGCTCTGACAAAGGAGCAGATCGAAGCTGCCATGACCAGTATGATAGGTGTGTTTGTTCCGGCAGGCTGTGCGGTAGATGAAGGCAATTATGTTGATACACAGGAAACACAGGTCTTTAACAATATAGGAGATTAAGAATGCAGCAACTTACCGGCCTCATACCTTACCTTGTAAGTATGATAGAAATGCCGGGAAACGGTTCCAAGAAAAAAGAAACAGTACTGCAGGCAGCACGTGAAATCTGTAAGCAGGCAGGAATATACAGCCCGTTCATAGAAATTGCTTTGTCTGTTTTAATTGATGGTGTGGTAGCAATAATAAACCCAAAATAGGGAATGGAGGGGATGTTGCTGACAGAGCACGATAACTGTTTTTTTCTTGCAGAAAAAGAAGTGCTTATAGAGAAGATTGATTCTGTAAATGAACGGCTAAATATGCTTGATGAGCTGATGCATAACGGTTTCAAAGATGAGCTTATAGAAAGGCTTTTGGATACTCTAGAAATAAGGAAGAAAGAGGTGAGTGTTAAAAAAGATAAGCTTTTTGACTGGTTTATAAAACTCACATTATCCGGTGGGCTGATCTATATAATTATAGAAAAGATGCTTTCATAAAATGCGGCGGGTTCTCCCGCCGTTCTTTTTATCTGATTTTTTATTCCAATCCTTAGCGTAAGTCGATTTTATTCTCCCCTTTAGGGGAGTACGGCGTAAGCCGGGAGGGATGTGATCTTTGTGTTTTTTATCAGAAATATCCTTACAACTTTCTGAATCCTGAATGTTTTACTGCACATCCACCATTGCCTTCGGCGCCACCTCATTCCTTACAGGAATGCCTTCAAAGGAGGGGTTAATCTCCCATCAAGGAGAGAATTAACCCGCAAGTCTTTTTACAGACTCCCGGGTTAGGTTTATGATTTTTTCATTTGTTTTTCTATATCAGATACTTCTTTTTCTGTTAATCCTGTCGATTTTATTATTATTTCTTTTGATATATTATGTTTTATAAGATTCTTGGCTGTTTCAATCGCTTTTTTATATTCTCCTTCAAGTCTACCTTTCTGTATACCGTTCATGGTTGCCCTTTCGAGAAGTATTTCACGGTATCTTTCAGCTGACCTTTTGTCCATCAGCGCTTTCTGTCTTGCTAGGTATCTTTGGCGCATCTGTTCGTCTTTGCTCAGTTCTTTTATCTTCTGGGCCGCCATCTTTAACACCTCCTCGCTTTCTATCAGTTCTTCCATCTTTTTTTCTTTACCTTTCATTCCTGTTTCTTTTATGAACAGAATCCATTTTTCCAACATGTCTAGCTCGTTTATCGTTTTCTTTTCTCTGAACTTTGGCAGTTCTATGTAATGTAGTTCAAGATCGTCTATATACTCGTACTTTTCTTTTATTTCCATTATCTTATATACTGTATGGTATCTTTTCGTTTCTTTTATCAGTTTGAAGTCCAGTATGTTTATTATTATGCACTTTTTAAGTTCTTCATGTGTCTTGCCTTCTTTTATCGTCTATGAATACATGCAGCTCCAGTAGTAAAGGCTTCTTTTCCGGTAGTTGTCTATGTTGTTCAACTGCATTTCTATGTCTATCTCTCTTGATTCTTCGTCTTTTATCTTTAGATCCAGTACTGATATTTTATCGTCCTGTGTTTCTTTGTTGTTGTATGGATTGAGGTATGTTATCTCTTTTATCCCTTCTTTAAGTCCGAGTACTTCATTCAGAAAGTTTTTAAGTAATATTTCACTTCTTTCATCATTGCTTGCAAACATATGTTTGAATACAAAGTCTATCTTCGGTGAAAAGAGCATCGTCCACCTCCGCAATATTATTATATCATTTTTTTGTCCATTGTTTTAGGTATACATCCTTGGAGGGATTAAATCTCCCCTTTAGGGGAGTACGGCGTAAGCCGGGAGGGAT
>DJGH01000008.1:0-173 GCA_002431635.1 Petrotoga sp. UBA5851
ATACAGAAAGGTAGACTTGAAGAGCGAGTTGAAACGGCTAGAGAAGGAATAAAAATAGGACTAGACATAAAAACCATAAAAAAGCTTACTAAGCTAAGTGAAGAAGAAATACGTAATATTTTAAAAGAATCCGGAAAAAAATAGACCCAATCCGGGAGTCTGTAAAAAGACTT
>DJGH01000008.1:217-6619 GCA_002431635.1 Petrotoga sp. UBA5851
CCGTACTCCCCTAAAGGGGAGAGTAAATTGATTTTCTATCGGTAATATTACTGGCAAATTTTACAAAGGAGATCTACTTCTGATGGACTTGTTTGAAGAGATAACGTATTTGATTAAGGGAAAAAATTATTTAAAAGCCAGAGAGGCTGCACAAAATATCAAGGATTAAGTTGAAAAATATAACGTACTGGGAATAATTTCTTTTTATGAAGGAAAGTATGAACTGTCCGTTCAAATGCTTGATGCTGCGATAAAACTTAGTCCTACTCGTTCCGATCTTTTGTTCAACCTTTCAAAATCGCTTTTTGAGGCACAAGAGTATTTTGAATCGTGGAGATACCTGACAAGAATATGTCCCAAAACATGGGAAGTATACGATATGCTCGGAGATACCCAGGTCAAAGCTGATAACCCTGCGATGGCACTGTACTATTATAAAAAATCATATGAAATATCAAAAATTCCTCAAATACTTCAAAAGTATGAAGCACTAAAGACAAGCAACTCATCCAGAAAAAAGATTGCCTTTCTCTGCCTTCCTACAGGAGATAACTTTATCCGTGATGTTGCGTATATATTATCAGAGATATATGATGTCAGACTTGTTGTAACAGGGGAGGGAGAGAAGATAGCCCAGGCATATGAGTGGGCAGAGATAGTCTGGATAGAGTGGGCAAATGATCTGGCTGTTGAGATTACCAATAGGCTTGCCAAAAACAATAAAAGAATAGTGTGCAGATTACACAGTTACGAAGCACTTGCAGAGTATCCGGAGAAAATAAAATGGAGTAATGTGAATAAATTAATATTGGTAAGCGGACATATTGAAAGGATTTTAAAGAAATACCATTCCAAAAGCTACGATCTTCTAAAAAATAAAATAGAAATACTGCCCAATGGGGTCGATCTGAATAAATTCATTTTTAAGATCAGGGAACACGGGGTAAACATGGCTGTGGTTGCAAATATTGATAATAAAAAAGATCCCGCTGCATGGATGCAGGTCATAGGTTCGCTTGTCAAAGCCGATAAAAGATACGTATTACATATCGCAGGAAATTTTCAGGATATAAGATATGAAAATTATTTTGATTACTTTGTGAAAGAGAATAGTCTCGAAGATAATCTGAAGTTCTACGGATATGTGAAAGACATAAATCAATTTCTTGATAATAAGAACTATATTTTATCTACGAGTATACATGAAGGACATCCTTATAATATTATGGAGGCAATGGCCAGAGGAATAAAACCTTTAATCCATAATTACTGCGGTTCAAAAGTCCAATGGCCGGGGGAACTTGTATATAATTTTGCAAGTGAAATCCCATCGATGCTCAATAATGAATATGATTCACACAAGTACAGAAAGCATGTAGAAGACCGGTATAGTCTGGAAAAACAGGTTTCTACCGTTGTAAAGCTCATAAATAACCTTAGATAAATGTTTTCTCCTGAAGTTATCCATAATTAAATATACAGATATTGCAAAAGAGCAAGTAATATTTTGATCAAAAAAGACTAAAGAATTAAAAAGATAAGACGATAAACTTACTGTATAATGTTATAAAACCCTAGCGCGCGGGGTGACGAAATTTTAAATTGCAAACATACCGGGCATGCATGGAAGCATGACCCAACAAAAACAAGGAGGTAACATTATGTTTATTAACCACAACTTAGCAGCCCTTAACACTTACAACAAACTCGTTTTCAACCAGTCAGGACTTTCCAAGTCATTGGAAAAGCTTTCCTCAGGTCTTAGAATCAACAGAGCAGCCGATGATGCAGCCGGTCTTGCAATATCTGAAAAGATGAGAGCCCAGATAAAGGGACTCGACCAGGCAGTAAGAAATGCTCAGGACGGTATCTCCATGATTCAGACAGCTGAAGGTGCTCTTGCCGAAACCCATTCAATCCTTCAGAGAATGAGAGAGCTTTCTGTTCAGGCAGCTAACGATACATATACTTCCGAAGACAGAATCCAGATACAGAAGGAAATTGACCAGCTGACTTCAGAAATCGACAGAATATCCGCAACCACAGAGTTCAACACCAAGAAACTTCTGAACGGCGACGCATCAGCATACGTTTCTTCAGACAAGCTGTCCACAAAGATATTCATGAGAGACGGTCTGAGGGTTCTTGACCAGTTCGGTCAGAAAGCACCGGGCGGCGGAAACTATAAACTTGAAATCGAAGCCACAGCAGGTGCAAACCAGGTTCAGAAAACCGATATATTCAAGGTAAAGCACGATACATTCGCACTTGATGTTATAGCTATAAACACAGATTCAGGTCTTGACACAGAAGCAAACGGCGGAATAGCAGTCAAGGGTCTCAAGGCAGGAAGTTACGAAGTATTTACAGCAGCCACAGTTGCTTCAGCTAATGCCGCCATTACCTACGGAGATCAGTACAACCAGCTTGACCCCAAGCTTCAGATAGCTACAGTTACCATAAGTGGTGCATCCCATACTGCTACCAGTTCATCCACTCTTTTCACGGTTGTAAGCAAGACTCTTAACTCGACCACCCTTTCTGTACAGTCCCACCAGTATGCACTGGACGGAACATATACATACGTTACCAAAGAGATAACTATAAACGATTCAGCAACATCCGGAGCAATATCTGTCGCTACCAACATTTCAGGTCTTACAGGTCTTTCCATATCGATGGTCAGTGCATCAAGGCTGAGCGTGGGAGACAAGTTTGTCCTTAATATGGCTGCCCAGAAGGCAACCAACAACTTAGCCGATACAGTTGAGATAGGAAGCGGAGCATCGACAGTTACTATAGTCAGAACCGCTGCTTCAATGGACAGCAAAACCACAACTGTTAAAGCTTACTATGTTGATTCAGTAAGCGGTTCGGTAAGCGATTCAGAAATATCCCTGAAATTTGACTCCACTCTTGCAACCAATGCCAATAACGTAGACGGTTCTATATACGTTGACGCTGCAGGCAATACTCTTATGCAGGTAAGAAGAGATGCAACCAATACGACTGCTACCACCCTTAACGTTCTCAATACAGGAGCAGTTGGTGCAAAGCCGACCATAAGCATAACAGGAAATGCAATAAGTGTAACCATGGCTTCCGATGCGTCCGTAAAGGATCTTTACGATGCCCTCAAGGATAATTCAGCAGCAATGGATCTTTTAGACATCAGACTTCTCGACGAAGCAAAAGCTGCAAAAACACTCGTAGGTTCATCAGGTGGTGCACAGGCTATCAACACACCCGGTCAGGACTATGCCGCAAAGTTTGACGTTGAAGGCCAGGCTATCGGAGATCTCGCAAAGCTCGGAACCAAGCTTTATGACATAGACAAGTTCTGGGATGCAAGCGGTAACTTCATACTTGAAAACCCCGCCACAATCGAACTGGTACAGGGTGACGGAACCAGAACAAGCATAACCATATCCAAGAGCGATACGATAGGCGATGTTAAGGACAAGCTTAACAAAGCAATCGGAACAGGTTTGGGACAGCAGGATGTTACAGGGGTAGAAGCAGGTAACTTTGTTTCATTTGTTGAAGCTGCTACTTCCTCAACAACCGGTCTTGAGGCTGTAAACGGTACATTCGTAATAAGATCAGCTATTGCCGGTTCAGACGGTAAGATAACCTTTGTCGGTGATGACAGGGTACTTGCAGCCCTCAGCTTGACAACAATCCAGAAAGAACAGAACAACAACTATACAGTCAAGGTAACAGAAGCTCACGGCGGAACAGTTGTTGCAGAAAACGTAAAGATATCCGAGAACAACCTTATCGGAATTGTCCACAAGAATGTTGATGTACAGTTTGCCGCTAATACCGGTATAAAGACATCTTGGGATTCAACAGAAAAAGATTTCAAATTG
Source organism: Petrotoga sp. UBA5851 (assembly GCA_002431635.1). GTDB lineage: Bacteria > Thermotogota > Thermotogae > Petrotogales > Petrotogaceae > UBA5851. Next base: position 4,090 of record DJGH01000008.1, read on the forward strand.
GAAGGCGGAGCTTCATATAAAGGAACCACATATGTCCACTTGGCTGACAATACCACAGTTCTGCATATCGGTGCAAACCAGAAACAGGATATCGGAACAGGTATAGCCAACATGAGCGCAAGAGCTCTTGGAGTAAACAACATCCTTGTTATGAACAATTCATTGGCTAACGAAGCAATAGGAAAGCTTGACAAGGCAATCAACATGGTTTCTTCAGAAAGAGCAAAGCTCGGAGCCATTCAGAACAGGCTTGACCACACCATATCCAACCTGACCACCACATCCGAGAACTTGACAGCAGCAGAATCAAGAATCAGAGATGTAGATATGGCCAAGGAAATGATGAACTTTACAAAGTACCAGATACTTACCAATGCAGCAACAGCAATGTTGGCACAGGCAAACCAGCTGCCCCAGAGCGTACTGCAGTTACTCAGATAATAATTGTTTTACAGGAGCGGGAGGAATCCCGCTTCTTTTTATAGTATAATCGTATAAAAGATTTTTTTAGGCGGTGAAAGTATGCTGTTAAGCATCTGCATGATGGTTAAAAATGAGGAAAGACATCTTGAAGAGTGCCTTCAGAGCCTGCAGCCTTTGGTTAGAGAGCTGGGGTCGGAGATAATAGTTGTTGACACGGGTTCTACAGACAGTACGGTTGAGATAGCCAAAAGATATACGGATAAGTTATACTTTCATGAATGGAACAATGATTTTTCGGGGATGAGAGCTGTTACAATATCTTATGCCAAGGGCGAATGGATCTTTATAATAGACGGAGATGAAGTTCTCCAGGACGCCGCAGAGATCATAGACTTTTTCAGAAGCGGTCTTTATAAAGAATATAAAACAGCCATGCTGGAAGTAAAAAACTTCAGTAAAAAAGATCTTTCTGTTTATTCAATACTGGGATCGCCCCGCTTATTCAGAGCAGGAACCTTCCATTATGAAGGTGCTGTTCACAACCAGATAATCCATGAGTTTCCGGGTCTGAAATTAATAGCTACCATGCTTCTTCATTATGGTTATATTGCTGAGGATAAAGAGCTTATGGAAAGAAAGTTTGAAAGAACCTCAAGCCTTCTGAAAAAGGAACTTGAGAAAAGGCCTGATTCGGTATACTACAGATATCAGCTTTCAGCCACCTATCTTATGCACGGAGATGTCGGAAAGGCACTTGAAGAGGGTGAAAAAGCTTACTTCATGATAAAAGACGATAGCGATAAGATCTCCAGATACCTCTATATTCTCGGACATATCGCAAAGATCTATATAAAACTGGAAAAGTATGAAGAGATGTATGAAACTTCCGAAAAAGGTTTAAAGATCAACCAGGAGTATCTTGACCTGTGGTTTTATAACTTCTATTACTTTTTTAACAGGAAAGATCACGATAAAATAATTGAAAAAGGACTTAAATTCATAGAGGTCCATGAGAACTTCAAATATCTTGCCATGAGCAGGAACTCTTCGGTTATTATGGATACTCTTGATAAAATAGATTTGGTAAGGCTTTTTGTGGCGAGATCTTTTATTGAAAAAAATAAGTATGAAGATGCTGTAAAACAGATCATGCTTATTAATCAAGGATTTGAGTTCAAGTATGAAGATATAGAAATGTTTGTAAAAGCTTGCATTAAAGGCAGTATGTTCAGCAAGCTTATAGAGTATGCAAGCAGGTTCCTTACAAACAATACTGAAAGTATGAACTTTTTTATTTTTTCTGTAGAGGTAAATAAGAAGGAGCTTTTGTCTGATGAAANNAACTTTTATACCGGTGCTCCTGATATAAAATCAGTTCTTCAGCAGGCACAAGAGTACACGGACTTCAATAATTCTGTTGATTTTTATGCTGATATAATTTATTTTATGCTTAAGCTGGGTATGCCTTTTAATACGTTTATAGAAAAAACTGCCGAAAAAAACATTGAGAAATTTTTTCAGTATATCGTGAACAATTATGAAGATATAAATGAACTCATTCTTAGGTATCTGCAAGGAACTGAAAAAAACAGCAGTTTTTACGATATCAAATTAAGAAAGCTTCTTTGTGAGACTCTTCTTCTGAACAAAAAAGACTTTACCGAAGATGAGTTTGATATGGTGACATCTGAGTACTTTTCTTGCGGAGTAGCTTATATAAGAAACTTATACTCGCCTACTATAATAGAGAATGAATATGTGCAGGAGCTTAAAAACAATGAGGAAAAGTTTTTCTTGTTTCTTGCAAAGGCATATCAGAATAAAGAGAATAAGTTTAAGGAGTACGCTGAACAAGCTGTAAAACATTATCCCATAATGAAAAATGCCATAGAGTATCGTCTGAAAAAGGAAACACAGATAAAGAGCAGTCATGATCTTTCTTGCGGGCAAAGACTGCCTGCGGATGAACTGAATCTGCACAAGCTGATTAGCCGTGCCGATAACCTTGTAATGGACGGTCAGTACTACGATGCTCTGAACCTTTATAAACAGATTCTTTCTTTAACTTCACTATCGAATAAGAATCATTCGTCGAATAAACAACATT
>DJGH01000008.1:6668-20940 GCA_002431635.1 Petrotoga sp. UBA5851
CGTCGAATAAACAACATTCGTCAGATAAAACCCAGCCGGAGACTTTTAAGGAATCTTCGTTATCTTTAGAAATAGAAAAAAAGATTTCTGATCTGAAATCAAGGTATTCAAACGAAATTATCTTCCAAAAAAACAATCACGGAAGTAGCGAAAGGTAAGTTTTTTATGAGAATATTCGAGTATGATGCTGATTCTGACAGGATGAGTATTTTTGAGGAAAAGAAATTTTTTTCAATGGTCTGTTATCTTCAAGAAAAATTCAAGAGAGAGTACTGTGTAAGAGCTGGCAGTATTGTAGCTGTTTACCTTCCTACATCGGCATTTACCAATGCGGTTGTCTTGGCTCTTTACAGAATGGGCGCTGTGGTCAGTAATCTGTTTTCATCTTATGGGGATCAGGCTCTTAAAAACAGACTGGAGCTGCTTAATCCGGATTATATTGTTTCATGGCGCAGTATAGGCTTTAAACTTAAGAATGTTCGGGAGATAAAAGTTGAAAGCCTTTTAAGTTCTGATATACCAATTGTTTCGGGAGAGGATGCCGTAATGACGTCTCCATCGGATACATCATATTCTTCGGACGTGGCATTTATACATTTCACTTCCGGGACCACGGGAATGCCCAAGATGGTTCCGCATTCGACAAAAGATCTTGACGGTCTTAAAATGTCTATTGAAAAGGTTTTTAATATCAAAGCCGGAACCAATTACTTATGTACGGCTGATTTTGGGTGGGTTACAGGATTTTATTATGGAATATTCATGCCTATCATATCAGATTTGAATTTTTTTATAGTCAAGAACATGAACGGGTTCAGACTTATGAAGGCTCTGAGTAAGTTCAGGGAATGGGATATTCAGGTGATCTATACTTCCCCGAGCTTTCTTAACATAGCGTATCGGTTTTTCAAAAAATATGAGACAAATATAAAAGAAGTATATACGGTAGGGGAAAAGCTTGCGGTTCAAACCAAGAAGAAGTATTTGGAGTTAGGTTACGAAATTACCGACACATGGTGGCAGACTGAGCTTGGCTGTATAAGTGTGAGCGGCAGGGTTAAATCGGTAACAGCTGTTCCCAAGGGAAAGCTAGTTCCCAAGGGAACGTTGGTTCCCAAGGGAACGTTGGTTCCCTCAGATTATATAGGTAAACCGCTTGATTTTGTCGATATAGCGCTGCTTAATGACGATAATATAGTACCTGTAAAGAGTATTCTGCGAATGCCTAATGCAGAACTTACCGGGGAGCTGCTGGTAAACCGCAGGACACATCCAAGTATAATGAAGGAATACTATAAAGCCGATGAAAATGCGATAAAAAAATTTATAGGCGATTACTATAAAACAGGAGACCTTGTGAGAATTATACCCGAGGCTAAAGATTCTCAAGAGTATAATATACAGTATGTTTCGCGGGCAGATGATATCATAGTCATTGCCGGGGAGCTTATATCCCCCGATGAAATTGAATCGCTGGTAATGAAAAAATTTGGAAGTATAAATGAATGCTGCGCCGTATCGGCGGATAGATCATATCTGAAGGATATGCCATATCCCTCGGATGGAGAACATCCGGCGGATAAAAAGATAGTGCTTTTTATATCTTCGGACGAAAAGTCTTTATCTGATGGGTCTTGTGCATCAGAGAGTTTGGAAGCACAAATAAAAAAAGTTGTTGCAGAAAACCTTATGCCTTCAATGATTCCGTATAAGGTTGTAAAGATAGAGGTTCTTCCCAAGACAGAAAGCGGAAAGATAAAAAGAAATGAGTTAAGGAGGATAGCCCATGGACTTATTCAGGAATGAGTTTAAAAAATTTTTTTCTTTAGAGATCGATGAAACTACTATAAACAAAAAAATTTTAGAGCTTAACATAGACTCTTTAAGCTTCTGGGAGTTTATAGGCCTTCTTGAAGAAAAGTATGAAATTGAGTTTGATATGTTGGAGCTTTCGACATCTATAGACAGTATCGGCGGACTTGAAAAACTTTTTATGCAGAAGGTAAGGAAAGATGGCTGAAACGGTTATCAGAATAAGATCTGCAGGGCATGAACTTGCTGAAAGAAACCTTTTGTATCAAAAAGATAGATTTTTCAACCTTTATTATTATATTCCTGATTCAGGGATAAATGAAAAAACTGGTTTAATGGGAATTCACACCGGATACTGTCTTAATCCGGAAAATGTTTTTTTTAAAAAGATGAGAAAGTCATATGCAGAAAGATTTAACGTTGTAACATTTACCGTCGCTTATATGGGGGTTGAGGCCAGTTTGAACCGAAAGCTGATTTTCAATGCTGAAAGATCCAAAATAACTCTGGAAGATGTAAAAAAGTTTACTAAGCCTGACAAGTGCATAGACCTGAGCAACGATCTGTTTTTGGATGAGAAGTTTGATCTCCTTTCTGATTCTCAGGAAAGGGACGATTATGTAGACTACGGGTTCTGCCAGTCGCTGGATATAGCCAACGGACTGTACTATCTCATGCGTACTTACTTAATAAATTCAAAAAGAATATATCTTCTGGGAAGCTCTCTGGGAAGTTATCTGTCCCATATGGTCATGAAGTTTCTGCCTAAATCTGTTAAGGGAATAATAGATATAAGCGCTTTGGTAGGGATAGACGAAGAAAGGATACTTAACGGAAGGTACTGTAAAGCCTATCTGCCCAATTACTTTATAAGCATGAAGACTGATTCGGTGTATGAAGAGGTCTCACCGCAGCAGATAGAAATAAGAAGCCTGCTCATGCCGGAGCATTTTTTTCCTTCACAGGCCAAAGTTGTTATGCTCAGCGGTATTGATGATATAATGGTTCCGGCCGACAAAAAAATGCAGTACAGCAAGCTTCTGTCAGAAAGAGGAATAGATAATCTACTCAAGATAATCGACGCGTCTTCGGTTGACGGTAAGCTTATAACACATTGCGGACACTCACTGGGCGGAAACGTTATGGGAATATTTGACAGCTTGTTTCCTCAGTTTGAAGAACTCTTTTCTCAGAACGATGGTCTGGCTGAAAAGAGCGGTGATTCCTACCGTTACAGTGTATATGGTGGATACTATGAAACAAGCATGAATGATTATATTGATATAAAATATCATGAATCATGAACAGCTTTGCGTCTATCGCAGCAATAGAAAGTCCTCCTTCACGGAGGACTTTTTGAATTATGTCAGAATACAAGGCAAAGTGTGGGAAGTGTTGTGTATCTTAACTAGACTCTGATCAGTTCAAGGTAGTTGAGAAAAATGCTGTATAGTTCATGCTTTTGAGCATCTTCAAAGGGCTGACTGCAGATAAAGCTGCTTCCCTCATACCATAGCGGTTCTGTTATTTTATCGCTGATGTTTTTATAAGGCTGTGTATTCAGGTTATCGTAAAGTCCGGCATTTTTTAACATATCAAAGACCATATCCGGACATTTATCTTCTGTGGTGCCGAATATTTTTGATATAATCTTTATTTTTTCATTTTTATATCTGCGATTATATTCAATTACAGCAGGAAGAAGTATACCGACGCTTTTTCCGTGCGGTAAGTGCAACAAGCTTGCTATAAGATGTCCCATAAGATGTCCTTCACATACGGACGCATAGTTTATACATAAACCGCCTATACAGGAGGCTTTTATAAGCTGTTTTTTTGATTCTTCGCCCGGGAAAAGAAGGTACTTGGATATTATGGATATCCCTTTTGAAGCAAGTGTATCAGATATATCGTTGGCAGTTTTTGAAAGAATGGCCTCAGTACAGTGAGAAAGAGCATCTGCTACTGATATGGTCAGAATGTGATGTGGAATCTGATCGGTGAAGCTTGAATCTATATATGCTGTATCCGGTATCAGGCATGATCCTATAAGGGTTGTTTTTAACATATTTTTTGAATATACTGCAAACTTGGTAACTTCAGAGCCAGTTGCAGGAGTGGTGGGAACTGCCGTTAGTGTTACAGCGTGTTCAGTACTTTCTGTAATGGTGATTTTATCAAGGCTGCATCTTTGCTCAAGCATGAGTCTTATAATTTTAGCTGTGTCGATGCAGGAGCCTCCTCCCATTGCGTATATATGTTCAACAGGCCGACCGATAGATTGGGATATCCGTGTGATTGAATCAACATCAGGTTCTCCAGGGGTTATGAAAAGTACATTGTTTTGAAAATCGGGAAAACTTTTGATAATAGAAGACTCCCTGAAAAAACTGTCTGCAATCAAAAGACTTTTTTGAGGAGTATGAGAAAAAAAGTCTTCTATGCTGTTTTCTTTGAAAATAATTTTTTGTGGCTGCTCAAAAGTATACTCAAACAATTCGATCTCTCCTTTCTATCAGAATCAGAAAAAAGTAAAATAATAATGAAAATAAAAATCCTAGGAAAACAGTCAGGAAAATACTGCGGTAAAAGCCTGCACTTATTATATTGCCTAGTATACTCAGGGATAGCGATTCTGAAACTACCATGACAATACTGTTTACTGCGAAGATCTTCCCCTGGTTCTCGGACGTGGCTGTATCGGAGACTATTGAAACGTTTAAAGCGTATATGATTCCCACTGAAAAACTTAAAATCATGAGTGCAGTAATCCATACAAGTATGCCGGCAGATATAAACAGCTCATAAAAGGCGAACATAAATAAGAAAAGCAAGCTCATAAGCAGTAGCGATATTATATAAAGACTTCTTCTACCTGTAAATCTGCAAAGAAAACCTGTCAGGAATGAGATAACGGCGCTTATCAAGGTTGAAATACCCATTATGAGTGAGGCATCTGCAATATCAAAACTCATCTGCGTACTTATAAACAGTGTTAAGAAAGGAAGGATTCCGCCTATGGAGAACCACGTTCCAAACTGTGAAGCCATTACCAGCAGTACTTTTTTGGTTATTCTGAATTTTTCAGGCTGTCTGGGTTTTTCCAGAATGTTGTTTTTCTCATTGAACTTAAAAACCGGAAGCATAAGAATAAAAGCAAGTACAGAGAAAACAAGAAAAACCATTTCTGTTCCCGAACGGGCGATATACCCTATGAATAAAGAGCTTATAAAAGTTGCGCCGTTCATTGCTCCCATGATAAGTCCATAATTTCTGTCTTTTTCTGCTGTAACACTGACATTGCTTACAAGAGCAGAAAAAGGTGAAAGCAAACTGAAGATGCTTGTTACGAATATTATTGAAAGAATGCTTAACAATGCCGTTCCGTTCAGCGAAAGCATTCCCATACTGATTATTGAACTAATGAGGAGCATTTTTATAAACATAAGGTAGTTTTTATTTTTATCGCTTTTATATCCTATAAACAAACCTGTGAATATGGTCAGGAACATTCCGGCCGAAACCAGATTTCCGGCTAGGGATGCAGAGGATGTTTTGGCTGTGAGATAAGGTATAAGCACAAAGTTAAAAACACCGTAGATAATTCCTATACAGGCACTTGCACTCATAAGCTTAAGCATTATCCACATCCAAGATATTTTTGATAATAGTTTCGTATGTATAAAAATCAATTTTATTGACCTTTCCGACCTCTTGTGTAATTTCATGCGGAATATTGGATGTCTGTGATGCCATATATGAGAGGCTTCCTGCTAAGGCCGCAATCGTATCGGTATCTCCGCCTATTGAAGCCCCCATACAGATACTTTTCCAGACGTCAGCTTTTGAATAGGCAGAAATGCCTATAGCTGCACAAACAACATCAACAGCCTGCATGGTTGTTCCCAAACAGTAGTATACTTCACGCATAAAGCTCTGTTCGCTTTCGCATTTGAGATAAGTTTTCATCTGCTCAAGCCGCCGTCTTACTGAAGGTCCGACAAACTCTCTTTGTGAAAAAGCCTCACCTATGGCTGCTCCATGAACCGCAATATCTATGAGCTCAGAAGGCTTACATACCTGAGAAGCATAAAAATAAGCGTATGCCATAGCCATTGACGATTCGATTGCAAGATTGGTATCGTGGGTGACAACCGTGCAGTCAACAACTGCTTTATGCAGTATGTCTACCGGTTTGTACAGACAGGCAAGAACCGGAGCAATGACACGCATGCAGCAACCGCTTGTAGTACCGTTTCTGTCGGGAATGCTTCCGTTTTTATACTCAGTTATGGCTTTCATGGCAGAAGGGCCTATGTAGCCTTTTTCCTGAGGACTGCATTCATCATACCAATGTATAAGAGCTTTGATTACACTTTCTTGTGATGTTGACCTGTCCTGGCCGTACTGTTTAATAAGGTAAAGCACCTGTTCTGTATCATCGGTAATCTGACCTTTAAAGAGATTTTGGTGTATGAAAGAAGCTGACGGGTCAACAAGTTTATCTACATATCCGAACTTTTCACTTATCTGCCTGTTGGTCATAAACTCTGTAACCATTCCCATGGCATCGCCGACTGCATATGAAATAAGAAGGTCTTTGAAATCAATCATTTTTTTCACTTCCCTGTACGCTGAGTGCAGCTTTGGTATTTATTTTTATAAGTATTTTATGTCCCCGGGACATATCTGAACGTGGGTTGCCATCAATTATACAGAATCCTTTCAGTCCAGAGATACTTAGTATATCTTTTCCGCTGAAAATACTCTGGGAAAAACTCATCGAAAAAGGACCTTTGCCGGATGTCATCTTTATAACGGGTTCTTTGCAGACAGTCATCACTGCGGTACAGCCGGTATAGCTGCTCCAACAGATAAGTCCGGTATAAGCCTTATAAGCATATAGTGAACTATGTTTTTCGTCAATGCACCCTATTATTATCTGGGAAATTTTTCTTGAAGGACAGACAACACTGTCATTAATTTTTATAACTGTTTCCGGAGTATTTATTTCTCCGGGTTCAGATATTATACGTTCGCCTTTTCTCCAAAAGCTTGCGGCATTTACTGTGCAAGTGTTTCCTTCTACTGTTGATATCAATGTATCGGAAAAGACCACATCATTAAAACCTGTGCCTATATAAATAGAATCTTCGTATACATCAATTCCCTCTATCCATCTTGGACACAAGTGTTCAAAATCAAACCCGTAGGCCTGTTTTTCAGTTTTTATGGCTATAAAGGGTCCTGCATTTGCTGTTCCCATTCCTACTCCTATTATAGGAACCATCTTTCCGCTTTGCCGCATTCCGGATACTATGTCCGATACTGTTCCGTCTCCTCCGAAAGAAACCACGGCATCGGCAAAACTTAAAGTTCTGCCGGCATTTATACAATCTTTGAAGGTTCCTGAAATATCCTGAGAACCTGCTGCAGAAACAGTGAAAAAATCTTTTAAGATGTGGTAGGAAGCATAAGAACAGAATAATTCATGTGTTGAAAGTTTTTCCGATAAGATTCTCATCATGTTTTTGTTAACTCGGCGGGCTCCTGAATTGGGATTGAACACCAAGCCTATTTTCATTGGGGTTCCTCCATTTCAATAAGCGACAGGGCAGTATTTCTGTCTGTTATCAGGGAAGTTACATAGCCTGCTTTTACTGCAGCATGGATTGCCTGAATCTTTTCTTTGCCGCCGGCAACTGCAATGACCTCAGGTACCTTTTTCAACTGTTCCAGGCTTACTCCCAGAATGTTGCTGCTTTGAAGGGTACACGGCACACCGTCTTTATTGTAAAACCGCGCTGCTATGTCGCCTACTGCCGACTGGTTTATCAGACTGGAAAGAAATGATTTGTCATAAATATTCTTGAATGCATTGGATAAGGAGATCGGTTCGCCTATTCCGACTATTGCCAGATCAAGATTGTTCCAGAGTTGTGAAACAAGCTTTATGGAAGAGTCGTTAAGCATAAGCTCCAGAGTTTTTGAATCTTGTAAGAAAGCCGGGGCAAAAAGATAAAATCTGTTACTGTGAAAAGCATTTGCTATTTTTTCAACTATAGAATTCATCTGATATTCATGTCTAAGCTGACCCACACCGCCTAAGAGTGGAATAAATGTCGAGCTTTTATATTCTTTGTTGAAAACGATCTTTTCTACCGTTTCAAAAAGAGTTCTTCCCCATGAAACTCCGACGATTTGACCATCCTTGAGGTAGCCTGAAAGGAATGCCGAAGCTGCTGAAGAGATAGCAGAAATTATCCCGTTATTTGGGTTTTCAGGTGCAACCACTGAATTTTTCAGCTTATAGAGCTCCTGAAGTTTGTGGGCTATATCGTCAATATTATTCACAGCAATAGGATTTATCTCTATTTTTACCGTTCCGTCAGCTCTTGCCAGGGAAAGAAGCCTACTTACCTGAGGTCTGGATATTCCCAGAACTTTTGAAATCTGGCTTTGGGTTTTATCTTCAAAGTAATAGAGCTTGCATGCTTTTATCATCAACTCTTTATCGTTTATAAGACTTTTAGGCATCATCTATGCCTCCTTCAAGAATATTGGCACCCATTTTCACTATTATCTGCCCGGCCATAGCATGCGCAGAGTTTATAGCCTTTGAAACATCTCCAGTTTTTAAGTATCCTTGAATAAATCCGGCACAAAAGGCATCACCGGCACCGGTTGTGTCTACAATTGCCGAAGAAGGTCTCGGGACTTCAAAAGCATGTGTTTTTTTGGTTTTGTCTATGTAGTTTGTACTTTGGCTTGCATTGGTAATTATAATGTTTGTACGGATTTCATCCATCCTGTGATGTAAAAGGCGGGCTTCGGAACCTGAAAATAATGTAAAATCTGCCATATTGGCATTTTCTATTATATCATCAACTCCAAAGTATAAGCCACATCCTCCCGGAAGATAAACTTTCAGAGGGCTATTTATTTTTTTAAAGACCTCTTTCGCTTTATCCGGAAACGTTTCACAAATACATACAGCATCATAATGAGAAGCTGAAAGTTCTCCGTTGTATAGAGCATTTCCTCCCAACGAAATAATTCTTCTTCCTCCGGACTTATCTAAAATTATGAGAGAAATGGAACTTTTTCCGGTCTGAACAAAAGGGTGAACAGATATATTGGAAGCCTTTAGAGCCTTAACCAAGGAGTTTGCCAGCTGGTCATCTCCGGTTCCAAAGTAAAAATCCACATCAAAATGTTTTGAAAGATCAATGGCAATATTGGCGCCTCCCGCACCTACAAATTCTTTTGTATCCAGCGCAAAAACCATGGAATCATCCATGGGAAAAGAATCTACAATTATGTATCTGTCGAGTGAAACCGCACCTATTATAAATATTTTCATTTTATAGCTCCTTTGGTAAGACCGCTTATAAGATACTTTTGTGAAAAGAGAAAAAGTATAATAGGTGGAAGAGCTGTCAGAAGTGCTCCGGCAGAAAGAGGACCCCATTCTACAGCACCACCGGTTCCTAAAAATCTTGAGAGAAAGACCGGAAGGGTATAGTTGGCGTTGTCACGCATGAGTACCAGAGCAAAGAAAAACTCATTCCATGAAAGCAGGAATGCAAAGGTTCCTACCGCTATAATGCCCGGTACAGCCATCGGGATTATGATCTTATACATAGCCTGAAATCTTGTACAACCGTCTATCATAGCTGCTTCTTCAAGAGCCTGGGGTATTTCGTCAAAGTAGCCTTTTAGGAGCCAGCTGCAAAAAGGTATTGTAAATGTAGTATACAGGATTATCAGACCTAAAATGTTGTTTTGCAGAGAGTACTTATTGAGCAGGGAAAAAAGACCGACTATCATAAGTATTCCCGGAAAAGCCTGAGAAGCAAGAAGCCAGAGTATTAGGATATTTTTCATTTTGAAATTAAATCTTGACATGGCATAGCCTGAAAGTGTAGTTATCACTATGCAAAGTACTACTGTTACAGCGGTTACTGCTATACTGTTGGCAAAATTTCTTATAAAAGAAGTGTGAGCAAGGTTCTGAATATAATTTCCAAGATAAAGTTTTGAAGGCAGTCCTAAAGGATTGGCAAAGATTTCCGATGTTTCCCGGAATGAGTTTATTACAAGAATAAATAAGGGAGCCAGAATAAAAATCACTATCAGCAGAGCCAGAATATTCATTCCAATCCGGACGCTTTTTTTAGTTTTCATTTTTGACCTCCCTTATATAGAATATTACCGGAACAAGAAGAATGATGAGACAGATGACACCTATAGCCGAAGCATATCCCTGCTGGAAGTACGCAAAGGCATTCTGATATGAGTAGAGCGAAAGGAGAAGTGAAGAGTTTCCGGGTCCTCCGTTGGTCATTGAAAATACGATATCAAACATATTGAACGTCCATATGCTGTTAAGAGTAAGGAGTACAAGGATAAGACTTTTCATCAGTGGAAGGGTAAGATAAAAAAATCTTTTTACGGCACCGGCACCGTCTATTTCAGCTGCTTCATAAACATCTGAAGGTAGGGACTGCAGTCCGGCAAGAAGTGTAACAACAACAAACGGAAGTCCTATCCATATATTGGCAATAATACATGCTAAAAGAGAGTATCCCGGTGTTACAAGCCAATTGGGAGGGTTTGTCATTCCGAAAACTTTCAGTATGCTGTTCAGTGGTCCCATAGTTCCGAATATATACTTCCATATGAGTGCCGCAACCACAGGAGTGGTTGCCCATGGCAGAAGTATCAGTGAGCGGTATATGCCGCGGAATTTTATATACGGAAGGTTCATAACCAGAGCAATGAGCATCCCAAGGAAAAGTTCACAGCTCACACAGACTACCGACCATATGATGTTGTTTTTTAAACCGATCCAGAAAAGATTATCTGAAAAAAGATCGGTAAAATTATCCAATCCGCAGAAGGTTCTGCCTCCACCGAAGACATTATTGGTATAAAAGCTGTTGGCTATGCCGTTAACAAAAGGATAGACGCTGATAAGGATAATTGCTGCCAGTATAGGCATAATATAAGGCAGAGCCTGTGCTGTAGGGCTTTTTTTTATGTCAATCACCTCTTTATACGTTTTTAATTAAAACAAAATTATTGAAGGCCGAGTTTTTTGAGCATTTTATTTCCTTCCCGTGTTGCATTATCAAGAGCAGTCTTCAGATCTATACTTCCAAGTATGACTTTTTCAAGCTCCGGTACAAAAACCTTCCATTCAAAAGAATAGAAACCCGGCATACCCGGTTTTACGTTGTCTGAGTATGTGAGCCATGATTTGGCAAGATTCCATTCGTTTTTCTGGGAATCAAACCTCTGGTCTTTAAGGGCGCTATCCCTCACAGGGAAAAGATAGTCATCATAGCTTATCTTTGCAGAATTTTCAGTATTTGTCATGAATTTAATAAACTCAAAGGCCTCATCTTTATACTTTGACATGCTTGAAATTCCAAAAGCCTGCGGATCTGAAGCATTGATTTTATTTTCTCCGTTTTTCACCAGCAACATTCCCCACTTCATATCTTTGTTCTGCAGCAGAAAACGCCTGTTCCAGCAGCCGAAGGTAACCATTGCATAGCTGCCGTTTATAAATCCCTGCATGAGTGAAGTATAGTCTATGCTTATAACGTCTTTGGGCATTACCTTGTATTTGGTGATGAGATCAAGGTAAAAGTTCAGAGCCTTTTTAGCGCCTTCATTTATATCTACTTTCCATTTATTTTTGCTGTCTTTTACAAGTATTGTTCCTTTGTTCTGTGCGATGAGCGTCCATTCGAATCTTTCCATAAGCGGAGCAAGGAGACCCCATGTTACAGTTTTTCCGGATGAATCTGTTTTGGTGAGCTTTTGTGCGATGCTTACCAGCTCTTCCCAGGATACCATTTTGTCATCAGCAAGAGTAATACCGTTTTTTTCAAAAATATCTTTGTTATAAAAGATTACCTGTGTTTCCTGGCACCATGGAATCGCATACAGGTTTCCTGAAAAATCGTAACAGTCCTCAAAAATTTTTTGAGGTATATCTTTTTTAAGATCTTCGTCCAGATAGTTGTTCAGAGGAGCTGCATATCCCATCATTCCAAACTCTCTGAACTTTTCGGCATCGGTATGAAAAATATCCGGAGCATTTCCTCCCTGGAAGCTTGTCAACAGATACTGATCGGATGATTCCCAAGTTCCCCAGATTATATTGACTTGCTTATCGGGATTTTTAGCATTCCAGATATCGACAATGTCATATATGGTATCAACAGTGGCAGGCTGCCAAGCAAGACAATAAAAGTTAAGTTTAATGCCAAGGGCACTTACAGCCATTAAAGATAGTATAAGTAACAGTGCAGTTTTTTTCATGTATTCCCCTCCGTCTATTCAGATATTTTAACGACAACTTTAATGTTTTTTCTGTCTGTCGCCAGTTCAAAACCTTTTTTTATGTCTTTTATACCGACTTTTTGAGAGATCATCCTTGAAAATAACTGGGAATTTTCTGAAATAACAGTAAACGCTTTTCTGAAATCCTTTTCTGAAAATCCGAACGAACCGACTATATCAACCTGTCTATAATGTACATAATAAGGATCAGCTTCAAAAGTGATATTTTTTGGCATGCCGCCGAAAAGTTCAAGTGTTCCGCAAGGCTTAACAAGTGGAAGAAGCTTATTCACAAGATCCTTCTGGTCATTTGCAAGTATAACGGAATCAAAGCTTATACCGCTCTGTCTGAACTCTTCAAACTTTTCCCCGGAAAAATCCTTAGTATCTATGCCGCAGTTCTTTGCAGCATCTATTCTGTATCTGTCAACATCCGCTGCAAGAACATCACAGTTCATTTTCTTAAGTGCAAGGCAGATAAGAAGACCCATAGGCCCACTTCCGACGACCAAAACCTTATTTCCACAAGTTATTCTGGCTCTGTTTATGCCATGAATGGCACACGCTAAAGGTTCTGTAAGAGTAGCCGTCTCTTTCGGACAGTCCTGTAGAACTTCAAACATAGCCCTTTGGGCAATCTGAACAGGTACTTTGACATATTCTGTAAAAGCCCCGTCTATCCAGTACTTGTTTTTACATAGTTCCGGTGCGCCTTTAATGCAGGTTTCACATTTTTCACATTCAATGTAAGGTGCAAAAACATAGGATGAAGCTCCAAAGCTCTTTGAAATGTTTTTTCCTGTTTCAGCAACTTTTCCTACAAATTCATGACCCAGAATACATGGCGGAGTAAACATGTGGTGTCCCTTAAGAAAAGTTTTAATGTCTGTACCGCATATTCCGCACATCTCAACTTTTACAAGAAGTTCGTCATCATTTATCTTGGGAGTATCAATATTTTTAAGCTCTATCTGGCCTATTGCCGTATATACTGCCGCTTTCAAAGTAACACCTCCGATAAGTAAAGCCGAGGGGCGGCCCCCTCAGCGCTACATCTCAACTCTTATTCCAACTACATACCATGCCCAGTTTTCTGCTGGGTAAATCTTCAATACCTGCGGGAAATCGTTTATAGGATATACAAGTTTCAGAGGACCGCCCTGGCTTGCTGGAATTGCACGAGATTTAGCATTATATGCAAGCATTATTGGAAACTGTACGGCGTCGGTGTAAGCAATTTCAAACTCTTTTTTATCCGAACAGATAACAAATACTTTCTTGGCTGAAGAAGGTACTCCTACATATTTTAGAATTTCAGAAAGAGTAACCCCTTCATAAAGCTTATCGCCAAGCCATGGATCCGTAACCTGGTAAGAAGTTGCAGCAAGAGCCTTAACTTCGTCCAGAGTAAAGGCGAATCCGCTGTCAGTGTTTTTAAGTGCGATAGTCCCGGAAACAGTAAGTGCAGGATCGGCAAAAATTAGGGTACCAAATAGTACAACCACCAAAGTAACTGCCAGAAAAACCTTTCTCATAAAAACTATCCCTCCTTATTTTTCCTGAATCAAGCCCTCCTGTGTAAAAAGCCTGAAAGGATCGGCAACGGTCTCGGCATTTCTGTAGATTCCATAAAGACTGTAGAGGCCACCTTTTTTTACAGTGACAGGAAGGTTCAGGTTTTTAATTTGAACCATAAATGTATCGGTAGAATCGTTAAACGTTAAAACAGTTCCGGATTGGCCGGTATTTAGACAATTTTTGAGAAGTACTGTGCACCCTTCAAAAAATTGCGGATAATCCTTAAGAAGCTTAATAGTAACAGGTTCCGAAGAAAAGTAAAGCTTTTTACGGTAGGATTGATTCTCAATAGTAAGCTCAATCTCTCCGAACTTCTCACTTACAGAAGAAGTGTTGATATAAAAACAAATCTCTGTCCACAAGCCGCTGTTGTTTATCAGTCTGCTGCTGGTGGATTCATTGCGATTGACAGAAATTGAGAAACTGCCGGTAATTTTCGGATAAACACATATTCTTATATGCTCAAGAGGATCAAGCGGAACCTTTTTGGTTATATCGAACCATACCGAGCGGTCATAGGGCAGAA
>DJGH01000008.1:20996-26227 GCA_002431635.1 Petrotoga sp. UBA5851
ATAGGGCAGAACCGAGCGGTCAGTAGTCAGATTAACATAAGCATAATCCAGTTCTCCTGAAGATACCGTAAAAAGTGTGAACCCGTAAGGATCGCCTGTGGGTGAAGAGCCTTCCCACCAGCCGCCGGACAGACCGCCGCATGTAAGTTCTTTGAAAGGTTTTTCAAAGAACTTAATCATTGAATGCCAGTGAGCTGTGATATGCCAGCTTATATTCTCCGAAAAAAGAGTCATCAGTTTGCTGTAATTTTCATCTTTTGCCAGATCAAATACAGGTTCATGAGAGAAAACAACTATTTTTTTATCTCCTGCCAGTCTGATATCCATGGCAAGCCATTCAAGCTGTGTTTCGTCTGGTTCATAGATCATGGATCCGTTTTTAATCCTGTGGGTGTTCAGTACAATATAATGAATACCGCTGCTCTCGAACGAATAGTATTCGGGTCCGAATGCTTTATGGAATATCTCATAAGGATCTTCCTTCTTCTTGTCAACTTCGTGGTTTCCTACAGAGAAGTATGTATTTTTTCCGTTTGTACATACCGCATTGGTGACTTTTTTCATCCAACGCATTGCTGTTTCGTCATCAATATCTTTTACACTTGCCCCCATATCACCGTTACACATTATAAAATCTGGGTTTATCACATTTATTTTTTCAGAAAAGCTTGATAGGTACGCATCCGGATTATCTATAAGAGTTCTATCACTGAGAGCCTGGGAAAAATCGTCAGCATTGTCTGCATAATGAATGTCATTTACTACTGCAAATATGCCGCTTTCAACAGTAGGCTCAAGGCAGAAGTTTTTGATACCTGTATTTTCTGCATACCAGTTTTTGCAGAAATAACCAGATGGCTTTACTATAAAGATAAAATCACGGTTGCTTTGGATACTGTAATATCCTTTGTTAT
Source organism: Petrotoga sp. UBA5851 (assembly GCA_002431635.1). Classification (GTDB taxonomy): domain Bacteria; phylum Thermotogota; class Thermotogae; order Petrotogales; family Petrotogaceae; genus UBA5851. The sequence continues at coordinate 21,911 of DJGH01000008.1, forward strand.
CAGTGAACGTGAAGGATACTCCGTCAGAAACAGCGCAGTTGTTTAAACCAAGCTCCCCACTGTCAAAAATTCCGTTTAGATTTCCATCAACAAAAATATATCCGTTTGTGCAAAGAACAGAAATACTTAACAAGATACAGAAAAACAGTGCAAGTGTTTTCTTCATTCCTTACCCCCTTGATATACCGTGAACTGTCCGGATAAGTTTTTCTACATAAGCTTTTTGATCCTCGGATTGGAAAACATTTCTTCCGAAAGCCACTCCGTGTGCTCCAAGAGATAGAGCTTCCTGTGCCATCTCAAAGGAATCTTTTCCCTTTGGGCCTCCGGCAATAACTACCGGGATAGGAACCGATCCAATAACCTGGGAAAAAGAATCAAAACCAGAATAATATACTTTAAGGATGTTTGCTCCCAGTTCGTATGCAACTCTTGCACCAAGGGAAATATATTTTGCATCAGTAAAATGATCCTGATCCTGTACCAGCATCTCGGCTATAAAAGGCATTCCATATTCAGAACATTCTTCACCTATTTTTCCGAGTATTTCAAGGGAGCTGTTTTCACCGTTCCCTCCTATGAATCCCATTGCCACCACACCATCTGCGCCTATTGCCATAGCGTTTTTTACTGATGTGGTTATTCTGTGATAGTCAAACTGTGTGGAATAGTTGGTTGATGCGCCGGTTATCCTGCAGAGTACGGCCGTTTCGCCTCCCAAAATATCGGAATTATCCTGTATGACACCCGGATTAAGTATTATGGCATCTGGTTTGGCGCCAATGACATTTTTTATGGTTGTTCTGATGTCCCTTATGCCTTCCATAGGTCCCTGGAATTGTCCGTGGTCAAGTGCCACAATAACTGTTTTTGAGTCTTTTGATATTATTTTCTTCATTCGTATTTTTGTTCCGGTCATATTTCCCCTCCTATCATTTGTTCAGAACATTTGTTCTATAACATAGATTAAACTTGTAATATTGCTTATAGATTTCTTTGAAGTAACTTTTGCATGTCTATGGAAAATTATCAGCAGGACATGTTCTGCNNTTAGAAAGTCTTTCATGAAATTAAATCAGGCGTAACATACAAGTGTATAATTAAAGAAGACTGTAGTAAACGGTTTATCTATAAAACAGAGGTATTTTAATGAAAAAACTATTGGTTCTTATACTGCTTATAATCATTTCATTTTCATCTTTCGCACAGAGCTATGGTCTGACCATAGCAGGGGGAGCCGCTTATGTATTCAAATCTATGGGATTTCTGCAGGCGCTGGTGGAAGAAGGCTTTTTTCCGCAGGAGTATTACACCACATCCATGGGAGGATTTCCCGGATACTTTATGGCTGCGGGGATAGAACCAAAATCTGTTTATGAAGTTTTCAAAATCATAGATTTTGAAGAGATGTTTGATCTTTCCTTTCCTCTTAACGGAGGATTCGTCAACTCCCAAAGGCTCATGGACCTGGTGTATGCTGTCAGCGGAGTAAGTAACTTTAGTCAGTTTAAATATCCGCTTCATCTTGGCGTTCTCAATCTTAATACGTGGGAAGACAAGTATATTTCTGAGGGAGACGCTTTAAAAGCGCTTGCTGCATCTACAGCGCTTGAGGTTTTTTTTGAGGTAGTACGTTATCCTGATGGCTCTTACTCTGATATAGGGCCGAAAGATCTTATGGTTAAGTATCCTAAAGACCGTTTCGGAACTGACAAGACATTTCTGATGCGTATAACTCCCAATCCGCGAATTGTAACTAGCAGGGATTACAGCAGTATTATAAATATAGCTTACCTTCTTATAGATATTGGTGGTTTTTACGCCAATAATCTTTACTCAGCAGATAAGATAGACTATGACCATATCTTCAATATGGATGTTAGCAGTGAGATAGATCCCAAAAATTTTTCAAAAGCCATAGAACTTTACGACATAGGCTATGCTGAAGGGAAGGAATGGGTAAAAAACAACGATATATTTTCTGATTATTCGATAGAAAAGAACAACATTGAACCGAAAGAGATTGATTACAAGAAGATATATACAGATTTCAAAACCGAGTCCATATACAGGCCACGTGATTTTTACTACACCTTTAAAATTTCTCCAGTCCTGAAAGAAAACATGATGATGAGAGCTTTTATCTACTCTGAATTTGGTGATATCAGGCTTTCCGCCGGAGAAATTGTGAAGTATGATCTCAGCCTTGATACTTTTATCAATGGGAAGCTTTACTACTTCCCGTTTGAAAACAGTAGGATCAGCTTTGACTACATAATAGACGGTTCTTTCAGGATTGATTTCAAGAACTACTTTATAAAAGAGTATAAAAATCTTTTTTCCGTTAACCTGGGGCATTTCAATAAGTTTAACAAGCTTTGGTATAACTTTGCAGATTTTCGTTATGACACTGCCGTTTCCAACAGGCTTGAGGAAAATGGCTACTTTTTTGAAAGCAGGATTTCAACAGACTTTGAAAAGTTAAACTATGATTTTGAAGCCGGGAGTATCAATCAGGCGGGAAGTGCGACCTTTTATTCCAACATAGGCTACGCTTATGGGGATGATATGGGTAGAGTCAATCCTGATACGGTTTTTGACAGCTTTGACCAGAAAATTTATCTTAATGAGAAGATAAAAGTTTCCTTGATGAAGGATATGAACTTTGATATTGCCCAGTTTATATATCTTAATGATGCATATGTTTTTTTGGATTATTTCCTGACAGCAGATGATTTTAAGAAGGTTAACCATACTATAAAAGCAGGAGTTGAACTTCCGTTTTCTTTTGGCGGGGTTTTCAGGATTCCTGTTGAGATGAGCGTGAAATATAAAGATGGTTTTCAGTTTAGCATAACCCTTCAGACAGAATAACAAACTCCCCATGATTATTTTATGGGGAGTTTTTTCTTACTTGGATATAATTTTTTTAATCAGGTTAAGTATAAAATTTTCGCCATACGGAGGATACTTTGCTTTTATATCTAATCTTCCTTTGAAAAGTACACTCTTATAATGGGTAAAGGTATCAAAAGAGCTCTTGCCATGGTAGCTTCCCATTCCGCTGTTTCCTACTCCGCCAAAGGGCAGGTGCTCTGAGGTAATGTGTGATATAGTATCGTTTATACAAGCTCCGCCGCTTGAAATAGTATTGAGAGATTTTGAAACAAACTCAGAATCGTTTGAGAAAATATACAATGCAAGAGGCTTTGGAAAATTCTTTACAAATTCTAAGGCTTCTTCTCTGCGCGACACCTCTATAACAGGCAGAACAGGCCCAAAGATCTCATTTTGCATAACAGGGGAGTCGAGGTAAGGATTTTCTATAATTGTAGGTGATATAAAAAGTTTTTCCCGTTCACAGATACCGCCGTAGATAACTTTCTGATTTTTTATGTATCCTTCTAACCTTGAGAAATGTTTTTCATTTATGATTCTGGGAAATTGAGCGTAGCCATTAGAATGTTCTTTATCTGCGTAGGCATAAAAAAGTTCTATATGCTTTATAAGTTCTTTCAGAAACCTTTCTTTTATCTCTTCTTCTATCAGAATGTAGTCAGGAGCCACACAGGTCTGACCGGCATTTATAAACTTTCCCCATGCGATCCGTTTGGCACTCAGGGCAATATCGGCTGTACGGTCTACTATGCAGGGGCTTTTCCCGCCCAGTTCAAGAGTCAGCGGAGTAAGATTCAGAGCTGCTTTTTCCATTACAACTTTTCCTATCTGAGGGCTGCCGGTAAAAAAGATATAATCGTTTGGTTTTTCCAGAAGATATGAGGTTTCCTCAATGCCGCCGCAGACTGTGCATACATGCTCTTTTGAAAATACTCCGGAAATAATTTTTTCCAGTGCAGCCGCTGTGTGAGGAGCATATTCCGAAGGCTTTAGTATAACGCAGTTACCTGCCGCTACAGCTCCCACAAGGGGTGCAAGGGCAAGCTGCAGCGGATAGTTCCAAGGAGATATGATGAGAACGTTACCGTAAGGTTCGGCAAATATAAGACTTTTACCCGGGAAAGCCGAGAGAGGGGTTCTCACTTTTTTTGGTGTTGAAAGAGAGGAGAGATTCTTTATAAAAAAAGTTATTTCTGTCATGAGCATATAGATCTCTGTAAGAAAGGTTTCTGTTTTGCTTTTTCCAAGATCTTTTTCAAGTGCTGAACAGATAAGATCTTCCGATTCGGAGAGTTTTCTTTTTAACTTTAAAAGCAGCTCAACTCTTTTTTTTACATCTTTGGTAGAACCGGTTTCAAAAAAACGCTTCTGATCTTCAAAAATGCTGTCTAGCTCTTTTTTGTTCATAAAATTCCTCCT
>DJGH01000008.1:26245-92300 GCA_002431635.1 Petrotoga sp. UBA5851
GTGAAAGATAAAATCATTATTTATACGGATTTTTGAATAGTTACGAAAAGTTTAAAAAGATATATTAAAAAGATAAAGGTCTTTTTTAAACAATGATAATCAGTTTAGAATGATAATTTTCACTCTATTTTTATTAGTTACATTGATGTATAATATAATAAATAATATGACATGTATGTTTAATATTGGGTGGGATTATGAAAAAATATATCATACTGGGATTTCTTCTATTTTTTATTGACTGCGGTATTTTCTCAAATGAACCCTTAAGGGTTCTGGGTGATAAAAACTTTCCACCGTATGAATTTTTAAATGAAGACTGTCAGATTGACGGATTTTTAGTCGACCTAATGTTTTCGCTGTCAAATGAAACTGGCAGGATGTTTGACATACAGCTGAAAGACTGGACTCAGGCTCAGGAAGAAGTGCTTTTGGGAGAAGCTGATTTTCTTATGGGAATGAAAGTATCTGAAAACCGCCGTAAGAACTTTGATTTCGGTGATCCTTACCTAAAGATGGATATGGTGGTTTTTACACGTTATGATTCAACTATAAAATCGATCAAAGAAAGTGCAGAACTAGTGGTTACAGTTGAGGAGAGTACAGCTTCACATGACTGGCTTATGAAAAACGGGTATAAAAACATTTTGAAGGCTTCTGACTATAAAACGGCTCTTGAGTACCTTCTCAACGAAAGTGCCGATGTTCTAGTAGTGGGAGATTACAATGCTGCGCAGTATTTTATAAATGCGCAGGATGCAGGTAAAAAACTGGTGATGACGGATCGTCTGGACTCGAATTACTATGCTTTTGCCGTAAAAAAAGGTAATAAAGAGCTTCTTAAAGAGCTTAACCAAGCACTTTCAAGAATAAAAAAAGATGGCACCTTTGATAAAATATACAAAAAATGGTTTGGGGAAGATCTTTACAACTACTCCAGAATGAAGGATATATATGACGGCATATTTATGGCTGTGTTTGTTGTTCTTTTAGTGATGATTACATTTCTGATGGTACTTTTTATAAAGCTTCGCAGACGCACGAGAGAGATTCAGGCAAAAAATCTTGAGCTTCAAACGGCGTACAGGCATACTGAGGATCTTACTCTTAAGCTTCAAACACTTATAAATATTTCTTCTAAGACCATATTCAAGAAAGGTCTGAGTGAGCAGACTTTTTTTGATGAGCTTCTTAAGGCTTCTTTCAAAATAGTGCCTGAAGCGGATTACGGGAGTATATCCCTGGTAGATGATGACAGATGGTACTTTGTTTCAGCTGTGGGGCATGATATTGAAAAGCTCAAAGGACTTGATCTTAAGGCTGAATATATGATAGATGCACGCGATATCAAAATAGTAAGCCATATATTTGAGGAAAACAGGAAAATACTTCCGAAGGAGCTTTTTGAAAAGGTCAATGAAGCCTCCGTCAAGGTAAAAGAATCTATGATAGTATCTATGGAGATTGAAAACAGAATTGCGGGAAACATATCGCTTGATATAGGAGAAAACAACCCGTATTTTTTTACAGAGGAATCAAAAAAAGCTCTCCGGAGCTTTGCGAATATTGCAGCTTCCTTCATGGCATACAAGAACTTTCTGTCTATGAAGAACAGAGTTCAGGAGGAAGTAATATCAGCTGTGCTTAATATACTTGATATGCATGATCCGTACACTAAAGGCCATTCTAAGAATGTTGCGGTTCTCTCCAGAAGTATTGCCGCAGAAATGGGATATGCCGAAAGTGAATGCGAAAAAATATACTGGGCAGGTCTGGTTCACGATATAGGTAAAATCCTCATATCGGTGGGTATACTTAACAAGCCTGCCAAGCTAACTGTTGATGAATACGATGAGATAAAGAAGCATCCTGTTTACGGATATGAATTTTTTAACAGGAATCAAGGTCTTAAAGATATCGCCGAAATAGTCCTTTATCACCATGAGCGTTATGACGGCAGAGGTTATCCAAAAGGACTTCGTGAAGGTGAGATTCCTGTATTTTCAAGAATAATAGCTGTGGCAGATGCTTTTGATGCTATGACAAACAACCGGTCCTACCGCAGAGCGGTAAGTATCGATGAAGCGGTTGCAGAGCTGAAAAAAGAATCTGCCAAGCAGTTTGACCCGCATATTGTAGATATAGCTGTCAGAATAATTCATTCTGAAGTCAGTCTCAATACTTTTTCCTGAAGACTCCAGAAAGTATTATTATTCCTATAAAAATAAGAAATGCTCCGAATACAAGCGCTCCTGGTGCTGTTGAACTCATGCTCAGCATGAAAAAAAATGCGGAAATAATACTGAGAATGCTTACCGGTATCATAAGAGCAGGTATTCTCATACCGAACAGATAAAGCTGGAAAAGTCCGACTGCAGGTGCCAGTATAAAAACAGGCCATAAAAAAGCCATATAGGAGTAGTCTGTAAACCCAAGGAAAAGAAAAAGCAAGCCTATAGTGCATAAGATACCTCCAGGGACAAGCAGTCCAGCACGTATCGGGGTAGGTCTCTGGAAAAAGCTCAATTCAAAGGCGATACCTGGTATAAGTATGAACAGAGGCCATATTAAAGCCAATACCTTCATTCCCGGAAAGATAACTCCAAGAAGAATAGTGACTCCAAGGAAAATAAGTACTAAAGAAACCCAAAGAGAACCGTTGCGTGAGTTATACATTTTTCCCTCCCTCTTTTGATAAAAATCAAAAAAATTAGAACTTTACAAAATAAAGGCCAAGAACAAAAAATGTTCCTAAGATCAGTGAAACAAAAAATGTTTTTTTGGAGTAATTCATAAACTGGCTGAACGAAAGGCTTTTTCCGCCGTGTTTTTCTAGCAGTGAAACTCCGACGATATTTTGAACAGCACCTAAGGGTGTGAAGTTGCTTCCGAGGTTTGCCCCTACTGCGTATGCATACCATAATTCTGTGGGTGCCCCGTAGCCTATAAGAATTCTTACTACAGGTGCCAAAAGAAGTGTTCCTGGTACGGCGCTTAAAAAAGGTATGACAAAGGCCGATAGCCACATGAAGCAAAGCATCAGAACCACAGGAGCGCCTATAAGCGGTTTAAAAATCCATGCTATCGACTGAGTGACGCCTATTTTATCCAGTGCGTATGAAATACTGAAAAGACCTGCATAGAAGAACATTGTATCCCAGTCTATCCTAGAGGAAAAGGATGCAAAATCGTGATTAAAGACAAACAGAAGGATTAATCCACCAAATACCGCTATAAGAGCAGAATTGATCTTTATGGCAGAGCTGAAAATGAAACCTGTCAGAACCAATGCAAATACTATAATAGATATTATAAGAAGCTTTTTATTTGTTATGGCTTTCTCCGGCTTCATATTTCCCAGCCGTTTGAGTTTTTCTGAAAACTCCGCTGTTTGAGCTTTTGTATATTTTTTTCTGAAAACGGTGAATGTGGAGATAAAAGTAATAAAGGCTATCACCGACATTATCTTCATAAACTGCGTAAAATCAAGTCTGCTTATGCTGCCCAGTACAATATTAAGAGGACTTCCGATAAGCGTTGACATCCCGCCGATATTGTCTATGAATATAGTAAGCATGATAAACGGAGCAGCATCTATCTCCAGCGTGTCGGTAATAAGAAAGATTATAGGAGATATAAAAAGGATGGTTATAAGGTTGTCAAGAAAAGCTGAAAACAGAGCGGTAATGAGCATGAGTGAAAACAAAGCCGCCCAAAACTTTGCTTTACTTGCTTTTATAACCCATACTGCCGAAAAAGTAAAAAAACCGCTTTCCTTAAGGAATTCAACTATTATCATCATCCCAAAAAGTATGCCCAGAGTTTCAAAGCTGATGATCTTTCCGATGTTTTCCAATGTCAGGGTATTTACAGGATTGAAGATATAAAGTATAATAGACAGTAAAAGGGTGGTGACAGATTTTTTCACCTTCTTAGAAAAAATAATAAAATAGTACGCCACTATCGCAATTACTATGACAAGAGCGCCGTTTAACATTTGAATTCCTCCTTATGAGATCTGAGACAATTCTATCACGGAGAACAAAATAATCTTTTTAAAATAGATTAAAATTTTGTGTATTATCACATAAGTCGGAGGATTACCTTGAAAAAAACTGTCAAAGGCTGGATATATCTTTTTGTAACCATATTTTTTTTCAGTACGATTGAAGTAGCCACCAAACCATTCTCTTCTGTTTTTAATCCTTTTCAGATTACCTTCCTCAGATTCTTTTTCGGCGGGCTGATACTTTTAATTTTTCCTTTCGTCACCGGTGAAATAAAAAAGTTTAAACTTACTGCAGGCAGATTTTTTCTGCTGATGGGTGTCGGAGCGCTAAACTCATTGATTGCAATGGCATTTTTGCAGCTTGCGGTAAAGTATTCAAATGCTTCTACGGCCGCCATACTGGTTAGCTCAAACCCTGTTTTTGTGGTTTTGATTGCTTGGCTCGTACTTGGAGAAAAAATTACCGCCCAAAAGATTCTTTCGTTAGTTATAGGTGTTGCAGGACTTATTACTATAATACTTTCCAAGAGTGTAGGAGATTCTGTTAAAGGAATAATTTTCGGATTGCTTTCGGCGTTTTCGTTCGGTTTTTATACAGTTATGAGTAAAAAGTATATAAAAGATATTCCTTCAACTGTATTTGCGCCGCTTTCATTTCTTTTTTCATCGATACCGTATTATTTTATCCTCAAAGCTTGCGGTATCAGTCCTTTTGTCTTTGAAGTGAATCTTCAGGTAATACTTATGCTGGTCTATGTGAGTTTTTTTGTCACAGGTCTGGCGTATATTACCTTTTTCAAGGCGCTTGAGATACTTGATGCCTCGGTCAGTTCTTTTTCATACATGCTCAAGCCTGTTATTTCTAGTATCATGGCTCTGGCTTTTCTTGGAGAAAAACCAAATGCGCTAAAGATATTCGGTATGATTCTTGTCAGCATGAGCGTGCTTGTTATGATTTTGAAAAAAACCAAAAGTAAAATATGAAAATGTGGTTTTTGTAATTACTTTTTAATTAAGAAGCAATAGTTTTAAGTTAAAATAATATAACAAAGTTAATAATTAATTACGGAGGAGCGGCACAGAATAGTACCCTGCACACAAACGAGTCTTAATATGCTGGGGAAAGGCAAGGCCGCCGAAGGGTATAAAAAAGACTCTTTTTATACTTCTGGGTATGCGGGAAATACCCGTATAACTGTCACTTATAGTGGAGAGCCGTCAAATGGATGATTTTATAGTAAATCTATCAAATCACTCACAGAAATCTCTCCCTCGAAAAGAGGGTTTTGATTTTTATATGATAATTCTCCTCACAAGGGAGAATTTTTTAATTTAATGGGAGGTGCATCATGGAGTTTGGATATTGGTCGCTGATTCCACCGGTTTTAGCTATAGGGCTTGCTCTTATAACCAAAAAGGTATATATCTCACTTTTTGCCGGGATAGCAGTGGGGGCGCTTATCTTTACCCACGGGGATATCATTTCAGCAATAGGGAAGATTGTAACCATTTTCTGGGATAATCTTGAGCTGAAAAATTTTTCTTCGTGGGAAAATTTCAACAACAGCTGGAATCTTTTCATTCTGTTCTTCCTTATTTTTCTTGGAATACTGGTGGCACTTGTCAACAGGGCTGGCGGAGCGCTTGCTTACGGAAATTGGGTTATAAAAAAGATAAAAACCCGTGAAGGAGCTAGTTTTGCAACATTTATACTGGGAGTTCTAATCTTTTTGGATGATTACTTTAACTGTCTTACAGTAGGCACAGTCATGAAGCCTCTTACGGACAAGCACAGGATATCGCGTGCCAAGCTTGCATATATAATCGATTCTACCGCAGCACCAGTCTGCATAATAGCTCCTGTATCAAGTTGGGTTGCAAACGTTATATCCCAGCTTACCCAGTCGGGTGTGGGAAAGGATACGCTTGCCGCATTCAATCCGTACAATGTTTTCCTTACATCGGTTGTCTTTAACTCATATGCTCTTCTGACAATGTTTATGGTAGTTCTTATGGCATTTAAGAGTTATGATTTCGGAGTGATGAGAGAACATGAGATAAGGGCAAAAAAATTCGGCGATCTCTATAACGGAGGAAAAGAGGTCAGCAAAATAGTAGATAAGGAAATTACACCTTCAAAAAACGGTAAGGTAATAGATCTTTTAATTCCTATACTCTTTCTTATAGTTATGCTCATAGGTTTTATGCTGTACACAGGCGGTTATAAGCTTTTAGGCGGTGAAAACAGCATGTTTGATGCTTTTCAGAATATGAACTCTGCCAAGGCTTTGTTCTACAGCGGTCTTATATCGGTTATCTTTGCGGTAGTGTACTTTGCTGCAAGAAAACTGATTCCATTGGGCGAGTATCCCAAGCTTTTCTGGGCAGGATTCAGGCTTATGCTTCCGGCTAACTGCATACTCATTCTTGCCTGGGGAATAGGCTCCATAATTAAGAATGATCTTCAGACAGGGCAGTTTATAGGAACCCTTGCTGCGCAGAACTTCCCTATAGAGCTCATGCCGGCAATTCTTTTTCTTATAGCCTGTCTGGTTGCATACTCAACCGGAACTTCCTGGGGAACTTTTGCTATTCTTATTCCGATGGCCATACCTATGGTTGTTTCGACAGGACGGACAGATCTGCTTATGGCTATGATTTCGGCAGTTCTTGGCGGAGCAGTTTATGGAGATCACGTTTCACCGATTTCAGATACAACTATTATGAGTTCGACAGGTGCCGGATGTAACCATCTTGACCATGTAAGTACCCAGATGCCTTATGCTACTTTGGTTGCCGGAGTATGCTTTGTGGGCTATATAATAATGGGTTTTACGGCCAGATATGGTCTTGGGGTCAGCGGAACGGTAAATCTTTTATTCTGTGTGCCAGTACTTTATATCCTGGTGAGGGTACTGAGTAAGAAAGCTTCTCAAAAAGACGACAGTATAGAGGATAAGCAGAAAGCATGAATATACTATAGGCTGTTTCGTTTGAAACAGCCTATAGGTTTTCTATAACCCTTTCTATGAAGAAAATGCACAGTTCAGGATCAAATTGTTTTCCGGAGCAGTCAGCAAACTCTTTTATGATTTGTTTCTTAGTCATAGATTTTTTGTATGGCCTGCCTGAAACCATTGAATCATAAGCATCACAGATGCTCAGGACTCTTGAGAAAAAAGGTATCTCTTTTTCTTTAATTCCCTTAGGATAACCCTTTCCATCGTAGCGTTCATGGTGAAAAAGAACACAGTCTGCCAGAAAGGCAAGGTCATGAGTCGAGGATAGTATGTGATATCCCACTTCTGAGTGTTTCTTGACTTCCTTCCATTCAGATTCATCCAATGAGGTTTTCTTGTTTAGGATACTGTCACTTATAGTTATCTTACCTATGTCATGAATATTACCTAGTATTTCAAGTGTTGAGCAGTCTTTTTCAGTCAATCCCAGTTTTTTGCTGAAAATTTTACACAGTTTGCTTACGTTTAAGGAGTGCTGGGCATCCATAGGACTTCTCTCATGTAGAGTGGTTATTATAAGGTTCATGGTTTTACTCTTTATGCTCCTGCTTTCAAGTATTTTAGAGGTGTACATAACTTCTTCGGCTGATTTTAAAAGCTCATCCATGCTTTTTGATTCTTCGGTTTTAGTTGCATATCCTAGGGATATTGAAAGCTCTATCTTTCCTTTTTCCTGGGTTAAGCATTCTTCTTTTATCCGGCTAACAATGGGGTCAAGTGAGCTTAAAGGAGTCTGTGCAAGCAAGACTATAAACTCATCACCGCCCCAGCGGACAATGATATCGGTCTTTCTGCATCCTTTCTGAATAGCCCGTGCAGCATTTACTATTAAACGGTCTCCTTCGAGATGGCCAAAGGCATCGTTAGCAAGCTTCAGACCGTTAATATCTCCTATTATAAGTGAAAGCGGAAGGTTTTGAGCTGTGTCGATCTGATCTATTTTTTCATTGAAAAAAGTGCGGTTGTAAAGACCTGTCAGACTGTCGTGAAAAGAAGCATAAAGCAAATCATCCTGGTACTTCAGGTGTTGGGTAACGTCTTTAATTATAATATTCAGGCCTATGAACTTTCCGAGGGGATCGGAGATGCTTGATATGCCGAAATTAAGTGAAAAACTTCTGTTGTTAGCTGAGAGTACATCCGTTGTAAACTCGGCGTAAAAGCTTTCTTTTTTTTCATATGCTTTGTCAATAAAAGAAAGAAAAACTTCCTTTTCTTTAATTTGTTCAAATCTGAAAAAATCTGAAATATCTTTTCCGAAAGCATCTTTTGGAAGAATAACCGAAAAAGTACCGGCTGCCATGTTAGTATACAAAATTTTTTTATGGACATCCAACGCTATAATTCCATCATTCAAAGAACATAAAAGCCTTTTGAAAAACTCCTTTTCATTGACCAGTTTATCTGCATCTGTAAAAAAAGTAATAAAAAAATACTTCTCCGGAGAAAAAACCTTTATATCGAACCACTTCTGCCATAAGCTTGAGTAATGTTGTATTTCTTTCTCACCGCCGGTTAATGCCACTTCACCATAAAAGTTTATCCAATCAAACATACTGTCATCTTTTCCATTTAAAAGCTCAGTCCTGTTTTTTCCGATGACATCACAGGCTCTGACTCCCATAATTCTTTCAAAAGCTTTATTGACATCAAGAATTATGTAATCCACAACTTTTCCTTTTTCATTGGTAAGCACCTTATGCAAAGCATATCCGACAGGTATGCGGTGAAGTATTTCTTTGAAGTCGATAGAATTTTCCATCTTTGCCTCCTGAAGAGATATTTTTAAAGTTAATATATAAAAAAAGTGATTAATATTATTCTATAACTTTAAAGCCTTGTATGCAAACTTATAAACAGACGAAAAAAGGCAAAGGTATTAAAAAAGCTTTTATCTATCTGATATATTAAAGGTTTGTGCACAAAAAATAAACTTAGGTATAGTATAAATTTAACATTATCTGATATAATAAACCTGAAAATAAAAAGCAGAATGAGGTGGAGGATGAAAAAAAAGTTCTTGGTTATTGTAGCTGTTTTATCTGCGATATTGGTTAGTGCATGGAGTGTTCCTGATTATTATAATTATGTCAACGATTTTATAAATGTGATTGCGCCTGCCGAAGAAGCAGAGCTGAATAGTCTTGCCCAAAAAGTTGAGCAAGAGAAGGGAGTTCAGATAGCAATCGTTACCGTAAATGTTTCTCAGGATATAACGCCCAAGGAGATGGCCACTGAGCTCTTCAACAAATGGGGCGTAGGCAGCAAAGGCAAGGATAACGGACTTGTTTTGCTTTTGGCTCTTGATCCTGACGGAACCAAAGGCGGAAATGAGATACAGATTGAGGTAGGCTACGGTCTTGAAGGTATACTGCCTGATGCAAAAGTAGGAAGAATAATTGATGATTACATGATTTCAGACCTGTCTGGCAAAGAGTATGGAAAGGCTTTTATATCTGGAGTTAAAGCACTATCATCGGTTATATATCAGGATCCTTCAATGGCTCCTGAAAGTAAAAGCAACAGCTTTATGGACGAAATCGGTCCTGAGATAATAGTGTTTTTTGTGATTGCACTTATTGTGATAGTTTCCGGATCAGCAGCGGGTTCGTTCTACACCAGACCCAAGTGTCCCAAGTGTGGTACCAGAATGAAGCTTGAAAATGAACAGATAGTAGAACGTGCAACCTACTCGCATGCAGGAAGCGGAATAAGATATTTCTACTGTCCCAAATGCGGGAACAGAGGTTCAAAGAGTTATATTATCCCTAAAAAAACATATGTTCCTCCGGTTATAATTTCTGGGGGCGGCAGGAAGGGCGGAGGGTTTGGAGGAGGCTTCGGAGGATTTGGAGGCGGTTCTTCAGGCGGCGGCGGAGCAGGAAGAAAATTTTAATATAGGAAGTAATAATATAAGGACATATGTTTGGGAACAGAATATAAATTCAGGAGGAAAGATATGGCAAAAAAAGGACTTATGGGTTTGTGGATTACTCTTGCGGTTATCGTTGTTGTAGTTCTTATAGGAGTTTTCTGGTGGTTCGGTACCTATAACTCCTTAGTAAGTTCAGAAGAGTCTGTTACTTCCAGTTGGTCGGAAATTGACAACCAGCTTCTGCGCAGGGCAGATCTCATTCCTAACCTTGTTAATACGGTAAAAGGTTTTGCAGCCCAGGAAAAAACAGTTATACAGAGTGTTTCAGATGCGAGGGCTAAACTTGCCGGGGCTTCAAGCGCAAAAGAAAAGATGGATGCGTCGAATGAACTTGACGGAGCACTTTCCAGACTTCTTGTTGTTGTTGAAAACTATCCGGAGCTTAAATCAGACAAGGTATTCATATCTCTCATGGATGAGCTGTCGGGTACAGAAAACAGATTGTCGGTGGCAAGAAAGAGATATAATGATTCTGTAAAGGCATTCAATATGCAGATTAAGAAGTTTCCTTCAAGTATAGTTGCCGGTGCCTCGGGGTTTGAACAGAAAGATTATTTTGAGGTTCCCGCAGAAAAGAAAGAAACTCCAGAAGTTCAGTTTTAATTTACCGGCCGTCAGGCCGGTTTTGTTTTGCTTATGGATGGTCAATTAACGAATAAAACAACTTTTTATGATATAATAATAACAAAACAGTGCGGAGGGATTATTATGCATGATTGGCTTTATTCTTTCGGCATCTGGGGAATAGTAGCTTCTTTGGGCTTATTTTTGATGTTTTTGTACATAAAAAGTCTGGATAACAAAAGCTCTGTGCGTAAGTTCATCTTCGCATGGCTTTTTTTTACTTTTAAGTGCTCAATTGATATTTTCAGTTTTCATGTAAGCTTTTCTGGCATTCCTTTTATCTCTCTTTTTTTAATTTTCATGTTTTATTTTTTAATTTTCGACGGATTATGTGATTTTTTTGATATAAAGAAGTTTAAGACTGGAATAAGTCCCGTGATATTTGTTTTAATATGGCTTATTTTAAGTTTTATATACCGTATTCCCTACTTTCTGACCTCCGGACTTGTTCATCTTATGTCCTGTATATTCTGTCTGCTGAATTCTTATATACTTGCAAAATACTTTGATAAAGGTAAATTTGAGAAAAAACTTCTTCAGCTTTTTTTTATTTTGCTTTTCTTTTTTAACTTATCCTTTGTTTTTTGGGTTGATGGTTTTTCTTTATGGTCAGGGATTATTGTTCTGTTCTGCGGACTGGTGAACTTTGCAGTAGGGATTGTGATGTTCATAGTATTTATGAACAAGGTGATTTCTGCCAATGCAGGGAGTTCAGAGAACTTTATAAAGCTTTTCACGCAGAGCAGTATTCCTTTTCTTATTGTAAAAGGAAAGAACAATGAGATATATGATGCTAATAATGCTGCTGAAATTTTTTTAGGTGTAGGAAGAGAGATCTTAAAAACAATGACTCTAGGGGATGCTGAAAATGAATACAGGCAGAGAACAAAAAATCAGGATGACCTTTTTGAGGACTGTATAAGTGTTTGGTACAACGATCAGAGAATGGAAGTCGTTTCTTTGAAAAATCAAAGTTTTTTTCATCCAGATTATTCTGGTATTTCTTCACAGCAAGATCATCCTGTTGTAAATGAAGATACTATTGAAAAGTCAGTTCAGCTTGAACAAGACAGGCAAGTATCAATGAAAGCGGAGTCCATCCTTACGATGGCGGATCTGCTGGGACGTACACTTAATGATGGTGAACAGTCAGAATATATAGTCCGCATAGAAGAAAGTGCAAGAGAAATACTGGCCTGTAAAAATGAAATGTATAGGCAAGCTTGTGAAAAAACCAAAAATGACCGGCAGATCAAAACCAGATTTAATCTTAAAAATCTTTTAGACGGAGCTTACAGACAGTTTGCTGAAAATGCTGAAAATAAAGACATAAGTACAAGCATTGAATTTCTGGAAGTGGAACAGGACAGTATTTATGAAGGCGACCCAGTAAAATTAAGACTTCTGTTGTCCTGTGTTCTTGAAAAGCTTCTTTTTTACACTGAGAGTAACGAACTTTCCATAAAAGCACAAAAAATCTACCATGACAGAGAAAATTCGTACTTTGTTTTTTCAATAACCGAAGGACGGTATATTCAATCTCCTGCAAATGATGAAGCTGATCATAGGACTAACGTTAGGGACTGCTTTTCCGAATGTTTGGATCTTGCTTCTCAGGCGGGCGGCAAGATATGGACAGAGAAAACCGACGGTTTGAGAAAGTATGAAATAACCTTTGTTTTGGGGAATACTTTTCCAGTATCCCAAGCTGAAAGCTTATCTGTCGAAAGCTTCCAAGACAAGCTTAATATACTTGTGGTTGAGGATAATGAGATAAATCAGAAACTTATCTGTGCAATTTTGAAAAAAAGAGGATGGAACCCATTGGTGGCGGATAATGGTCTGAAAGCTTTGGAGGTTCTCAAAGACAAAAGTTTTGATATCATTCTTATGGATGTTCAGATGCCTTATATGGATGGATATGAGACCACACGGAGAATAAGGCAGTCTGAAAACCAGACCGTTGCAAAGATTCCCATTGTGGCAATGACGGCCTATGCCATGACGGAGCACAGGCAAAGCTGTATAAAAAGCGGAATGAACGATTATATAACTAAACCTGTCAACATGAGTGATCTGTATACTATAATCGAAAGGAATTTATCAAAAAGATGAGGTATAAAAACTTATTTTTTCTATTCTTTCTTTTATTAACAGTTTCGGTATGTTTCTCTCAGAAAAAAAATATTCTTGTCCTTTTTTCATATCATCCTGAGCTTGGCTGGAATCAGGAAATTTTTTCAGAGCTTGAAAAAGAGCTTAATACTTCGAAGTATCCCGTTGATATTTTTTACGAGTATATGGATACCAAGAATATAATAAGCAAAGAGTATTTTGCCAAGCTTGCCGAAGTATACGCTATGAAATATGCAAAAAAGGTTATAGATGTTATTGTCTGCGTTGATAATGATGCACTTGACTTTCTTCTTGAGTACAGGGACGTTCTTTTTGGCGAAAAGCCGGTTGTTTTTCTTGGAATAAATGAGTTTTATCCTGAAATGCTTAAAGGAAAAAAAGGTTTCACCGGAGTAGTTGAGAGCATTGATTTTAAGAAAACCATTGATATTGCGCTTAAACTTACACCGCAGATCAAGAGGTTCCTTGTTTATGGAGACAACAGCTCAATCTACTATATGAATAAAAGTCAGATAGAGAAAGAATCAATTTCTTTTCCTGAAATCAACTTTATTATCCGCAATGATATGAGTATAGAGCAGGTAATACAGGATGTCCGCCAGGCAGGTCCGCAGAGTGCGCTTATTATAATTTCTACTCTGCGCAGCGAAACCGGAGAGCTTGTCAATTACGAGGATATCGCGCCTACAATATCTACATACTCGGATATTCCTATATACGTTCCATGGGAGTTCCTTATAAAGGGAAATGTTGTGGGAGGTTATGTCATATCAGGCTATGACCGTGCATATGAGGCTGCCCAGATGGTTCTTCTGATCCTTCAGGGCAAAGATGTAGGAGAGATACCTGTTTTAACCAATACGCTCAACAGATACATTTTTGATTACAATATGCTTGTAAAGTATTCCGTGGATATGGGAAGCATTCCTGAAAATGCTGTTTTGATAAGTAAGCCCAGAAGTTTTATTGATGAGTACAGGGACGTTTTTTTGATCTTTTTGGTTATATTTGCCGCAGCATGTATTTTAATAGTAATAATTCTTTTTTATGGCTTCAAAAAGCATCAGTTAAGTATTAAGCTTGAAAATGAGAAAAAAATAAAAGAAAGCATAATAGAGAGTGCTTCGATAATGATAATAGCTATAGATGAGCAGCGTAGAATACAGATTTTTAACAAGTATGCCCAAAAGGTAAGCGGATACGATAAAACCGAAGTATTAGGGCAAAAAGTATATAAGTTTCTTGATCCTGATTTTCCCGGATCTGTTCTGGAGGGTACACTTTTATGCAAAGATTCGGGTGTGAAGACGATAGTATGGAAAAAATCCGGTGTCTATGACCGAACTACGGGTGAAAAGCTTGAGCTTTTTACCGGAGACGATATTACCCAAAAGAAGAAATCTGAAGCTGCGCTTTACTACAGTGCAAATTTTGATCAGCTTACAGGACTTGCCAACAGAACTCTTTTTTTAAAAGTCCTTTCTGAACAGATAGAAAAAAGTCCGGATGAAAAGGTAAGCATTTTTCTCATGGATATTGACAGGTTCAAGTTTGTAAATGATGTTCACGGACATGTTTTTGGAGATGAGGTTCTTAAAGAAGTTTCAAAAAGGCTGAAAAAGCATTTTGAAAAGGACGGAGCTTTTGCCAGAATGGGAGGCGACGAGTTCATTGGCTATATAAGAAACAGAACTTCGATCCAAGATATTAAAGATATTTCCGAGCAGATACTAAAAAGCTTTTCTGAGCCTCTTAAGCTTAACGATGCAGACTTTTTTATAAGTATAAGCATGGGTGTCACAACATATCCGGATGGCGGAAACGACTGCGGAGAGCTACTGAAAAATGCCGAGATATCTATGTATAAGTCTAAAGAGTCCGGCGGTAATGCTTTTGAAGTCTATGAGACCAGAATGAAAAGAAAGATATCCGAAAAACTTTTCCTGCAGAGTCATCTCCGCAGAGCTATAAATGAGAAACAGTTTTTAGTTTACTATCAACCTATAGTTGATATTTCCGGTTGGAAGATAAAGGAAGCAGAAGCACTTGTAAGGTGGAATCATCCGCAGTGGGGAATAGTACCTCCGTCCAAGTTTATAGATATCGCCGAGGAGTCTGGCTTTATATCTGCCATAGGCGAAGAGGTGCTTCATAATGTCTGCAGAGACATAATAAAGACCAAGCAGGAGCTTTCGATAGAAATAAAGATAAGTCTTAATCTTTCTATGCAGCAGCTTTGCGATCCTTATCTGATAGAAAAGTTTGATCACATAACCGAAGGCTACGGTATCAACAAAGAGCTTATTTCGGTAGAAGTAACCGAAAGTATGGCTATGCAGAAGCTTCCGGTTGTGCGTAATACCCTTTATGAGTTTAAAAAACGCGGAATGGGAATAATGCTGGATGATTTTGGAACAGGCTACTCTTCCCTCAGTTATCTTACGCTCCTGCCGATAGACTTCATCAAAATAGACAGAAGTTTTGTGAACAAGATAAGTGCTACAGACAGGGACCGTAAGGTTATAAGTACAATAGTAGCTATGGCAAAAGGACTTAATGTCCAGATTATCGCTGAGGGTGTTGAAAATGAAGAACAGCTAGACTTCCTTAAAAAAATAGGCTGTGATACCATCCAGGGCTATTATTTCAGCAAACCGGTAAGTTATATCGAGTTCATAAAAATGTTTCAATAAAGAAGTAATTATTTAATATTTAAAAATATCATTTTTTATGTCTTTATATGGTAGAATTTAAGTAGAATGTAAAACGGGGGAGAAATTATGCTTAAATTTTATTTGCAGCAGGAGATACTGAGTAAGGCTCCGAACTGGGAATACAACTGCCAAACCGGGTATTACGAGTATGCGCGCGGTGGGGAAAATGATTATTCCATAAAGTTTTTAGGCGATTTCAGTATAAAAGTAGTCTGTTGTGATGATCTTTATATACTGATAGCTCCTGATGGCAAGTTCTTACAAATGCCTTCCATTCTTGACTGCGAAGCAGTAGGCGAGATACTCTTGACACTGGAGAATATTAAGAAATATAATTCTATGCTCAGGAAGGAGTACCGTAAAAAGATAAATTTTTACAAAACCAATAACAGGCTCAAAAACACAAGAAAGCTCAGCCGTCTTTACCGTGAAGTAAAGGTATACTCGGATGAAAACTTTGAAAAACAGGACTTTAATGAAAACCTTTATGTGCTGTATGACCGTAACAGCAGTATAAGCTTTGAAGTGGAACGGTCGGAATATCAGTTGTGCCTTAAGATACCCCAAGAAAAATTCAGAGAAAACACGCTTATAAGCGATGAGATCTTTTTTTGTGAGGAGCAGGATCTTCAATACTTTATAAATGCGATGAAGGATCTCAGAAAGTTTCGCAGGCAGAACTTTTTTTTTCAAAAAATAATAGCCTTGTCAGCCGAATATGAGGAAGGATCATGTAAATTTTAAAATAATTAGAAACGGAGACGGGTATGTCAAAAATAAATGTGGTGAAAATCACTGTAAATAAACTGAAAACTGTTTTTGTGCTTAAAAACGAAAATAGTTCCATTCTTATAGACACATGCCATAGAAATCAGAGACTCCAATTTTATAGCATCTTGGAGAATCTTGAGATAGAAATAGCCAAAATCAAACTTATAGTTATTACTCATGCCCATACCGACAACTATGGTGTAGCTTCCGAAATAAAAGAGCTGTACGGTATTCCTGTGTTGGTTCAGAGACAGGATGCCAACAGGATGATAAGAGGAGTGTCCGCCGATTATAAACCCGTAGGGATAAGAGGAAGGATATTTTCCAAGTATTTCTATAGGGAGTCCTGTTGTCCCAAAGCGATTAAAGTTGAACCGGATATTATAGTTGATGATTCATATGATCTCAGCGATTTTGGTATTTCTGCCACAGTATTTCATACTCCAGGTCATACTTGCGGATCTTTAAGCGTCCTTACCAAGGACGGCGATCTTATTCTTTCCGATCAATTTCAGGTGAAAAAAGGCATTCCGTCCAGGATTACAGCGCCTTTGATATGTTATGACCTCAAACAGTCCATCTTTTCCCTGAAAAAAATGTCCGATTACGCTCCCAGAAAAATATACACAGCAAGCGGATATGAGCTTTCCTATAGTGAATTGCAGCGGTTTATTATAAAACATGAGGGTACTTTATGAGGAAAAAGAAGTTTATTCTGATATCTTTAATTGTAGTATTGGTATTTATGATCTCAGGATGTGTTATTTTCCCGTCTGAGCTTTCATCGGTATATCTTCCAAAAGGCAATTATGATAAAGCTCTTTTTTTTCGTACAGATGTAAGTAATGTAGAGTTCAATGGCTTACCGCTTGAGAAAAAAGAGGGATATTATGTGCTTGCCTATGAAAAAGCTGCCGGGTTAGACTACGGAACTGTCAGATATGAAAGTTCAAACGGACAGATGCATACTGAGAAGGTTTTTTTCCGTGATACATCGTTTCAGATGGTCATATACTCAGGAGGAGATAACAGCCTTACATCATGGACAGATCATATCTGGGAGGATCTGTCCGAAATATGTGATGCTGTTGCAAACAGTTCCCTAAATATGACGGTTAACTTCATTGCCGATTATAAGAGCAAACCAGACAGACTGTGGACTGTTTATAAGTTTGAAGGAAGTTATGCATGCATTGAAAGACTGATTGAGACATATAACAGTGGAGAAGCGGAAATTGATTCTGGTAGCTGTGCGGTTGCTGAGAGCATAATTTTAGAAGTGGCCTCTGAAAATAAAAACACAGATCTGTTCTTAGACTTTTGGAATCATGGAAGCGGCTGGCTGGATGAAAGCTATGTAAAGAGTATGAAATCAATAGTTCAGGACAGTACTTCCGGAACTTTTCTTAAAATAGGCGATGTAAGAAGCATTTTATCATCACTTAAGCAAAAACGTGGAAGAAATACAGATATAGTTGGATTTGATGCCTGTAATATGTCATGTCTTGAAATAATTTATGAAGTATCTGAGTTGGCCGATTATTTTGTAGGCTCTGCCTTTCTTGAAGATGTCCAGGGATGGCACTATGAATTTCTAAAAGAGTACATAGGAAATAATGAAGAACTTTTAAAAACTCTTGTTTCTTCGTATGCCAAATATTATAAAGGCTATAGAAATATTTCGATGAGCGCTGTAAGACTTCGCGGGTTTAAGTCATTCATAAAAGAATCGCTTTGTTCAATCAAGTCCAGGCAGGAGCTTTTGCCAGTATACTATCTGGGCTCTTTTGAAGCAGTCATGACCGATGTGATTCAAAGTATACCGCAGATAAAGGAATTTCTGGTTTCAGGGTATGTATATACTGATAAGACAGAGAATTACAGCGGTATAGGTTTTGCATACAGTATAGGTTCTTTGATCGCAAAGCAGGATTATAAGCAGCTTCTTTTTTATAAAGATAATTCATCATGGATAGAAAGTGTATGGGGATCCTTAAAATAGGAGGAAAAAATGGAAAACCTGGTAAAGAGATTTCTTGAATATGTTAAGATTTATACTACTTCTGACGAAGATTCTACAACTTTTCCCAGTACCCAAAGGCAGAAGGATCTGGCCGTTTTTCTCAAAAAAGAGCTTGAACAGTTAGGGCTCGCTGAAATTTCTCTTGACCACAATGGATATCTTATGGCTACACTTCCCGCCAATACTGAAGAAAAGATACCTGTGATTGGATTAATTGCCCATATGGATACTTCACCTGAGGTAAGCGGAGAGAATGTCAAGCCGATGATAATAAAGTACGGCGGCGGAGATATTGTTTTGAATGTAGAGCAAAATATTGTCCTTAAGACAGTCAATTTTCCTGAGATAGAAAAGTATAAAGGACAGACATTAATAACCACGGACGGAACCACTTTGCTTGGAGCAGATGACAAAGCCGGGATTGCCGAAATAATAACGGCTGTTGAGTATCTAATAAATAATCCTCATATAAAGCACGGTAAGGTCAGAATAGGTTTTACTCCCGATGAAGAAGTCGGAAGAGGAACAGAGAAGTTTGATATAAAAGCATTTGGAGCGGATTTTGCATATACTGTAGACGGCGGTCCGTTGGGCGAGCTGGAGTATGAAAATTTCAACGGTGCGAGTGCGGAGTATATCCTTAAAGGCAAAAGCGTTCATCCTGGAACGTCAAAAGACAAGATGGTAAACGCTAATCTCATGGTGGCCGATCTTCTTGCTTTGTTTCCTCTTGCAGAAACTCCTCAGAATACGGAAAAATATGAGGGCTTTTATCATGTTACCAAGATAACCGGAACAGTTGAGCAGGCCAGAGTACATTTTATAATAAGAGACCATGACAGGCAGGAGTTTGAGTATAAAAAACAGATATGCATGAGAAATGCTATGATAATGAAAAATAAATATGGGCAGGACAGAGTTGAGGTCGATATACGTGATTCTTACTATAACATGAAACAGATAATCCAGGAAAACATGTTTATTGTGGATTATGCGGTAAAAGCTTTCAAGCAGTGCGGAATTGAGCCTCATATAGTTCCTATAAGAGGCGGAACAGACGGAGCCAGGCTTTCTTATATGGGGCTGCCATGTCCGAATATATTTACCGGAGGTCATAACTTCCACGGAAGATACGAGTATATTCCGGTTTCTTCAATGGAAAAGGCTGTTCAGGCTATTGTTGAAATAATAAAGGTGATTGCTGAAAAATAAAACCCGCATGAGCGGGTTTTATTTTGATATTACTCTTTCTATAGCTCCTACATACATTCTGTGATAATCTTTTTTTGAATAAATGGTCTTATCGATATCAAAGTCAATAAAACCATTTGGAGAAATATCCTGAAAGTACAGCTTTTTGCACATGAAAACTAATCTGGCCTGTTGAAAGTACATATATCCTGGATCATCAAAAGCAGGTGAAAGAGAGGTTTCTTTAAGCTTATCGTACTCTCTTCCTGATTTGGTGCCGCAGAACTCCAAAACTCCCCTGTAGGTTTGGTCAAAGAAGTTCAGAGTAAAAAAGTTGTTTTTTTCCACAAACTCATAAGTATATCTCTGCGGTCTTATGAAAATAAAACAGACTTCCTTGTTCCAAAGTACGCCCATACCGCCCCAGCTCGCGGTCATAAAGTTGTTCTTCTCCCTGTTTCCTGAGGCAATGATGGTCCATTCATCGTCGAAAAGCCTGAAAACGCTTTCGGAAATATCCTTTACGCTAACTTCTTTAAAGTCCATACTATCACCTTCTTTTCAGAAAGTATATAATGAAAGTATCTCCGTTTCAGTCTCCAAAGCATTTTTTTGAAGCTGTACAACTTCCTGTTTTATATTTTGAACAAACTCCTGATCTTTTATGGAGGAAAGATTTATAAGCACATTATAGCAGGCTGACAGAACCGCTGTCCGCGCAAGCATGACAGATACCGCGGCATCGGAAGCTGCATTTTTATTTCCGTTCAGCAGGACATATCTTGCAAGCTCAAATATTTCAGCTGCACTTTTGGCTGCTTTAAGCGGTATAAGTGATGCATTTTTGGTTTCCTGCTGAATTGTGCTGGTTCTTAATTCTTTCTGTTCTTGGGTGTCTTTTGGAAGCTTAAAGGCTTTCATGACCTTTTCAAAGGCCTTGCTGTCCTCGTCTATAAGTAAGGTTAGATCTTGACGTATTTTTTCGGACTTAACCAGAATTCCTTTCACATGTTCTTCTTTATCTTCATAGCCTTTTTTTCCTATAGTGAGGTTGGAAACCATTGAAACGAGAGCAGCGCTGATGGCTCCGCTAAGTGCAGCGACACTTCCTCCTCCTGGAACGGAAGAGTCTGAAGCAACTTCATCAATAAACTCAGAAACTTTTTTATCAATAAGCATTTTATCCTCCTTTTGAAAAAACTACTTTTCCGTTTTTTATAACTGTCTGAACAGAGCTTACGCCTATATGGTAAGCAAGGAACTTATATGAAGGAGAATCAAGAATAAGAATATCTCCTTCTTTGCCTATATCAATAGAGCCGATGTTTTTCTCGCGTCCCACAGCAGCAGCGCCGTTTATGGTAAGGGCAATGATAATCTCTTCTATGGACATCTTCATATGTATGGCAGCCAAAGAGATAAGCAACGGTATAGACTCGCTGAAACAGGAGCCGGGATTCATATCTGTTGCAAGAGCAACCGCACAGTCTCTTTCAATCATAAGTCTTGCATCCGCATACTCTTCATTAAGACTGAAGGCAGTAAGGGGAAGCAGTGTTGCCACTACATTGTTTTGAGACATAAGAGTTATATCCTGCAAACTTGCTTTAAGAAGATGATCTGCAGAGGTTGCTCCGACTCTTGCAGCCATTGCTGCTCCGCCAAAGGGGACTATTTCGTCTGCATGTGCTTTGATTCCCATTCCAAGTTTTTTTGCGCTGTTGAGAAGTTTTTCTGACTGTTCTATGCTGAAGACATTTTTTTCACAGAAAACATCACAGAACTCTGCCAGTTTATCTTCTTTTACTTTGGGCAGAACGTCGGATATGATAAAGTCTATATATCTGTCCGGATCCTTTTCATACTCAGGTGCAACTGCATGTGCACCCATATAAGTACTAACTATGTCGACAGGCTGGGCAGTGTTTAGTTCTTTCATTACACGCAGCTGTTTCAACTCTGTTTCCAGATCAAGACCATATCCGCTTTTTCCCTCAACGGTAGTTACTCCGAAGGAAAGCATTGAGGCCAGTCTCTTTTTTCCGGTGGAGGCCAGCTCTTCATGTGTTGCTTTACGCGTGGCTTTTACAGAGTTTATGATACCTCCGCCTCTTTGCATAATCTCCATGTACGGTACTCCCTGCAGACGGTCCATAAACTCATCCTGTCTGTATCCGCCGAATATAAAGTGTGTGTGTGAGTCAACAAAGCCCGGAAGCACAGAGCAGCCGTGAGCATCAATAACTTTTATCTGCGTATCAAGCTGATCTGTTTCAACTTTCCCTATAAAAGATATTTTGCCGTTTTTTATAAGAATATCTGCTCCTTCGATCCTGCCTATATCTCTCATCTGTACGCCTTTTTTGGCTGAAAAGCCTGAACAGGTAAGTATCTCAGAAGCGTTTTTTATGAGGAGGCTTTCACGGAAATTGATAGTACCACCTACTCCCAGATTCGTGTTTCGAGGATCTGATTATTTGAAAAATCCTCAAGTCCCAGATAGTACTCCGCTGTATCGATGAGAGCCTGCATAGGCACGAGTCCTACGATCTCACTTCCTACAGGAACCACACCGAAACGTTGAGCTTCTATTTTTACAAGTTCATATGCCCTGTAAAGGGATGTTTTGGTATAGTCTGTCATATTTATGGAGATCTGCACAATATTTCTTTCCTTAAGATCTATTCCGAGAGCTTTCACATAACGCAGACCGCCGTTTATGTACCTTATATTTTTGGCTATCTTTGTTGCTATATCAAGATTGTTGGTATTAAGATTAATATTAAAAGCCACAAGCGGCATTCTTGCACCAACTACGGTTGCTCCTGCCTTGGGGTGGTTTACTGCCGGACCAAAGTCCGGTTTCCATTCCGGTCGCTTGATTTTTTCAAACATGCCTTCGTACTCGCCTTTTCTTATATCAGCAAGATTAGCTCTCTGTGGTGAAGAAGCCGATTTTTCGTAAAGAAAGGTCGGTATGCCGTATTTTTCAGATATGGCACCTGCAACTTTCACTGAAAGATCTACACACTCTTTCATATCTGTATTTCTTATAGGTATAAAAGGAATGACGTCTGTTGCTCCCATCCTAGGATGTTCTCCCTTATGTTTTGAAAGGTCTATAAGTTCTGCCGCCACACCTACCGATTTAATAACTGCCTGCATTAAAGGTTCCGGCTCTCCTATAAGGGTCACGACGGTTCTGTTGTGATCTTTATTGCTGCTGTAGTCAAGAAGCTTAACTCCTTCTTTTCCTCTGAAACAGTCAAGGATCATCTCTACTTTTTCAAGGTCTTTTCCTTCGCTGTAGTTGGGAACACACTGAATGATCTTGCCAAAAGACATCTCAAATACCTCCTGTTTGCATGCTGAAATAAATTTCATACCATACTTATTATATCAGGAAGAAAGCTAAAAAAAAAGAATAGCTTGTAACCGAAAAATTCAGAATAGGCCGGCAAATTACCTGCGCAGCCTTTTTGACAGCAATGTTCCTGCAAACTGAACCAGTTGTGTGATAATAACAAGTATTGAGACCGTATACAGAAGTATATCCGCTCTGAAGCGCTGATAACCGTAGTTTATGGCCATTGCACCAAGTCCTCCGGCTCCGACAGCACCGGCTATGGCTGTGTAGGTTATAAGGTTGATTATAAGGATAGTGGTATTTGAAATAATCTCAGGCAAACTCTCTGGAATGAGCACTTTGGATATTAGCTGCCATGTGGTCATACCCATTGAACTTGCCGTATCAAGCATTTCGTGAGAAAGACTGTTGAATGAGTTCTCACAGAGCCTTGCCATAAAAGGAATAGCTGCAATGGAAAGAGAAACTATGGCAGAGTTGGCGCCAATAATAGTTCCTGCAATAAGCTTGGTCAGTGGAATAAGGAGTATTATAAGGATTATAAAAGGTATGGAACGGAAAATATTGATAATAAAATCAAAGAAAGTATAAATAATCTTACTGGCATGATCTTTCTTTTTTGAAAGCAGATACAGCAAAATTCCCAGCGGAAGTCCGGCCATAAAAGCAATAAGGGTGGAGAAAAAGGTCATATAAAGTGTTTCTATGGTTGCTTTTAAGAGTTCTTCAATCATTTTCCGCCTCCGGTAAGCTCTTCGCAGAAGTATACATTTTTTTTCAGCTCATTTAAAAAATCAGAGTAGTTAGGATTTTCAGAGATTTCAAGTATAAGGGTGCCATAGGGGTTGTTTTTGAGATGTTCTATCTTTCCATAAAGGATATTAGAAGTGACAGAGTACTTTAAAGATAACGTGCTTATTACCGGACAGTGGGTAGAACTTCCCCAGAACACAATACGTAGCAGATGACTCTCTTTTTTTTCAAGCTTTTGATTTATAAGCTCTTTATCAATATTTATCTCTTCATAAAAATCTTCAAGAATCTGACTGTCTTTTTCTATAAAAAGTCTGTGAGTCTGTCCAAGAAACTTTATGGTTCCGTCTTTCAGGTAAAGAACCCTATCACAGATCCTTTTAATAACTTCCATCTCATGAGTAACCACAATGGTTGTTATTCCCAACTCCTTATTTACATAAAGAACAAGATCAAGTATTTTTTCGGTAGTTTTAGGATCAAGAGCAGATGTGGGTTCATCCAAAAGAAGGATTTTCGGATTAGGTACCACAGCTCTTGCAATAGCGGTACGCTGTTTTTCTCCGCCTGAGAGCTGCGATATGTAAGCATCTTTTCTGTGCGAAAGTCCTACTTTTTCCAAAACATTCAGTACCGTAGGCTCAATAAACTTTTGATGCTCAAGTTCAAGAGCCAGGGCTATATTTTCAAATACTGTTCTGGAGTTAAGAAGGTTGTAGTTCTGAAAAACAACGCTGATCTGTTTTCGTACCTGCCTGAGCTCTTTTTTTTTGAGATCTGTAATCAGAATGTTGTCAAGAAAAATTTTTCCGCTGGAGGGTCTCTGTAAAAGATTAAATGTTTTGAGCAGAGAGGACTTTCCAGCTCCGGAAAGTCCTATTATTCCTAGTATCTCTTCTTTTTGTGTTTCAAAGCTTATATTTTTCAGCACATGATTGTTTTTCTGATAGAATAAGTTTACATCTTCAAGTCTTAACATGAACTCTCCTAAAAGACCGGAACTACGGCTCCGTTGTATTTTGAATTAATAAAGCTTTTAATTTTTTCAGACTGTAAAAGAGAGATGAGTGATTTTAAAAGCTTTGAATCAATATATTTCTCTTTAACCGCAATTATGTTGGCATATGCAGAATCGCTTCCCTCAATGAAGGTGCTGTCCGAAATCGGATTTAGTCCGGCTTCAATGGCATAATTTGTGTTTATGACTGCTCCGGCAATCTTGCTATCTTCTTTAAAGGTTCTGGGAAGCAAAGGAGCCTCTAGTTCCAGGAAGTTTATTCCGTATTTATTCTCTGAGATGTCTTTTACAGTTGCAATAAGTTTGTTTTCGGATCTAAGGGTTATGATTCCGTTATTTTCAAGGAGCATCAAGGCTCTTCCCTCGTTTGTAGAATCATTTGGGAGAAGGACGGTATCTGATGGTGAAAGCTCGTTAAGTGGTTTTTTAAGATAAAGTCCCATAGGTTCAACATGAATTTTGGCAGCACTTATGAGATCCGTGTAACCGTTTTTGAGATTGAACGATTCAAGATAAGGTATGTGCTGGAAAAAATTAGCGTCGATATCTTCTTGTTCCAAAGCTATATTTGGTTGTACATAATCGGTAAAGATTATGATTTTGAGTTCATATCCGGTCTCTTTTCTGAAGTCATCCTTTACCTGTTCAAGGATCTCATTGTGCGGAACAGGGGATGCTCCTATCTTGAATACTTTTTCTTTTGATGGGTGAAGCGTTATAACAAGAACTACTGCAAGAACAATAAGCGCAACAAGCAGTGCAACAAACAGACTTCTTTTTTTTAACATGGTACACCTCCTAAGTATTATGTAGTAATGATTTTTTAAATAAAAAAATCGGCTACACCCTGTGAGTGCAACCGATTTTGATTATTGCCAATTTATGAGTGCAAAAAAAACTCATGGCAAAATAAAGTCGGTTGCCATGGCATGCACATATGAAGTTTTCCTTTTAAAGTACAGTTCATTATCTAACACCTCGGTATCGTATTTCTTTTTTCCAATCATAACATATAAAGTAGTTAAAGTCAATCTTAAATTAAAAAGAAAAAGTATAGTTCTATGTTCAGAATTTGTATGTTATAATCATATATGAATATTTATAAAGTCAGGGAGGAATGATCGGATGTTTGAATTTTTTAACGATTGGCTTGAAACCAATGGTGTAAAAGGACTGTTTTCGGATGTTCTGACCACCTTATTTATAATTGGTATAATTGCTTTAGTATCTTATCTTTCCTATAAGATATCCAAGGTTATTCTTCAGCGTACTATGAAGCATTTTGTTGAAAAAAGCAAGACCAGATGGGATGATGTACTGCTCAAACGCGGGTTTTTCGTTCGTCTTTCCATGTTTTTCCCGGCTTTTGTGATATACGGTTTTTCTTCGGCATTTGCTGATTATCAGGATATCATACAAAGGTGTGTTTTTTCTTATATGATCTTTGTTTCCCTGTTGACGCTCAATGCATTTTTGAATGCTTTTACCGATATGTATTCCTACCATGAAGTGTCACGTCAAAGACCCATAAAAGGATATGTTCAGGTTTTTAAAATATTTTTTGCCATAATTGCTGTCATAAGTATAGTGGGAACCCTTATAAATAAGCCTTTTGGTTACCTTATAGGTGGAATAGGTGCAATGACGGCCGTATTTTCTCTTGTGTTCAAAGATACAATTCTTGGTTTTGTAGCAAGCATACAGCTTTCAGCTAACGATATGGTTCGCATAGGCGATTGGATAGAGATGCCTAAATATGATGCAGATGGTGAAATTGTAGATATTTCACTGAATACGGTAAAGGTGCAGAACTGGGATAAAACAATAACGACTATTCCTCCGTATGCACTGATATCGGATTCATTTAAAAACTGGAGGGGCATGCAGGCTTCGGGCGGCAGAAGAATAAAACGGTCCATCTTTATCGATATGAACAGTATTAAGTTTTGTGATGAGCAGATGATAAAAAAATTTTCTGAAATAAGATATATATCTGAATACATAACCTCAAAGGTCAAAGAGATTGAGGAATATAATAGGCTTATGGGAGCAGACGACAGTAATCCTGTGAATTCAAGACGGTTGACCAATGTAGGTACGTTCAGGATCTATATACTTGAGTATTTGAAAAGAAATCCGCGCCTTAGGAAAGATATGACGCTCATGGTAAGGCAGCTTGCCAATAACGAAAGAGGTCTTCCGCTTGAAATATATGCCTTTACAAATACAATAATATGGGTGGAGTATGAAGCCATACAATCTGATATTTTTGATCATATACTTGCTGTACTGCCGATATTTGAGCTTAAATTGTTTCAGAACCCTACTGGCAATGAATTTAAAATTATTCATTAAAAACAAAAAACGGACCTTCGGATCCGTTTTATTTTAAATCAGGTCGTAGCATGCAGGCTCTATGGAGATATACAAAATTACTATCCGGAGATTCACACAGCAAGCTTACGCGTATAATACCATTGATGGAGCCTTCAAACTGAGCTTCTTTAAGACACATCAGTGAAACATGGTCAAGTCCGAAGGCTTTGCGTGCAATAGATGCCGGGTTTATAAGGTTAATATCTTCTGTGACTGAAAAGGTTATGCTTATTATCCGTTCTACTTTATTCCGCCGGAAAAGTTCTTCCATCAGTTCCTTTGTGCGTTCAGATATCTCTTGTATAGAAAAATTTTCAACCGAAGTAGCTCCGCGTATATCAACAATCACCTTTTCCACCTGAGAGTAAAATTTTTTCTTTTATAAAGGTTAGGCAAGCTTTCATGCTTCCTTCAGAAACAGATTTCCATTTTGCATTAGAATAAGGTCTTTCCAGAGAACAATGATCAAGGGAACCGTCATAGATGCTTATCCTTGCATTTATTTCCTGCGAAAATGTCAGATAGACTCTTCCTGCCCTTATGGAAATATCTGTTATATTCTCTTCAAGCTTTAGTTCTGTACACAATTGCTTAAGCTTGGTAAGCACATCTTTTTTTGCATATGCGTCAAGCTTGAAAGTCGGAGTTGTCCTTACTGATTTTTCCATTTTCTTACCCCCAATAAAAAATGATCATACCGATTATACATCAAATTTATTAAATCCGCACTTCTTAAACTTTTATGATAAAATCTTTTTTTATAACAAAGAAGGAATAATTAAAATTATGTTATAATATAATTATTATTATCAACAGGGGGGAGAAGTATATTAAAAGCATTCTTAAAACAGAATGATTTATCAATAATGAAAATTCTTTTTTTTCTGATAACATTATGGCTTGTTTCTGTACCTTTATATGCAGATAAGGTTGATTCATATGGAAAAGATCTTTACAGTATAAAGCTTCAGCTTAAGTGGCGGCATCAGTTTCAGTTTGCCGGATATTATGCGGCTTTGGAGAAGGGCTTTTATGAACAGGCAGGGCTAGATGTAAGTATTATTGAAGGAGGACCGGATATCTTTCCGGTGGCGGAGGTATATAACAAAGAAGCACAGTACGGTGTATGCGGATCTGAGCTTCTTCTTCACAGGCTCAGGGGATATCCGCTTGTACTTATTGCAAACATTTTTCAGCATTCTCCATTGGTTCTTATGGTCGTAGACAAGTCCGGTATTTACTCTCCTATAGATCTCAGGGGTAAAAAAATTCTGCTTCATGAGGACGGAAGTGATGCTGAAATATCAGCAATGCTCATGTCGGAAGGGGTGGATCCTCAAAGCTATGGATACTATGACGGAAGCGTAGATACAGATATGCTGCTTGAAGGAAAGATTGACGCACTAGCTGTATATATTACCAATGAACCATATCTTTTAAAAAGTATGGGGATGGATATAAGAGTTATCAATCCGCTGAAGTACGGTATTGATTTTTACGGTGACTGCCTTTTTACAACAGAAGAGGAGATAAATAACTATCCTCTCCGTGTACGGGCATTCCGTCAGGCGAGCATAAAAGGCTGGGAGTATGCTCTTAATAATATAGATGAAATAGCCTTGCTTATAAAAGAGAAGTACCGCAGCGATGCGGATATTGATATGCTCAGATATGAAGGCAGTACTATACGGGACAGTTTTATAATGAATAAAGAAGTAGAGCTTGGCCATACCAATCAGGGACGTTGGGAGGAGATAGGAAAAACTTACCGCCGGCTTGGCATGACAGCTTCGTCTTCTCGGATGGAGGGTTTTTTTGCATGGGAGTATGAGAATAATGAGTCTCCCGAAAAGTTACCGTCCAAGCTGCTGCCTTATATGGGAATTGGCATTCTGAGCTTATTGGCAGGAGGTACGTTGTTTTTTCATATAAAGCTGAAAGTGTACACAAAAAATAAGATTCACAGCCTGCAAAAATTTTTCAGTCTACCTTCGTACATGCTGCTTGTAATGGATTATAGCGGAAAGATAAAAAATTATAATCAGTCCTGGGCACTTTTGATGAAAAGGTATTTCGGAAGTGAACATCCCGAAAATATTAGACAGGTGCTTACTGGTGAAGATGTCGGAAAAATTGAAAAGTTTTGTCATATGAACGATCCTTTACAGAGCTTAATATCTCTGGAGGTCTTTTTTAAAAATGCAGAAAGCAGTGTCTGGATAAATCTGGACTTCCATCAGGCTTTTGATGAGAAGCTGATTTATGGCATCGCACGTGATATTACTGAGGAAAAAGCAAGGAATGAAAGAATGGGAGAAAGTGTGGAAATTGCCATGGAAAACGCAAGGAAAAAGACAGATTTCATAGCCAGCATGAGTCATGAGATAAGAACTCCAATGAATGCAATGGTTTCTATAACGCAGATGCTTATTGAATCAGGTTTGAGCATTGAACAAAAGGACATAGCGGAAATTCTTATGGTTTCTCAGCACAATCTTTTGCAGATAATCAATGAGATAATAGATTTTTCAAAACTGGAGGCAGGCAAGGATGAGGTTATTCTGGACAGCTTTAGCATAAAAGAGCAGGCTAAAAGCATATATCAGCTTTTTGAGGTTATGGCACGCCAGAAAAAGTTAGATTTTAAACTCAACCTAATCAGACCGTTGCCCAACTTTATTATAAGTGATTCGCAAAAAATCAGACAGATATGTATAAATCTCATTAGTAATGCTTTTAAGTATACTGAAAAGGGTGAAATAATTTTCAGTGTCGGCCTGACTGAGGCAGGCATTCTTAAGATATCTGTCCAGGATACAGGCATAGGCATAAGCAAGGATGATATTGGCAGGATCTTTAACTTTTACTCCCGTATAGAGCGGAAAGGAACCGTTAGACAAAGCGGAACCGGCCTGGGGCTTGTCATAAGCCAAAAATATGCGCGGGCCATGGGAGGAGCTGTAACAGTTGAAAGCCAGGTTTCAAAAGGTTCTGTTTTCACCCTCACCGTTCCTGTGCATGTAATAAATTAACCCGCAGGCTGGTCTTTCACCTGTGGGTTAAGGATTATCCTATAAGCAGAGATTCAAACTGTGCATTATAAAGATTATAGTAAACTCCTTTTCTTCTTATAAGCTGTTCGTGAGTGCCTTCTTCTTCTATACCGTTTTCTGTAAGGACGATTATCCTTTTGGAGTTGCGTATGGTTGCCAGTCTATGGGCGATAATAAGGGTGGTTCTGTCTTTTGAAAGTTCTTCAATAGAGTTTTGAATAATGCTCTCACTTTTATTGTCCAATGAGGATGTGGCCTCATCAAGAATAAGTATGGGAGGATTTTTAAGAAACATCCGTGCAATTGAAAGGCGTTGTTTCTGTCCTCCTGAAAGTTTTATTCCCCTTTCTCCTATTATGGTTTCATAGCCATAAGGCATTGCAGTTATAAACTCATCCGCATTGGCCTTGATGCATGCCAGCTTTATCTCATCATCTGTTGCATCAAGCTTTCCGTAAGCAACATTCTCTCGGATACTTCCGGAAAAAAGAAAGACATCCTGCTGAACAATTCCGATATTTTTCCTAAGCGACTCAAGACAAACAGTGTTTATATCAACTGAATCAATAGTTATACTTCCGCTGTCAATATCATAAAATCTTGGTATCAGGCTGCACAATGTTGTTTTGCCCGATCCGGAGGGTCCTACTATTGCAACGCTTTCGCCTTTTTTGATTGTCAGGTTGATATCCTTGAGAACGGTGTTCTTATCGTCATAGCTGAAAGACACATCTTTAAAGCTGATTTCTCCATGGACATTTTCAAGAAACTTTTCATTGGAGAGCTCTGTCTCCGGCTGAAGCTTAAGTATTTCTACAAATCTTCTGAAGCCTGCCATTCCTTCCTGATACTGTTCGACAAATCTTAGCAGAATGTTGAGCGGCTGGAGAAACTGGGTCATATAAATTATATAAGCAACAAAGTCTCCGATGTTTATACTTCCGGTGTATACAAAGTAACCTCCTGCAACCATAGCTATCACTGTGCTGGAGTTCGAGAGAAAATGAATGGTAGAATCGAAGATGCCTATCTGCTTTACGGTTTCTTCGCGGATGTTTTTCATTTTTTCATTTCCCTCATCAAAACGAGTATTTTCGAATCTTTCGTTTGTGAAGGATTTTACGACTCTTATTCCCGAGATGGACTCCTCGATCCTCGCATTTATATTAGCATAGCTTTCTTTTGCTCTTCTGAAGGTGTTCTCAAGTTTAGTGTTATATACCACCATAAAGTAGAACATAAACGGTATTATAAGAAAGACTATCAGTGTAAGCTGCCAGTTTATAGTACATAAAAGTATAAAAGCGCCTATAATCTTAACTATCGAGAGAAAAAGATCTTCCGGAGCATGATGAGCCGTTTCAGAGATTTCAAAAAGATCGTTGGTTACCCTTGACATAAGATGACCTGTTTTGGTGTTATCAAAGTAAGATATAGGAAGCTTTTGTATATGAGAAAAGATTTCCTTACGCATATCGTACTGTATCCTTAGTCCCAGAATATGTCCGTAGTATCCGACTATGTACTCTAAAACCATTCTTGCAAAATATAGTAAAAGTAGGAATAATCCAAAGGCAAAGATCTTTGAAAGGTTTTTGTCCGGTATTACGGTATTGATTATGTATCTGGTTACCATAGGATAAGCAAGATCACTTGAAGATATTAGAAATGCGCAAATAATATCAAGGTAAAAAAGCCCCTTGTGAGGTTTGTAGTAGCTGATAAACTTTTTGATCATAAGGTCCTCCGTTCATACATTACCATTTTTTGAAAAAATAATCTGTTGGTTGTTTTTTATATTTCTGAACTCTTCAAACTTATAGATAAAAGATGTAAGTGCATCGTTTCCTAAGGATTTGTAGGAATTACAGACGGATTGCAGTACTTTGAAGTTTTCATCAGGTACAGCCGTTTGGAACGATTTTTTAGGTGTTATGGATATTCTTAGGATATCTTCCGATGAGGCTGTTCCGGAAAGCTCTATGAGTCCCTCAAATTCAAAGTAAGAAAGAAATTCGGTTCTTTTTTCAATATCAATGCCTGACTGATGCTTTATATATGAAATACCTGTAAACGGTCTTGCGGAACTGTTATAAAAAAACTTATCGCAAAGCCACATAAAACGTATAAGCCGTATGTAGCTTTTTTCGGGAATTATACTCGTAACAGCCATAAAAGACAGTTTCACTCTTTCAATATCAATAACTGGATGAGCTTTAAGCACAATAGCTTCATAAGGATTTTTTTCTTTTACAATGCCATTAAAGGTTTTTAACTTTTCCAGAATTTTTTTATAAGATTCCGAAGTCATAAGTTTTTTATTTTTTTCCAAAAGTTCAAAGAAATTTTTAGGCTCCAAAAATGTTTTTATTTTTTCGGAGTCTTCTTTTTTCATAAGATCACCTGCAGTATATTTCTTCAGTGTTGAGTGTGGTATCTCCATAAGGATCGAAAGTTCTTCAAGAGTACACATAAAAAGTTTCTCGTACTCTTTTAACTGCTGTGAACCTGCCAGGAAATGCTTTTTCTCATATATGCGGTAGGCAGCAAAAAGATTTCGCAGATATATAACGTTATTGTCTATTTCATTTCCACAGTTTTTACATACGGCAACCATACCGCTGAACTCTATCGGCTCTGATCTGACGGTTATAGTCATTTTTTTTTCCCTGAAATAAAAATCGTTCTTGACACCGCAAAGGTTACAGTATAAGTTGTTTTCCATTTTATATGGCAGGAACCTTGACAGTTTCAGTGATCTTTTTGTTAAGCTCCTTCAGTTCAAAGTACATAAAGACTGTTGTAAGCATGGTTGAGATTCCATCGGACATCGGTACAGCGTACCATATTCCGTTGAGTCCAAAGAAAAGAGGAAGTATAATAACCATAGGTATCAGTACTATAAGCTGTCTGAGGAGGGTAAGAAACATCGATTTCTTAGGTTTCCCTATTGCCTGGAAGTAATTTGAACTTACAATCTGAAATCCTATAACAGGCATAAGAAGAGAAAAAATTCTCATTGCCGGAACCCCTATGGAGACTAACTCACCGTCTGTTCTATTAAAAAACTGTATTATCTGTGTTGGGAAAAACATAGCTGACAAAAATCCAAGAACCACAAAAAAAGTGGCTCCGATATAAGCGTACATAAGGGCTTTTTTTACTCTGTCATACTTTTCTGCACCGTAGTTGTAACCTACGATAGGCTGGGTTCCCTGGTTTATGCCGAATACAGGCATCATAACAATCATGGCCGCACTGCTTATTATGCCCATGGCTGCTATAGCTTTATCTCCGCCGTATCTGGCCAGAGAGTTGTTGAGAATAAGATTATATACGCTTCCCACAAGCTGTATCGAAAACGGTGCAAGTCCCATAGATACTATCTGACGTACATACTTCCAGCTAAGTTTCATATTGGCTGCATGTATCTTTACGGTGCTTTTTTTTGCCATAAAGTAATAAAGTACCCATGTCGCAGATACTGCCTGAGATATTATGGTTGCGATAGCTGCTCCCTGAACGCCCATCTTGAATACAAATATAAACAACGGATCAAGGACAGTGTTCAGGACTGCACCTATTACCATGGTACTCATAGCTCTTTTTGGATTGCCTTCTGCTCTTATAAAATGGTTCATTCCGAAACCGATGAACTGAAATATCGAACCATAAAGTATTATGCTCAGATAATCCCTTGCATAGGCTAAGGTATTCTGGCTGGCTCCAAAAAGAAGAAGAATTTTATCAAGGAACAAAAGAAAGACCACTGAGTAAATCAGCGAAACTCCAATGAGCAGAGTAAATGCATTTGCGGCAATTTTTTCTGCTTCTTCTTTCTTTTTTTCTCCGAGTTTTATGGAGATAAGAGAGGTTGCACCAAGGCCGATCAGCATTGAAAGAGCCATAGATATGAGCATTATAGGAAAAGTTACTGTTAATCCGGAAAGTGCCAGAGAACCAACTCCGTTGCCTATAAAAATCCTGTCTACCACATTATACAGAGCATTTACCAGCATCCCTATTATTGCTGGTATAGAAAATTTTACAATAAGTTTCTCTATGCTTTCTTCACCTAAAACTTTTGAATGATCCATGCTTACCTCCGAAAAATAGTCTTATCATAATGGTACTCTAAAAGTATATTTTTTATAAGCTGTTTAGTTTAAATTGCGTTAAAAATAAGGGAGAGAGTATCTCCCTTAAAGTTTAAAACCGCTATTTTTTGAAGGTTGAATCCTTTGGAAACAGCATTATAGTCTTCATGGGATCTATACGGCTTATGGAGCTCTTATATATAAGAGTCTGCTGTCCGTCTTTTTCTATCAGCACTGTAAACTCATCAAATGACTTTATGTAACCTGAAATACTGAACGTTCCTTCAAAAAAGATCTTAAGTTCTATGTTGTTTACTCTGGCTATGTTCAGCAGCTTGTCCTGGATTTTGGTTTTTTCTGCCATAAAAGGAACCTCCTAATTTTCTTCATTATTCTGAGTTCTTCTGATATATTTGTAAAACGGTTTTTCAAAAACGACTTCATTTTTTTGTATAAGTTCCTTAAGCAGGCTGATGCAGGTTTTTTCATCCTGATTATCGAACACATACTCTGAGACATACTTAATATCCTGTGAATGGATATCTTCATCTTTAAGGATCCTTTTAATGTAAAAAGTATCCATTGAAGCTTTAAGCTGTTCAAAACTGCCTTTTATTATGACGGGAGTTTTAATGCTAACATAATCGCTGCCGTCTTTTCCAAGGAACATACCTGAAAACTTAAGGGCGATACCGAAAGAGCTTATAGCTTTGTTTGTAAGACCAAGAGAATCCTTTGCCTGATGAAGAACCTCGTATATAGTGTTTGACTTTTTCTCTGCAAACGATTTGAAAGTCATATTTACGAAGTTGTTTCTGTACTCCGGGTATGGAAGAAGTTTTTCATACTTTATCTCCCATCTTCGTGGAGCGGGTACTTTCAGGATTCCGGAATCTGTTTTTATCAGTCTCTTAGATTCTATCATATTTTTTATCAAATCTTTCAACGATGTTCTTGAATTTGATGATATCCACGGATGGCGGGATATGGCAGTCGATTCAAGAGATTTGTAGTCAACGGGGGTTATGGATGTAACGATAAGTCTTTCCATGAAACGCATGTAATTCTCTTCATATTCACTGACTTCATCACTGTTCATAAGCCTGCACTTTATAGCTTTCAATATATCTTCTACAAAAGCATTCATGGAAGTATACCTGAATTTTGAATAGTCAACGCCGATGCCGGTAATAATTCTTTTTACGATTGCCTCATCGGGAGAAAGATTTTTTTCATCAGTCTTTCGTATTATCTCCTCGACAAGATCATCAAAGGTATCTATATCCACTATAGATTCATTTTTTACAATATCCTCGTATGGAATATACATATCGGCTGCCAGCTGCATATCTGCGGATGTGGTTTTGCTGCGGCTGATGACAATTACAGATTTCCCGTATGTTTTGAGTTTTCTCACCAGTGGCAGAAAGTCTGCGTCCCCAGTCACAAGAACGTACGATTCTATATGCGGGAACATGAACATAGACTCTATTGTATCCACAGCAAGTTTGATATCGTTTCCTTTCTTATTTGAGAATCCATCTTCCGGCATTTCGATCAGTTCTATACCGTACTTTAAAAACGTGAACATGGTAGCCGGATATTTGGACCAGTGTCCATAAGCCTTTCCTCCGATAACTTTAGCAAATTCAGCAATCTTTTTTACTATAAGCTCAGGATCAACCGGTTGATTCTGATAGTCCATAAGGATGAAAGAAGTTTTCATTTTTTCCTCCAGTATAAAAATGCGTGGCATAGCCACGCATGAATTAAGAGTTCATGGTTTTAAGAGTATGGGCACATCTTGGACATGTATCTGGGAACTGAGGATCTTCGCCTGTATGTTCATCAATTTTCCAGCACCTTTCACATTTTTTGCCGCTGGCTTTCTCTACTCTGACCCTGCAAAGACTTCCTTCATATCCGTTTTCAACAGTACCTGTTTCAAACCCTGAAGCAATTATGACATCAGACATAAATTCATTTCCTAAAGAATCAAGTATAGCACAATCTGAAGGTTCTTTAGGCTGCACCGTAACCTTGCTTTCTAAAGAGTGGCCTATGAACTTATCACGCCTCTTTTCCTCAAGTGCTTTGAGTATGTCCTCTCTTATGAGAAGAACTCTGTTCCACTTTTCTTCCAATGCTTTATCAATATAGTTTTCATTGAATTCGGGCCAACTTTCAGCCTGTACAGTAGCCTTTTTTTCAAAGTTTTCTGAGAGATGGTCGTATATTTCTTCTGTTGTAAAGGTAATTATTGGAGCCATCATTTTGGTCATGGCCATGAGGATCTCATACATTACGCTCTGAGCCGAACACCTCATTTGAGACTTTTTGCTGAGAGTATAAAGTCTGTCTTTTATGATATCAAGATAGATGGAACTCATAGAAACAGTACAGAAGTTGTTAAGCATCTGGTGTACCCTGTAGAATTCATAGCTCTCATACGCCTGGGTTACATCACGTATAAGCTCATGAAGCTTCATCATAGCCCAGCGGTCAAGTTCAGGCATTTCTTCATACTTGACAAGATCTTTTTTTGGATCAAAGTCGCTTATATTGCCGAGCAAAAACCGTACGGTGTTTCGGAACTTTCTGTAAACATCAACCTGCTGGTCAAGTATCTTGTAAGATATGCTTATATCTCCGCGATAATCGGAAGATGCAACCCAAAGTCTAAGCACATCAGCTCCGTAACGGTCGATAATCTCCTGTGGTGCTATAACGTTGCCGATAGATTTGGACATTTTTTTGCCTTCCTCATCCTTGATGAATCCGTGGGTGAGAACCTTTCTGTAAGGAGCTTTTCCGTGCTTCCCAACCGACATAAATATCGAACTCTGAAACCAGCCTCTGTGCTGGTCGCTTCCTTCAAGATAAAGATCTGCTGGAAATTTTTTAAGTTCTTCTCTGGCATGGATAACGGCCTGGAAAGAAGCTCCGGAATCTATCCATACATCAAGTATATCGTACTGCTTTCTCAGATGATCCGATCCGCATTTGGGACATTTGAACCCATCCGGAAGAAGTTCCTTAAGATCCATATCGTACCATGCGTTCGTACCTTTAGCTTTTACGATTGAAATAAACTTTTCAAGAACCTGTGGATCAAGAAGTACCTCTGTACAGTTTTCGCAATAAAGGGCGGGTATAGGTATTCCCCATGCACGCTGTCTTGATATACACCAGTCCGGCCTGTCATGAATCATGGAGGTGATTCTGGTTTCTCCCCATTCAGGTATCCACTGGACATTTTTTATTTCATTCAAAACTTTCTGGCGCAAACTGTTATTTTCAACGCTTATAAACCACTGCTCTGTAGCTCTGAATATTATCGGGCTTTTGCATCTCCAGCAATGCGGATAGGAATGAGTTATCTTCTGGCTTGCTATAAGGTGGTTGCTGGCTTTTAGGTCATTTATTATTACTTCATTAGCCTTCCATATCTTAAGACCCTCATACTTTCCGGCTTCTTTGGTAAATATACCCTCGTGATTCACAGGGGAAAGAACCGGTAGATTGTACTTCAGACCGGTAGTATAGTCGTCCGCTCCGTGTCCGGGAGCCGTGTGTACACAGCCTGAGCCGTCCTCCAGAGTCACATAGTCCGCTAAAACAATGAGAGACTGCCTTTCAATAAAAGGATGTTTTGCCGATTTGTTTTCAAGTGAAGAACCCTTAAATACTTCTGTTATTTCGTAAGAATCAATTTTAGCATCTTTCATAACCTTAGGAACTAACTGTTTGGCAAGTATCCAGTATTCGTTTCCTACCTTTACCTTGCAGTAGTCGTACTCCGGATGAACAGCGATAGCAACATTGGCCGGAAGAGTCCATGGTGTAGTTGTCCATATTACTATATAGGTATTTACATCAAACTCAAACTTCACATATATAGATGAGGAAGAATGATCATGATACTCTACTTCCGCTTCTGCAAGTGCAGTCTGACATTCAGCACACCAATAGATAGGTTTTTTCTTTCTGTAAACGTTTCCCTGCTTTACAAAAGAGTTGAATACATCAAGCACTTGTGATTCGTATACAGGATCAAGAGTTAC
Organism: Petrotoga sp. UBA5851; assembly: GCA_002431635.1. Lineage (GTDB taxonomy): Bacteria > Thermotogota > Thermotogae > Petrotogales > Petrotogaceae > UBA5851. Next base: position 64,397 of record DJGH01000008.1, read on the forward strand.
ATATGCCTCATCCCAATTTCCGCGTACGCCTAAGCGCTTAAACTCTTCTTTTTGTATCTGAACGTGTTTTAGTGCGTACTCCCTGCAAAGATCCCTTATCTGGTTCTTGCTGAGCTGCTTGGCCTTTTCTCCGAGTTCTGTAGTTACTTTATGCTCTATAGGCAGACCGTGGGTATCCCATCCTGGTACATACGGGGAGTTATACCCTCTCAGGGTTTTATATTTTATGACTATATCTTTAAGAACTTTATTCAGGGCGTGCCCCATATGTATATGCCCGTTTGCATAAGGAGGCCCATCATGGAGCAAAAACATCTCCGAGTCTTTTCTGGTCTGCTGAACATACTTATAAATATCTAAACCTTCCCATTTTTTAAGAATTTCTGGTTCCTTTTCCTTAAGGTTGGCTTTCATGGAAAAAGTAGTACTGGGAAGGTTCAATGTATCTTTGTAATCCAAAACAAACACCTCCAGGTAGTATTAAAGCTTTAACAGATTTTGTATGGTATCTTTCAGTTCGGTGAGATCCATCGATTTGACCACATAAGCGTCGGCTGCCCATGAAGCCATTTCGCTCTTATAATGTGAGTAGGCTGTAAGAAAAATGATCTTCATCTCCGGATATTTTTTGCGTATATCGCCGGCCAGTTCAAGTCCGTTTATATCCGGCATTTCTATATCGGTGCACACAAGATCGAAGTTTCTGTCCGCAGAAAGTATCTGCAAGGCTTTTTTTGCGCTGTTGGCGTCAACAATTTCATAACCGCCGTCAAGCAGTTCTTCTTTTATAAGGAGCCTTATGTTATCCTCATCGTCAACAATCAGTATTCTAGCCATTTAGACCGCCTCCTTAAGCATTATGATTATTTTCAGCATGAATGCAATTCAATCCTGAATACAGTACTGAAATCATCAGATTTTAACAAAAAGAGTTTTCCTTTATGTTCCTCTTCTATTATTTTTTTACATATAGCCAGTCCTAAACCTGTTCCGTTGGTTTTGGTAGTGAAAAACGGCAGAAAAAGCTTTTCTTTTATTTCCGGCGTTATAGCTGTTCCGTTATTTTCAACCTCTATAACAATGGTTGAATCATCAGCGAAAGAGTGTACTTTTATGCTTCCTTTTTGCGGAACAACTTCAATGGCATTTTTTACAAGATTTATAAGAACCTGCTTCAAACGGCTTTTGTCTCCGTTAGTGAACAATTCTGGTTCATTTTTATGTACCTGTATATTTATCTCCTTTTGGGAGATAAAATCCTCGAACATCATTACAACATCGTCCAAGATAGTACCTATGCTTACTTTTTCAAAAGTTGGCAGTCTTTCACCTCTTGAGTACTCTAAAATTTCTGAAACTATATCCTCAAGCCGTGTAAGTTCGGACTGAATTATGCCGGAGTACTTCCTTATGCTCTGCGGATCATCAAGCTTTTTAAGCATACGGTTAAGAAAGCCTCCTATGACGGTAAGCGGGTTTCTTATCTCATGTGCAATTCTTGCTGTCATTTCACCTATGGCGGAAAGCTTTTCCCTTTTTTCAATCTCCTTCTGAAGTTTGTAAACCTCCGTTATATCGCCAAAAACGATTATTACTCCTTCGATTACTCCTAGATCCCTGTTCCACAGAGGTGAAAATTCTATATCGAATATTTTTTCTTCTTCATGAACATTAAGTTTGTAGTTTGGAAACCTCAGATCCGTCTTAGTGTCATAGATCTGTTCTATGGTGTTTAGTATATCGTCATTGAAGGTTCCTGACAACAGCTTTATAGAAGTTCCGATAATACTCTCTCTGGCCTTGGAAAAAAATACCTCCGCTTTCTGATTCCATTCGAGTATCTTTCCTGTTCTGTCAACCACGACTATCCCGACAGAAAGATTCTGAAGAATATTATCCTTAAACCTTCGGTAATAATCTATAAGGTTTTTCTGTTCCTCAAGCGATTTGGTCTTTTCTTTAAGCTCATCGTAGTTTTCTATCATTTCCAGACCAAGGCCTATGCTGTCCTGATAAAGCTTTATGATTTCAATATCCACATTTGTGATGGGAGTGCCTGTGAACTTATTGTCGATAATAACAATTCCTCTTGTATCAAATCTTCCAGTTACGGGGAATATCAGGAACTCCTGTGTCCGGATAAGTTCGTATATATCTTCAAGCTCATCATGTTTTATTTTTAACATCTGGGGAACCACATGTATTACCTGTTTTTTGCTTACAACTCTGTCAAGGATGGGATGTCCCTTATATACCAGAACCATATTTTTAACGTTTTCAGTCAGCTTATTTGTAAAAGGAAGCGATAAAGCTTCTTCTCGCAGGTACTGTATCATATCCCCGTACTTTAAGGCCCTTCTGTTTGCTTCCTTCCAGATCTTATCGACATCTTCGTCTTCATCCGGACCGATCCAAAGTTTGGGTATCAGAAACCCCCTTACACGGTCGCGTTCAAGATAGAGCGCCCTGTTGAAACGTAGTCCTCTTCCTGAAGTCAGACCAAGCAGCATAATTTTTATAGAGTTGTTCTTATCGTATGTTGAACGTATAGCCTGACTTATTTTATGAAGTGAGTTCATCTTGTCAAGCTGCTCTTTCTGAACCCTTATTGACTCCTCATGCCTTTGCTTAAGCTCCTTAAGATTCTGAATTTCATTTTTCAGTCTGTTATAGATATTTATTCTGCTCAGGCCCAGACCCATTCGTTTGACTGTACTGTTAAGAAATATCTGGTCGATGCTGTCAAAGTACTTATATGGAAGAAAATGTTCCCTTTCTTTTTTATTATATATGGCAACTATCCCGAAGGTAACGTTATCTACGGAAAGTCTTGAATAAACTGCTGACTTCATATGGATATCAAAAGGGTTTTCGTATTTTTCAAAGTTGGTATTACCTATTAAAAGCAGACTTTCTTCTCCATTCAAGAGGCTACCTTCAACAGAACTGCCGATAGGAAGAATATTTTTTTTCACTTCAGATGGTTCTAATCCAGAAATATTGTAAAGTACAAGTTTTTCATCCTCATACTTCCAGTAGGCAGCTACTTCTGCAAAAAGAGTATCCTTTAGAAGACAAAGAATATTATTTATAAGAGTTTCATCTGACTGAGAGTTATCAAAAATATCTGATAATTTCTCAAAAATTCCTAATTTTTCTCTGAAGGCATTTACCGAGGAAGTATCCACAACTAATTTCAGTACGACAAGATAACTTCTCAGAGCCTCCCGGAGATTTTCAGCCTGAATGTACTGCTTACTCAAAACAACCGCTCCCATGAATGACTCTCCTGAAAAAATAGGATAAAAGAATACAGTTTTTTCCTCTTTCAGGGTGTAGATTGAAAAAAACTCATTAAAGCCCAGTTCCACTATATTGTTTTTTTTCAGTTCCTCAAAGAGGGAAGGAAAATCATTATAGTATACTTTCAGGTCATCATCCCTGGGATCCATGTCCATAGATGAGCCTAAAAGCTTAAGAATATTACGTTCATTTTCAAATATAAAAATAAAAGAATCTATCCCAAACTTTTCCCTAAGTGAAAGGGCGATTTCTTTTGTAATGCTTGTGAAAAAGTCTTTAGGATACTGATGTTCAATAATTTTCAGAATTGAGTCTATCATCGCAATCAGTCCCTTCATTGCAAAAATAAGTTAATTATATTATACTATATTTAGCATTATAAATGTACAATAATTATTTTTATAAATATCATGTTAGGTTGTATGAAAGTGAAAAGAATCTTAAAATTACCGGAGGAGAAATGTTTAATTTATCTGTGATAGTCAATGCGGTTGCGATTATAGCCGGCGGAATCATAGGAATGCTTATAGGCAAAAAGCTATCTGAAAAAATTCAAAAGATGCTGTTTACAAGTGTAGCGCTCACCACAATAATAATGGGAGTACAGATGGGACTTAAAGCCGAAAATTTTCTCATTGTGCTGGGAGCTCTTTCGATAGGCGGTGTTGCCGGGGAAGTCATTGATATTGAGGGACGGCTTGCCAGACTTGCCGGCAGAATAGAAAAATCTGACGGTCAGACCAAGTTTGTAAAAGGTTTCGTAAGTTCAACGGTTCTTTTCGTGGTTGGTCCTATGACTGTTCTTGGCTGTATAAACGCAGGCATAACAAATGACAACTCTATTATATACCTCAAATCTCTTCTGGACGGAATATCATCAGTTATATTTGGTTCAGTATACGGTTTTGGGGTAATAGCATCTGCAGTGAGCGTTATGATTATCCAGGGGCTTTTGGTGAGCTTTGCCGGTGCTTTAAGCTTTCTTTCCGCTGATGCTTATCTGCTGAACTTTACCGCTGTGGGCGGGGTTATGGTTCTGGCAATAGGAATAAGACTTCTGGATATAAAAGAAATAAAGGTAGGAAACTTCCTGCCTTCATTAGGTGCAGTAATACTGCTCGACTATATAAAAACGCTTATAGCTTGAAAAAAAGGAAAAACTCACTTATAAGCTATACTAGCAATTATGGTTACAATATTTCCGTCTTTTGAAATGTGTACCTTGACATCCTTTTCATTAACGCTGAGATTTCTGCAGGCGTAATCCTTTATGTATGTGACTATCGACTCGATTTCTTCTTCAGATTTATTTTCGAACTTTATAGCTGTGGCACATGCTTCACGTCTGTTGGTAACAAGGTCATTCATCCTCTTGACGGCTATATCTCTGTTTGAATCTTTTTTTGCGGGAGACCACCATGACACGGGAATCACCTTCTCCCCAGTAGCTTTTTGATGAACCCCAGGAATCCGTCTTCTGAGGAGCCTGAGATATCTTCGCTAATAGGTATAGGATTTCCTAAAATTCTCTGTGCAATGTTTTTAAAAGGAACGGAAAGCCTGTTCTTTTCATCTAGAACCAAAGGATTGCCTTCATTGGTAGATACTATTATTTCCTCACTGTCAGGTACTACCCCCAGCAGTTCTACGGCGAGGGCATTTTTAATCTCATCCGGTGAAACCATCTTATCTCTCTGAACCATTCGTGGTTTAAGCCTGTTTACAATAAGTGAAACTCTCTGTTCTGAAAACCCCTGATTTTCTAGCATGCCTATTACCCTGTCCGCATCGCTGATAGCAGTAAGTTCCGGAGTGGTAACTATTATGGCCTGCTGGGCAGGAGCGATAGAGTTTTTGAAGCCTCTTTCAATACCCGCTGGGCAGTCAATTATTATGTAGTGGTAATGTTTTGAAAGCTCATTTACAAGATTTATCATATCCTGCTCTGATACCATATCTTTATTGGCAATCTGTGAAGAAGCCAGAAGGTTCAGGTTTTTGAGGAGCTTGTGCTTTACAACGGCTTCAAGAGGATCTTTGTTTCCGCGAACAACATCTATTATGGTATAAACGACCCTGTTTTCAAGTCCAAGGACAAGATCAAGGTTTTTCAGGCCGATATCAGCGTCTATAAGACAGACATTATAACCAAGAAGGGCAAGACATGCTCCTACGTTGGCTGTTACAGTAGTCTTCCCGACGCCCCCTTTTCCTGATGTAACCACAAATACCTTTGAGTCATCCATCTCTTCCGCCCCCAATTTCAATTATTATCAAGTCAGGTTTCCTAGTACGTACAAAGTAATTATACCTTAAGACTTCTTTTTTTACAAATACAAAAGGTTAATCCGGTTGTTTTTATTTTAAGTATAAAAAAGTTAGCCGGACGTTTACCGCCCGGCTAACAGTTAAAGAATTACTCTTCGATTGATATTGCCTGTACTGGACAAGAATCTGCAGCATCTTTTGCGCAAGGAGCATCTGTCTGGGGAGCAATAGCTTCAGCCTTTCCGTCATCTCCAACTTTGAAAACGTCTGGGCAAAGATTTTCACACACTCCGCAGCCAATGCAAGCGTCCTTATCTACAAAGACTTTCATCAATACACCTCCCGATAGGATATGAGACCATTTCAAGTCCAAAAAGTATTATACCACACTATATATAAAATTCAAAATCAGAAATTTTTAACCTCTTTTACAATACGGTCTACAATGTCCATGCCTACTCTCCACTGGGCTTCAACAGTAGCAGCGCCAATATGGGGAGTAAGTATCACATTAGGCATTTTAAAGAGTTTTTGATAGACTTCTGATTTGGGAGGTTCTTCCTCGTATACATCAAGTCCTGCACCAAAGACTTTTCCGCTTTCTAGAGCTCTTAAAAGGGCAGGTTCATCTATTATGCCGCCTCTTGATGCATTGACAATTATCACGCCTTTCTTCATCATTTCGAACTCTTTATCAGAAACCATATGGGTCGTCTTTTCTGTTTTCGGGACATGGAAAGATATGATATCGCAGTTTGAATAGATTTCTTCAAGTGATACCTGTTTGGCATTGTACTCCTTTAAAGTTTCCTGGGATATCTCGAAAACATCGTATACCATTACTTTGAGATTAAAGCCAGAAAGTATCTTTGAAAGAAGCTTGCCAATATTTCCAAAACCTACTATACCAAGCGTCTTTCCTGAGAGTTCAAAACCCTCAAGGCTTTTTTTCTCCCACTTTCCTTCTATCATGCCAGTGGTAGATCTTACAAGGAACCTGTCTATGGAAAGTATCATACCTGCTACCAATTCTGCAACAGAAAGAGAGTTGGCGCCAGGGGTATTTATTACTTTTATATTTCTTGCCTTAGCGGCATTCTGGTCAACATTGTCAAGACCCATACCTGCTCTTGCAATAAGCTTAAGATTGGTTCCGGCATCAATTATTTCTTTTGTGGCCTTGGTAGCACTTCTTATTACAAGCACATCAATTTCTGGCATCTTGGCTATGAGGTCTGCCGTCTCAAGGTGCTGAGAAACTATATTATGTCCCGGAAGAAGCTTTGAAAGTGTCTGGGTAGCCTGTTTGTCCAAAGGATCATTTATATGTATAAGCATGCTATATCCCTGCCTTCATAAAGACTTCCTGAGCTGCTCTTACTCCTTTTCCGAGTTCAACATTGTATCCAAACTTTGCCAGACCCATCTCAAGGGCGGCAATTGCAGTTATTATATCAAACTGTGACATATATCCCAGATGAGCTATTCTTGCTATTTTTCCCTTTACGTCGTCCTGACCGTCGGCAAAAACTACTCCCCAATCGTCTCTAAGCATCTTTATAATCTTGGAGGAAGATATGTTTTCCGGCATACATACTGAAGTGAGCACGTTGCCTGGATCCTTGGCGTAAAGCTTAAGTCCGAGTGCCTGAACGGCGGCTCTTGTTGCCTGGGCAAGAAGTTCGTGGCGTGCCCAGATATTTTCTATACCCTCTTTTAAAAGCATGTCTACTGCCTTTTCAAGCTGGTAAATAAGATTTATCGGAGGAGTCCATGGTGAATCCGGATAGTTCTTTTTGTACTGTCTCAGATCGAAGTAGAATCGCGGGGTTTTACAGTTTTCAACGGCTTTCCATGCCCTTTCGTTAAGCGAGATAAGAGCAACGCCCGGAGGCATCATAAAACCTTTCTGAACACCGGTAATAACTACATCTACTCCCCATTCGTCCATTTTAAGTTCCATCGCAAGAAGACCGGATATTGCATCGACAACTATCAGAGTATCGGTATTTCTTGTTATAGCGGCTAACTCCTTGACAGGCTGCCTACCGCCGGTTGAAGTTTCATTAAGCTGTGTGAATACAATTTTTGTATCCGGATGCTCTTTAAGCAAAGCGCTTAATCTTTCCGGCTGTATTGCTACTCCCCAATCAAGCTTTTCTTCAACAATATTAGCACCGAAAGTTTTGCACAGCTTGAGCCATCTTTCGCCAAACTTACCGGAATTAATAACAATTACCTTGTCGCCGGGATTTACAAGATTGGAAACTGCAGTTTCCATTGCTCCTGTCCCTGAAGAAGACATAAGCATTACATCGTTGCTGGTCTGAAACAAATTTTTTGCCCCTTCGAGAGCCTTTTTCTGTATTTCAAGATACTGGGGTGTTCTATGGTGAATCGTATCCTGAGCACCAGCCAAAAGAATATCTATCGGTACCGGAGCCGGTCCTGGAGTCATCAAATAGTTTTTCCTAACCATCTTAATCACGATAAATCCCTCCTATGAAAAAATATTCAAGAAAAAAATTTCATATTCTCACATTCTATTTTACATTATTAAGGGCATAAAATAAAGTCGGGAATTTAAAGAAAAAAATATAAAACTTCTGATAACTATTAAATAGTCCGGTTAATTAAGAATAAATGATTAAAATAGAAGAAAAATCAGTACTCAGTACGGGAAAAACAAGTTTGTTTCACAAATCAAAAATACTCAAGAACCATTAACATAAAACAATATGCCCTTTCTGTTTATAGAAAGGACATATGGCACGCCCGGAGGGGCTTGAACCCCCAGCCTGTGATTTTGGAGACCACCGCTCTACCAATTGAGCTACAGGCGTATTCAAAGACAGAAATTATTATATCATATAAAGCTCAAAAGTGCAAGTACTTATTTGCTCTTTTTTAGCACAGACACTTCGTATATCATAACTAAAAAGCATAAAATTCCGAAAAAAACTGTCCAAAGATCTGCCGATGGTAAAACTGACGGGTCAACAACCGTTGAAAGAAAGGAGGAAAGGTATTTAAAAAGCTCATAAGCTCCGATTAAGAAACCAATCATACTGCTTATTATGATATGCGCAGATTTATGATACCATATCGGATCATAGGCAAAAAAACCGTACACGCTTGTAAGAAAAACGGTAAAAAAACCTATGGAAATAAAAATATCGTATGTGAACTTAAAAAAGGCAAGTATGATTGATGCCGTCATAATAAAAATAAGTACAAGATTTTTTTTCACAGAATAAAACCTCCTATGAAAAATGCTATATTTGCAAGGATATAAGCAGTGAATATCGTATATATAAAGGTGAAAGCTGCCCATCTGTATGAAGCGGTTTCCAGCTTCACGGCGCTCAATGTAGCAAAACAAGGAATATATGCCATTATAAAATAAAGAAGTGCCAATGCTGACTGAGGGGACATTGAAGATGCAAGTGCATCTTTAAGTGCAGCAGGGTCTGTATTAAGTGTTGCTGCGTATGTGGAAATGATTACTTCCTTAGCGGCCACACCGAAAACCAAAGCCGTGTTTGTATGCCAATCCCATCCTAGGTGTCTGGTCAGAAATTCAAAGGCTCTACCTATGGCTGCGGCAAAACTGTTCTGTATATCGGTTCCTGATGGAAAATACGATAGAAACCATATCAGAATTGAAGCAATAAGAATTATTCCGGATGCTTTACGCAGAAAATGTTCAGTTTTCTCCCACGTATAAAGGAAAAGATTTTTAACCGTAGGGAGTCTGAATCTTGGAAGCTCTATTGTAAAAGGGATATCATCGGTTTTGGTTACGAACACCTGTAAAAGCTTAGCAGAAAGCAGCACAAGAAGGATACTTGATATATACAGCAGAAACATTATAATAGCTGCGTGTTTTGGAAAAAAAGCTCCGATAATGATTATATAAACAGGAAGTCTGGCGCTGCAGGAAGCGAATGGTATACTCAGAAGTAGTGCCAAACGCTCCTTGGTACTGGATATAGTACGTGTAGACATTATAGCCGGAACGTTGCAGCCAAAGCCAAGTATTATTGACATGAAAGATCTACCGGAAAGGCCGAACTTCCTAACTATTTTGTCTACAAGAAACGCTGCCCTGGGAAGGTATCCGGACTCTTCAAGAAAACCCATAAAGAAGAAGAGGACAAATATTTGCGGAATAAAAGCAAGAACACCGCCTACCCCTCCAATTATGCCTGTTGTAACAAGAGAGTTCAGCCAGGGCACATGGATTACAGAACCGGCCCAGGAAGAAAGCCTGCTGAAAAAAAGATTGAGAAGGTCGCTTAAAGGCTTGGCTATGCTGAATGTCATTGAGAACACAAAGAAAAGTGCCACAAGATATATGACAAGACCGAGAACCTTGTGCGTAAGAACATGATCCAGAACATCTCTGAGTGACCAGCTGCGTCCAAGGCTGACTATGCTCATGTCTGTAAGATTACGTATCAGACCGTACTTCCAGTTCAGATAGATATCCTTGAGTTTTTTCATGTCAAATGAGTTGCAGATACTTTGGGAAAGCTCAGTTTCCATATGGATGGATCCCGCCCCGAACTCAAGAAAATAAATACCGAGCCATTCATGGTCAAAACCCGAAAGAGAAGGGTACTTTGCAGCCATAGACTTGAAAGCTTCTATGTATTGGTTTACTTCAACGGGATACTGGAAGTTAATATCATGAAATTTTTTCTGTTCAGAGGTTCTGTGAATGGCCTCAAGCAGTTGGGGAATACCTTTCATGGTCTTTGCCGATGTAAGGATAACTGGAATATTAAAGGTTTTGGAAATGACCTCCGGATTGATTATCCTTCCCTTTTCTTCAGCCTCATCAATAGAGTTTATGGCCAGAACCGCCGGAAGGTTCATCTCAAGAATCTGTATCATCAGATGCATAGACCTTTCAAGATTAAGTGCGTCAGCAACTATTATGACTGCGTCTGGTGACTCATTCAGAAAATAATCTCTTGCAACCCTTTCGTCTTCGCTGCATGCGGAAAGAGTATATATTCCGGGAAGGTCGACCAGTTTAAAATTGTGACCTTTGTATGAGAATGATCCGATCTTTTTTTCTACGGTTACACCCGGCCAGTTAGCAACATACTGTCGTGTTCCGGTTATTATATTAAACAAGGATGTCTTGCCAACATTCGGGTTTCCAATTATTGATACTTCAAATGCCATAGATCACCGCTTTCAGACATATTTTTTACATAGGATTTTTCTGCTTATTCTTTTGCCCAGAAGAATATCTTTTTGGTTGGTTCTGAAAAAAATTTTTCCTTTGTAAAGATGCTTCTCTCCTGTTATACCCGGATAAATTCCAAGACTCTTAAGCCTTTCATAAAGCATCAGTCCCGAATCTATTGTGAAAACCTCGCATATCCCCTCGGGTATAGCGAATAGATTTTCGATAAGAAATCCCACATCTATGAGTATTTTGCCAGCCTGCTCCCTTCGTATCATTATTTTATTATCGTCAATAAGAAAAACCATAGGGTCGCCAAAAGGTGAAACGTGTACCAACTCTATATCTTTTCCCGGAACAAACCCCATCGCCAGAAACCGTTCCTTCACCTGTTCTTCAAAGTCAATCGACTGGATCTTTCCTTTCATTCCTATTTTCAGACTGCTCAAAGGTACCAGCATTGTCCACCTCCAATTATCTCTGAGAAGATTTTAGCATATATGATTGATTTTGAAAGTTAAAATAATAAGTATCCAGTGTAAACTGAAAAAATATACCGGCAAAAAACAATCCGGCATTAAAAATACGCCGGATTGTTTTGAAGCTGGTATAATCATAAACATAAAAAGCTATTTTAAATTTTTTGGTTTTTTTGAAAATGCTGTCAGTTCCCTGTCTGCATTTGCAAGCATAGCGTCAAGGGTGAAGTTTTTCTGCTGATCGAACTGGGAAAAACCTCTGTTGATATAAATGCTGTAAGGCTTCTTCTTTGTTTCGTTGAACTGTCTGAATATACTGTCTATTTCCTGCCAGAGCTGTGAAATATCCTCAATCGAAGTATCAGGAAATATTATCAGAAACTCATCGCCTCCGACTCTGCATATTATATCTCCTTCCCTGAGATTTTCACGCAGGGTTTTAATTACAAAGGTCAGCAGGAAATCACCTTCATTCTGACCATACTTATCGTTGATCTTTTTCAGATTATCAATGTCGATATATCCGATGCATAGATTTTTGTTCTGAGTCTTGCTTACATTTATCAGTTTCTGCAGATGTATGAGTCCTGCCCTTCTGTTCAAGACACCAGTAAGAGAATCTTTTGTTGCATATTCTACGAGTTTTTCTTCAGAAGCTCTCTGTTGGGTTATATCCCTGAAAAATATACTGAGTCCGTCTGAAGCTGGTATCATACGAACTTCATACCATGAGTTGTCGGATATGTCGAACTCTTCAAAGAAAACAGGAAGTCTTTTTTCCCATGCAATTTTAAACTCTCTGTCGAATTTGGAATCTTTTAAAAATATAGAATTGTCGGAAACAATCTTGGCAAAAGGATCATTCTTTTTAAGGGGCAGATACTCCTGTGCCTTAGAGTTTATATCGGATATGAGACCTTCATTGTCTATATGTATGTAAGCTTGCGGTATGTTATCCAGAATAACCTTAATGGTTGAGTTTAGAGAAACAATCTTATAGTTGTCAAGCATTCTTCCAAGGGCACTTGCAAAGATCTCAAGAACAGTTCTTATGTTATTGTTAAGACTCTGCGTAATACTGCTTTCTGCCTGGAAATTATAAAGTGCAAGCATACCTATTACATTTTTTTCTATACTTAATGGGAAAAAAGCAAAAGAACGGATACTTTTTCCGGTGTACTTCTGAAAATCATCAAGAAGATCAGGCTGAGTATGTTCAAGTACTATATTTGCTCTAAGTTTTCCGTAAACATTAGGCATTATGCTCTTGAACTCTTCGTTGAATATAAATACATCACCGTCATCGTATGAAAAAAGCTTAGCCACATCTGTGGAAAGAGCTATAAGATCATCTTCGATATCCTGAATTTTGGATGAATTAAGCCTGTTTGATATCTTTTCGGTGAGGTTGCGAAGGTCGTTTCTGAAAGTAAGTTCACTCTCTATAAGTTTTTTTTCGTTAATATTTCGTGAAATAAGGATAATACCCTTTACAACTCCGGAAAATTCATCTCTGATGGACTTGCCTGTTGTTTCAAACCAAAGGTACGCACCGTCTTTTTTCTTTATTCTGTAAGAAAAAGTAGATGATGTCGGCAAGGCAAGAATAGAGGAAAAAGCTCTCTTCACGCTTATAAGATCCTGAGGGTTAAAAAGTTGATAGATAGATGTGCCTATAAGCTCCTCCGCCGAATATCCCAGTATATTTTTTATGGATGGAGAAACAAAAGTGAAGATTCCGTCGGAAGAATGTTTGGAAACTATATCCGTGGAGTTTTCTGTAAGAAGCTTATAGATCTCTTCGCTCTTTTTGAGAGAGTCTTCAAGTTTCTTCTGATACTCCATAGTTCTTTCGTATTCAAGAATCTTTGCCTTAAGTTTTGCTATTTCCTCAGAGGGGTTTTCCCCTTTGGGAACTTCCTTTTCTTTTTCGTCCATGATCAACCTCCGTTTTATATTAATGTAGTATGTATTATACAACATAAAATCTTAATTTTTATGATTCTTAATTAGAGAGATTTTGACCTTAAGGTTAATGTCGTAGGTAATATCCAGAATGCTTATCTGTGGCAAAAAGAGATATTGTGAAAATATTATTCTGTCAATGTCTGAGATTTTATTTGAAAACACATCACCGTTTTTTATCCATAAAAGTCGTCCTTCATCGCATTTCACAAGCTTTTGCCGTTGTATCTGAGCAGTATAAATAAAAAGCAGCCAGTTGTAATTTTCTGGACCATCTTCTGAGGTAATTACCCTTAAAACAGGCACATCAAGTCTAATACCTGTTTCCTCCATGTACTCACGTATGCATGTCTGCGCCGGATTCTCTCCGGGTTCGGTCTTCCCTCCGGGCGGCACGATATAACTTTTAAACGGTTCCTTTTCTCTGATAAGAAAAAGATATTCGCCATACTCATTCACAGCATAACACATACTTGCTGTTTTCTGTTTTTCTGATTTGACAAGCCGCTTTATATCATCATCGGTAAGTCCTATTTTCTGAAGATAATTTTCAACTTCTTTATTCATATTTCCTCCGGGAAAGTAATTTCACAGATGCTTATATATTATATCATAATGAAAGAGTATTCTTCCCCAAAGCATGAATTTACTTTCGGTTACCTTTGGGTAGCTTTTGAAGATTAACTGGAAACACATGACATTAACACTTTATACACGAAACGCATCAAAAATTTCATTAAAATATATAGTATTAATATTCACAGATAATATTAATGATAAGTTTTTCAAATTTGACAACTAAAGAACAATATGTTATCATTTTATTGCGTATTATTACAAACGCTAATAAAAACCATAGGGGGGAAGATGAATGAAAAAGCTATTGGTTTTACTGGTAGTAGCAATGTTTTCGGTTTTCGCATTCTCAGCGGCAGCTTTTCACATTGGAGTAGTAACCGGTACAGTTTCCCAGTCTGAAGATGATCTAAGAGGAGCAGAGGCTCTTATAAAGAATTACGGAGACTCAGCATCCGGCGGTATGATAACTCACCTTACATATCCGGACAACTTTATGTCGGAGATGGAAACAACCATTGCTCAGATAGCAGGTCTTGCGGATGACCCGTTGATGAAGGCAATAATAGTTAATCAGGCAGTTCCCGGAACAGCAGAAGCATTTAGAAAGGTTAGAGAAAGAAGACCTGACATTCTTCTTTTTGCAGGAGAGCCTCATGAGGATCCAGGCGTTATCGCACCAGTTTCCGATATAGCGATAAATGCTGACAATATCGCCAGAGGGTACACCATAATCTATGCTGCCAAGATGTTAGGCGCAAAAACATTCGTACATATATCCTTCCCAAGACACATGGGTTATGAGCTTCTTTCAAGAAGGAGAAACATAATGGAACAGGCATGTAAAGACCTTGGGATAAAGTTTGTCTTTGAAACAGCTCCCGATCCTACAAGTGATGTCGGAGTTGCAGGAGCACAGCAGTTTGTTCTTGAAAAGGTCCCCGCATGGCTTAAAAAGTATGGTCAGGAAACAGCATTTTTCTGTACAAACGATGCACATACCGATCCTCTTCTCAAGAGAATAGCAGAGCTTGGCGGATACTTTATAGAAGCCGATCTTCCGTCTCCTCTCATGGGATATCCGGGTGCGCTTGGAGTTGACCTTAAGGCAGAACAGGGAAACTGGCCCGCAATACTTAAGAAGGTTGAAGAGGCAGTCGTAGCCAAGGGCGGAAAAGGCAGAATGGGAACCTGGGCTTACTCCTACGGCTATGCAACTACAGCAGGTCTTGGCGAGTATGCAAAGAATATAATAGAGGGAAAAGCCAAGCTGAATAACCTTAAGGACCTTCTTGCCGCATATAATGTTTATACACCAGGCGCAGAATGGAACGGAAGCAACTATAAGGATATGAATACTGGCATAAAGTCTAAGAATCACTTCCTGCTTTACCAGGATACTTATATTTTTGGAAAAGGCTATCTGGGAATGACAAAGATAACTGTTCCTGAAAAGTACTTCGGTATAAAGTAAGTTAAAACTTTCCGAAATGAGATAAGGGAACTTTTGTTCCCTTATCTTTTTGATAAAGAGGTGGAGTTGATGGTATCTGAACAGGTTGTTCTGAAAATGGAGAATATAACTAAGGATTATTACGGAAACAGGGTTCTGGAAAACGTGAGCTTTGAACTGAAAAAAGGAGAAATTCTGGGACTGATAGGGGAAAACGGTGCTGGGAAATCTACTTTAATGAATATCCTTTTTGGCATGTCGGTGATATCTGAAACAGGGGGTTACCAGGGCAAGGTCATAATCGACGGAAAGGAAGTGAACTTCAAAAATGCTTTTGATGCGCTGGATGCCGGAATAGGCATGGTTCATCAGGAGTTTTCACTCATTCCGGGGTTTACCACCATTGAAAATATAATGCTGAACAGGGAGTCTCTTAAATACAACTTTCTAGTAGAGGTATTCGGTTCCAGGCTTAAAACTCTTGACCGTGCGGATATGCAAGAAAGAGCTGAAAAAGCTATAAGCGCCCTGGGTGTAAAAATAGATCCGAATATGCTGATAGCGGAGATGCCGGTCGGTCATAAGCAGTTTACCGAGATAGCCAGGGAACTTGACAGAAAAAATATGAAGATTCTGGTTTTGGACGAGCCTACGGCAGTTCTTGCAGAAAGTGAAGCAGATATTTTGATACAATCTCTGAGAAGACTTGCTGATCTAGGAATAGCCATAATTTTCATTTCACACCGGCTCAAAGAGATAATAGATGTATGCGATAAGATTCTGGTTTTAAGGGATGGAAAGACAGTAAAGGAAAGTCCTGCGAAAGAGACATCAATAAGGCAGATAGCCCAGTGGATGGTAGGAAGAAACATAGAAGAAAAAAAAGATGAAGTAAAAAACGAAAGAAAACTGGGAGATACGGTTTTGAAAGTTGAAAATCTTTGGGTGGATATGCCAGGAGAGACGGTTCGTGATGTAAGCTTTGAAGTCCGTGAAGGTGAGATATTTGGAATTGGAGGGTTGGCAGGCCAGGGCAAGCTGGGTATTCCAAACGGAATAATGGGACTTTATGAAGCCGGCGGAAGGATTGAGGTTTTTGGAAAAAGCCTTGAGATGAACGTGCCGGTAAAAGCCCTTAAAGCAGGTATGGCTTTTGTAGCAGAAGACAGGAGAGGTGTGGGTCTGTTGCTTGAAGAGCCAATAGACTGGAATATATCCTTTACTGTAATGCAGGCCCAAAACAAATATCTTAAGAGCTTCATCGGCGGGCTGGTGAAGTGGAGAGACGATAAAAAGATCTCCGAGCTGGCGAAAGAGTATATAAAGATTCTGGATATTAAATGTGTGGATGAAAAACAGCCTGTTCAGGAACTTTCCGGCGGAAATCAGCAGAAGATATGTCTTGCCAAAGCATTTGCCGTGAATCCGAAGATTCTGTTTGTTTCAGAACCGACAAGGGGAATCGATATAGGTGCAAAAAAGCTGGTTCTGGATACTCTTAAGCAGTACAATCAAAAGTATGGTACGACTATAATAATGACATCTTCAGAGTTGGAAGAACTCAGGTCTATATGTGACAACATAGCCATAGTGGACGAAGGTAAAGTATCCGGCATACTTCCTGCAACGGCAGCAACCGAAGACTTTGGTCTGCTTATGGCAGGAAAGGTTGATGAGAGCAAAGAGAAGGTGAGTGGATAATGAATAGATTAAGACAGTTTATTAATAAGGCGGGATGGCCAAGAGTTATAATCGGTTTTTTTCTTCTTTCTCTTTTTGTAGCTGCTCCTTTTGCACAGGTCAGTCTTGCTGCATCGATAAAGGATACGCTCGTGAGATTTGGCATGAACGGTGTGCTTGTGCTTTCCATGGTACCGATGGTGCAGTCTGGATGCGGACTTAATTTTGGCCTTCCTTTGGGAGTAATAGCCGGGCTTTTGGGTGCTGTAACCACTATGGAAATGGGCATAACCGGAATTATGGGCTTTATTACGGCGGTTATTCTTTCTTGCGCAATTGCGGCTGTACTGGGTTGGGGATACGGAAAGATGCTTAACAGGGTAAAGGGCGAAGAGATGGTCATATCAACGTATGTTGGCCTTTCTTCTGTAATGTTTATGTGTATGATGTGGCTTGTCCTCCCGTTCAAGAGTCCTGCGATGGTCTGGGGGTATGGGGGATCTGGTCTCAGAACAACCATTACCCTTGAAGGATACTGGTTCAATATTATAGATAATTTTTTGGCTATAAAAATAGGTGATTTTACTTTTCCCACTGGGTTGTTTATATTTTTTGCAGTGATGGCATTTTTGGTATGGGCATTTTTTCATACCAAAACAGGCACTGCCATGACGGCTGTTGGATCAAACCCTGATTTTGCAAGGGCTTCAGGAATAGATGTAAACAGAATGAGAACCATATCAGTGGTGATTTCAACAGTGTTCGGTGCAGTTGGTATTTTGGTTTACCAGCAGAGCTATGGGTTTATACAGTTGTATACAAGTCCGCTTTTCATGGCTTTTCCGGCTGTGGCTGCCATCCTTCTTGGAGGGGCATCGGTTCATAAGGCTACTATAACCAACGTTATCGTAGGAACAATACTTTTTCAGGGGATACTTACAATGACCCCTTCCGTAATCAACAGTTTCTTGAAGACAGATCTTTCGGAAGTTATAAGGATAATAGTTTCCAACGGTATGATCGTTTATGCGCTTACCAGAAAGACAACGAAGGTGAAATCATGAGTCAGAATCTTACTTTTACAGAAAAACTAAAGAATTTTTTTATAAGCAATGCTGTTCCGATACTTTTCGTAGTTATCACTCTGCTTGCTGTTCCCGTTTCCGGGTTCAGTGCCAACTATCTGATACAGGAGATGATAACCAGAATAGGCAGAAACTCGTTCCTGGTTCTAGCTCTGTTGCTTCCTATTTTAGCTGGTATGGGACTGAATTTTGGTATGGTGCTGGGAGCGATGGCAGGTCAGATAGGCCTCATATTTATTACAGACTGGGCTATCGTAGGTATTCCCGGACTTGTGCTCGCCATGCTCATATCAACTCCTATTTCCATACTTCTGGGGATTCTTTGTGGAAGTGTCCTTAACAGGGCAAAGGGAAGAGAAATGGCAACGTCTTACATACTTGGTTTTTTCATTAACGGTATTTATCAGCTTGTTGTTCTTTATTTCATGGGAGGGATAATTCCGGTTAAAAGTCCTTCTCTGGTTCTTTCAAGAGGATACGGCATAAGAAATACCGTCGCTCTTGACGGTGTCAGACAGGTATTTGACAACATGATCCCCTTAAAGATAGGAGAGATATCCATACCATTGGGTACTTTTCTTATTATAGCTTTGTTGTGTCTGTTTATAATATGGTTCAGAAAGACCAAGCTTGGGCAGGATATGAGAGCCATCGCCCAGGATATGAAGGTGGCACAGTCCGCCGGCATCCCGGTTGACCGTACAAGAATCATTTCAATAGTGATTTCAACTGTTCTGGCGGGATACGGACAGATAATCTTTCTTCAGAACATGGGTACACTGAGTACTTACAATAGCCATGACCAGACCGGGGTCTTTTCAATAGCCGCTATACTTATAGGTGGTGCAACGGTATCCAAAGCGACCATTCCGAATGTATTCATAGGAGTAATACTTTTCCACATGATGTTTGTTGTTTCTCCTATGGCGGGAAAGAATCTCATCGGACAGGCAATGCTGGGTGAGTACTTCAGACAGTTTATTTCTTATGGAATAATAGCTATTGCTCTGGTTCTTCATGCATGGAGGCGCCAGAAAGATAAAGAAATGGAAAGAAGAAGTCTTAGAGGCGTGAAAGCAGAAAAACAGCCTCAGGCTGAGAAATAAGGCAGAGGAGGCTATTACTTTGAAGAGAACAGTTTTTATATTTATTATGATAGCACTTCTTGTACTTTTAGGAGTTTGGATGTTTATCCTTGGTAGACAGCGTACGGTTGTCATGAGAAATGAAAGTATTGACAAGCAGGGTATTACATATGAAGCTGTGCAGGTTGTAGGGGTTTCTTTTGACGAAGCGGCGGAGACAGAAATCACATATGACGATGCTGCTATATTTTATCTGGTAGGCTCGTCTCATAAGTTAAAACTAAGAGTTGCCGATGAGGACGGAAATACTCTGCGTGTTGTTGAAAAAACTATAAAGCTTGATCTTTCGAAAAACATAAGTGTTGATATTCCCGAGCTTTTGGAAAAGAAGGAAGAAGAGGTAAAGCTTACAGGAAAGATGTGGTGAAATTATTCTGGAGCCTGAGTAAAGATCAGGCTCCGGATTTTTTAAGTAAGGAAGATTAAAAAAGAACAGATAAGAGCCAAAACTGCCCATAACAGTTTACTGTTATCAAAAACTCTTCTGGAGTCATAACAACCCAAAGGGAATATCGGAATTAGAACATTGAAAAAGAGCATGTTCTTTCCTATAAGAATATTATATGCCACAAAGGTACTTAAGGAATGATCGGTACTTACGAACTTTTGAATTAATATAAATATTGATAGAACCAGAGTAGTTGAAGCAATACCGTTTAAGCCTATAATTCCTAGTTTCTTCTTGAGCTCAGGATATCTCCATGCGGTCTGTTTGGGATAAACTGATCCGGGAACAGGAAAAAATCCGCCGAATACTCCGGCGATAAGAATATTCAGGGTTATTCCCGACTCCCAGAGTCTGAAGCGGACAGGTAATCCCTGAACTTTGGAAGCAGCTGCCATAAACGCAAAGCGGACGATAAAGAGGATTGAAAAAGCAGCAAAGGCATATAAGAGTTCCTGAGGATCTGCCCATATTGAGTTGTTTATTCGCAGGCATGCAATTAAAAAAACCGCGATATTTAAGAGGATACTCATTAAAAACTCAAATGCAGAGCTGTCAAAATGTTTTTGATCTGCCGGAAACTTCCAGAGGAAATGCCCGATATCAAAGATATGAAAAGTATTATAAAGCAGCTTAAAGTATGAAAAACCATAATTTTTAATTTGATCATACAGGGAAAGGACAGAAAAACCATTTTTTGAAAATATATTACTTGATCCAGTATTGTTTCCTTCAACACAAGCAAAAATTTCTTCACAGCCCATATCCTTCATATAGGTTAAGGATGCTTGTGCCAATTTTTTTCCTACACCGTTTTTCTGCTCTTCTTTTGATACAAACAGCTCCAGAACATGCCCGCACTTTTTATTTTTTAAAGTAAATATCTTCAGTACCGCACCACCCACCAGCTCACCGTTTTTCTCCGCAACCAGTGTATCTTTTGAACTTGAATAAAAGAATCTCATAAGAAATGGAAAAGCAGTATTTTTTATTTTGTTTAGAGCTTTCTTATCTATCGGTGTTGCAGGCCGTATTATGATATTCTGTTCCGTCATAAGTAAACCTCCTCTCTTCTATGTTTTAAAAGCGGTAGTTTTGATCTTATTTCTGATATAAGATCCATCTCAAGCTCAATATTTAACACCCCGTTTTCATACTCCAGAGAGCCTAGTACTTTCCCCCATGGATCTATAGCCATTGAATGCCCGTACGAATGATATGTGAAAGAGGAGTTTAAGGCAGTGGAGCAGGCACATACAAAAAGCTGGTTATCCAGAGCTCTGCTTCGCATAGTCAACTCCCAGTGTGCTGGACCGGTTATGCTATTGAAAGCTGCGGGAATAAAAACTATCTGTGCCCCCATAAGTGCCATCTTCCTCGTAAGCTCAGGAAATCTTGCATCATAACATATACAAACACCTATCGGACAAATATCAGTATCAATAACCGTTGCCGAATTTCCTGGTGAAAGCACCATAGACTCTTTAAAAGTAACCTCATGGTTCTCTCTTCTGATGTTTACATCAAAGAGATGAACTTTACGGTGTTTGCCAATAATTTTGCCTTCTTTGGAAAGTACGAAAGATGTGTTAAAGATCTTTCCGTCATCGTTTTCGGGGATAGAACCTCCGATAAGAACCGTAGAGTATTCCTTTGCAAGAGATGAAAGATATTTTAACGTTATACCATCTTCTGTTTCCGAAAAAGCTTTAAAACAGCTTATATCGTAAGGACAGTTAAACATTTCTCCAAGAACGGTGAAATCAGGAGAAAAATCTCTTATCCTTTTCATCTGTTCAGTTAAGTTTGAAAGATTCCTTTCCTTTCTTTCAGAAACATCAAGCTGGAGCATTGATACACGTACATTTTTCATAAATCCCCCCTATAACGACGGCTTTGGGTTGAATATCTCATAAAACCATCAAATCTGTGTAAAGCAGGTTATAAATACCTAGTCATTCTCCAAAAAATGGTTTTTGAAAAAAGCTTTTAAGTTGATATAATTATAGCATGAAAAATATTTCATAAAGTAGGGGGAGTAGTATGAAAAACATACCCAGCGATATTGAGATTGCTCAAAGCTGCAAAATGAAGGATATACATACCATCGCAGCCCAAGCCTGTATCCTTGAAAATGAGATAGAGCCTTACGGAAAGTATAAAGCGAAACTTTCGCTTGATATTCTTAAGAGGCTGAGCAGCAAGCAAGACGGAAAGTTAGTGCTTGTAAGTGCTATAACTCCCACTCCTGCGGGGGAAGGAAAGTCTACAACTACGGTTGGTCTTGGTCAGGCACTTAACAGAATCGGTAAAAAAGCTGTTATTGCATTGCGTGAACCATCTCTTGGGCCGGTTTTCGGTGTTAAGGGCGGAGCAGCCGGCGGAGGGTACTCACAGGTTGTGCCGATGGAAGATATAAACCTTCACTTTACAGGGGATATACATGCCGTAACGGCAGCCAATAACCTACTTTCCGCATTGATAGACAATCATATATTCCATGGTAACTCACTTAATATAGATCTTAGAGAGGTTATCTGGAAAAGATGTCTTGACATGAACGATAGGGTGCTCAGAGAGATAATAGTTGGAATAGGACCTAAAAGCAATGGCTTTTTGAGACAGGACTATTTTATGATTACCGCAGCTTCCGAGATAATGGCGGTTCTCTGTCTTGCCACAGACATGGAAGACCTTAAACAGAGACTCGGCAATATTGTTGTGGCATATGATGCAGACGGCAAGCCTGTAACGGCAAGAGATCTCAATGCCCATGGTGCATTGGCTCTTTTGTTAAAGGATGCCATAAAACCCAATCTTGTCCAAACTCTTGAGAATACTCCTGCTATAATCCATGGAGGACCTTTTGCAAATATTGCTCATGGATGCAACAGCATATTGGCCACTAAAATGGGCTTAAAGCTTGGTGAATACCTTGTAACTGAAGCCGGATTCGGTGCTGATCTGGGAGGAGAAAAATTTCTTGACATAAAGTGCCGTTATGGAGGCCTTAATCCTTCAGCAGTTGTGCTTGTTGCGACCATAAGAGCTCTAAAAATGCATGGAGGAGTACCAAAGGCAGAGCTTGGGTTAGAGAATGTTCAGGCTGTACAAAAAGGTTTTGCCAATCTCAGAAAGCAGGTAGAAAATATAAGAAAGTTCAATCTTCCTGTTTTGGTTGCCATAAACAAATTTTCTGCTGATACAGCTGCTGAAATACATGAGCTGGAGGATATGTGCAGATCACAGAGTATAGATGTGGTTTTGAATGAGTGCTGGGAGAAAGGCGGGGAAGGCGGTATTGAAATGGCCGAAAGACTAGTTGAGATAGTTCGGTCCGGAGCTGGTGAGTATAAACCCTTATATGGTCTGAATGATAGTCTGCAGCAGAAGGTTGAGACTATTGCGCAAAGTATATACGGAGCTGACAGTGTGGTTTTTTCCGCACAGGCAAGGAAAGAGATCAAAAAACTCGAAAAATACGGATATGATAAACTTCCGGTATGTATGGCAAAGACACAGTACTCTCTTTCAGACAATCCCGATCTTTTAGGTGAGCCTAAGGGATTCAAAATAACTGTCAAGGACGTGAGGGTATCTGCCGGAGCAGGATTTGTGGTTTGTCTTACGGGAGATATAATGACCATGCCAGGACTTCCTAAAATTCCTGCAGCAAATGTTATGGATATAGACCAAGACGGTAAGATTACCGGATTATTCTGAAAAGGAGTTGTTCTGAGTGAAAAAAATAATAGTTGACGGCGGCAGGCTTAAAATAGAAGATGTAGTTAATGTGGCAAGGTTTATGTACGAGGTTGGGATATCGCAAGATGCATTGGATAAGATTTCACAGGCCCGACAAGTAGTTGATAGGTATGTAGAGGAAGAAAGAGTTGTTTACGGTCTTACCACTGGCTTTGGAAAGTTTTGTGATGTATTTATTTCAAAAGAACAGAGCATTCAGCTTCAGAAAAATCTTATAATGAGTCATTCGTGTGGTGTAGGTAATCCTCTTGACCAGGAGATAGTAAGGGCAATAATGCTTTTGAGAGTCAATGCCCTTTCTGTTGGTCATTCGGGAATAAGAGCCTCGACAGTTCAGACGCTCATAGATATGATAAATAAAAATGTAGTTCCTGTTATTCCGGAAAAAGGTTCACTGGGTTCATCTGGCGATCTTGCACCTCTTTCTCATATGGTTCTGACTATGATGGGTATGGGAGAAGCTTTTTATGAAAATCAGAGAATGGACTCCGAAAAGGCTATGAAGCTTGCAGGCATAAAGCCTGTGGAACTTACATCCAAGGAAGGTCTTGCACTTATAAACGGTACACAGGTAATGACGGCTATAGCTTCTCTGGCTGTGTATGATGCCGAAAATCTTTCCAAAAGTGCAGATGTTGTATCTTCACTTACCATACAGGCTCTTAAGGGAATAGTGGAAGCCTTTGATCCCAAGGTACATGACATAAGAAACCAGCAGGGTCAGATAAAGTGTGCCGCCAATCTCAGAAAACTTCTCCAAGGCAGTAAGCTTACCACTCATCAAGGAGAGGAAAGAGTACAGGATCCTTATACCCTGAGATGTATTCCCCAGATACACGGTGCAAGCAAGGATGCTGTTGAGTATGTAAAAATGATTGTTGAAAGGGAGATAAATGCTGTTACCGATAACCCACTCATATTCGCCAGGGAAGACCAGGTTATTTCCGGAGGAAACTTTCACGGCCAGCCTATAGCTCTGGCGATGGATTTTCTGGCTATAGCTCTTTCGGAATTTGCAAATGTTTCTGAAAGAAGGATAGAACGTTTAGTTAACCCACAGTTGAGCCAGCTTCCGGCTTTTCTTACAAAAAACGGGGGACTTAACTCAGGTTTTATGATAACCCAGTATGCGGCAGCTGCGCTCGTATCTGAAAATAAAGTGCTTGCACATCCGGCCAGTGTTGACTCAATTCCTTCTTCGGCCAACCAGGAGGATCATGTCAGTATGGGAACTATAGCCGCAAGAAAGGCAAGAGAAATTTTATTTAATGTAACCAATGTCCTTGCAATAGAGCTTATGGCATCGCTTCAGGCGCTCGATATCCAGGAAGCTGCCGACAAGCTTTCACCTGTAACCAGAGAGGTTTATGATACCTGCCGTGAACAGATAAAAGCAGTAGATAAAGACAGAGTAATGTATACCGATATAAACAGTGCATACCGTATATTGAAAAATGGCTCTATTGTAGATAAGAGTGTAAAAGCATCAGGGGAGATTTATTAAAATGGGGGTGGAGAATGCAGGATTATATTAACAGCAGTATTGACAAAAGTATGAAGATAAAATTGGAGGATAAGCTTCCTCCTATGAATGATTTTTTGCCTGGAATAAGAAGGGCACCTAAAAGGCAGTCCGATCTGACTGCTGAACAGAAAGTTCTTGCGGTCAAAAATGCTCTGAGGTATATTCCTGTGCAGTTTCACGAACAGATGATGCAAGAGTTTCTGCAGGAGCTTGAAACAACAGGCAGGATATACGGCTACAGATACAGGCCCGCAGGCAATATAAAAGCTCTCCCGGTTAATGAATATGAAGGGAAATGCCTCGAAGGAAAGGCATTTCAGTTTATGATTGATAATAACCTTGATTTTGATGTTGCTCTGTATCCATATGAACTGGTAACCTACGGTGAGACAGGCCAGGTATGTCAGAACTGGATGCAGTACAGGCTATTAAAAAAGTATCTCCGGGAACTTACTAAAGATACAACCCTTGTGGTTGAATCCGGTCATCCGCTTGGGTTATTCCGTTCTCATGAGTATGCACCTAGGGTCATAATAACAAACGGTCTTATGGTGGGAATGTTTGATAATCAAAAGGATTTTAATGTTTCTGCCGCACTGGGTGTTGCCAATTACGGGCAGATGACGGCGGGCGGATGGATGTACATAGGGCCGCAGGGTATTGTTCACGGTACGTTCAATACTATTCTTAATGCAGGAAGGCTTAAACTGGGCATAGCGCACGACAAAGATCTTAAGGGAAAACTTTTTGTTTCTTCAGGGTTGGGAGGAATGAGCGGTGCACAGGGAAAAGCAGGGGTAATAGCGAATGCGGTTGCTATAATTGCCGAGGTTGACATATCCAGAGTAAATACAAGAAAAGAACAGGGTTGGATCGATGAATGTGTTAGCGGATGTAAGGAAGCTTTTGATCTTGCATACAAGTATGTACTTGCCGGGCAGGCAAAGGCAATAGCTTATCACGGAAATATTGTAGATCTTCTGGAATACGCTGTTAATAATAATATACATATAGATCTTCTTTCAGATCAGACTTCCTGTCATGCAGCTTATGACGGAGGGTACTGTCCTGCCGGAATAGACTTTGAACAGCGTACATTTTTACTCCGGGAAAATAAAAATAGGTTTGCAGAGCTTGTAAATCAAAGTCTGAAACGTCATTTTGAAGCTATAAAAGCTTTGACTAAAAGGGGAACTTACTTTTTTGATTACGGGAACAGCTTTATGAAAGCGATTTTTGATGCCGGAGTAAAGGAGATATCCAAAAACGGTATAGATGAAAAAGATGGCTTTATCTTCCCTTCCTATGTTGAAGATATACTCGGGCCTGAGCTGTTTGATTACGGATACGGACCATTTAGATGGGTTTGTCTCAGCAATGATCCCAAAGATCTTGAAAAAACCGATAAAGCAGCCATGGACTGTATAGATCCTAACAGAAGAGGTCAGGACAGGGATAACTACATATGGATAAGAGATGCTCAGAAAAATAAGCTTGTAGTCGGAAGTCAGGCCAGAATACTTTATCAGGATGCAGCGGGCAGAACAAGGATAGCTCTTAAGTTTAACCAGATGGTAAGAAACGGTGAAATAGGTCCGGTGATGATGGGACGTGACCATCATGATACAGGCGGAACAGATTCTCCGTTCAGGGAAACATCAAATATAAAAGACGGTTCCAATGTAATGGCGGATATGGCAACTCAATGTTATGCCGGAAATGCTGCTAGGGGAATGAGTCTTATTGCTCTTCATAATGGAGGAGGAGTAGGAATAGGGAAGTCTGTCAACGGAGGTTTTGGACTTTTACTTGATGGAAGTGAAAAAACGGATGAAGTAATAAAGATGGCAATACCGTGGGACGTAATGGGCGGAGTAGCCCGAAGAGCGTGGGCAAGGAATCAGAACTCAATATCAACCTGTATGGAGTACAACCAGTGCAGTTCATCTGACCACATTACCCTTCCGTACATTGCTGATGAAGAAAAAATAAGAAAGCTGATAAAATAATAAGAAAGCCGGATATCCGGCTTTCTTTTATCTATTCAGAGTATCTTTTTTATAAGACTGTAGAATCGAAATTCCAAAGATGCTTTTTCATATTGATTCTTCCATCTTGCGTAAAGGTAATTCCTTCATCTGAAAGGAGCTGTTTTTGAATCTGACAGTCCCCAAAAACATAAAATGGAGAGAGAGTACCTTTGCTGTTTACAACCCTATGGCACGCAAGACCAAGCTGCTGAGGGGCACATCTCATAGCCCAGCCGACAGCCCTTGCACCTCTTGGTTTTCCCAAGATAAGAGCTATCTGTCCGTATGTGGCAACTTTGCCTTTAGGTATTTTAGACACAATAGAGTAAACTTGTTTGAAAAAACCGGTATCTTTTTGCATGGTATCCTCCGTCAGCATGCACGCGGAATAAAATTTTTTACATACGACAAGCTTATAATCTTTCCTGTTTGGCTTTCGACAGTCATACCTATTTTATAAAGTATCTTCAGAGAAAAGATGTTTTCACAGTGGCATTTTGCTTTTACTACAGAAACTGCCGGATTTTGCAGCATGAATGAAAATATAGTTGAGACTGCTTCAAAACCATAACCTTTGTTTCTCTGATCCGGAACTATTCCGTAATCTATTGTAAGTGTGCCGTTTATATCAGGAGTTGCTCTGAAGCCCACATCTCCTATTATAACTCCGTTGTGACGGAGAATAACCATCCATATCCCGTAGATATCGTGGGAAGGATTGGAGCAAAGCAGTTTTTCCATAGAAAAAAGCTCTGTCATTATATCTATAGTCGGCCAGTACGGGCTGCATTGCCAGCCAAGAATATTCTGAGTATCAAAGTTATTTTCCATAAAAAGCCTTACTGTTTTTAAATTCATAGTTGAAAGAATAAGATTTTCAGTTTTGATTAGAGTACTCACAAGTCACTTCTTTTTTCCTGATAGGAGAGTATAAAAATTCTATCACATAATGCTTAATCAAAAAAATGAAAATGTATAAATTAAG
>DJGH01000008.1:92332-96948 GCA_002431635.1 Petrotoga sp. UBA5851
ATCTTTAACCAGTCCGAATTTTGCAAAAGAACTTAATTTTAATATATGTGTAATGGTCATTATCAACAGCGCCGGCAGCCGCTGTGTCTTTTGACATATCCCAAATTGCCGGTGCTTATAAGAGCACCGGTTTTTATTTATATGAGGTGATTTATGAGTGTATTAAGTACAAAGAATCTTTCAAAGAGTTTTACGGTAAAAATCAAAAAACCAGGTTTCAAGGAAAGCCTGAAAAGCATATTTTCTCCTGTTATGAGTGAGGTCAATGCAGTAAGCAATGTTTCTTTTGAAGTTGATGAAGGAGAGGCTGTTGCATTTATCGGCCCCAACGGAGCAGGAAAATCAACTACTATAAAAATGCTTACCGGAATTCTTGTGCCGTCAAGCGGAGAGATAAGTGTTCTGGGCTTATGCCCGTATAAAGACAGGTTGAAGCTTTCTTATAAAATTGGAACTGTATTTGGACAGAAGTCGCAGCTTTGGTTTCATCTGCCTGCCCACGATACGTTTGACCTGATGGCTGATATATACGAGATAGACAGAGTTGAGTATAAATACCGGCTTAAAAAAATAATTACAGATTTTCAGCTTGATGAAATAATGAACATTCCAGTGAGAAAGCTGTCCCTAGGTCAGCGGATAAGATGTGAAATAGCAGTAAGTATTCTTCACGAGCCAAAGATTCTTTTCCTTGACGAACCTACCATAGGACTGGATGTAGTTGTAAAAAATCAGATACGCGAGCTTATACATGATATGAATCTTAAAACCGGTATGACTGTTTTTCTTACAAGCCATGATGTAGGCGATATTGAAAAGTTATGCAAAAGGATACTCATAATCGATAAAGGGAAAGTGATTCTTGAAAGTACAACCTACAGGCTGAAGCATGAATTTTTGAAAAAAAAGATTCTTTCACTAAAGCTTGACAGCGAGTATATACCACAGATGGACGGAATAAGCGTTCTAAAATCAAAAGGCACAGGGTTAAAACTATTGGTCGATATATCTAAGATTCAGATACAGTCAGTTATACAGGATATCTTATCCAGAACTGGTATTCAGGATATGAATATTTCCGATACACCTATGGAAGATGTAATAAGGAAGATCTATACCGGAGATGATTCAGATGGTCAAACTCAAGAAGTACTTTAAAATTTTTAGTATCACATTTTTGAACGATATAAAGTATTCCAGAAATTTTATAAGCCAGTTTCTTTTCTTCGGACTATTTATCTATGTTTTTTCACAGCTATGGAGTGCGGTCTATTCAGAAAGGACCAGCATTGAAGGATTTGATTTTTACAAAATGCTCTGGTACTTCATGTTCACAGAATCTATAATGCTTTCAAGGCCAGCTTTGCACAGAGAGATGTCCGATGCCATAAAATCTGGAGATATCGTTTATACTTTAAACAAGCCGTACTCATATATTTTGTTTTGCTATAGCAAGTTCATGTCATCAGCGCTTGTAAGAATGGTTATGAACATGTTTGTGGGTTCTTTGCTGCTTTTTATGATACTAAGAACATGTCCCCTCACTTTGCTTGGAACATTAAGGGGAGTTGTGAGCGCCTTTTTGGGGTTGAGTCTGAACTTTCTTTTTTTCTTTCTGATAGGACTTTCCTCATTCTGGTTTGAAGACAACAGTGCCTTTGTATTCATTTACTCGAAGTTCTTGTTTACAGTCGGAGGGCTTTTTGTGCCTCTGGAGTTTTTTCCTTCGTGGATAAAAGGATTTGCTCAGATTCTGCCTTTTCAGTATATTCTTTATGCACCATCAAAACTATTTATGTCTGGTGGAACAGACTTTTTTGAAGTAATAGGCTATCAGATTATAAACATTATAATATACTCAGCCATAGTTACAGGTATTTTCAGATATGCCCTTAAAAGGCTTAATATAAATGGAGGATAAATATGAAGACATTTCGACTGATGCAAAGCATAAAGAAATTTCGACTGATGATTCGGTATCTTAAGTTTAACCTTTCCTCTCAGATGGAGTACAGAGGAAACTTTATTCTTCAGACAGTTGGGATGGTAATAAATGATGTGTTTCTTCTTTTTTTCTGGTGGATTCTTTTTCAGAAAGTAGGAACGATAAAGGATTATGGAATGAATGAGATGCTTTTAGTATACAGCATAACAACCTTTTCGTTTGGAATAAGCATGACACTATGGGGTAATCAGTCTCTGATAAGCCGTATGATAATGACTGGAGAGATAGATTCATTTTTAATTCTTCCAAGACCAGTTCTTTCGCATATTCTAGTGAGCAGGATTTCATTGAGTGCTTTAGGTGATTTGGTATTCGGGTTCTTTCTTTTCTTTTTTTCCGGATATCTGTCGTTATTAAACTTCCTGCTTTTTATACTTCTCGGAGTTATGGGGGCAGTTCTTCTTTGTGCATATAATGTCCTTTTTCATTCTTTTACTTTCTGGTATGGAGATTTTACAGCTGTTGCGGAAGTGGTACCTGACTCCATAATTACTTTTTCCCTTAATCCGGAGGGAATTTATACATCTGTTTCAAAAGTGATAATTCAGACGGTTATTCCGGCCATGTACTTTTCATTTCTTCCTGTTCGGCTAATAAAAGAGTTCAGCATTTTTTCCTTTCTTTTTCTTCTGATAGCCGACACTGGTTTTGTACTTGCTGCACATATAGTTTTTTATAAAGGACTGAAAAGATATGAATCCGGTAATCTTATATCAAAAAAAATATAAACAACCAATAAATATGATACAATTTAGTATATAAAACTTTAAGGGGGAGGTAAAAAATGTTTTGTCCTAACTGTGGTGCACAAGTTGAGAACGGAGACAGATTTTGCAAAAACTGCGGAAAAGACTTATCAACGTCTGTTTTTAAAGGAGACGCCCAGAATTCTTCCGTAAGTGAAAATCATTATAATCCAGTTCGTGCGAAAAGCTACGGAGGTTTCTGGAAAAGACTTGTGGCCTGTATAATTGATGGTCTTATAATAGGAGTGGTAAACTGGTTTGTCTCAGCCTTTATGGGATTGGGGATAGGATTCAGATTCCTTAGCGATATTTTCAATGAGATGACATACTATAATGATTATAACTGGGGATATAATTACGGGAATGTTCCAAATTTCTTTGAAGCGGCACTGAGAATTGTTGTAGGATCTGTTACTATAAGCCTTGTTACTACAGTTGTTTCGTGGATATACTATGCGGGATTTGAAAGCAGCAGCTTTAAAGCTACTCCCGGGAAACTTGTGCTTGGAATGGAAGTAACGGATCTTAACGGGCAGCGTATATCGTTTTTAAGAGCTACAGGAAGGTATTTCGCAAAAATCATATCCGGATTAATTCTTTTTATAGGTTTTATAATGGCTGCTTTTACGGAGAAAAAACAGGCTCTTCACGATATAATTGCCGGATGTCTTGTCGTTAATAAAAATTAGAGGCCAAGCCTCTGATTTTTATTTTTAGGCAAAGATTTATAATTTAATAGTAGTATGCTATAATAGAGCAGAAAAGGGGGGAAGAATTTATGGCAAATTACTATGAAATACTTGGAGTACCTAAGGATGCTAAGTATAACGAAATAGAAAACGCTTACAGCGAAAAGATAAAGGATTATCTGCACAAGCTGAATGATCACAGTTACGCCAAATCGTATAAAAAACTTGAGGAAGAACTTACGGCCATTAACAAAGCTTACAAGACGATTTCAGATCCCAAGCTGAAAACGGCATACGATAAAAAAATTCCGAATGTTGTCATCGTAAACACCCGCAAACCTAAAGGGAAAATTCCTTCAGCACTTGTGATGTCAACATTTCTGATAACTTTTTTTCTTGGAGTCATAGGTCATGGTGCAAATCCTGTTTATTATATAAGTATTTCCAAAATAGCTTTATATCTCATGGCAATGGTAAGTCCATGGCTTTCATTGATGCTGATAGCGTTTTTGTACAGAGATGTATTCACATCTTTTAACGGACAGATAGTATCTGTTGGATTAATGGCTTTGAATACACTCGTTTTCGGCGGAATATACCGCAGCAGCAAGATACTAGCCACAGTTATAACGATAGTGTTTGATATTGTGATAGTCAGAGGCTATGAAAATTACCTTGCATATGGATTTTTCTTTTCTGACAGTGTTTTCTATATACAAGTTGAGAATCTGGTGAGTATAGTGATTGCTTCAGTGATATATATTACTGTATTCGAAAGATTTAGAAAGTTAAAACAATATGATTGAATGTACTTTGATTATATAAGCCCCTGAAAAAGGGGCTTTAAAATTCTAAAATCATTTTGTTTAATTATTTATGTTAAATAAAATATTAAAGTAAAAAAACACAACAATATGATATAATGCTTTTAGGGGGTGATTGAATGAGTCAGGCGCTATTAAATATTCTTCAGATAGTTGTTTTTGCCTTGGGTATATATATAGTCATACGGTTTTTCTCAATGTTTCTTGAACTTATTCAGCTTTCCATCGAAGCTTTAAAAAAGTATATAAATAAAAATTGATCATCCAGGATAGCAAAACAGATGTTTACAACATCTGTTTTGTTTTATGTGCAGTAAGGAATGGAGTACGCCCTGCAAGAAAAAAATTAAAG
>DJGH01000008.1:96988-133905 GCA_002431635.1 Petrotoga sp. UBA5851
TATGTGTTTGTATCATGAACAAAGCTTTACAGACTTTTTCACAGTTCTTTCAGTATCATTGAACATAATTGTTAAAAAAATCTCAACTTAAAATAACCATCAGACAAATAATTTATGATATAATTTCCGAAAGAACTTAATGTCTCAAAGGAAAAGGAGGTAGAGTCAATGTATAGAATAGTGCTTTTAAGGCATGGAGAAAGCCAGTGGAATAAAGAGAACCGCTTTACAGGCTGGACAGATGTTGATCTTTCGGAAAAAGGTGTGGAAGAAGCCCAAAAAGCCGGTAAGATA
This sequence comes from Petrotoga sp. UBA5851, assembly GCA_002431635.1. GTDB lineage: Bacteria > Thermotogota > Thermotogae > Petrotogales > Petrotogaceae > UBA5851. Next base: position 97,283 of record DJGH01000008.1, read on the forward strand.
CTCAGACATGAAGGTTACTTCTTTGATGTAGCTTATACATCTTATCTTAAAAGAGCCATAAAAACCCTTAATTATGCATTGGAAGAGCTTGATCTTTTATGGATACCGGTATATAAGACATGGAGACTTAATGAAAGGCATTACGGTGCTCTTCAGGGACTAAATAAGGCCGAATCCTCCGAAAAGATGGGGGAAGATAAGGTTAAGGTATGGAGAAGAAGCTATGATGTGCCGCCTCCGGCGCTTGAGACCGATGATCCTCGTTTCCCTGGAAACGAAAAAAAGTATTCATGCTTTTCTAAGGATGCAATGCCTCTTACAGAATGTCTTAAAGATACCGTCGCCAGAGCTCTTCCTTTTTGGCATGATATGGTTGTTCCAAGTATAAAATCAGGTAAAAATGTCATAATAGCAGCTCACGGAAACAGCTTAAGAGCTTTAGTAAAGTATCTGGACAATATTTCCGATTCAGATATAGTAGAACTGAATATTCCCACCGGTGTTCCCCTTGTATATGAGCTTGATGAGGAGCTTAAACCCATAAAACATTATTATCTGGGGGATCAGGAAGAAATAGAAAAACAGATGCAGGCAGTTGCAAATCAGGCCAAAACAAAAAAATAAAAAGCACAGCGTGAGCTGTGCTTTTTTTAGAAAACTTTGATCTCTGCTTTCGATGCCGCTACCCTTTCAAAAATAGGCCCTTTTGCTCCCAGCGTAAATGCAAGGCTGCTGCTTCTTATTACAAGTAATCTTTCCGAGACTTTCAATTCTAAGTAATCAAGAGTTTTTTTATTCAGTCGTATACTTCCCTTTTCGTCTATATTTGTCCATGTGAAAAATCTGTCATTGTAGAATATTAATTCTTCCTTTTCAGTGCGGTAATCAAATACATCTCCTAATTTAGATGTTAGTGAAGAAAGCTTGGAGTTAAGGAAAAGCTTTTTTGAAGAGACACAAAATCCTCCGGTTATTTTGCTTGAACTCATGAGTATTATTTTCCCGCTCCGGTTGATATTGTACTCCCGAACTACCTGAGGAGGTAAGTATACTGAATAATCTTCGTTAATAAGAGACCAGCCGTAAATGAACTTTCCGCCCTTTGTAATCTGAGGCATTGCATCACTCTCCTTAAAATAGTNNCTTTCAAAATCTATGACCATCCTGTCAGCAATACTCTGGGAAAATCCGTCAAACGGATATGAAATAGTGAAAAAGCTTTCGGTTATGGAGATAAAACACTGGTACAACATAGCAGAATCTACAGTTTATGCATCCATAAAAATGTTGGAAAAAAAAGGTAATATTGAGGGGAAGATTGAAAAAAAAAGTAACATGCCTCCTAAAACAATATATACACTTACTTTGAAAGGAGAGACAGAACTTAGAGAAACAATCAGGGAGTATTTACAGAAGTTCAGTTACGATACCGTAGATTTTACAATAGGAGTTTTTTTCATGCCGGTTATAGGAAAACAGGAGTTCAGCAGCATTATAGAAGTACGTTGTAAATATCTGCAGAAGTATACATCCCATCTAAGTAGACAGTATGAGGAAATCTCCAAGCAAAAGCTTCCGGAAAATGTTTTGTACGGAGTAAAGTACAGTCTTGATATTGCGCTTGTCAACCTGGAAAATGCACAAAAAATACTGAAATCGCTCCAAAAGCATGAAGGAGATTATGATTAGGGGAGTTTATAACGACGTTTTGGTTTTGACACAATATTAATATATAATATATTTAATTAATAAAGCGTTTATAAAACTTCGGGAGCTGATCATATGTATAAGGAGAAAGATAAAAAAACTCTTTTTTACTGGGAGGTTGGAGGATTTTTCTTTGTTTGCCTTATGGTATTGCTTTTCCGTTTTATGTTCAGTTTTACCGGGGGAAATTTCCTTTTTGCTTTATTTTTTGCTTTAAATGAAAGTGTCTGGGAGCAACTTAAGCTTGTTTTCTGGCCGGCACTTTTTTGGGGATTGACCGAAAGCATATTTATAAAGAAAAAAACCAACAATTTCTTTGCAGCGAAGGTTTTTGCGGCAACTTTTATGGTTGTTTTCATCATATCGGGGTTTTATTTATACACTAGCATTTCCGGGCATATCAAAGCTATGGATATTTTTATTTTTGTTATTTCGGTTGCTTTAGGCCAGATGCTGGGGTATAGGATATTTCGTTGCAGGAAGTTTTCAGACACGGTATTTAAAATAAGTATAGCAATAATAGCTGTATGGGCTTTTCTCTTTTTATGGTTTTCTTTCAATCCTTTGAAAATAGATATTTTCAGAGATTATCAAATGACATCGAAAAGGATTATACACGGTGTTTTATTGGGAAGAACACGTCACACTGCATTCAAAAGTTCTTTCCCATGGGAAGCAGAAATCTGTGATTTGAACTCCTCTGAAGCCGCTTTCAGTGAGAAATTTATTTGCGCATGAAACAAATTCTTTTTTAATATCCTCTCTGGTTTTTTTATCAACAGCCTGCATGTTATGAATATCTTTTTTGAATCTTTCGTCAAGAACCTGTCTGTAGATTCTTTGATAGAGGAAGTCATCCACAAGATTTCTCACAAGAAGTTCCGATATTCTTTTTCTGTTTATTTTCATATCTGTAAGAGCGCAGAATGCCAGTGCCGTTCCCAGGGAGTTGCTTGCTGTGTTCCATGCGCTGTATCCGCAGAGTTGCCTAAGCAGATCACTTCTGATCATTTCGCTTATAAGCTCTTTACAGCCGCCATTTGGGGCTATAAGATCCAAAAGGATGACTTTTTTTCCGTAAGCGAGGGCAGTTTTTATATGGCGCACACAGGTCTGCGGTTCGGCAAAAGCTATGTAAAGAATAGTTTGAGAGTCGTAATCCTGTATAAAGTTAAGAGCTTTCATATGTGAAAAAAGATTGGTCTGAAATGGTCTGTCTTCAAACTCCATTATTTCATTAAGCTTTGAAGGGCAATCACACAGGACCGATATTTTTTTTTCTCTTGGATTTGCAACTTTTGATACAAGTTCTTGAGCTGCTTCATCTGCTCCGTTATGAAGGAAAACCTTTTCTGATAAGCCAAGCGAAAGTATTTTTTCAGACATTGTAAGCTGTTCCTGTGTCTGAGGTCCGTTTGGAAAACAATCCTCTTGGGGAAGAAGTAAGAAATCAATACTTCCCTTTGAAACAAGCTCAATTGCTTTAATATTGTTCTCAAAATTTCTTTTTCTCAACAGGTCATACTGTTGTATAACATCAGGCTTTATTTTCTTTTTTAGTACTGCTGCCATTTCAAGGTCATGTGAATAAAAAGCTTTAAGATAGCAGTTCATGTTCTGCCATTCAGTCATAGATTCCTCTGAATAAACGGTTGTGGATAGTCTTCTTATAGTACTAAAGCAAAGAATTTTTGAGTTTGGATTCTTCTTTTTTAATTCAGAAATAGCAGAAAACCCTTTTTGTAATGAATATGGGTTAGAAATGCTTCCCCTCGAAGCTACTAGGCCGCCGTACAAAAGCATATCCAGCGATAGCACATAATTTTCTGCGGACTTTTTAAGCAGCCAGTCCGCAATTTTATCACAGTTTCCCGGGGTCATGTATTTTCCGAGTATATCCTGATCAGGGATCTCACATTCAAGTCCCGCGGCCGCACAGATAAGCTTAGGTATATCAGAATTTACAGGTCTGCTGTCAAGCGGCACAAGAACAATATCTTTACTCATAAACTATCCCATCCTCCTGTAGGAGAAGCTTAAGCTTTTTGTATTTGATAAAATTGACCGGACACTTATCTGTTGAAGACAAAAATGCCATTAATCCGGCTACCTGTCCTGTAACACATGCAAGCGGGCTTGTTCTCACAGCAGAAAAAGCAAGATGATCCGCCGATATGGCTCTGCCTGCGAGAAGTACATTGGAAAGATTTTTTGGAATGAGATTTTTCATATCTATCTGATATTCTGATGGGTATGGTATAGTAACAACGCGTAGTTCGTCAGAACCGGATACATGCATATCGACCGGATATGAGCCGATTGCTACAGGCTCATCCACTTTTACATCGCCCATAAGCTGTGACATTTGTATGGTGCTTATACCGCAAACATGCGTACTTTCCCTTACACCTATTACAGGAGCGGATTCCAGCAGCACTGCATCAGAAAATCCACGTATCTCACTGCGTAAAAAGGTCATAAAATTTTCTATTCCAAGCACGGCATCCATATGAGCTTTGGAGTGTTCAAACTTATTTAGGCTCAGGCCAGGATAACGGTTAGTGTTTATCATAACCTGGTCAGAAAAGTTCGGAATCTGGAAAAAAAGCAGTCTATCCCTTTTGAAATTAAGATTATATTTTTCACATCTTAGGCATTCCTGGAAGTAACCTGAAACAGCGAGATAGCTGAAATCTGTTTTTTCATCAAATAAAAAGTTTCCAGGATTGCTACGGATATAATCAGTTATTTCCCGAGCATTTATTTTGCCTACTCTTAGAATAAGTGTCATAGGCTGGGTTTCCTGCGAGAGACTCTCGCCTATGGTATAAGGAGCACCGGATTTTATAGAGAAGTTACCGTCACCGGTGGCATCAATAAATATATCGGCGCAAAGATCAATACTTGTGTACTCATTACTTATGGTAGCCTGCTGAACATGTATAGTCTGTATGCTTTTTCTTGAGACAGTGGTTGTACAGATATGTCCGGAGATAACATCCACTTTTTCCTCACAGAGCATCTCAAAAAGCACTGTTTTCATGGTTTCGGGATTGAAAGGGGTAATAGTCGGAACAAAGCCTATGGGATCTTTTATATGTCCCGGAGAACCGTTTTTTTCCATTAAACGTTCTACAAGCTCTTGTGCGATTCCTTTTATTACTTGACGCTTTTGGCTGTGGAAAGTCATCATAGGCATAACAAAAGAGCTGGTTAAAACACCTCCCATATTCATATGTTTTTCTACAATCAAGGTTTTTAAACCTCTGCGTGAAGCAGTGACGGCAGCGCATACTCCGGCTACTCCTCCTCCTATAACAATTACATCATATTTGAGCATATAACACCTTTTATTTTATACCGCTTGTAAGGGCCGTGTCGGTAAAGTATTTTTGTAGAACTGTAAATATAATCAGTACGGGAACTATCGCAAGACTGGTGCATGCCATCAAAGGTCCCCAGTCTGCAGATGATCTGCTTTTAAATACTTCTAGTCCCAACTGCAGGGTCCTCATCGAATTTTCGCTTGTAACAATAAGAGGCCACAAGAAATCATCCCATGCCTGAGTAAAAGAAAATATGGCCAAAGTAGAAAGAGCAGGTTTTCCTAGAGGAAGAAATATTCTCGTAAAAATTCTAATTTCATTTGCGCCGTCTATGCGTGCTGCCTCTGAAAGCTCTTTTGGGAACTGCATATAAAACTGCCGCATTATGAAAACTCCGAATACGCTCATTATATGAGGTACTGCCAGTCCAAAATAACTGTTGAGAAATCCTATGCCGCCCTGCCCGAAGACATTGTTTCCTCCTGCCAGAGGAAATGATTTTACCAGGATGAAAGTGGGTATCAATGTAACCTGAATCGGTATCATCATAGTACTCAAAAGGACTATGAAGGCAAAATTTTTCCCTTTGAAGTCAAGTCTGGCAAAGGCATAACCCGCAAGACTGCAGAAAAAAAGATTTATAACCACTGATAAACAAGCTACAATAAGGCTGTTGGCAAAGTACCTGCCGAAATCTTTGGTATGGAATACTTCAGCATAATGTTCCAACGTAATGTTTTTCGGTATAAAGGATGGAGGCCATGAGAACAGTTCAGTGTCAGGCTTGATAGAGGTGATAAGCATCCAGAAAAAAGGAAGGGACATCATAACGGCAATTATTATGAGTACTATCATGAGAGCTATTTTTTTCTTTGGTTTCATTCTGACACCTCCGTTCTTTCTTTTTTCCACGTAAAACTTATAACTGAGAGTACCATTATGATTATGCCCAGAGCAAAGGACATAGAACATGCATACCCCATATCCATATAGTCAAAAGCACTTGTATATATAAGCATTCCAACTGTTGTCGTCGATTGCAGAGGGCCGCCTCCTGTCATTACGTACATTTCGGTGAAAGACTGTAGTGTGCTTATAAGGCCGACAATCAGAACATAGAGATGAACTGGTCTTAGCAGGGGCCAAGTTATTTTTGTAAACTGTTTAAAAGTACCGGCGCCGTCCAGCTTGGCTGCTTCATAAAGATATGCAGATATCCCCTGAAGTCCGGCAAGGTAGATCATCATGTTCCAGCCAACACCTCTCCATATTCTCATTACTGCAACGCTCGCCAGCGCCGTTGAGGTGTTTGAAAGAAAATTAACCGGCGGAAGACTGAAGAGCGAAAGGAAAAAATTAAAAACGCCATACTGAGGATCATAGAGCCACATCCAAATCATAGAAGCGGCAACAAGAGGAGTGATGACAGGCAGATAGTATAAAGCCCTAAAGAATCCTATCCCACGGATACGGTTGTTTATAAGTACAGCCATGATTAAAGATATAAGCATGTTTAAGGGAAGTACCAACACTGAAAACTCCAAAGTTCTGATGACCGAATTCCAAAATTCTCCGCTGAACATCAGAGCTTTATAGTTTTGCATGCCATTAAAAACAGGTGCATTAAACCCGTCATAGCGTGTAAAGCTTAATATAAGCGAGAAAAAAATGGGTGCTATTCTGAATATAACAGTATAAATAAATACAGGAGCAATGAAAATAACGGCCGTAAAAGCGATCTTTTTTTTCATTGAAGAAAGCTGGCCATTTTTACGGGTTTGATTTTTCAAGATTTTCCTCCCACAGTAAAATAATCGGCTGTTTTTGATAAAAGACCGGCGTATGCCGCCGGTCGCCTATAAAAATTACTTTAATTTCATGATTTCCTGGGCAGCCTGATCCAATGCTGATTTGCAATCCATATTGCCTTTTACTGCTCTTTCAAGATACTTTATGAGTATATCCCTAGCCTGAACCCAGAAAGGTACGTTAGGATTGCCGAAAGCATATTTGGCTCCTTTCACAAACATCGTAAGAACAGGATTTGAAGAGACAAACTCTGATTCAGCTGCCGACTGTCTCGGAGGCAGAGTGGACTGTACTTCGTTTATGGCAACTATGGAATTTTTGGAGGTCAGAAAACTCAGAACCTTGGTGGTGCTTTGAAGATCTTTGGTTTTGCTCGATACCATAAAGCCTGCAAAAGAATAAAAACTCGCCCTGGTAAGCCTTGCAGTGGACAGTGAAAGCTCAATTTGCTCAAATGCCTGCGGAGCATAGGTTTTAATATCGTTAATTTCTTCAAGTACCAACATACCCATTGCGGCTGAACCGCTTGCAAGTGAGTGTAGATTGCCTGTTTTTGAGGTTCCGTAATCAGGAGCAACTTTTTCTTTTCTTATGAGGTCAACGTAAAACTGAAGTGCCTGTACGCCCTGAGTACTGTTAAAAACAGGGTTCATTTCATTGTCAAAAAGATCTCCACCGTTTTGATATAAGAAACCGCTCCAGACCTGCTGAAGATCAACCCCGCTTACAGGAAGGTCAAATCCAGCGCACTTATATCTGTTGTTTTCCACTGATGTGAGCTTTTTTGAATAACTGACAAGCTGTTCCCAAGTCAGCGGGGCATCCTGAGGATCCAAGCCTGCCTGAAGAAAAAAATCCTTCCGGTATGCTAAAAGTCTTCCACTTCCGAAAACCGGTATGTAATATTTTTTTCCCTTAAACAAACCTGCATTAAGGGTAGCTCCAAAGTCCTGAGGCTCTTCTATTTTGGATAGTATCGAATCGATAGGCATTATTATGCCTTTATCTGCAAATCCGGCTATAGCAGCCTGACCGTGCATGAATATGTCGGGTCCGATTCCTCCGGCAAAGGATGTAGTAAGCTTGGTTGAAAGCTCTCCCCAAGGGATAAACTCAGCTTTTATCTTTATATCCGGATTATTTTTTTCAAATTCCGGAATAAGTTTTGAATCCACCAGATCCATTAACTGCTTCTGAGTACCAGCAAACCAAACCTTTACAGTAGTAGTTCCGAAGACTCCTATAAAAATCACGGTACATAATAAAACTGTTAAAATAAGCTTTTTCATATATCCTACCTCCCGTATAATTTATCCAAACCATCTCTGAAATTTTTTATTGTATCCGAAAAAGTTTTTGGATCGCTTCCCGTTACAACTGCTCCCAAGATAATTCCCCTTATATTTTGATTGTTAAGTACTTCAAGATCATCTATGGTTATGAACTTCTGAGAGGGAATAAAACAGTTTGAACGGCATTTCTTTGAAAGTCTTTCGTAGTTTATGCAGTCTTTTACAGTCAAAGTTTTCCCGTACTGTGAAGGATCGATGAAAGAAAGTTCAATGCTGTCTGCTCCGTAGTCGGCGAGATAATCCAGCTCCTCTTCTTTAAAAGTATGGTTTACAGCAAGCATCCTGTGGATGGATAAGTTCTTAATCCAGCGTGGTGCATACTCATAGTAGCAGTCTATAAAAGACACTCCGGAAAGTTCCATATCTTTAAAATCTTCCATGCTGCTCATTATTTCAGCTCCTGGTACTATACCGGCAGGTATATCTATTTGAGATATTATGGATTCAAAAGCTTTTTTGAAATCTTTCCATGTAGTGTAAGTGTTTTGAGTAACCCTGTGTTTTATGTTTACATGGAACTTAACCGCGTCAGCGCCGGCATCGTATGCCCTTAATGCATATTCGTAAGAGTTATCCGGCAGACTTATAATCAAAAGCTTTTTTTCTGTGTCCAATAATTCTTTAAAGTTTTTCATGCAGCTTATCTCCTTTCATAGTGACTGTCTTAGAGTTATGATGGGTTCTATAAATACTGTTGAAGAAAGGTTAGGATTACAGTCCATTTTTTCATTCAACATGGTGATTCCAAGCCTTCCAAGAAGATATGGATTGAGTGCAACAGTTGTCAGGGGAGGTTTAAGGTACGACGAGAAGCTGAGATTGCCGTACCCTATGACTCCTATACTTTCAGGAACCGGTACTTTCATTTCTTCAAGGGAGTTTAACGCACCTTTTGCCAGCCAGTCGGTAGTGCAAAATATACATTGTTTTTCTTTTAAATTTTGGTTTTTAAAGAGCTCTATGGTTTTCCCGTATCCGGATTTTTCATCAAAATCGCTGCATTCATGAATTGTATAGGATACAGCTTCATCATTTCGAACAACAGATATAAACCCGTCGATTCTATCCTTAAATGTTTTCAGTGAAAGTGAGCCTGTTATGATGGATATATTTTTGTATCCTTTATCTAAAACGGTTTTTCCAACTAACTGGCCGCCTCTGTGGTTATCGTTGTTAATGGATGTAAAAGCTTCAAGGCCCTTATAATTACCAATTTGAACACATGGAATGTCAAGTCTTTTTATAAAGGTAATAAGTTCTTCAGGCATAGGAATTCCGCAGAGTATTATTCCGTTCACTTTCGATACAGGTAAAAGTGCACGCTTATAGCTTTCTTTTGATCTGATACTTTGTACCAGACAGTGAAGACTTTCTTTTTTTGAACCTTCGAGTGCCCCCTGAAGAAAAACAGAAAAAAACTCATCATTTTCAACAGATTTTTGCGGATTTGCAATAATAATGAGTATTATTCTGTTGCAAAGAGCAATATCTTCTTCATGCAAATAATTCATTTTTTTTGCTGTCTGAATAACTTTATTTTTGGTTTGTATACTTATTCTCGGATTATTTTTCAATGCTCTTGACACTGTTGAAGGGGATAAATTGAGTTCCTTTGCAATATCAACTATAGTGGGCTTCATCGTCATCCTCCTGTGCAATAATGTGCAAATGTACTTATAAAGCCGCCTTATTCTAGCATTAAAAAAAAGGTAAATCAAAACAGAAAATTGATGAAAATCAAAGGAAAAACAAAATAACGGCTTCTAATATAATAGAAGCCGCATTAATCGTTCTTAGTTTGTTATATAAAACATTTTAAGAAAATCTTTACTAGAAAAATATTTTACAGAAGGTACATATTAAGGTTATAAGCCTTAAAATGTTTGTCAGAAATTACTTTACCAGTTCGTAATTAATTTCAACAATAACATTATTTTTTATTGCTTGGCAAACAGGTGAAACAACTTTTGCTCTTTTAATAACTTCATTCATATCATCAACGGTAATATCATCGGATTTTATATATATTTTCATATCTATTTCTTTTAAAGACAAAGGTGTCTCACAGCGTATACCTTCTATGTTTGCTTTATAAGTTGACACGTGTTTTCCTGATCTTCCCAAAAGAAAAACTATTGTGGTACTTACACATCCGGCAAAACTCATAAGCAATGTTTCTAGACCTGAAAACCCTTTTCCTTCTCCAACGGGTGGTTCAAAATCGAATTGGATAGGACTATCTGGATTTGATTCGGAAATTCCTTCAAAATGAACTTTTAAATCTTTTCGTTCAATACTGATCGATAAATTCTTCATATGTATTATTGCCTCCCTTTTTTATAAAGATAAAAAGAAAAAGTATTGAGATTGCAAATAGTCTAAATCAATTCTACATAATAATGCAGAAAAAGCAAGTATATTTGGTCATAGAATAAACTGTATTAAGTCACATAATGACAGGTTTTACAACTGTAAAAAGTTTTTATAAGACATTTTAAAGAAAAATATATGTAATAATCTTTATAAACATTAAATTATTTTACAGTCTCAATATTTTGTGACTTAAGCTATTTAAGCCCATGACCTTTGATGATATCTTTTTAACTTTTGAATTATGCTTTATCGAAAGAATTTGCAGTAGAATATTAATTGTATAAAAATGGCTGATGGTATAGGAGGTTGTGAAGTAATGGATTATATATTTGGCAACAAAAAAGCTTGGGAAGAAGCATTTGATCACAGATATACGAACTGGGGCGAAGATAATTACAAAATTTTATTGAATGAAAAACTTCCCTTTTTTTCTGATGATGTTATTAAAGAACTTACGAAGATTGATTTTAAGGGAAAGACTATTGCCCAATTTTGCTGTAATAACGGCAGGGAGTTGTTGTCTCTTATGCAGTTAGGCGCAGAATATGGTATCGGATTTGATATAGCAGAAAACATAATCTTACAAGCACAAGAAACTGCTAAAAAAATTGGATGTAGAAACTGCGAATTTACTGCGCTTAATATACTGGATATAGGAAGTATCTATTCCAATAAATTTGATTTTATTTTCTTTACTATTGGTGGAATAACGTGGTTTAAAGATTTAAATTTATTGTTTGGAAAAGTATCAGACTGTTTAAAGCCCGATGGAATAATGTTTATCAATGATTTTCATCCTTTTGTAAATATGTTGCCATTACCAAAAGAGGATTCATACGATAAAGCTAATTTAAATAAAATTGCATATTCATATTTTAGAACTGAACCATGGATAGAAAATAATGGGATAAGCTACATAAGCCCATTTTATAAATCAAAAACATTCACTAGCTATACTCATACATTGTCTGATATTTTTAATTGCACTATAAATGCCGGAATGAAAATAAGAGCATTTTACGAATACGAGAAAGATGTTGGAATTGCTGGTGTATATGAAGATAAAGGTTTTCCATTATCTTTAATTTTAATTGCAGAAAAAACATAAATTTCCATTAATATAAAGGGTTTTATATTAATAAACTTATTGCCGGTTATGAAAAGCTTTTAAAAACAAAAAAGTCATCTTGAAAAAGATGACTTTTGGTTAAGCATATAAGCTTATAATGGTCGGGGCGACTGGATTTGAACCAGCGGCCTTCAGTTCCCGAAACTGACGCGCTCCCACCTGCGCTACGCCCCGATAAAAAGCACAATGATTATTGTAACATATTTCGGAGAAAAAATCAACCCTCTTCTACATGTTCTCCACTTATTTTGTGAACCTTAACAATCTTCTTCTTCCAGTTTCCGAAAACCAGAAAGGCCATAGCCAGGAACATCGCCGATATATTACTTATGATCATGCCATAAAAAATTCCCCTGAAACCATACTTTTCGGCTAAAATGGTTACTATAGGAATTCTTATTCCCCAAAGCCTTACTATATCTATTATAGTTGACTGAACAGTATGTCCTGAACCTCTCAAAGTATCCATAAATACTGCTAAGGTTGTAAAAAAAGGCAGTGAAAAGGAGATCAGTCTGAAGTAAATCTCTCCCATTTCAATTACCTTGGGGTCGTTTACAAAAAATTTTGTAACGTTATGTCCGAAAAAGAAAAGCAGGGTACTTACCGTCAATGCAACGGAAAATGTAAATATGGCTGCTTTTTTGACTGTACGTGAGGCCAGATCGGGTTTATCTGCCCCAAGGAACTGTCCGATCATTGAAGCACATGCCAGAGATACTCCCGATGCAAAGTTTACCATAAGCTGGCTTATCTTCTGTCCGACTCCGTAAGCACTTACGACTTCAACCCCAAATCTGGAGACCACACCCATTATAAGGGTAAACCCAAGCGAGGTTACTGCCTGGCCGAACGAGGCAGGAAGCCCTATTTTTATTACCTGCATGATTGAGCCGAAATCAGGCTTGAAATCCTTTACTCTAAGTTTAAAACCGTACTTTCCGCTGAACATGAGATATGTAAAGTATACGGCTATTACAAAACGCGAAATAAAGGTTGCCACAGCGGCACCTGCAACTCCCTGTTTGAATCCGAATATAAAAATAGGATCAAGGACTACGTTCATCATTACCGATACAAAAGTTAATCTCAAGGCTATTACAGAGTTTCCCCAACCTCTGAGAATTCCTGAATTGAGCTGCATTACAAACATGAAAGGAACTGAAGCCAGTTCTATTACCATATATGTGACCGCAAGGTCTATGGTGTATTTTGATAAAGCCATTTGGGAGACTATGGCTCTTGCACTGAGTATTCCAACAAATGAAAAGACGGATGAAAGAACAAGAGTTGTAAGGATTGCCTGAGCAGCATTTTTTTCTGCCAGATCCTGCCGCTTCATTCCGGTATACTGGGCGATTATCGTTGATCCTGCCTGTGAGAAGCCTGCACCTAAAGCTATAAACACAAACATTATGGGTTGGGCTAGTGTGGGAGCAGAAAATTCAGCGGTACCAAGCTTGCCCAGGAAAAAAGCATCAGTAATGTTATACATAGTCTGAAGAAGGTTAGTCAAAACTAAAGGCCACGCCAATTTAAAAAGGGCCTTTCCGATAGAAGAATTAAGTATATCAACTTTTCCGTTGGATTGCACGAGGAGTCCTCCTTAACATTTTATAAAAAATCTTTATAATTAAAAAATAAATATAACAATCTTTATGTATGCTGTGCTTACTATTATACCATATTTTAAATGAGTAATAAATGTGTTATAATAAATCAGTAAGGAGTTTAAGAAAAAAAGCCGGGGGTAGTGTATGAAGTNNGAAGATAATAGAACTCGTTGCGAATCTTGGAACTCCATCTTTTCACAATCTTTTAGGCAATCTTATTGTTGCAGAGACACACAGTTCTAAGATGATAATCGTTCGTTTTTTTGAAAACCTGTGGGTGGTTCTTGATGCAAAAAATATTTTCCCTTCAAAACTTGAATACCAGAATATAGAGGATATCATAAAAGAGGCCGGTCTTGAAAAGATATATGACTTTCCTTTTGATACGTATATACTATGTGACGGAAAGTTTGAAGATGAGGAAACATCGAAGATGATTGTACAAGCCTTTGAAAAAGAGAAGGAATTATTCGAAAACCAACGGCTTTTAACAGTTATTGACAGACTTTCATATCAGCTTTCTTCCATAGAAAGCCTTGTTCTAAATCTTTCAGAACCGCTCAGCATAGAAAAATTTATGGAGATAGTTGCATCGGGAATATCCGAGCTTCTCTTCTGCAGTGTTTCTATATATAGAGTTAATGAAAGAAATGCCTTAAAAACCGAGGAGTACGGGGGACTAAAACTCAATATCGATAAGTTTGAGCTTTCAGAAGAGCTTATGCACAGCATTGAGATCAGCTCTCCAATTATCATAAACAGGTATAATAAATTTCAAGATAAGGCCTTTGATAAAGTCAAGGCTGTTATTCCTGTTGGAACGTTTGAGAATGACACATTTCTCTTGTTCGTAACCAGGGATACATCTGTTGAGGAAGAGGAAAAACTTTTTATAAATACTATATACAGGATAATTTTTCATTTTTATACCAAACAGTTTCTTGAAATTCTTGACTTTAAAGAAGAGATAGCTGCGAAGACGCTTAACATCTTAAAGGTTTTTGATAATATTATTTATATGATAAAGGGTAAGGATAACATCGAAGAAAGGTTCTTTCAGTCTATAGGCAGCATGACTTTTGTAGAGCAATCGCAGGTGTTTTCACCGCAAAAGGTTCTTGCCGACGGGGTCTACTCATCCAGAGAGTGCAGCGGTACGGAATATGATCTGGTAGTATCTTATACGAGCCCTCAAGGGATAAAGAAAAATATTGGGATAACCGTCAAAAAAAGCTTTAAGAACAGCATACTTGAAATAATCAATATTGTAAGCCTTGTGTTGGACGGATATGAGACTATAGTAGAAAATTAATCGGAGCCTAAGGCTCCGATTAAATAATTACCTGTTTTTTATGGTGAACTTAATGGCCGTTCTTTCTTCACCTTCAATATGCACATCGGAGAAGGCAGGAATACAAACCAGATCAATTCCGCTGGGCGCAACGTAACCTCTTGCTATAGCTATAGCCTTTACCGCCTGGTTGACAGCACCGGCTCCGATAGCTTGTAGTTCGGCTATACCGTGATCTCTGATTATTGCAGAAAGAGCTCCGGCGACAGCTATAGGTTTGGAGTTTGCAGCTACTTTTAAAACTTCAGCTTCTGCCATAGTTATAGCCTCCTTTTTTATAATACAGCTTCAATTTTGGTATTTGCTTTATAATGGCGCGCCCGGCGAGATTCGAACCCACAACCTTCGGATCCGAAGTCCGACGCTCTATCCAGTTGAGCTACGGGCGCTCTATAAAACTATTATACCTTAATTAGTCAATAAAATCAAGAATAGGTTTGGGTTATTGGCAGACGATTGGAAGATCTCTGGCAGTATGGTATAATTTGATTGTAATCAGCATCTTTGTTTATAAGGGGAGGGAAGACAATGACAGATTTAAAAGTGACTGCTTATGAAAATTACAAAAAATGGGTTGAAAATGCTGATCTGTCCCTTAAGGATGACCTTGAAAAGATAAGAAGCAATGAAAAAGAGATAGTGGAGTGTTTTTACAGGGATCTTGAGTTCGGAACAGGAGGAATGAGAGGGAAGATCGGAGTAGGGCCCAACAGGATGAATATTCATACTGTAGCTAGGGCAAGTCAGGGTTTTGCTGATTTTTTAAAAACCCAAAATCACAATCTGTCAGTGGTAATAGCCTACGATACCAGAAACAAATCAGAGCTTTTTTCCAGGGTATCAGCTGAGGTGTTTGCAGCCAATGGGCTGAAAGTTTTCCTGTTTTCAAGACCTACTGCCACACCGATCCTTTCGTATGCTGTGAGATATCTGCAAGCAGCAGGCGGACTTGTCATAACCGCAAGTCACAATCCTAAAGAATATAATGGATACAAAGTATATACATCAGACGGAACACAGGCAGTTCCTGTCTATGCAGATATAATAACCAGAAATGTTGAAAGTCTTGACCATTTTAAAGATGTCAAGCGGTCTGATTATGAAGAACTTATAAAGTCCGGTATGATACAGATGCTTGATGAAAGTGTTTTTAACAGTTATATTGAGACTGTTTTTGAATACTCCAAAGGTATTATGGGAGATGTGGATTCTAATTTAAAGGTAGTCTATACACCTTTGCACGGGACAGGATTGGAGCCTGTGAGAACTTTGCTTGGCAGACTTGGGTTCAGTCTTGATATAGTTCAGCAGCAGGCAGTAGCCGATCCGGGATTTTCAACTGTAAAGGTTCCCAATCCGGAAGATAAGCAGGCTTTTACGCTCGCTTTGGAGCTTGCCAAGAAAGCAGACGCAGATATTGTTATGGCAACAGATCCAGATTCTGACAGAATAGGTGTTTTTGAAAAAGAGTCAGGGGATTATCTGGCTTTTAATGGTAATCAGATAGGAATTGCACTGAGTTACTTTCTTTTGAATAAAATGAAGGAAAAAAAGCTTCTTTCTGATAATGGTCTCATAATAAAAACCATCGTATCCACTGATATGATAAAATCAATAGCGGATGATTATGGAGTATCTGTACAGGAAACACTGACGGGTTTCAAATTTATAGGCGAAAAGATAGAGTATTATGAAAAAAATAAAGAAAAAAAATTTATTTTAGGATTTGAGGAGAGTTACGGATATCTTGCCGGTACTCATGCACGAGATAAAGACGCTGTTGTAGCAGCTGCGCTTATTTGTATGCTGGCAGGCGAACTTAAAAAAATAGGTTCAAGCATTGGAAAGCTTTTGCAGGAACTTAGCTTTAAGTACGGATTTTACGGTGAAAAAACCCTGTCGTATGAATTTGAAGGAATACAGGGAGGAGTAAAAATAAATGAGATAATGTCTAAGTTCAGGAACGAGCCGCCAAAAGAGATATCAGGCTGCAAGCTTGCAGAAGTTATTGACTATTCCAAAGGCATCGCAAATCTTCCGAAATCTGATGTAATTGAATTAAGATACGGTGATTCAAAGGTTATAGCCAGACCTTCCGGAACTGAACCAAAAATAAAATTTTATTTGATGGTCAGAGGTGATACAGAGCAGGTTCTTCAGGAGAAGATAGTCAGTTTTTCAAATGCTGTTTTCAAAATGCTGTGAAGTGAGTGAAAGTGAAATTTTACTTTATTTTTTTCACACCTAAGAGTAATTACTACTCTTTAAGTGAATATATGCTTAAAGATTATGAAACGGTTATTGCACGGGATACGCTTAATCAGATTTATGAGCTTCCGAACGTATCTTTGGATTATATAGGATATTTTATAGCTCAGGAGAAGAACTTTGAGCTTTGCGGAATAAGAAGATATCTTAAGCCCGATTTCAGGGCAAAAAAATTTTTTAAGGCTTATTTTACCGATATTATATCAGACGATATAAGAGAGCTTTACGGAGAGTATATAGAACTCATTTCTGATTATGTAGGTCTTAAGAGGACGGTAGAGTCTTTTAATAATCTTATTTCTGAAAAAAATNNATGATAACTGGCTTGAAGGGCTTATAAAGAATGTTCCTTCAACATACAAAGAAGGAGTTGCCCAGAAGGTTTCAAAGTTTGCCAACATATATATGATAAAAGTGTACGAAAAGCTTTTCAACAAAAACATACTCCTTTTGAAAACTTATTCATCGGAGATTTCGTACAAGATAATGGAAACAAGTCTTATTCAAAATATTGCGGAGGGTTAGAGTTGTGAGAAGAGTTGCTATAAAACTTGCTTACGAAGGTACGGAGTTTTTCGGGTATCAGGGGCAAAGAACAAAACGTACTGTTCAGGATGAACTTGAAAAAGGACTTCAGAAGATTTTCGGTTTCAGGATAAATACTTTTGTGGCAGGAAGAACAGATACAGGAGTCCATGCTTACGGACAGGTTGTCGCATTTGATGTTCCAAATGACAGAATGACTTTTACTAATATAAAAGATGCGCTTAATTCCATGATACCCCATGATATGTATGTAAAAGATGTCTGGGAGGTTCCATGTACTTTTAACCCCAGAGTCACAGCAGTAAAAAGGGTATATCATTATTATATTTACAGCGCTCCGGATCCTGATATATTTTTTCGAAACAGAGTATGGTGGTTTCCCTATGAACTGGATCTTTCAAGGATGCGTCAGGCTGCTGCCTTTTTTATAGGCGAGCACGATTATACTACTTTTAAAAGCGGTGATGATGAAAGATCTGTAATCAGGACTGTCTATCGTGTACGTATCTTAAGGCAGAGGAATAATATTATACTGATAAGAGTCGAAGGGAAGTCATTTCTCAGACGTATGGTGCGGAACATGGTTGGCGCATTGGTGAAGGTAGGTACTGGAAGTTGGGAACCTCAAAAAATAAGAGAACTTCTGGAGCTGAAGGACAGGTCCAAATCTCCTGCGGCAGCTCCGCCTCAAGGGCTGTATCTTTACTCTGTTTTATTCTGACAGCAGCTCTGCTGTTAGCAATACCCAGAGTGGGCCTTGTTTATGAAGGACCGCAGTCTGTTCTTAACAGTCTGATATATACACTATATAAATATGCTGATATACAGATTCCTCCTGATTATAAAGGAGAGACTTTTGTTATTGAAGCAGACAATGATAAATTTTCTTTAAAATACTCTCTTGGTCAGCTTCAAGCAGGGATACAAGAGTTCGATTCGGTTTTTTCCAAAATTTTTTTACAGGAAAAAAGATCTGTATTTGTAATAGGCAGGGAGTGCACAATAAAATCAGAAGATAAGTTCAGGAGTGCCGATTTTTTTTATTGGGATGAAAAGGTGAATCTGACAATTCAGGCATCTTCGGGAGTTTACGATTACGTCATGTATCCTAGAATTGGCGATAATGTCCTGTATGTACCCAAAAGATGGATAAAACTTTTTTTAACTGCAGAAAAAGTATCAGAAATTACTCTTAACGGACAGAAGTACCCTGTTCCATGTGAAATAACCGTTCCTGACTGTAAACTTACTCTTAATGCGGGTGATGACAGTTTTGATATAGATCTTACCAACTATGAAGGAACAGAATACCGTTTTGAGATTGCTGACACCGAGCAATCAGACATAGTAAAGACTTCCGTTATGAGAGTCTTTGAGATAGAAAGCGGTATTTTCATTTCCGGCTTTCCATATTCTGTTTGGCTTGGTAAAGGCCAGGAACCGAAGATAAGCAAGTCACAGTTTTTTTGTGACTATGGTGATATACGTGATGTGAAAAAAGGGGCTGAGCTTCTAGGAGATATTATATT
The DNA here is from genome assembly GCA_002431635.1 of Petrotoga sp. UBA5851. GTDB lineage: Bacteria > Thermotogota > Thermotogae > Petrotogales > Petrotogaceae > UBA5851. The sequence continues at coordinate 116,286 of DJGH01000008.1, forward strand.
TGTGCATGAGCATAACAGATCAGTTTACATTATAAGCTCCGCAGGAGAAATGGTTGTTCTTGGCAGGAAACAGGCTCTTGTACCATGGGATCTTTTAAGGGCACCTTTTTCCATAGAACTTTCCGACAGAGGTATAGAAATAAAAACAATGCAGCTAAAGAAGTATGTGATGAGTTTTGAAGGCGGACTTTCATCATCTCAATTATATGAAGATATAAAACTTAATATTCCTTCATTTAAACCGCTTGATACATATCGGTTTGAAGGTTTTGAAATAAAAATATACAGTTCGTATATGAAAATTCTTAGGCCTGAGGTAAAAGCAAAATGAGTGAAGTTAAAGTACGTCTGGATATATTTTTGAGCTCAAAAGATGCGCGAATCTCAAGAAAAAGTGCCAATAGTCTTATCAGGGAGGGCAAAATAACCGTTAACGGCAAAGTTGTTTTAAAACCTTCTTTTCAAGTTAACGAAGAAGATAATATAATAGTTCTGTCCGAAGATTTTTATGTCAGCAGAGGTGCTTTTAAGCTTCAGAAGGCTCTTGATGAGTTTGAAATACAGGTACGGGATAGGGTATGTATGGATATAGGTTCTTCCACCGGAGGATTTACTCAGGTTCTTCTTCGCAATGATGCACTCAGGGTGATATGTGTAGACAGCGGAACCGATCAACTCCATCCTTTGCTTAGAAATGACGCTAGAGTTATTCTTTATGAAAACACTAATGCTCGCTACTTTAAAGCTGATGAAAAGGTTGATTTTATATGCTGTGATGTATCTTTTATATCTATAACCAAGCTTACTGATACATTTCTTGAAAATTCAAAGGATACTGCAGAGTTTGTTTTTTTAGTGAAACCTCAGTTTGAGTGCGGGAAAGAATTTTTGGGAAAAAATGGAATTGTAAAAGACAGTCAAGTTCATAGTTCAGTATTAAAAAATGTTTCCTCTCATCTTAGCTGCGTAGGGCTTTTTCCAAGAATGATAATTAAATCTCCAATAAAAGGTTCTCAGGGTAATACGGAGTTTCTTCTGCACTGTACAAGAAACAGGAGTGTGGCTTTTGATATGCAAAATATAGTCGGAGTGATTGAATAGTATGAGAAAAAGAACAGGTAAGATAAACGTTTCAATGATTTTTTTCCTTTTGTACAGCATAATAGGCTATTCTTATACGTCCGTAATAAGTATCGACGGACTAGGACGGTTTTATAAAAACTGTCTTGTCAACATACCTCTCTTCAGGTATATTAACTCAAAAGAAGGACTCGGATATGAGTATATTTTTAATGTTCTTTCAGAGACTCTTTCCTGTCCGAAAGAAGATCTTGAAAATCTTCTTGAAAGCAGGGTAACTTTTTATTCTGATTTTGAGTATAATTATTCGGCTTTTTTGGAACCGGATATAATAAAAAATCTCAGTAATATTATACTGAGATCTGATGCCATATATATCGAAAATCATGATGTAAAAACCATAAGCGATATAATTGAAAATATATTCAACGGTACGGTGGTTAAAGGCGGATACGATATATACGGTAAGGAATACAGAATATCTTACGGCGAGAACGGGGTCTTTCTTAATAGGCCTCAAAGTGTTTATACACCATCGGGAGAGTATCCTGTTGAGGGAAAAATAAAAGGATTCATGAATGACGGCAAAAACTGGGACTTTCATCTGGAGATAAAAGACAAGGCTCTGAAAGGAAGTTTTGTATCCCAGGATTATTCAAAAGATATGCAGGAATTTGATATATCCTTACTTGAAAACTGGAGAATCTTCGGCGATGTTCAGACATATGAAGTTCTTGTAAAGGACAGGACTGTCGATTACATTCGGGAATTTTTTGTTCCCTATGATAAAAGCTCTATAGAGATAATCGATAAGCTTTTTTCATCTCCAAAAGACGGACAGTTTGTGGTCATAAGATCTGAAAGTCTTACTGATAGTAAGATGAGATCAATTTATTTTTCGACGGTATTTGATACGAAAAATATTAATGCGCTCATTAAGCTGTACAACCTGGGCAGCGGTAAGATAGGTACCTATGACTACTGTCTCATAAGTCATAAATCCGTGGGAGATAAGATATATTTTTACTACAGCCAGGAAGGAAGCATCGTCAGTACAGTATCTCCGGATAACATGAAGATCTATCTTTCGGAATCGCCAAGGCTGAAAAGTATTACCGGATATAAAATGATTGAAAAGAAAAAACTTGAGAGATTTGTTTTTGCAGATCTAGAAAGATATTTTGAAGGGAATTTTTTTAGTTCTATACCGGCTTTCCTTTCAGCTGCCTTTTTTAAGAATGAAGATAGGAGCTACTGTATAAATATAATCCTGAAATGAAAAATCATATGAGGTGTCAATATGGCTATTTTTTCTATTTTTGATAAAAATGAGATATTCTTGAGGAAAAGCAAAAAAACTGTTGAAAAAATAAATCAACTTGAAAATGAGTACGAAAAACTTTCGGAAAGTCAATTAAGATCAAAAACAGAGGAGTTTAGGCAAAGACTAGCCAATGGTGAGACGCTAGATGATATTCTTGTACATGCCTTTGCTGCAGTTAGAGAATCCTCCAAAAGAACTTTGGGGATGAGGCATTTTGATGTTCAGCTTATTGGAGGAATAGCACTTCACGAAGGAAATATCGCTGAAATGAAAACCGGGGAAGGAAAAACTCTCGTAGCAACATTAGCTATATATCTGAATGCACTTGCCGGAAAAGGTGTTCATCTTGCCACACATAACGACTATCTGGCCAAGAGAGATGCAGGCTGGATGGGTCCGATATATGAAAAGCTCGGTCTTACGATAGGCTTTATTCAGGCGGGAATGAATAATACTGACAGGAAAGCTGCCTATGAAATGGATATAACCTACGGGACAGCTAATGAGTTTGGATTCGATTATCTTAGGGACAATCTGGTTTATGATATAAAAGAAAAAGTTCAGAGAAAACCTTACTATGCCATTGTGGACGAGGCAGACTCTATTCTTATCGACGAAGCAAGAACTCCTCTTATAATTTCAGGTCCTTCTGATACTCCATCGGAACTTTACAGAAGGTTCGCCACTCTTTCAAAGCTATTCAAGAAAGACGAGGATTTTACTATGGACGAAAAGCAAAAGACTATAGCTTTGACTCCTGAAGGAATTGCCAAAGCAGAAAAAATGCTTAATATAGAAAATCTTTATGATCCGTCGAATATAAAGTTTCTCTATCACCTTATGAACTCACTCAAAGCACTTTACTTTTTTAAGAATGATAAGGACTACATAATACAGGACGGACAGATTGTAATAGTAGACGAGTTTACCGGAAGACTTCTGGAAGGACGCCGTTATTCCGAAGGTCTTCATCAGTCCATAGAAGCCAAGGAAGGAGTCAGGGTTAAGGAGGAAAGTGTAACTTATGCTACGATAACCTTCCAGAATTATTTCAGAATGTATGAAAAAGTCTCCGGAATGACAGGAACAGCCAAGACTGAAGAGGATGAGTTCAGAACTATATACAATGCAGATGTAATAGTGATTCCTACCAACAAAAAAATGGTAAGAATGGACAAAAATGATCTTATATATAAGACTGAAAAGGAAAAGTATGAGGCTGTTGTCAAGGAGATAAGCGAAAGAAATAAGAAAGGTCAGCCTATGCTGGTTGGTACAACCTCTATCGAAAAAAGCGAATATATCAGCATGCTTCTCAAGAAGCAGGGTGTTACGCATCAGGTTCTGAATGCAAAATATCATGAAAAAGAAGCAGAAATAGTAAAAAATGCAGGTCTTAAAGGAATGGTCACCATAGCAACCAATATGGCAGGAAGAGGAACCGATATAAAGCTTGGTGATGAAGTAGTTGATCTTGGAGGACTTTATGTTATCGGAACAGAAAGGCATGAAAGCCGCAGAATAGATAATCAGCTTGTAGGAAGATCAGGAAGACAGGGAGATCCTGGTGAATCAAGGTTCTTTCTCAGCTTTGAAGATGAGCTGCTTAGACTTTTCGGCGGAGATAAACTTAAAGCTATCATGACAACCCTCAAGATAGAAGAAGGGCAGTCGATAGAACACGGCCTTTTAAGTAAGATAATAAGGGATGCTCAGAAAAAGGTTGAAGGTATGCATTTTTCTGTCAGGAAAAGACTGTATGAGTTTGACTCTGTAATGGATTCGCAGAGATCTTCAATATACTCCCACAGAGATTGGTTTCTTGAGCTCTCAGATTATGAAGAACATATGAGAGAGATTTTTGAAGATGTTGTAGACAGAATAGTTGAATCTTCATATGATGAACAGGAAAAGAAGCTTGATTCCCAGGCCGTAAGAAACAAACTTATTCAGTATCTTGTGATTGACGACCTTACAAAATCGTCTGTCGAGGAAACAAAGGAAAGTATAATCAATGTTCTGTGGAAAAAGTATGAAATGAAAAAAGAAGAGTTTGGTGAGGACTTCCATAAACTCATAAAGTTTGTGATGCTCAGAATCATAGATGAAAGGTGGAGGGCGCATCTTGATGCTATTGAAGCGCTTAAGGAGTCTGTTAACCTAAGAGCATACGGTCAGAAGGATCCTGTGCTTGAATTTAAGAAAGAATCATACACTATGTTTGAAAATCTTATAGACAGTATATACGATGATGCCGTTTCGTATCTTTTGAGAATAGTAAAAGTAGATCCTAATAAGGAAGAGGAGCAAACAAAAAAGATGACCGTGAACCTTAACTTCAGCCACAACGAAGGTTCAGCATCAAAAAATGATTCAAAATCAGAGCAGATAAAAAAAGGGAAAAAACATTTTAAAGTAAAAAAATGAAAAGACGGGAAACCGTCTTTTCATTAAGCTGATAATTTTCAGATTTAAATTATATGATATAATTTCATAGAACTTTGTATTGTTTAAACCGGGAGGAACATATGATAGAGTATGAAGTAAAACAAAGAAAAATAGATATTGTTCAAAGATACAAAAATCTTAAGGCGCTTTTCGATCTTGAAAAATCCCATGAAGAGCTTCAAAGGCTTGAATCTCAAACGACGGCCCCTGATTTCTGGAACGATCCCAAGAAGGCAGAGACTCTCATGAGGCAGGTTCAGAACATAAAGGATGAGCTCAAAGTTTTTTCGGAGCTTGACAAGCTGGTGGAGGATCTTGATGCTGCCTTAGAATTTGCCGAGGAAGAAGCAGAAATGGAAGAACCTTTTTATGAGATACTTAAAGAAACGCAGGAAAAAGTAAGAGATTTTGAATTCAAGCTGCTGCTTTCGGGAAAGTATGACAGCTCCAATGCTTTTGTGACCATTCATCCTGGGGCAGGCGGAACCGAATCTCAAGATTGGGCAAGCATGCTTTTGAGAATGTATATACGCTGGAGCGAGGCCAATAACTTCAAGGTTGAAACTATTGACTACCAGGATGGTGAAGAAGCAGGCATAAAGAGTGCTACGCTTAAGATAACGGGTCCTTATGTCTACGGAAAACTTAAGTATGAAAGCGGTGTGCACAGGCTTGTGAGAATATCTCCGTTCGACTCGAATGCAAGGCGCCATACTTCTTTTTCTTCGGTTAGCGTTATGCCTGAACTGGATGAGGACATAGAGATAGAGATAAGACCGGAAGATCTTAAAATGGACACGTACAGAGCCGGAGGCGCAGGCGGTCAGTATGTTAATAAAACCGACTCCGCTGTAAGACTTACCCATATTCCAACGGGAATAGTGGTAGCCTGTCAGGTAGAGAGGAACCAGCATCAAAACAGGGCAACAGCTATGCAACTGCTTAAAGCAAGGCTTTACGAGATGGAGATGCGAAAGAAGATGGAAGAGAAGATGAAGCTCCAGGGTGATGTAAAAGAGATTTCATGGGGAAACCAGATAAGGTCATACGTTCTTTACCCTTATCAGATGGTAAAGGATCACAGGACGGAGGTTGAATCTTCTAACTCACAAGCTGTGCTTGACGGGGATATAAACGGATTTTTAGAAGCCGAACTGCTTTTTTTTGCTGATGTTTCAAAAGAATAAGGGGTTTGACGTACCGGCAGAGGCAGATAGTTTACAATTGACAAAACTGTTAAGGCGGTGTATAATTTTTGCGAGAGTATTATGATTATCATAAAAGTATAATGGTTCCAGAAGTTTTAGAGTATCTGAACATCAAGGATGACGGAATATATGTTGACTGCACGGCCGGAGAAGGCGGGCACTGCAAGGCTATATACGAGAAAGCCGGCGGGAAAGCCAGAGTGGTAGGCGTTGACGTTGACTATGAAGTTTTGGAAATAGCTGAGCAGAGGCTCAAAGATATTGGCTGTAAGATAGATTTCTTTAAGGCATCATATAAAGATATAGATATAGTGTTAAGAGGAATGGGGATAAAAAAAGTTGATGGTTTTTTGATGGATCTGGGAGTTTCCACTTTTCAGCTCAAGGGAGAGAACAGAGGATTTACGTTTATGAATGATGATCCCTTGGATATGAGGATGGATCCAGATTCAGTTTTCAGCGCTATACAGGTTGTGAACAAATATGAGGAAGAAGAACTGGCAAGGATAATCTTTGAGTACGGCCAAGAGTATCAGTTTTCACGTAAAATAGCAAGGAGTATTGTTTCCTCAAGACCTGTCAATACAACCGGAGAGCTTGTAAAAGCCATTCAGCATGGTTTACCGTCGTATGAGATTCATAAAAGGAAGAGGCATTTTGCTACCAAAACTTTTCAAGCTATAAGAATAGAAGTCAACAAAGAGTTTGAAAATATTAAGGCTGCACTTGGAAAATTTGAGAATCTTTTGAATCATGGCGGAAGGGTAGTCGTGATATCCTTTCATTCTCTTGAGGATAAGATAATAAAAGATTATTTCAGAAACAACCCTTCATATTCTCTTGTAACTAAAAAACCCGTATTACCGCAGGAAAGCGAAATAAGCAGCAATCCAAGGGCAAGGAGTGCCAAATTAAGAGTTGCAGAGTTCAAATAGCTCTGTTTTAAGGGGGAAGGTACATGTCGGAAAGGGCATCTACTTTAAGAAATGTAAGGGAGAGAGCAGGTAGTTCGGTCAATTTTCTTGATCTGGCCATATATGTATCTCTTTTTATGGCTGCAATGGTTATAAGCATATGGCTTGTGATGTTTCTTAACCTGGGCAAGGATATAGAAAGTTATAAAAAGATAATTGATTCGAAAACCGCTTCTTTTGAAAATATTACTGAAGTTGTAAAGTCTACTGATCTGAAGATTGAGCAGTATATTCAATTGCTGTCGGTGCTGAACGGAAAGTAGGTGTTTTTTGAAGATAAGGTATTCCATAGCCCGTCTGTTTATAGCAGGGCTGTATTTGTTTGTGGTAGCCGCAGGTCTTTTTTTCAATACTGAGCTTCTCAGCATAAACGCTGCCAATAAAAACAGTTCTGATGACTCTCAGAAAAAAATAGCGACCCTTGTTGACAGCAAGGGTCATTTTATTGTTTATGAAAAACCTAAGTATGAAGCATGGCTTGATATAGAGTTTATGAAAAGACAAAAAAAATATGCCGCTCTTATAACCAAGCTTCAGACAAGATTTTTATACTCAGAAATAGAAAATAAAAAGTATATCTGCTGGGGTACATATGAAACCTTGGAACTGGCAAAAAAAGATCTTGGTGAGCTTTACAAGTTTGCTAATATCCATAGGTCTGCGGAAAGGGTCTACAATAATCTTTTTTCACTTAATCTTATGATAGGCAAGTATGACCAGACAACATACGGTATTGAAAAGTACCTTTATAATAAAGGAATGCTCAGCGGTAAAGATAGAGTCACAGTCACTCTGGATATGGTGTTGCAGAAGATTGCATATGAAGAGATAAAAAGAGTTAAGGATGCCCTTTCGGCGGAAGGGGCAATCGCTATTGTGATGGAAACAGCCAGCGGAAAGATAAGAGCTTCAGCTGCTGTGTACCCTTGGAATCTCGGGTTTATGGGATATATCGAACCTGGATCAACTTTTAAACCATTGATATACGCTTTGGCCATAGATGAAAAGATATCCAACCCTTATGAGAGCATACTTTGTGAGCGAACATACCAGCCTGTTCAGGATGTCAGTTACAAGATGAAAGAAGCTGAAAATGAGGATTTTGGATTAATAGATATAAAAGAAGCCCTTTCAAAATCATCAAATATTGCTGTTGCGAAAACCATGAAAAAAATAATGAATGTTTTTGATGAGAACTGGCTTTATCAAAAACTTTTAAATATGGGTCTGGGCGAAAAAACAGGAGTAGAGTTTGAAGGTGAGATATCCGGAGCACTTGCCCAGCCTGACAAATGGTACAAGATAATGCCGTTTCAGATAGCTATCGGACAGGGTATAGGAGTAACCCCCATACAACTTGTTTCGGCTTTTAATATCCTTGTGAACTCAGGAAATTATGTTAAGCCGACATTTGTAGAAGAAACAGAGATTATACCCAAAAGAGTTTTTACGCTGGAAACATCCAAGCTCCTTGTAGACTGGATGAAATATACCACATTAACGGGTACTGCAAGACTTGCATATAAAGAAGGAATAGCAATCGGCGGTAAAACAGGAACAGCGCAGAAAGCATTGGCGGAGGTAGGGTATGCATCCGAAAAGTACTATGCTCTGTTTGCGGGATTTTATCCGGTAACCGATCCTAAATATACAATTGTGGTAATAATAGATGATCCGAAAGGTGAAAAGTACTATGGGGGAGAGGTCGCAGCTCCTATTGCAACCAATATATTTTATAGATACTTTAAAGAAACAGATGCAGGACATGAGTCAGCTGGAAGCCTTTTCAGAGAAGTAATTCCTGATCTCACCGGCCAGGATGTACAGGAGGCTGTTTACATACTTAACGCATTGGGTATACCCTCTGATAAGATAATCATAAGCGGAAGTGGTAAAAAAGTTATTTCCCAGGAACCATCTCAGGCCCTTTTTATAAGTGATATTCAGTTCATACAGCTTTTTGTGGGAGAGTAAAGATATGAGCATATCTATTGTATCAGGAAGTTCATACATAAAAAAAGAAAATTCAATCAAAAAACTTTGGGAGTCCTTTCAGGGACAAAAAACTCTTGTAAGCAGGGAAAATTATACCAAAAGCTCTCTTGAAGAAGTTTTTTCAACCAAAGGGATGTTCAGTCAGGAAAAGCTTGTGATTATAAAAGAGCTTGACTCTTTTAAAGCCAAAGAAGTAAAAGATGTTATCAGAATACTTTCGCTTGCAGACGGTAACGACAAGATACTTATAACGGTTACAGCGGAAACTGAAGATATAAAAAAGATTAAAGCCGATGAAAAAATAGATGCTGCTCTTCCAAAGCCATGGGAAGATAATGAATGGAAAGATTTTTTAGATAGTATTGCCGCACAGTTCGGCAAAAAAATAGAAAAACATGCGGCAGAGTATCTTCTGCAAAATCTTGGAAGGGAAGATACTTATATGTACGAGGAAATCTCAAAAATCAGCATATATGCACAGACTGATACAATAACTTTGGAAGACGCTGTTCAGATAGGCTATACATTTTCAGATCCTCAGCTTGAAGACATGTGTTATCTTATGGCCTGCAAAAAAACAGATAAAGTTATGGAAATGCTTGATAAGATAATTGATGACAGTGAATTTAACGCACCTGCAACGGTAGGGTTTATGTACAGGTACTTTCTAGATCTGTACAAGGTTATTTTGAATGCACCGGGATTGAAAAAGTATACTTGGGCAAACATTCAGAAGATCGCCAAAGACTGTGGCATAAAAAACAGTTCAAGAGTAAGGTCGTTTTTAGGGGTTACATTTCAGAACGATATAATAAAAAAAATAAATCTCGAAAATATGTATGATCCTTCTAAATTACGAAGAATCATAATAATGTTTGAACAGCTGGACAGACAGGCAAAAAGTACCGATAATTTTAAAGTGGCTTTCAGTGTGTTTTTCAGGGAGGCGTTTGTTGAATAAAAATATAGATATTTTTTGCAGTGTGATCGACAATTTTGGAGATGCCGGGTATACCCTGAGAGTTGCGGCAAGTTTCAAAAATCAATACAGAAACTCTTTAATTAACATCTACACAGACTGTACGGAGCTGTTCTTCAAACTAATGCCTAAGGAAGGATCTCCTCAAATCAATGTTTTTTCTATGGATAGCAGTAGTGATTACCATGCTTCGGAAGTTGTTCTGGGAATGTTTCAGTTTTTCCCGGATGAAAGATATATCGATTTTATAAACAGAGAATCCAAGCTTTTTATAGGAGTTGATTACTTCACCCCGGAGCTTTGGGCAAAAGATATAAAAGCTTTGCCTTTGATGCATCAGGGTCTTAGAATTAAAACATTATTTTTTGTTCCGAATGTTCATGCGGAAAGTTCGGGTATACTGAGATTTTCGTGGAAATCTCAAGGTTTGCCTACGGATGTTTTGTATCCGCGGTATATTTCCAATGCTTATTTGTATGATTACGGGCCAGTAGAAAAGCTCTTACCGCAGGAATCGGTTTTTAACTGGAAGATTAATACCCAAAACAGATTTTTCACGCAGGAAGAGTTTGATGAAATTCTCTACTCCAGCAAATATAACTGGATAAGAGGAGAAGATTCTTTTTCGCTTGCGCTCTGGTCAGGAATTCCTTTTTTCTGGCAGGCATACAAACAGAAAGAGACAAGGCATTTCAAAAAAGTATGGGCCTTCAACGAATTTATAAAGCCTTTTTTTGAAGATGCACAGANNAAGCGGTATGTTAACGTAGTAAACACACTTAACGGAATATATAACAACGACGTAACAGACGATTTTTTGTATATAGACAAAAAATACGGGCAGTTGAAGGATGTTTTTGAAAAAATGAAGGAGTACTTCTTAAAGCAGAAAACTCTTCAACAAAATTTAATGGAAAATATTGAATATTTATAGTATAATGTTATAAAATCTTTTTGAAATTGCATATTTGAGAATTGGAGGTATTAAGAAATGATTTTTGCTGGTGAATTAAAGGTAGGATACGTAATAAAGTATAACGGTGGGCTCTATACCATTCAGAAAGCCAAGTACAACTGGTCGGGAAGGAATGAAGCAACTATGACGGTTAAGATGAAGAACATTGAAAACGCATCTACAATAGATATAGTCATGAAAGGCTCTGAAAAGCTTGAAGATGTTCAGCTAGACCACAGAGATATGAAGTTCATATATGCTTCCGGAGACTCATACGCATTTATGGATGAAGAATCTTACGAGCAGATTGAAGTATTTGCAGATGATTTGGGTGATGTGCTGAACTTCCTTAAAGAAGACGGAAGGGTTATTGTCTCTTTCTATGAAAGCAGACCTGTTGCTTATGCACTTCCTAAGACTGTTACCCTTGAAGTGACATACACTGAACCTGGTGAAAAAGGTGATTCAAGCGGCAATCCTCTTAAACCAGCCAAAGTGGAAACAGGGTATGAGCTTGGTGTTCCTTTATTCGTCAATATAGGCGATAAAATAGTTATTGATACCAAAACCGGAGAGTATCTCTCAAGAGCATAGTTGAAAATCATTGAACAATAAAAAGATGCCTTTAAGGCATCTTTTTATTGTTCGTCGGTTTTTATTACAAGCGGAAGGCGTATAAGAAATTCGCTGCCTTTTCCTTCTTCTGAGCTTACGCTTATCCTTCCTTTTAGAACCTGAATTGTCTTTTTTACTATAGCTAAACCCAATCCGCTTCCTGGCCTGTTTTTAGAAACTCTGTAGAAAGGCCTGAATATATCCTCAAGTTTTTCCTGTGATATTCCTATTCCCGTATCCCGTACAGATATTACAAACTCCTTTGTGCTTGAATCAAAGCTGCTGTGAACAAAAATACTTCCCTCATCGGTATACTTTATGGCATTGCCTATTATATTGACAAGAACCTGGGTGAACTTGGTGGGATCTGTTTCTATAAATGCCGGAATATCCGCACTATAAGATATTTCCAACTCAACGTCTGGAGAAATATTCGGTTCAACTATTGATACAGCTTCAAATAAGGTCTGCTTGAAATTTATCCTGCGTATATTCAAGGAGGTTTCCCTGTTAAGCTTATTAAAGGTAGAAAGATCATCAATCAAAGAGTTAAGATGTCTTGAAGAAGCATATATCTTACGTATATACCCGCGCATTGCGTTCAATTTCATATTGGATTCATCCAGGATGGTTTCTGAAAACCCTATGATGCTTGTAAGAGGTGTTTTAAGCTCATGAGTAATAAAACTGAGATAAACCCTGTTAAGTTCATTTGCTTCAGTTTCAGAATCCTTAAGTGTTTTTAAGGTAAGAAAAGTTGATGCAAAGTTTGAAAAAATCTTCAATGCACGTTTGGCGACATCTTCAAAGGAATCGAGACTGAAGTTGTCAATAAAAATGTGCCCGGCAATTTTTGCGTTGACTTTAAGCGGTGCAATTATAGTACACATGCGGTTTCTTCCTGTTTTTATTGAAGATAAAAGATCATAGAACTTTTCATTTTTTCCGCTGTAATAATCAAGTATATTATTTGTCTGCACTATGCATTCATCAATATTGTGATTGTAAGCATATGAATCTTCATATGAAATAACCATTTTTGAAAGAATATCCCGTTCATAGGGAAAACCAGCTACAGGACGGTATAAAGTTCCCTCTATCTTCCATATTGTCGCACACTCTGCCTGAGGAATGCTTTTTAAAGCAACATCAAGAAGTTTTTTAAAAAACTCTTCTTCATTTTCAGTGCCGGTGATAAGAGAAGAAAGTTCAGCCATATCAGATATGGCAGCATTAAGTTTTTCTTCTTCATAGAAAGAACTCATTTCACACTCCTCCTAAGATATTGTGAATACAAAAATGGAAGTACTTCATAGATATTTTATCATAAAAAATACAAAAATGTAATTATTTTTAGACTTTTTTAATAATGTTTTTTGGCATTTGATTCACCCAATAAAATATCTTTGTGCATCTTCCTCTTCTTATCGTCTTTCTCAACAAATACGTGAGCCGATGAAAACGGATCAAGTTCTGTGTAATAAACAGCAGTAGACATAGTACCTGGTGTAGGCGTGAATATCTGTACCTGCTGGGGTGAAAAACCGAAATACTTTTCTATTTCTTTACGCAAAAATACCTCATCCTGTAGCTCTGCTCCCGGATGCGCTGCTATCAGATAAGCTGAAAAAAACTGGTTTTTGTTAAGTTCCTTGTTAAGACTTTCGTAGTCTGAAATGAACTTTCTGACGATTTCAAAAGAATGTTTGTTCATTAATCTCAAAACATTTGGACTTGCATGTTCTGGCGCTATTTTTATCTGTCCGGAGGTATTAAGCTCCACAAGACGTCTTAAAAAAGCCATTCCGTATTCTTTATCAGCATAGATAAGATCCAGCCGTATTCCTGAAGAGATGAACACCTTCTTTATAAAAGGAAGTTTTTCAACCTGTGAAAGAAGATCTATATAGGCTTTATGAGAAGGATTCAAAGTATGACAGACTTCATCCCCTATACACTGCTTTTCTTTGCAGCTACCCAGCTCCAGTTTTTTTAAACAGTCGTGTCCGTACATATTGGCGGTGGGACCACCGATATCAGATATATAACCGTTAAACTTTTCATCTTTGGAAATTTGTTCAGCTTCCCTGAGGATAGATGAAATGCTTCTGCTTTGAATTATTCTTCCCTGATGAAGGGTAATGGCACAAAAGCTACAGCCTCCGTAACAGCCTCTGTGCGAAGTGATTGAAAATCTTACGGTATCAATACCCTTGACATATCCCTGGCTAAGACAGAAGGGATGTACTTTTCTTGTATAATCCAGGCCGTATACACGGTCAAGTTCATGCTGAGACAAAGGCAGCTGTGGCCTGTTTTGAACCACATATCTGTTATCGTGTTTCTGGATAAGTCCTTTTGAATCATAAGGATCATTATTGGCGGAAAACTCTTTAAACATTTTCATATACTCATTTTTATTTTCAGATACAGTTTCAAAGCTTGGAAGAACTGTAAAGTCTGAAGTATTCTGAGGCAATGCTGAGGACCAGTAAACTGTTCCCCTAAGAGAAGTACAGTCGCGGATGTTTCCTCCGTTTTTAAAAATCTCGGCAATCTGGAGAATAGTCTTTTCTCCCATGCCGTATACTATAAGATCGGCTTTTGAGTCAAGGAGAACAGACTTTTTTACACGGTTCTGCCACCAGTCGTAATGAGCAAGTCTTCTCAGACTTGCCTCGATGCCTCCGAGTATTATCGGAATACCGTGAAAGACTCCTTTTATAAGGTTTGAATAGACGACACAAGCACGGTCTGGACGTTTGCCGAACTGTGCGTCTGGGGTATACTCGTCGGTCTTTCTTTTTTTTCTGGAAGCAGTATAGTTTGCAACCATTGAATCGACATTGCCTGCGGTTATTCCGAAAAAATATTTTGGACGGCCAAGTCTTGAGATATCACCAGCGTTTTTCCAATCAGGCTGGGAAATAACTCCTACATTCAATCCGGCTATCTGTGAAAGGACATTTCCGATTATTGCGGTTCCAAAGGAAGGATGATCTACGTATGCATCGCCCGTCACCAAAATAACGTCAAACTGTTCAATTTTAAGTTTTTCCATCTCTTCTGCTGTAGATGCAAGCATACTTATCCTCCTAACAACCAAAAGACCTCCTTTTCAAAGGAGGCCTTCATTATTGGCGGGGACGACGAGACTCGAACTCGCGGCCACCGGTGTGACAGACCGGCATGCTAACCAACTGCACCACATCCCCAACATTCCTTAACTTCGCACGTTTATTATTCTATCAGAAAAAATGTAACGTATCTAGCCCTTTTGTGTGTCTTATGAGTAAACAAGTGTTAAGGAAATAAAAACTAAAAAAACATATCTTGCTTATAATCAGAGATTGCGCCGTTTTCTTTAAGAATCTTTAAAAAACCTAGTACAATCTCCTTATCTTTCCCAAACTCTATAAAAGAACGTTGAGAAGCCTTTCTGAGAACAGGATCAGGCATTTTGCCGTCCATGAGGTCAAACATAAATTTTATAGACTTATCAAACTCATCTTTAAAATACTTATTAGATGACTGCTCATACCTATCAATAATTTTTTGCGCATACTCTCTGGGAACCTTGTTGGAAACAAATAATCCTGTTATAGGTATCATCGCCGGATATCCTGTCAACTGTGCGTATACTTGCTGAAGATCCATTTTTGCAGTAAAAACATTTTTGGTTTTTACTTCTGCTAAAGATACAAAAGGTTCCGGAAGTACTGCCATTGTTTCCTTTCCTGTTGCCAGAAGCTGTATTATATCTGCACCGCTGCTTACATATACGGTTTCAAAGTTAATGTTTTTCTGTTTGGTAATCATTTTCAATATAAGATCACCAGTCTGTCCCGGTGAATGAATAGTAACGATTCTCTTTCCCCTTAAATCCTCTATAGAATTAACTTCCTGTGAGGTAACAAGATAAAAAGACTTCCATATTGATACTCCTGCCAGCTTGTATTCAAAGCCTTTACTTATAAGCTCTGCACCATAGGCCACCGGTAGCACAAGAAAATCTGCTTGCTGTTTTAAAGCAAGTATCTGTGCTTCATCCAGCGTTCTCCAGTAATCCTTGGTGAGATCGGTAGTGTTTTCGGAGTAGAGGCCTGCTGCAGGAAGCAATGCTGGTCCTATGGGATTAAAGAAACTGTAAGCTAATAGAGATATACTTAGTGATAACATAAAAATAAAAACGAATAATCTTTTCATAATAAACCTCCTGTAGATGTTTTCCTGTAAAACCTTTTGTGGTATAATCAAATACTTCTTAATTATAACATGAATTGTCGGATTTAAAACTCCTTCTTACAAAGTTAATGTTTCCGAAATGTTTATCTAAACAACAAAGGATATAAATTTGTTTGCACGGTCAGCATTCATTTCAATTATAGAACATAAAATTTACCGTTTGAGGATGATAATATGAAACTTTATGTAAGCGATATGCATATAGGATCTGGAAACCAGAAGGATGATTTTGTATATGATGCAAAATTTATTGAACTCTTAGACAAGTATGAAGACCAGATAACAGAATTTTTCATTGTAGGGGATTTTCTTGAACTTATGCACGTTAAGGACAAGAAGATTCTCTGTGAAACTGTTCAGGAGTGTATGGATTTGTTTGACCATGAAATTCTGAATAAAATATACAATGCCCATACGGCCCTTTTTGATAGGCTGAAAAAGCTTTCTTCAAAGGTAAGAATAAGATATATAGCCGGTAATCATGATTATCATGTTCTTTTTTCTGAAAAGATAAGACAAAAGGTATTCTCTATGACAGGATGCGAAGAAGTACTGCCGTTTTACTATGATGAGGACTGGGAGATATTTGTGATACACGGTAATCAGTTTGATGCCGTAAACAGGTTGTCGTATGATGGGAAAAATAATATAATCCCAACCTTCGGAGAGTATATGGCTAAGTTCATGTCATCTAATTTTGATATCAAGATGAGCAAGATACTGCCTGATGAACTCATCTCTGACTATGACAACATAAGACCTTTACTCGATGTTTTTGTATGGCTGGACTATATAAATGAAAGATACTGTCTTAACTACAATCTTAAGGAAGAATGGATAAGTGAGTTTATAAATCTTATAAATGCAAAGCAGACAAGGAACTGGCTAAAAATAAACTTTCCTAAATACTACAGGTTTACTGATTTTTTTGTAAATAAATTTGGCGGAATGAAGTTGGGAGAATCTCTTGTAAGAACGGTTATGTACTTCAGGGAGTTCAAAAAAAGTGATATGTACCTTAAAGCCGCAAAAAGACTTTTAGAGAATAATTTTCTGATACCACGTAAAAATCTCGTGGGATACAGTGATGAAGATATAAGCTTAAGCAATGATAAGGTAAAAGGTCTGATAATGGGACACTGCCACAGGCCGTCCTATAATCAGGTCAACTGTGGCAAGATAAAGAAATTTTATGCTAATACGGGTGCATGGAAACATGTTGTAATGAGAAACAAGNNGACAACGAATTTATAAAGAGAAGTACTGTATCTTATCTTGTAATAGACGAGTACAATAAAAATCTTCATGCTAAATTAAGTGTGGAAGAGTTTTATTAAAAAATAGGAATATAACAGTTAACATTTTTCATGTATAATATTTTCACTTTGAAAAAAACAATTTTACCGATCAATTCTGGTATAATAAATGAGAAATAAAGACTCAGGAATCTATTTTTAGGAGGGAAAGATATGGCTAAGAAATACGTATATTTTTGGGGCAAAGGCAAATCCGAAGGAAATGCCAAGATGAAGGAACTGCTTGGCGGAAAGGGAGCCAACCTTTGTGAGATGGACAGGCTAGGACTGCCGGTTCCCGCCGGTTTCGTTATATCAACTGAAATATGTGATCATTACTGGAAAAACAATAAAAACTTTCCTCTTACTTTAAAAGAGGAAGTTACCAACTGCATGAAAAGACTTGAAGCAGAGTCCGGGAAAAAGTTCGGAAGCAAAGAAAATCCGCTTCTTGTTTCTGTAAGATCTGGAGCTTCAATATCAATGCCAGGAATGATGGATA
>DJGH01000032.1:0-146 GCA_002431635.1 Petrotoga sp. UBA5851
AATCATGGCAGAAGAGAATTTTGGTATAAAGATTGGGAAAAAAGCTTTTCTTTCATCTTTTTTTATTTTACTGGGACTGATAGTATTTGCCGGTATTCTGACTTTAGCAGTGCCTACCGGCAGCTATGAACGCCAAATTGTTAATG
>DJGH01000032.1:199-2905 GCA_002431635.1 Petrotoga sp. UBA5851
GAAGTGAAGTATTTAACTGGGAGTCTTTTTCTTTTACACAGGAAGATAAGCTTCCTGTTTATAGATGGGTTACGGCTCCTTTGGAGGTGCTTGGAACTTCTGATGGAGTAAAAGCTCTGGCGCTTATAATACTTCTTCTGATCATAGGTGGATCTTTTGCAGTAATAGATAAGGCAAATGTTTTAAAATCAATAGTATCGTCTATAGTAAAAAAATTTCGGAATAAAAGATACTTTTTGATAGCTATAATAACCTTTATTTTTATGGGTTTCGGATCTGTTCTTGGAATTTTTGAAGAGGCCGTTCCTTTGGTTCCGATAATAATTGCTTTATCGTATCTTATGGGTTGGGACGCTCTTGTGGGGCTCGGAATGAGTCTTCTTGCCATAACCTTTGGTTTTTCTTCTGCCATATCTAATCCTTTTACAATAGGTCTGGCTCAAAAACTTACCGATTTGCCTGCTTTTTCAGGGACTTGGTACCGGCTGATTATATTTGCTGTAATATATACGGTTCTGGTTTTCTTTCTTGTAAGGTATGCAAAAAAAATAGACAAAGACGCCAAAAAATCTTTGGTATATGAAGAAGATCTCGTTGAAAGAAAAAAATACAGTTCTGCCGATGGGTTCATAAATGAAAATTTTAAAGATAAAAAAACAGTTAATGCCGTAAGGTGTTTTCTGATTATGATATTTCTTATGCTTTTTGTTATTGTACTTGGAATTTTTATTCCTCAAGTTTCTGATATGGCGCTTATTCTTATGGCGCTTTTATATCTTATAGCTGGTATATGTACAGGTTTTCTTGCAGGTATGGGCGTGCTTAACACTTTTAAGGTTTTTGCCAAAGGCATGGCGGGCATATCTGCTTCTGCTGTTCTTATTCTTATGGGTATAAGCGTAAAGCATATAATTGTAAGCGGCAACATAATGGATACTCTTTTATATTATGCTGCTCAGCCGCTTTCCGGAGCATCTCCTTATTCGGCGGTTATAATAATATATATGATAGTCCTGTGTTCTAACTTTTTCATAGGTTCCGCATCAGCTAAGGCTTTCCTTCTTATTCCACTTCTTGTGCCTTTTGCTCAGATGGTGGGTCTTTCCAATCAGATCATGATAACGGCTTGGGCTTTTGGCGATGGATTCAGCAATGCATTGTATCCTACCAATCCTGTGCTTCTCATCTGTTTGGGTCTTTCTACTGTAAGCTATCCCAAATGGTTCAGATGGACTTTTTTACTTCAATTAATTGTGTTTATTATGACGATAGGCTTTTCATTATTTGCAGTATTCATAAATTACGTATAGGGGGAACTGTATGGAAAAAGAGTATCCGCAGGTGGTTAAAAAACTTTCCGAAGCGGTAAGGTTCAAGACGGTATCTTATCAGGAGAGTCAGAATATTGATTATGGCGAATTTGACAGATTTCAGTACTTTCTTCAGAGTGCTTTTCCTAATGTTCATGAGAAACTCAAAAAAGAGATAATAAACGGGTATGGTCTTTTATTTCATTGGGAAAGCGGTAAGCAATCTAAACCGGTGTTGCTTATGGCGCATCAGGATGTTGTTCCGATAGAAGGAGATACCGAAAAGGATTGGAAGTATCCTCCGTTCTCCGGTGCGGTTGAGGATGGATTTGTCTGGGGAAGAGGTACTCTGGATATAAAAGTGGTGCTCATATGTGTTATGCAGGCGGTAGAAAAACTTTTATCAGAAGGTTATGAACCTTCAAGGGATATATATCTGGCATTTGGACATGATGAGGAGATAACCGGAGAAAATGGTGCCGGAATGATTTCTTCACATCTGAAAAATAAGGGTATAGAGTTTGAATATATTCTGGATGAGGGCGGAAATATTATGCAGGGTGTTCTTCCTCTTCTGGATAAACCAGTGGCTACGGTAGGGGTTGCCGAAAAAGGTTTTTTGAGTCTTTGTCTTAGTGTAAAGGCTGCCGGTGGGCACTCTTCAATGCCAGGCGAAGATACCTGTATAAGGATTTTATCAACTGCTCTTGGTAAGCTTAGGCACACACTTTTTAAACCTTATCTTAAAGGGCCGACATCAATGTTTTTTTCTAAAGTGGCTCCAGATATAAAAGGTTTTTTAGGCTTTGTTTTCAGAAATCAAGCTGTTTTTTCTCCGTTACTTAAAAAAGTGCTATCGAACTCTCCTACGACCAATGCTCTTATTAGGACAACGATTGCTCCCACCATGTTTCATGCGGGGGACAAAGAAAATGTTCTTCCTCAGAATGCTTCTGCTGTTATTAATTTGAGGATAATTCCGCAGGAAAGTGTTGAATTTTGCATTGAAAAAATAAAAAACACTGTTAACGATAATAGGGTCGAAGTAAAGATACTTGATGGATCCAGAGCGGACAATCCTTCGGAAGTAACTTCTGTAGAGTCTTTCGGGTATAAAGCATTAGAAAAGGTTATGGAAAAAGTATTCCCCGGAGTAATAACTGCTCCATTTATAATGGTTGGAAGTACAGATTCAAAGTTCTATAGTTCGATGAGTAAATGTGTTTTAAGGTTTGCCCCTATACTTATGGAGGGAGAAGATCTTGCAAGGGTTCATGGTACAAATGAGAGGATACGAATAGATAATTTAGTTAAAATGGAAGATTTTTATTATAATCTGATAAAGGAAAGTTGAACTAATAAAAAATCGGCTTTGTGAACTGACCCCAAAAAGTTA
>DJGH01000002.1:0-6404 GCA_002431635.1 Petrotoga sp. UBA5851
GACTGGGGTTTCCTTTTATTATATGTACCACAAATAAGATACTGTAGAATGATTTTATTCTGCGGTATCTTATTTTTTTATTTAAATGTCGAATAAGTATTTGGAAAGGAAAGGGGGTGAAGCTTCTGGGATATTTAAAAAAAGAAGTAACTACCAATATATACAGATTTATAGATCCTTCCAATCCGGAACGCTTTGCATTAAGTCCTAAAGTTGTTAAAAACAGATATGAAATAACGGATCTGCTCTCCAGTGCCTCAGGTTTTGGACTTGTTTTTATTGCTAAAGATACAAAGCTTTTAAATAAAAAAGTTCTTGTAAAAGCGATCAACTATAAAAAAGCCTTCAATAAAAACAGTTTAGATGCAAAAGAAAAAATTCTTCTAAGAAGAAAAAATTTAAAGCTTGAAAGTCAGATACTTTTAAAACTAAATACTTTAAATGTACCCTGTCTTCCTCTGTTTATTGATTATATTGAAGGATACTCTCCATCTATACAGTGGCCTGACGGAAATGTCGGTGTAGGTTCACCTGCCTTTGACGATTTGGCCATGAATGAACCTTACTTTATCCTTCAATACATAAAAGGACAAACGCTTTCTGAAAAAGCTGAAAAACAAGATAAAAGCGCACTTTCATGGCAGATTGAAGTTTTAAAAATTGCACAGCGGGTATTAAATATACTTGATGTTTTCCATGGAGGAGACGAAAAAGTTGAAAGCTATATATATCAGGATCTCAAGCCTGAAAATATAATCTGTAGTCCCAACGGAACATATACTCTTATAGATTTTGGAGGTGTTGCCCTCAATATGCACGACAAAAGTACTACATATAATAAAGGTATAGGTACTCCAGGATATATGGCTCCTGAAATTGCAGACCCCTCTATAAAAAAAATAGATAAAACAGCTGATATATACTCTCTTGGGGTACTTATATGGAGTCTTTTGATGAAAGAGGAGCTTATTAAGTATGTAGATGAAAATGGAATTATAAAAAATTTTAGTTTAAATACTATTGAAGACTATGTTTTTGAACCTGTTTGCCAGATAATAAAAAAAGCAGTTCAACCTGATCCAAAAGCAAGATATAAAAATGCATCCCAGATGTATGGAAAGATAACTTCGGCATTGCAAAAACTTAACTCAATCAACTATGTTTTTAAAGAAGATGTGATTGCGTGATTACTTATCCTGTCACAAACGATATTTTATGGAAAGAATTAAGAGAAGAGAGTCAAGAAATCAGAGGTTCATTTTTTGAAAAAAAAATTCTTAAGTGCGAAGAAAAGTTCAAAAGCGAAAAATTTATAGGATACACACTGCCAAACAAAATGTTTAACGGCCAAAAAGAGTTTCTTGAGCAGACAAATAAAATCTTCTATCCTCTGATAAACGCTATGAATAAAATAAACTCGACCATGTTACCAGAGCTGATAGATGTCTTTGTGTGCAGTGAAGGAGAGATAAAAAAACTCATGCTTGTAATGGAGTACATAAAAGGCTACACATTAAAAGAAGCTGTTAACCATTACAAATCCTATAAAAAACAGTCTGCCGATTTTCCTACTACACTTAATATTTCAAAATTTTCAAAGTTTCTCAAAAAACTTACAGATTTTTCAGAAGACCTTCTGAATGAAGGTTACTTTCATTTAGGATTATATCCTTCACATTTTATACTTCCCAAAAGTGATGTAATAAGGCTTACAGGATTAAGATTCATCATGAAAACAGAAGGATTTATAGTAAATGATCCCAGGATAAAAAGTCTTAAAAACGAAATGAAGTATAGTTTTATGCCACCGGAACTTTATACGAAAATATACAAAGAAAGTAACAACTCTATAAATGCAATTGCCGTTCTGGCTTATCAGATAGGAATTCTGATTCTTTGGGGATATTACCAAGAGGATCTGGGTATATACCGCATTGCAGACAATCAGATTGATCTGTCTGACGAGATCTTTGATATCGTCCCATATAACAAAAAAAGAAAAGTATCTGATGCAGTCTGGGCATTGCTTGATCCTGATCCGGATATCAGATTAAATACACTGCAGGAAATAAGAGAGTGTTTGGACTCAATTGAATAAAATACTGCTTACTTTAAAGGAGGAAGATCTAATTGAAGAAAGTATGTGAAATATGCTCAAAAGTTATATATCCTGGTGATAAAGGATATGAAGAAGAGTTCTGTGAATGCGGAGGAACATACGCTGTTATTGATGACGGTACACAAGCTCCATCTTTACAAGAAGATACAAATACTGTGGTCAAAACTCAGGAAGTGACTGAAAATTTTGAAAGACCGGAAGATTTTCTGAGAGACTTTGGTTTTACGCCCATGATAGAAGTATACAAGGAAAAGAACAAACTGTTCACATTTAATATTGAATATGATGAAGTAACTATAGGCAGAAAGACTTCCAAATCATTTCCAGATATTGATCTTTCAATATATGATCAGAACAAGTACTTAAGCCGCAATCACCTTGCTGTTATAAGACTAAACGATAAATACTACGCAAGGTTATTGTCATCTCAAAATATTTCTTATTTTAATAACCTAGTCATGAAATATGATGAAGATTACGAGTTGAAAGACGGTGACAAAATAATTCTTACCAAGGAACTCGGCATAATAATTAAAAATATCTGAAAAAAGGGGGGATAAACTTGAGTCTGATGAAGATGCAGGAAGAACCGGCGACAATACGCACATATGAAAACATTAACTGGAACTTTGAGTATACAATATTTAAAATACAACCTGAAATAAGCAACATATACTATCCTATTGTCACCAAAAAACCAAATGAAGTTAAGTTTATAATGCCTACAGGATACAAAAGCATTGAAACAGTAATTATGCAAAGTGTAGAGTACAAAATGTCGTTCATAAATAAACTTTTTTCAATACTGACAGAGATAGAAAGACAGGGATATAGAGTCTATAATTTTGATCTTGCAGGTGTAGTGGCAAACGATAAAGATGACCCTTGCATAATGCTTTTCTTTCCTGTTTATTCAATAAAAGACAGCAAAGATATAGTAAAAGATTTAGATGGCTTTATAAAAACCGATGCAAATAACGGTACAAACAGTATTATTCTTGCAGAAATATTTGGAGAAATGTTTTTCTCAAAACTCGTCAAAAAAATAAAAGATAGAAAACTCAAAATTAAAATTTTCAAAGAAAAAATGCATGAAACAGCATGCAAAAAATACCTGAGAGATTTTTACAACTGGTACAAAAAAAGTATTTTAAACAAATATTCATTGACTGACTCTTATGAAGGTTTTAAAAAAGCATTTGAAAAAATGTGTGAAAGAAATCAAAAAAAAAAACTAAAATTAAAAATGATAAAAAGAACCTCTAGAACTTCAGAGGGAATAGGAAAGCTCAAGGAAGAGGATGAAACCAAAAGTGAAGAAGAAGTAAATCAAGATACCTTTTATATGGATGTAGATCAAGAAAAAAAGATTGCTATATCGGTTGTTATGGATGGTGTTAGCACAGCATCGATAGGAAACGGCAATATGGCAAGCAACTTAGTCAAGAGAGAGGTTGCTGAAGCATGGAAAAACTTCAAGAACGGAACGATTAACGATGGAACCGTTGAAAAATTTGTAACAAAGATAATATTTAAAGCATCAAACAAGATAATAGAGTATGCCAACGAACATAAAACAGAAAATATGAAAACCAGCGATATAATGGCGAGCACACTGGCCGGTGTGATAGTAGACAACAGTAAAGTTTACGTATTTTCAGTTGGAGATTCCAAGATATATCTCAAAGGAAAAGATTACTATATTCCGCTTATTCCTGAACACAACAAACAGACGGAAGAACTCCTAAAAGGAATAGAGATAAAAGAAGAAAGCTCACCATTAACAGAGTGTGTTGGAAAATCAGCAGTAAAAGATAATAAATTTATCTTAGGCAATATAAAACCCTTTATCTCAACAGTAGATCTTCTTGCTGATGAAGACATAATAGTTTGCTCAGACGGGGTCTTTGACTTTTGGAAAGGGTTTGACTGGGCTGAAAAAGAAGATAACTTCTTCAATGATTATGACAAAATGAATGAACAGTTTAAACAAGTAAAAAAAATTTCTTCAAGGATTCTAAGTACTCTTGACCAAAATATGGTCGGGGATAACGTTACCGTTGCAATACTTAGAACGGTCTTTGAAACAGAACAGAATGTAAATGTCGGATAATAATTTGACCATACAGATAGGAGGGGTTAAAATTGGATAAATCACTATTGGTTGTTCCATGTTTTGATAATCCGTATATATACGCATCAGAAAAAGAAAAAAAGACGGTTTTGTCTGTTAAAATTCAGCCTGAAGAAGGATTGGAAGAGGGCATAGCAACATCTGCCGGGATGGATTTGTGTATTGTGCTTGATACAAGCGGTTCTATGACAGAAAGAATATCAGATGACAAAAACTCTGAACGCAAAATAGATCTTGCTATTAAAGCAATCAAAAACTTATATGACTTCATAAGACCTAACGATACTGTATCTATGATTTTCTACAACTCAGTTTCACGAACAATACTGGATCATGAAAAAAACATCAGCAGAGCAATGTTTGATGAAAAAGTGGAAGAAGCTCGTCGTTACAGCGGCAGCACAAATATAACAAATGCGCTCATGGAAGCTACAGAGCTGATGACGGAAAAATTAAGTCCTAACATGAAAAAGGTAATATTTCTCACAGACGGAAAAACAGTTGACGATACCGAGACAGATGCAATTAAAGCTGCAACAATGCTTGCAGAGAAAAATATTTCAATAACAACGCTTGGTATGGGAAAAGACTTTAACTTCAACTTCATTCTAGAACTTGTAAAACCTTCTAAAGGAACAAGCGACTCAATAGAAAAAGAGAATGAGGCTGTCCAAGTATTTGAAAAAACATTGAAGAGAAGTCAGAATGTGGTTGTAAAAGATGTTGAAATTGAACTTAACGTTTCCAATGAAGTGAGAATAAACGATCACTTCAGAGCTTTACCACAAACAACATATCTTGGAAAAGTTCCTCTTAAATCAGACAGAAAGTTTATCATAAAACTTGATGATATGGAACAAAACCGATGCTATGAATACCTTTTTGAGGTAACCGTTCCCACAGTTAACAAGGAATACGAGGGAAAGTTCAGAGTAATGAAGACCTTACTCAGATATACCATAGTTGCAACAAATGAATCTGTAGAAAAAAGCTATGACATACTCATAGATATTACCAGAGATGAGGAACTGGCAGAAAAAGAGTATAGCACAATAAAGACCACATATAAAAGATGCATAATCCAAAAGCTCGATAATCAGCTTAACGACTTTCTGGGGAATAAAGATCACAACAATGTGATAAGAATTCTAAAAGAACTCATTTCACAAACCCAAGAAATAGACGAAAATGAAAGATCTGATTACTACAAGAGCATGTATGAAGAATATATAACGACCAATCAAATCTCCCAGCAAAAACTCAATTGTGCGACAAAAAGCTCAACCATAATAAACGGAGACGGTATAATAAATGACAATCAGCAGGAACCACCCGATATTTTCTAAGCAAATCCTCTAGCCGCGCAAAAAGCGCGGCCTCTTTTTCAGGAGGCGATGAATGTTTATTGTTATGACATACGATATCGGAGAAAAAAGAGTATCCAAGGTTCATAAAATAACTAAAAGATATCTTAACTGGGTTCAACGGTCAGTATTTGAAGGTGAGATCACCCAGTCCAAGTACAACGAACTGAGAAATAAAATACTAACCGTAATAAACAAGAAAGAAGACTCGGTTAACTACTACAAAACCAAGTCAAAAGCATACGTATCTATTACGAACGACGGAACAGAAAAAAACCATTATGAAAGCATAATTTAGGTGAAAAATGACAGTAGACATAAATAAGTACTTTGTGGAGTACTACCGTTTTTTAACCGGAGATACGCTTGAAGAAAAAAAGAGGATAAAGTGCATAAACCCTATGCATCAGGACAAAAGACCGTCGATGGTTTTCTATAGTACCAGAACACCTCATTTATACTGCTTTGGATGTCAAAGACTTTTTAACATATACGATATAGGCAACGTTCTTGCCGGAAAAACCCCTGAAGAAGTTGAAGACGACATTTATACACATATTGATCCATCTGCCGATCCCCAAAAAATCAAAGACCTTTCTTGCTTTATGCTCAATATACTAGAAGAAATAAAAAATATGGCCTGTCAGGAACTCAGCAGCAAACTATCTCTTGAAGGCCGATACTACCTTACTAAAAAAGGTATAGACCATGAACTGTGTATGAAATATAACATAGGCCACATAAACAAAGCCGATACTTTTATAAACAGACTGAAACAAAAAATATC
>DJGH01000002.1:6413-8622 GCA_002431635.1 Petrotoga sp. UBA5851
ATATCAGATGATACATATGCACAGATAGATAAATACTTCTACATAAAAAACAATCTTAGAAACAATAGCATTATCTTTCCTCTGAAGGAAGAAGGAAAAACCATAGGTCTTTGTACCAGACTGTTGGACGATAAAACTCAAAAATACATATCTTCCAAAAATACAATTCTTTTTCAGAAAAAGAAATTTTTATACAATAATCAAGTTTTGAAAAACATCAAAGAAGATACAATTTACCTTACAGAAGGGATAACAGACAGTATTAAACTCAGCCAGGAAGGATTTAAAGCAGTAAGTCCACTCGGGCTGAACATAAGCACAGAACAGATGGACCAGATAAAAGAGAGCCAAGTCAGGAAAGTGTACATGATCTTTGATCCGGACGATGCAGGAGTAAAAGCTTTTATAAAGTTCATAGATACAACCGCCTCGGTAGGACATGACCTTAAATACTATACCGTATACGGACTGGATACAGATGTAGATGAATATATTCAGCGTGAAGGATCGCAGGGAATAAGAAAACTCATAAAAGAAAATACCTACAGCTGGTCAGAATACTATGCGGCATTCAGTCCTGCTTTAAAGAAAAAAAATCAATATGATCAAATAATAAAAACCATGGCAATGGAAGCACCGGAAAAGTTTGAAAACCTTTCAAAAATACTTTCTCAAAGCTGGCAAATATGCCATAAAGAATATAAAAACGAACAAGAAATAAAACAAGACCTCATCCATCAAAAGACATTGCTCATAAACGAAAAGAAAAAGAAACTTGAAACAGAGATATGCTATTACCAGCAAGAAATGAAAGAACTGCTTAATCAACAGCTGGAACTCATACAAGAGGTTAGATAAAATGGAAAGCATAAAAATTTTTTCATCCGGAGAGCTTAAAAGACATGACAATACACTGGTTTTAATCACAAAAGATCAAAAAAAGAGCATCCCTGTAGAAAATGTTGAAGATATAAAAGTGTTTTCAGAGATTATCCTAAATAAAAGAACTTTAGAATTTTTAACCAAAAAAAACATAACAATGCATTTTTTCAATTTCGTAGGGAACTACATAGGTACATACTATCCCCTTGAATTCAATCAAAACGGCGAAGTATTTCTTAAACAAGCCGAACACTATGTTGAACTGAACAAAAGAATGGAACTTGCAAGATCATTCGTTGTAGGAGAAATGATGAACCTTGAGTACAACCTTCAAACTTCAGGTATTAAAAAAGAAAGCATTAAAATAAGCCCCAAAATACTCCAGATAGAAAAAAGCCGTACTGTAGAAGAACTAATGATTGTGGAAGCCGGTATAAGACAAGAGTATTACAAAGAGTTTGATAAGCTTACCAACAATCCCGACTTCAAGTTTGAAAAAAGAACCAAACAACCTCCGAAAAACGAGGTAAATGCGCTTATAAGCTTTGGCAACTGCATGATGTACTCAGACATACTAAAATGCATTTTCAAATCACATCTTGACCCTAGAATCGGGTACCTTCACTCAACAAATCAAAGAGGCTTTACACTTAACCTGGACATATCAGAGATATTCAAACCTATAGTTGTCGATCAAGCTATATTTCACATAACCGGTCAAAGATTACTAACCAAAAAAGATTTCAGAACCTTTGAAAACGGAGTGTACCTTAACGAAGAAGGCAGGAAAAAATTCATTACCGAGTATGAAAAACAACTCAAAAAAACAGTATTTTCAAGAGAAAAAGGAAGATACATGAGCTACAAACTTCTTATGCAAAGCGAAGTATATAAAATTGAAAACCATCTTCTACAAATAAAACCTTACAAACCCTACATCCACATCTGATACAGGAGGTGTTGCATAATTGGCTGCGATAATAGCCTTGATTTTTTTAGGAGCGATAATTTCTGGGATAAAAGAAATTTTTTTCTCCTCACCAGAAGTTAAAACTCATACGCAAAACAAACCCCAAGAAAACAGAGAACTAACTATTAAAGAAAAAAATATATCAGTTCTTACAAAAAAAAACGACAACTTATTTGGTATAAACAAATCAGAATACTTGTATAAAGAAGTGGTTGAAAGAAAAGGTTATCTTATCCATGTTACAGAAAGAAAGAATCTAGCCGGAATTCTTGAATGCAAGAACATATTATCCCTGCAAAACCTAAAAAAAAACGATATTAAACCCGCTTTTATGACGGATGAAATATCTAGAAATCT
>DJGH01000002.1:8672-22175 GCA_002431635.1 Petrotoga sp. UBA5851
CACAAAAAAGGATTTGATGAATATGTACACCTTGCTTTTGATGAAAGTTATCCCATGTTCTCAGCCAAACTTTACTACTTACAGCTAAATGATCCTGCAATAATAAAGATAGACCCTAAAATAATTACGGATCACGAAAAAGACATTCTTCTTTCAGATACAAACTCCAGTGCCTCTTTGGCAAAAACCGGCTCCATAAATGAACTTCTCTCTTCACTTGACTTTCAAATAATTTACTTTCCTAAAGATCGAATAACAAACACAAACATATACCAAAATCTTAAAAAAAAAAAACAGTCAGAGATTCTTGTCAAAGAGAAAATTCCTCTTGAGTATGTAAAAGAAATCTATGTATCAACCGCAAAAGGACTAAATATTACAGACAACATGAAAATAACCGAAACCGATACATGCAAAAAACTAAGACTGAACTTTTAAAAAGGTGGTGAGCTGTTGTTGGAAGATAATATAAAAGGAATGATGATAGGAGCAGCTATAGGAGATGCCTTGGGATACCCGTTAGAGATTATGGGAAATAAAAATACAGACGGCACTAAAATAAAGAGCGTTCAAACCTTTACTGACTGGACAAGAGTACACAAAAACAGGTACTTCAAATGTACAGAAGAAATAAAAGCCGGCACATACTCAGACGACACCCAGCTAACGCTCTGTGTTTCAAGAAGCTATAAAAACGGAGTTTTCAGTTCCCAAACCATGGCTCTTGAACTCAGTGAATGGCTGGCATATCAGACAGGAGGCGGAAGAGCTGTCAAAGCCGCCGCCAAAAATATAAACTTTAAAAATGTAGATGAAAGTATATGGTATAAAAATTTTTACGAAGGCTACACCTATTCAGGAGGAAATGGTGCATTGATGAGAATTACACCTCATATTGCAGCTAATGTTAAAAACAAAGAGTTTACCGCCGGTCTTAAAAATGCGATAAAAGACTGCCTTATTACTCACGGACATCCACATGCCATCATCGCCCAGATATTCTACTTTACATTCTTATGGGTTCTCACAAATAAACTTCCGGCAGAAAAAGCATTTAAAGTTGCAAAAGAAGAGTGCACCAAAAGGAGCCTGAAAAATATAGGACTACTTCCCGATGAATGGTTTGAAAAGTATCTTGAAAATAACGGTTGTTCTTACGAAAAAATTGAAGAGATAACCATGAAAGAGTTTTTAAACAAAGCACTTATTGTAGAAAATGCCATTAAGAGTAATATGCCCGAAAAAAATCTGTATGAAAAACTCCAGGCTACCGGGAAGTTTAAAGGCTCAGGCATAAACACGGCACTTGCAGCAGCCTATACAGTCATAAAAAATGACAGATCAAGCTTCGCTGAAACAGTTTTAATTCCTGCTAACATATTCCAGTGTGATACAGACACAACAGCTTGCGTTGCCGGTGCCGCTAAGGGATTGATACTAGGACTGGCTGGAATTGAAAAAACACTTGTAAGCACACTGCAAGACACTGAATATATAAAACTTTGCGCACAGGCGCTTTACAATGGATCTGGACATCATGCTTTTCAGCCATCCCTTACAGACAAGCCGCTGGAGTATTACAGAAAAAATTTAACAGAAATAAACCATGGTGAAGTATTAAAAACCAGACTTTTTGGGTCTGCTGTAATAGTAGAAAAAAATATGAATGAGACGCTTCTGACAGCTAGAATCAAGACCCAAAACCCCGAGTTCACATTAATAATTAAAAAGATACCAAAATAAAAAATATAATAATAATTAACTTATCAACTGATATAAAAATAAATGTAGATTTAAAAAAAGAAATAAAAATGATATAATTATATTTGAAGCATAACAAAAAATTTTGAAAGGAGAAAAGTATGTCTATACTTACAGTCTATGATGTAACAGGTATTCAGAAGTTTATTTTCAGTTCTTCCAAACTTAAGGAAAATTTTGGAGGCTCACTTCTTGTAGCCAGAGTAATGGAAGAACTTCTTGTAAACGCAGTAAAGCAAGCCAATTCAAAAGCTTATACCGACTGGAAGAACAGCCCAGATTTCAAGATGCTTACTGACCATGATGCAGACGCAGAGATAGTATATATAGGCGGAGGAAATGCCTATGTAGCCTATAAAGACAAAGCTGCCGCCATGAGAACTACCAAGACATTTTCAAAAAAAGTATTTGAAGAAACATACTCACTAACAGTTTTAAGTGCTTCAGTTGAAACAGACTTTGAAAAAGATGACTACAAAATTAAAATGAAAGAACTTATAAAAACAATGGACAAAAAAAAGAACGAGTTCATAAAAACCTCTCCGCTCAAAAATATCTCCATAACCAAAGAATCATCAAATTTAAAACCGGTAGTAAAAAAAGAGAAAGATGAGTTTCTGGATACTGAGAGCATAATAAAAAGAAACGAGTTTGCAGACAATCATGACATATTTACTGAAGAGTTCCTTACAGGACAAGAGTACATCTTTCCCAAAGACTTTGAAAATATGGGACAAGAAGCCGGAGAGAACCATATAGCAGTCGTACACATTGATGGAAACAATATGGGAAAATCAATAGAAAAGGCTCTTGAAAACATAAAGACATTCCGCGACGCAGTTCCAAAAATGCGACAGATCTCATGCAATATAGCAGCCCAGTACAGAGATTCTTTCCGCCAGCTAATTACTTTCTTAATAAGCAAAATAGAAGATGAAAACTCTCCCATAAAAAAACTTAAATTTTCAGAAGAAAATAACAAAAAGTGTCTTCCCATAAGACCCGTGATACTAAACGGTGATGATACCACATTTGTATGTGATGCAAGGATAGCCATGTGCCTTACCGAAAAGTTTCTTCAAATAATAGACGACAAAGAAATAAAGCCGCTTGGAAAAACCTCGGCATGCGGGGGCATAGCCATAATAGGTTCACACTTTCCATTTGACAAAGCATATGAGCTTGCCGAAGAATGCTGCGCCTCAGCCAAAAAAACAGCCAAAGAATATGCGTTAGCACATAAAGAAAACGTAAAAAGCTGGTTTGACTTCCATATAGTCTATGGAGGCTTGACATCCGATCTTCAGACCATAAGAGAGAAAACCTACAATGTTGTTGACATTCCAAAGATAGACAACCCAAAAATAAAAAAGTACCATCTTCTCAACAGACCGTTTATTGTAACCGAAAAAGACCAAAACAATTCATTTGAAAAGTTTGCAAAAACTTATGAACAATTTTTTGGTGAAAATACCGTTTGGGCACGTTCAAATCTTAAAGAACTAAGAAATGTCATGATACAGGGCAGACAAGCCACAGAACTATACCTTAAAGAACTAAAATCAAGAGGAAAAGAGCTTGCAGACACATATAAAGAAGTAAACAACGGCTTTTTTGAAGAAGGCATCACGCCATTTTTCGATATTCTTGAAGCATCAGACTACTTCATAGATATTTCGGACGGAAGGAGAGTATAAAAATGCGGATAAGACTTGAATTACTATCAGACCTATGCACAAGCGCAGGTGATACTGTCAGCGGAATAATAGACACAGAAGTATGCTACGATGAAAACGGCATTGTTTATATACCTGCCAAAAGAGTAAAAGGCTGCCTGAGAGAAGCCGCTTTAGAACTTAAAGACGCTTTGGGAAATGAATTTGACGATGAAGCCTTCATAAAACTTTTTGGGAGAGCTGGGGATGACAACTCCTCTGCACTTATGATATCAAACGGATACATCGAAAAATATAAAAATATAGACAAAGAAATTTGCATGATGAAGAACACAGATAAAAAATACTACTACCAGAAACAGTTTATAACCGAATACTATACCAGTCTACGTACCAACACCAGAGTAGACAGAGAAACACTTACAGCGCAGAAAGACACGTTAAGAATAACAAGAGTAATTGACAAAGGAAATACCTTCTACTTTGAGATAAATGACCTTGAAAAACGAGAGAAAGACTTCCTAGAAAAAGTATGCAAAGTTTTCAGAAGAATGGGACTTTCAAGAACCAGAGGTCTTGGAGAAGTCAGATGCACTCTTGACAGCGGAAACACCAATCCTGGCACAATCAATATGCTGGATCTCAATAGACTTAACGACCAGGTCAAATACACCATAAAACTTCATTTCCAAAATATTTCAGATCTTGTTATATCCTCAGTCGGAGGAGACGGAACACTTGAATACATTCCCGGCTCAACTATACTGGGATACTTTGCCAACCGCTACATACAGAAGAAAAAAATGGACAAACAAAAGGCATACAAAGACAAAAACTTCAACGGACTTTTCATTTCAGGAGAAGTAATATTCTCAAATGCCTACATATCAGACCACGCAAGCAACAACTATATTCCATGCCCCAGAACAATTGTAAAACAAAAAGACGGAGAAAAAATATACAATAAAGCATCAGACAACATAGAAGAACAGGTACGGAACATGGATGGAGTATACATATCTTTTCAGCCTAACGGTATATGCTATAAACAACAGATCGAAAAAGCCGTTTACTTTCACCACCAAAGGCCAAAAGACAGAAGCATAGGCCATGCAACAGAAAAAGAAGGCGTATTTTTCCAATATGAAAGTATAAAAGAGGGACAATACTTTGTATCAACCATAACAGCCACAGGCGCAAACCTAAAAAAACTGATTGAAATCATTCCAAACAATAAAACCATATCCGTTGGAAAATCCCGTTCATCACAGTACGGAAACCTTTGCATAACCCAAATAAAGATAGCCAATGACAGCGCTACGACTCTAAAAAACAACCAAGAGTATGTATTAGTCCTTACATCTCCTATGATAAACACAAACGAAAACAACGATTACACAACAACGCCACAACAGATAAAAACAGAACTGGAACCGATCATAGGAAAGTTTGAAATAACTGACACCTATCTGAAATTTGCCGAAGCATCAGTATACAATGCTGTTTCAAAAACAAGCTCCGTAAGATACAATACCCTGGACAGCTCCACGGCCATAAAAATAAAGATGCTCCAGGATAAAACTATCAATACTGATACACTCTGGGCTGGACTTATGAACAATATGGGATTTGGACAGATAAAGATACTCAGCACAAACCTTGGAAGCATAAAATTAGACACATACAAACAACCATCGGAAGAAAACACACAAATAAACTTCACAAAAAACATGTACAAAACCATTCAAGAAAAAACGGTTATCAGCTATATAAAATCCATAGCCGCCAATGAAGCATCAAAAAAAGCCAAGACAGTCAACTCAACCTCAGTAAACCAGGTCATACAGTATGTGAAAATATCCCAAACCTACCAAGAGATAATGGATAAAATAAACACCATAAAGATCAAGGATAAACAAGAAGAATGCGCAAAACTAATCGGAGCAACAAAAAACTTTGAAACCGAGGTCTTTAAAAAAATACCCATGTACCAGCAACTTGACCCATCTTTGAAGACAGACATAACCAAGTTTCACATGCAGTACATAAAAGCATACCTTATACAAATAAAATATGAACTCAGGAAGGTGAGCTGAAAATGAGTAAAATTATTAAGAGAATATATATAAAAACCACAGCAGTACTTGAATCGCCCGCCATAATAACGGCAGGCGAAGACTTCAATACAGACAAAGACATAAACATAGACAAAAAAGGAAACGCTTTAATACAAGGAACAGCAATTGCTGGAATATTTAGACAGTACCTTGCCGGAGAACGCCAGATAAAAGACGAGCCACAAGAACTGAAAGAACTTTTCGGCAACGACCACAACAAAACAACCGACTCAACTCTAAGCAACATTTACATATCAGATGCTTACATAACCACACCGAAAGTTGGAAAACGCGACGGTGTAAAACTTGAATTATTTAGCAAAATAGCCTTAGACAAATCCAAGTACGACTACGAAATACTCTATCCAGGTCAGGAGTTTGAAATAAAGATCGAAGTAATAATAAGAGAAAAACATCAAAAGTACGAACAGGCATTTAAAAACTACCTTGCACAAATACTTGACGGACTTATGAACTCAAAAATAACCATTGGAGCAAAAACATCAAGAGGATTTGGAAAAATAAAAGTAAAAACCGCGCCGACCATAACAGCTCTTGACATGACCAAAAAACAAGATGTAGAAACCTGGATAAACTTTGACTGGAACACCTTTAAACCAAATACCACACTCCAAAACCTTGGAACACCGATCCAAAACGACCAGTACATAACCATAAAAACAGACCTGCTGATAGAAAAGACACTGATGATACGCTCATACGCCCAGGATCCCAACGAAGAATCAGACTATAAACATATAACCGAAGAAGGCAAAGGAATAATACCCGGAACCAGCTGGGGAGGAGCATTCAGACATCATCTATCAAAACTTTTATCAGATCTTAACATAGCAAAATACGAAAAGATCATCGAAGAACTCTTTGGCTATGTAGATGAAAAAAACAAAACAGCATGCAAATCTTCCATAATATTTGAAGAATCAAAGATTACCAAAGCCAGAAGCTTATACATGACCAGAGTAAAGATAGACCGTTTTACCTCCGGCGCATACGACTCCGCACTTTTCAACGAAATACCAAACATCGGAGGAGAAACCAGCCTTACCATAAAGATCAGAAAAGATAAAGAAAAGTACATCGGCTTAATAATAATGGCCATACAAGATCTCAAACGAGGAATAATGAGTCTTGGCGGAGAAACTTCAATCGGAAGAGGAACATTTACAGCCTTAAAAGATTCAAAACTTACAATTAACGGCGAATTTATAAAAGAAGAAAAAGAAGCGGAGTACCTGCGACAAGCGGCAGAGTTTATAATGGCAGCACAGGGGGCATAAAATGAAAATAACTACCATAAAAACCACAAAAGAAACCAAAGAACTCACTCAGGAACAGATAATACCCGAGATAAACCAGATATTCCAGGATAAAACAGCATACGTCCTTCAATACACCAGCCATAGCGTAGACATAGGATACATAAAAAACAATACAATTACCTTATATAAAGATCAACAGTTTATCCCATCAGACTTTACGGACGTAAGAATATTCAATGAAGAGATGGAACTACATATCCTAAAGAAAAAAGAAAAAATAATTGCCAGACTCAGAAAAGACGGTCAGGGAGAAGACACAGATATATTTGATCAAAAAGTAATGCTGCTAGGAGAAACCCAAAAGATACTCAACGAAGAATGGACAGAGTTTTCAGAAACCAGAGGAGCCAGCCTGATTCTTCCGCTGAAAGATGCTCAGGCTCAAAACACATTTTACAAAGCCAGAAACTATATCCAATATACAAACGACGGCGAACTTTGCTTCAAAGACGCTAGACTTTGCGGGTTTTACAACACCAATGAAGAGAAAATAAGGAGTGATATATAATGCCCGGATACAATGGCAATAGATCATATAACAATAACAACGGTTCACAAGGAGGAAGACCCAGGTGGACAGAAACGACAGCATTTACCAATCCGTACAACTTCATAACCCTTGGAAACAAATGCATGAGAAAACCATACGAAGAGTATACCAAAAGCCCATTAAAAACAGGCTGGATAGAGTGTACCCTTACCACCAAAACTCCGCTGTTTATACCCAATACCACTAACGAAGATGCCTTTAGGAAAAATAAAAAAGATCATAAATCATACGACTTCTTCAGCTACGACGATATAAAAGGACAGGACAGAACCAAAGAGTTTTCTGAACCGGTTATTCCTGCAAGCTCCATAAGAGGCGCTATGAGAGCAATGTACGAAGCAGTCACAGACTCATGCATGTCTACAGCCGATGACGAAAAGATACTCTACAAAAGAACCCCAATACCTAAACTTCCGGGCATGCTCAAAAAAGACGATAAAGGCTGGTACATACACCCGGCGGAAAGAGTGATGCTTAAGTATAAGTTCTGCACTTCAGATCCCGAAGGAGTATTGGTTGACATTAATAACTACCATGAAGGACAAGAAGTATACATACGAAAAAGTAAAAAACATTATGAGGATAAACAATATATGCCATATACTGTAGCGGCTATATCCACACAAAAAGACATAAAAAACAATATAACTGTTTTCGGATACGTTCACATAGGAGAAGATATATATAACAAACACCATGAGTCCGTCTTTGTTTTGGAGGATAACTTAAATGACAAAGATCGTATAAACGTAAAAGAAGAAGACGTTGAAAACCTCAGAAAAACACTGAAACTCTACAAGGACAGAACAATAAATATAACAGCTCAGCATAAAGGATATCCTCAATATGAAGTAAAAGAAGGAGCTCTGGTATACTACGATAAAGACAGAATCTACATGACCCCTTCGTGCATAAGCAAAGAAGTTTTTAACAACCAGCTTAAACAGATCTTAAATAAAAATGGTGGATACAATCCCTGCAGCTCAAAAGAAGTATGCCCGGCATGCGCCCTGTTTGGAATGATAGCCAATGATGGAAAAGAAAACACCGCTATCTCCTCACGTCTGAGATTTACAGATGCACAAGCCGAACCTAGAACCAATAAGAACGAGTACTACGAAAAAATAACCACCCTTTCGGAGCTGGCATCACCTAAAGTATCCTCAACAGAGTTCTACATGGAAAAACCCTTTGTTCATGCTGATCTGTGGAACTACGACTATGCCATAAACTGGAAAGGATACTCTGCTGAAATAGTAAAAGAATACAAACCAAGGATAAGAGGCAGAAAAGTCTACTGGCACTCAAAAACAACCATTACTTCTACTGAACCTACCGAAAGAAACAGTACTGTCAGACCGGTAAGAGCAGGAATAAACTTCACATTCAAGATATACTTTGACCGGATCACAGAAGAAGAGTTGAAAAAGCTTGTATGGACATTAAACCTAGGAGCAAATGAAAATGCAAACTGCCACAAGATAGGCAAAGGAAAACCTATTGGCTTTGGAAGCGTAAAAATAAAAGTAGATACTGTAGTAGAAAGAAAGGTAGAAATAAAAAACAATACCCTTACCCGCTCTGAAAACAAAATTACCGTAGACCTAAAAGATGCAGTGAACTTAAACTCAAACAACATAAAAGAGATACTTAAGATAACAGATTTCTCAAAAGCTCCCAATAACGTTAGATACCCTATGGGAGACAGC
This sequence comes from Petrotoga sp. UBA5851, assembly GCA_002431635.1. GTDB lineage: Bacteria > Thermotogota > Thermotogae > Petrotogales > Petrotogaceae > UBA5851. The sequence goes on from DJGH01000002.1 coordinate 17,826, forward strand.
GGTAAAGGCGGGAAGAATGGAGTAGGACCACACCAATGGTTCATTGCAAACAAAAGTTTTTCAAACCCACCGATGAAACCAACCATATATAAAACCCTGCCAAAAATATTAGATTCAAATAATTCGTTAAAAGACTACGAAATGTAAAAAACCTCCGACTAGCCTGAAAAATCTTACGCAAGCGATATATCCAAAGGAAGGTGAAATAATTGAAAGATACCATGATATGCACAGTAGGAGCAAGCACAATAACAAATATAAAAAAAGATGAAGTGCTCAAAGAACTGTACGAAAAAGAAAAGTACGAAGAAATAGCCCGTAATTTTCTTAACCAGCCTGGCAGTCCCCAAAATATACAGCTTCTGGGAGCAGAGATAAACTCTGTTGCAAGCATAGTCGAACTTGGATATATAGACGAAACCAAAAATATCTACTTTCTCCATTCAGAAACACCTGATGGCAGAACAATGGCGAGAATTCTAAAGCATTACTTTACCAACTCATCATCCTTCAAATTCAAAAACATTCAAGCCATAGAAATCAAAGGACTTACAGACACAAATAAAGAAGATTTCAAGCGCAAAGGACTGAAAAATCTAGTAATAACCATGTCGCAGATATCCAGAAACCATTACGCAACCACCATAATAAATGCCACCGGAGGCTACAAAGCACAAATAGCTTTTGCGCTGGCGTTAGGACAAGGCATGCAGATACCTGTGTACTACAGGTATGAAAAATTTCCTTCAGTAATAGAACTGCCACCCTTGCCTCTTACACTAGACTTTCAACTATATCTGAACCACAGAAAAATATTTGATATCATACAAGATACAGAAGAAACCTCAGACTTTACTCTCTTGAATGATGTAGAAAGCATCTACAATTCATTGGAAGAAAAAGTAAAGCTCCTCTTTGAGATAGAAAAGATGGAAAACAAAAAATACATTACCATAAACGCCATGGGACTAACCTTTGTTGAATCAGCAAAAACATACTACAAAATGCAGAAAAAAGACATAACCCTTAAACCAAGACAAAACAAAGACATTCATTTTTTAAGCAGTGAAAGCGAAAAACACTCCCTTGAACTTGTAAAAAAGTATAGAATACAGGAAATACTGAACAAAGTCCCATACATACAGGCAGCACGAGTAAGAAAGTACTCACAAATTGAAATAAACGCAGGAGTAGTTGTAGACACTCTAGACAAAGATCTGAAAGTTTCAATAGCCAAACCAGAAGGAATAATAAGATTTCTAATTGAAACAACGGCTGTAACGCCGGAAGAACTTGAAAAAGCTAAAAATGAACTTCAACAGTACCTGGAAAACAAACTATAAAAACAACCTAACCGCAGGAGAAAATCCTGCGGTTTCTTATTGCCGATTTAAATGTCGAATAATAATTTGAGGGAAGAACAAATATCAAAAAAGGAGAAAAAGCCATGAAGAAGATACTATTCATTTTAATAGCAATACTGGCAACAAGCATGCCCCTGTTCGCTCAAGACCAATACCTTGATAAAGATATGAACATCAATATTGGTATGATTCAGTGGGCAGAAAGAAATTCAGAAGGACAGATAACCGGTTACACAGGATTTAACCTTGGTCTAGGTATATCTGTAACAAAGTACTTTGATCCATTAGAAGTTGGAAAAGCAACTCCGTTTTGGCATTGGGGAACTGTAATGCTTTTGGTTCCATATGTTGGTCTGGGGATACACTATCAGGTAAATGAAGCCTTCTACCTTGAACTCCTGACATTTTACCTAGTTCCCACAATCCAAATAGGATTAACTTTTTGAAAAAGCCCTTTAAAGTTAAATAGGCATTCGGCGTCAAAAACGGCTACTTCATACCATATACCTGACCGTTTTTTAGCAACCATTCCAGTGCTTGAGTCTGCCCGGCGATAGAACGGTTACTTCAAATATAAGTAACAAAAGTATCAAAAGTAACAAAGGTATCAAAAAACCCGTTCTAAAAATTCCGGCAGATTCATTTCTTAAAGGAGGAAAAAATGAATATAAATAAAAAAACCTTTCAAACGCATGAAGGTGGAAAAGCAACATTTGCGACCCCTATGGAACAACTGAAAAGATCAGTACTATCATGCCTGTTATGGGAAGATACTTTTTATGAAGATGGAGTTTCAATAGCAGAAAGAATATCAGAAAATGTTGCCAAAGTTACTCCTGAACAAGCCGCTGATGTATCTCTTGAAGCTGCAAATAAAAGATATCTAAGACACGCCCCACTGTGGATAGCAGTTAGCATGCTGAATACAGACGATAAAGAAATGTGGAAACATTCCTATAGAATAATTCCGCAAATCATAAACAGACCAGATTCTATAGGTGAATTACTTGCACTATATAGAATGAAGAACACAAAAAGACCTCTGACAAACCAAATGAAAAAAGTTTTAGGAGAAACTTTGAGTAAGTTCAATGAATACTCTTTAGCAAAAAATGACAAGAATTCAGCAGCTTACTCACTGCAGGATATAATAAGATTAACCCATCCAACTCCTAAAAATCCCGAACAGAACGAACTGTTCAGAAAGATAGCCAAAAAAGAGTTAGAAACTCCAGTAACATGGGAGACGCTTTTATCCTCAGGTCAAGATAAAAAAGAAACATTTACCCAACTAATTAAAAACAAACAGTTGGGAGGCTTAGCATTCCTTAGAAACCTAAGAAACATGATACAAACTGGAGTTGAAAGAGAAGTAATAGAATTNNNNTGCAGCTTTAAAAAGATCTTTCCATACCAGTATATAGCTGCTGCAAGATATGCAGAGGATTATAAAAAACAATTAGAAACAATAATGATAAAAGATCTTGAAGAAAAAGAAAAGCTGCCAGGAGAGACCATACTTCTAATTGATAAGTCTGGAAGCATGTCCTGTGCTGTTTCAGCAAAAAGCGAAATGTCGTGCTACGACTACGCAAAAGCTTTAGCAATACTGATGAAAGAAATAACACAGAAATGTGTTATATATACTTTTAACAATGAAATTGAATTAGTGAAAGAAAGCAGAGGTTTTGAATTAGAAAAAAACATGGGATACCCGGACGGCGGGACTTATATGTGGGGAAGCATTTCAGAAGTAAAAGAAAAGCACCCTGAAGCAGAAAGGATTATAGTGCTTACCGATGAACAAACCGCCGATTACGAAATAGAAGAAAACAAGAAGTATCCGCATCAGTATATAATCAATTTAGCCAGCTATCAAAACGGAGTCTCATATAAACCGGATTGGATACATATAGATGGCTTTTCACAGGCAGTAATTGATTATATACAAGAATATGAAAAGCAATTCTCAAATTAATCTCACTAAAGATAATTAAGGCATTCGGCGTCAAAAACGGTTACTTCATATCATATACTTGACCGTTTTCTTACCGTCATACCTATGCCTAAAGCTGCCCGGCGATAGAGCGGTTACTTCATAATATATATAGACCGCTCGAAAAGCTCCCGGCAGTTTTTTTTTGACACAATTCACAAACTTTTTTACCCCGCCTGCTTACATCTTAAAAAGCAGGTTGCCGACGTGTAACCAGATATTAAAAAGAAACCGAATCATCTAAAACCTTGTAATAATAAAGATAATAAACCAATCAAAAAACACCATATATTTTCACAAACAAAAAAAAGAAAAAAACAGTGCTTAAAACAAATCTATAACAAGAAAAATATTCCAACTAAAGAATATCTTAAGCGGAATGATTTTTTTATAATGCTAAAAAAGCAAGCAGTTTAAAATAAAAACTATTTTCATGAAAAAATATCCCTACTAAGTTATATGTTACAACGGCTCAAGTGAAAACTTGACACTATAACACTGTTATGATATACTTCTTTTGCAGGAGAATAAAACTTTTCATTACTTATTAAATGATCACTTTTGTTCTCCTTCAATAGCCTCCCTCTAAGGATTGGAAACCTGTTTCAACGGTTTCAACAGGAACCAACCCTGTTTCCTTCAATAGCCTCCCTCTAAGGATTGGAAACTGTCATCTCCAGAGGCATCATTTCTGCTCTGAAGTTCCTTCAATAGCCTCCCTCTAAGGATTGGAAACAGTTAGGCTTATATTATAATTCGTCTGCCTTCATTCTTCAATAGCCTCCCTCTAAGGATTGGAAACTAATGCCGGAAGTTTGTTGCCAAATGGTCTCAGACCCTTCAATAGCCTCCCTCTAAGGATTGGAAACAAGCGGAAGCTGCTCTTGACAAGAAGCTTTTTCTTCCTTCAATAGCCTCCCTCTAAGGATTGGAAACAATCCCACCCTCGTACACATCTATTTCCAGTTTCTCTTCAATAGCCTCCCTCTA
>DJGH01000002.1:22229-22528 GCA_002431635.1 Petrotoga sp. UBA5851
CTTCAATAGCCTCCCTCTAAGGATTGGAAACTGTTGTTGCACGCTCTAGGCAGCCAATTGCCTGTGCCTTCAATAGCCTCCCTCTAAGGATTGGAAACAATTCGCTGTAAGAATTACTATTAAGTTTTTCTTGCTTCAATAGCCTCCCTCTAAGGATTGGAAACTTCCGAAACACCATAGCTATGTGCATTGCTATGGATCTTCAATAGCCTCCCTCTAAGGATTGGAAACGTCTTTCATAATTATCAAAGAAAGACGTATTACCAGCCTTCAATAGCCTCCCTCTAAGGATTGGAAAC
>DJGH01000054.1:0-180 GCA_002431635.1 Petrotoga sp. UBA5851
TTTTTAAATTTAATAAAATTTTCTGTCGAACTGTATTTTTTTAAACCAAAGTTTGTCATTTGTGTTTTTATATGTTAAAATATAATTAGGGTTTTTAATTTTCTTTAAACTTAAGGGGGTGTCATTTGGTGTTTCAAAAACAGCCTTTGATGCGTAAGCTCCTCTTTTCGCTTATTCCTA
>DJGH01000054.1:217-4881 GCA_002431635.1 Petrotoga sp. UBA5851
TTTTATGGCTTGGCTTTTTTGTTTTTTCGTGTGGAATTTTTGCAGAATACTTTTATGAAAAAAAACGTAAAAAGAAAGTATCTGAAGCAGTACTTGTAACATGTTCTCTTTTTCTTCTTTCACTTCCACCACTTACTCCATGGTGGGTTGCTTCTATTGGCATAGTATTTGGGGTTATAATGGCAAAAGAGGTATATGGAGGTTTTGGAAAAAACATCTTTAACCCAGCAATTGCTGGGAGATTGTTTGTTTATATATCCTTTCCCGGAATAATGACAGGATCGATTATGAATTACGGCTCTTTTGGTTCTGATATTTCACTTATAACGTCGGCAACTCCTTTAGATGCTATAAGAAATGGCGTAAATCCTGATCTTTTTTCCCTTTTATTTGGTTTGCGTACGGGTGCAATGGGTGAAAGTATGTCTTTTCTCATAATATTAAGTGCTTTGTACCTTATAATAAGCAAAACAGCAAATTTTCGCCTAATACTTTCAACTCTTCTTTCTGCAGCTGTCATGACAGTTTTTTTTGATTTGTTGAATCTCTCACGTTCTATAGATACTCCTGCTGCTATGCTGAGTGGAAGTTTGCTTTTCGTAAGTGTTTTTATGGTTACAGATCCGGTATCTGCTCCCAAAAACATTAAAGCCCAATGGCTTTACGGTATTATAGTGGGGACTACAACTATTCTGATAAGAACTTTTTCCCTTTTTTCTGAAGGAACAAGTTTTGGAGTTCTTATTGGAAATACTTTTGCTTCTCTTCTTGATGAATTTTTATCGAAAAAGAAGGCGGTATCATGAACAGAAATTCAAAAATTTACACTGTTCTATTTACCTTTCTCATTTCATTCGTCTTTATACTTGTTCTATCTTTTTTTAATGGTATAACTATTGAAAGAACAGAAAAAAACAAGACACTTTCTACAATAAAAGCTATTCTCAACTCTATGGCTATTGTATATGCCGACGATGATCAAGCTTATACGATATTTTCTGAAAGTATAAAATATGAAAAAAAAGAGTCTTTAGACATCTATACTTTTTCACGAGCTGCTGATACCGCAGTGGCAGTTATATTTAGCGGCAGCGGCCTTTGGGGTAGTATTACTGGTTCACTTGCATTTGATAAAGATATCAGTATGCTACTGGGAGTAGACTTTATCTCTCAAAATGAAACTCCTGGACTGGGAGGAAGAATTGAAGAAAAATGGTTTAAAGAGCAGTTCAAAAATAAGGTTATTTCAGAAAATCCATTAGAATTATCAACAAATAAGACAGGAAAAGGAATATACAACTCTTTAAATAATGAAATAGATGCTGTAACAGGCGCATCTCTTACCTCAACTTATCTTTTAAATATAATTAATTCTTATATTTACAAAGTAAAACAAGTTCTGGGGGTGAGTTGAAATGGATATTAAAAAGTATAGAAAGATCCTTTCGGAAAATCTTTTTTCTAACAATCCAGTTTTTGTGCAGATTCTTGGAATATGTTCCACTCTTGCTGTAACGAATAATCTAATAAACACTTTGATAATGGCAAGCGGTGTTACTTTATCAACGGCATTCTCAAATTTTACAATATCTGCCATAAAAGATCTTATTCCACGTAAGGTAAGAATGATTGTACAGGTTCTTATAATATCTTTTTATGTAATAATATTTGATCTTTTCCTTAAAGCTTTTATACCTCAGGTAAGCAAAGTTCTTGGTCCTTATGTAGGATTAATAATAACCAACTGTATTTTAATGGGTAGAGCTGAGGCTTTTGCACAGGCTAACCCTCCTTTGCTTTCTTTTTGGGACGGAATTTCGTCAGGATTGGGCTATATGTACGTACTGTGTACCATAGCTTTCACCAGGGAACTCCTAGGATTTGGAACAATTTTAAATATACGGTTAATGCCTGATTCATTCTTGCCATGGACCATAATGGTGATGGCTCCAAGCGCTTTTTTCCTTTTAGGGATATTCATATGGATAGTAAAAGGACCTTTACTCCAAAAAGGAGGAAACAAAAAATGAGACCAGATGTCACGCCTTTAATTCTTTTTATTGCCAGTATTTTTACAAGCAACATCCTGCTTTCAAATTTTTTAGGAATGTGTTCTTTTATATCTGTTTCAAAAGATTTTAAATCTTCAAACGGACTTGGGTTGGCAGTAACTCTTACTTTGACCGTAACAACTGCCCTTAACTGGCTGGTATACAAGTATTTGATTATACCTTTAGGGCTTGAATATCTTACTTATATTGTCTTTATTATAGTAATCGCCGCTGTTGTTCAGGTGCTTGAAATGCTTATAGAAAGGTTTTCTTCAAACTTGTATATGGCTTTAGGTATTTTTTTGCCACTGATTACGGTTAACTGCGCTATATTCGGCGTAGCACTTTTTATGCAGCTACGAAACTATGATTTTATACAGTCAGTTTTTTTCGGAGCAGGTTCAGGTCTTGGCTGGTGGCTGGCTATAGTTACCCTTGCTGCAATAAGAAAGAAAGTTGATGCTGCGCCTGTACCTCCTGCTTTGAAGGGACCTGGTATAACGTTAATTACTATAGGATTTATGGCTATGGCTTTCATAGGTTTTTCCGGGATGATTAGTGTACAGTGAGGTGGATAATGGATATCTTGACTTTCATTACAGCTCCCCTGATTATATCATTACTGAGCGGATCTTTGGCCTTGATTATAGTAGTAGTAGATTCTCTGGTCAATAATTATCCCGATTTTACAATCGATATCAATAACGGGAGAAAAAAGCTTACTACCAAAGGCGGTTCATCCCTTCTTGTTACTCTTTCATCACAAGGGATTTTTATTCCTTCGGCATGCGGCGGAAAAGCAAGCTGCGGAGCTTGTAAAGTTAAAATTGAATCTGATGTGGGAGCAATACTTCCTACAGAATTACCTTATCTATCGGAAGAAGAAAAAAAAGATAACATACGTCTGGCATGCCAAATTAAGCTTAAGAAAGATATAAAGCTTTTGATACCGCAGGATCTTCTTTATGTCCGACAGTTTGATGCAACTGTTGAAAGCATAACCGAACTCACTTACGATATAAAACAGATCAGGCTTAAACTTTTAAGTCCTGATTCAATAGATTTTAAAGCGGGACAGTATGTTCAGCTTATTGTTCCTCCTTACGGACAGATCCCTGAAAAAACTCAAAGGGCATATTCTATGTCAAGCACTCCTTCTGACAATCATCATGTAGAACTTCTAGTAAGATTTGTACCCGGCGGTTTGCTTACTACATATGTGCACAAATTCATGCGGGTAAATGAAAAAGTTGTTTTTACAGGTCCTTTTGGTGATTTTTTTCTTCGCGATACAAAGGCCGACATGATATGCGTTGCCGGTGGTTCAGGAATGGCACCTATAAAGTCCATAGTATATGACATGTATGAAAAAAAGATTTTCGACAGAAGCATATGGTACTTTTTCGGAGCAAAATCCACCAGAGACCTTTTTTATTTAGATGAGCTTAAAGAACTCGGACAACTTATGCCTTCTTTTCACTTTATTCCGGCTTTATCAAATCCTGATCATTCGGATAATTGGAATGGTGAAACCGGTCTGATCACAAATATACTTGATAAGTACCTTAAGTCTGTAATAAGCAATTCTTCACAAAAGGAAGCTTACCTATGTGGAAGTCCCGGAATGATTGATGCAACGGTAAAAGTGCTTAATGCAAATGGACTTGTTTCAGAAAAAATTTATTATGATAAATTTGCATGATAGGGGGTGAAGTATGAAAATGACTCCGGAGTATTCAAAAGCTCAGGAAAATATGCATGCAGGCATTATAAGCTCATCTGGTTTTTTGGGAAATGATTCTCGGCTCATTTCCGATATAATCTGTGATGATGAAGAGATGGTTCAGGTTCTTGGAATGAATTTTACAGAGATAGCAAACCGTTTAAAGTTTTTTATGGAAAAAGCTTTGAATGGTTTTGGCAATCCGGTAACTGTTGATGAATTATGGGAAGTATTTTCCGAAGAAGCCAGGGGAGTTATTCCATGCCCTTTTGAAGACGGAAGCTTCAAAAAAATAAATGTTTACGTAAAAAAGAAAGGTTTTAAAGATTCCGTTGTTTTCAGTGAACTGGGAATTCATTTGATTGAAAAACATCATTTTTTTCAAGGTAAAGATGCGTTTTTCAGGTTAGATCCTGAAAAAATTAAAAAAATACTATTCTAAAAAGGAGGAAACACTATGCTTATGAATGAAAGAATACAGGAACTCATTAATGATCAGATCAACTACGAAATGTACTCGGGATATATTTATCTTTCTATGGCCGCTTACTTTGAATCAGAAAATCTTAAGGGGTTTGCAAATTGGATGAAGATACAGGCTTATGAAGAACTTAAGCATGCCCAAAAATTTTTTGATTACGTAAATGAAAGAGGAGCAAGAGTATTATTGAAAAGTATTCAGGCTCCCAAAACTGAGTGGATTTCAGCTAAAGAGGTATTTAAAGAAGCATATGAGCATGAAAAAAACGTTACAGCAAGGATCTATAACATAGCCGACTATGCAATTGAATTAAAAGACCATGCAACCGTTTCTTTCCTTAACTGGTATGCCGATGAACAGGTAGAAGAGGAAGCAAATACTCTTGAAATACTTCAAAAACTTGAAAAAA
>DJGH01000022.1:0-17420 GCA_002431635.1 Petrotoga sp. UBA5851
TTTGAAGATGTTACAGAAGTAATTGATTTCATAAGAGAAATAAAAAGTGGTTTTAGTTGTGTAAATTATGCAAGGAATCTTACAAAGTCAATTCTTGAGAATAATAATGATCAAAACATTACTTTGACTGACGGAGATAAGACTGTTACCCTAGAAGATACTAGTAATAAAATTCTTAAATACATAACACAAATTTTTGAAGGAAATTTTTATACAGGATATCAATTTTGGAAGCAATGGAAAGACTTTAAAAAATTTATTTATAAAAAGACAGCATCTTTTGAAATGGATGTGGGTTTTAATGAAAAAGTATTAAGAAAATTACCAGATAATGCTATTATAATTACTTCTGGTCATTGCGATATATGGAAGGATATTTCAAAGCATCTTAATATGACATACTACTGCGGAAATCAGATGGCCGCTGAGACAAAATACTTTATTGCTAAATTTTTACAAGAAGCTGGAAAGATAGTTATTGCATATGGAGATAGTCTTAATGACTATTACATGTTGAGACAGGCTAATAAAGGTTATTTGGTAACGAAACAAGATGGTTCAATTAGCCGATCGCTTAGGAATAAAGACTTTGGAGGGATAGAAATTGTTTGAAATCACAAAAACAGATGAAGTTAATAGACTTATTAGAATTACAAAATCAGATTCTGGTATTTCTGGACCAGACCTTGCTAAGGCACATATGGAGTTAGGGAAGTTATTAGGTAAGGAAATAAACTTTGAACCTATAGATACAACAATCGTATCGATATTAAGAGGTGGAATATTTTTTGCAACAGGAATTTATCTTCAGACAAAGTATAAATTTGAGTTATATGATCCCAAAAATGAAGAATTCAAACGTCCTAATACAAAGAATATAATTTTAGTTGATTCTGTAATCAACACAGGGAAAACTATAAAGAGCATATTAACTCCTGATATGATTGTAGCTTGTTGTGTAATTAATGAGAAAGCTGTTCGACTATTTGAAAATCAACTTTATACAATTAGAGTATCTAAGAATTCATTTTTAGGAACTAGTTCAAAAAAGCAAATTGGAGAAGTAGGACCAGACACAACGATGCGATTATTTAATCAGATATAAAATTCAAAAATTATGTTTTAAAAATTTTTTTGGCTACGTATATGAAATTTAGTGTTACTGGTAGAAGAAAAATTAATAATAACTGTTTAATTTTATAAATCTTACAATTTAATATGATAGCAATAATATGTTTTTGTTTTAATGCTTTGTTCGGTTAAACTAACGCTATATGGGTTTTGCTGTAGAATAATATCAATGAAAGAGGTTATCTTTGATCTATGCTGAAAGCAGGTGAACACAATCCAGAAGACTTATAGCACAGGTGCTGTTTCTAAGATAGTTGGCATACATCCCAACACGGTTCGTTTGTATGAGGATCTGGGTCTGATTACTAAGCCAATAAGAAAAGAAAACGGCTACCGTATTTTTACCGATCTTCATATAAGTCAATTTCAGCTCGCCAGAAGAGCTTTTCAGATTGAAGTTATGCAAAATGGTCTTCGGAAGAAAGCTGTGGATATTGTAAAAACAACCGCACTTTGTGATTTTGATAAGGCATTGAAATTAACGAGGGAATATATTCTAAAAACTGAAAAAGAGATTGAAAATGCGGACGAAGCAATAAGCATCGTGCAGGGGATAATGGCTAAGGTATCGGTTCAGAATATCCGAATTCTTAATCGCAATGAAGTTTCACGGTATCTTGGTATTACTATCGATGCTCTGCATAATTGGGAAATGAACGGACTGCTTAAAATTAAACGAAAAAAAAACGGTTATCGTTTTTATATGGATGAAGATATCAGAAAATTGAAGATCATCCGTACGTTAAGGTGTGCTAACTACTCTTTGTCTTCGATTTTGAGAATGATGAATGCTTTAGAAAAAGATTCTTCTGCCGATATTGAGAAGCTTCTCAATACTCCGAGTAAAGATGACGAAATTATCTCTGCTTGTGATAAACTGGTAGTTTCATTGAGAAGTGCGCAAAATAATGCTTTGACAATTGAAGACATACTTTTAAAAATGAAAAAAGAGTATTCGAACCCTCCACTATAACACCAGAGTTAAGTTTGGTGTTATTATTTTTTATATTGCAAAAGGAGGATAAGAGTATGGAAGAAATTATCAGAGTCGATAACCTGTCAAAATTTTACAGAGGTTTCAAAGCTGTGAATGACTTGAGCTTTTCTGTTAAAAAAGGAATGGTTTTTGGTTTGCTAGGAGCTAATGGAGCCGGTAAAAGTACTACAATTGAATGCATACTTGGCACAAAAGCGATGGATAATGGAAGTGTTAAAATTTTAGGTCAATCTCCGCAAAACAACCGAAGTCAGCTATTTGAAAGAATAGGAGTGCAGTTTCAGGAATCAAATTATCAGGAAAACATTCGGGTAGGTGAGCTGTGTGAGTTGACAGCAGCGCTTTACAAAAATCCGGCTGAGCATAAAAATCTGCTTTCAAAGTTTGGTATTAAAGATAAGAATAAAGTCTTGGTAAAAGAACTCTCAGGCGGACAAAAGCAGCGGTTATTTATTATTCTTGCACTTATTCCCAATCCTGAAGTTGTTTTTTTAGATGAACTGACAACAGGACTTGATGCAAGAGCAAGGCGGGATGTCTGGCAAATACTTCTTGAGCTGAAAAAACAGGGACTCACCATTTTGCTGACATCACATTTTATGGATGAAGTTGAGGTTCTTTGTGACAAAATCTGTATTCTAAAAAGAGGCTGCAAAGTATTTTACGGAACAGTAAAAGAGGCAACCGAAAGCAGTCCATATAATAAATTTGAGGATGCATATCTTTGGTATACAGACGACAGGGAGGACTCTAATGAAAACGTTTAAGACAATGCTTAAAACCGAACTGAAAGTTTCTTTAAGAGGAGTAGATATGATCATTTTTGCTGTCTGTATGCCGCTTGTTGTTTTGGTTGTGCTTGGCATTGTTTATGGTAACAAACCTGCTTTTGATGGCGCAAGCTACACATTTTTGGAGCAGTCTTTTGGTGCCTTAGCTTCTATTTCTATATGTGCAGGCGGTATTATGGGACTTGCCCTGGTAGTGGCTGATTACCGTGAAAAAAAGATTTTGAAACGCTTTAAAGTTACACCTATTAGACCTGTACTTATCTTATTTGTTCAGGTGTTAATATATGCACTGTATGCTCTTGTTTCTTTGCTTTCTCTGTTCATCGTAGCAGTGCTGGTATTTGGTTTTAGAATACACGGCAGTTTATTGCAGTTTTTTCTTGGATGGTTGCTTGTTTTGATTTCCATGTTCTCCATCGGTATCATGGTAGGTGGAATTGCTAAAAATGTCAAAATTGCAGGTATAATTGGAAGTTTATTGTATTTTCCTATGCTGGTTTTTTCAGGAGCGACTCTACCCTATGAGGTAATGCCCACAGCAATGCAGAAGATTTCCGATATTCTTGTACTTACTCAAGGAATAAAGATATTAAAAGCCGCCATCTTGGGTCAGCCTGTTGGTAATATTCTTATTCCGATTGTTGTGATGGCTGCTGTTGGAGTCATATGTACGACCGTAGCACTGAAATATTTTAAATGGGAATGAAAAGCATAAATACTGTATTGTTTTGGTCATTTTCAACCGATAAGGCTTAAGTATATACACATCTAAGAGTCTGAGAAGTTATATAACTTCTCAGATGCTGTGTTTAAAATCCATAACTTATCTGATATATATTTCCGTTAAAGTATATAAAATCTTCTGTAGGATAATTCCAGACCGCTTGGAACTTTGTCGGACACCTAATGCCATTTTCATAAAGTTTATATTCAGTGCAGATTGCCGTCCATGGTATATACTCCATCGTCCCATCCGGTTTTATGGCTGCTCGGTCATTTGTTGTAAAGGAAATCATCTCATACTTTTCATTAAAAGTAAAAATACCGCTTGCAGTCTGATCACCGCGAGTAATAGTGGCCTTGATCTCATAATCACTAAGCTTTTCAAAGATAATATTATTCTGTAACAGGACTGATGGAATGAAAAAGCTTTCGGCAAGAAAAGTAACAAGACAGGCTTTATCCATATCTTTTCCTTTTTGGTTAAATACAGTAAGTGCTTTTGCAACTACTCCTTTCATACCGCCTATTCCATTTTTATAATAGTCGTATCCATCAAAGGGAATACCCAAAATACTGCTTTCAATTAAAGCCATTCTAGACAGTCCTGAGGCAAAATTGTATTGAGTATAGTTGATTAATAATTTTGGTCCATTCTTATTTTGCATAAAATCAACATTATGGTACTCCATTTTCAGATAGCTCATCTTTGGCTTGCCAATGTAATTACAGTTTTTAATGTATTTTTGTATGATATCCGGTAAATGCGAAAAGTCTTTTTCTGTAAAAACATAATCGCTTGCCGGTAATTTGTTTGCTGTCATAAGTGAACTAACTTCTTTTTGGAATTCTGTTTTGATTGGAGAGTATGGTATATTGAACCATATCAGGACAACTCCGAAAACTGTAAGTAATACTCCGATAATTAATAGCATTTTTCTTCTCCTCGTTCTCTTCATATTTTATCCAGATCCTTCGCATAAGTTTCCAGCCGTTCTACTCCTATGTGAAGTTTGTAGTATAGACTGAATAACTGCCTAATTTCTTCTTCGTTGAAATCTGCAAACAGCAAATTTAAAGCTTTCATGTGTTTTTCACCCATTTTTTTAATATAGGACTGTGCTTCATTTGTTACTTCAACACAGACGGAGTTGTTGCCGCTTGGTACCAAACGTACAAACCCCTTTTTTTCAAGAGCTAGTGTCAGTTTTTTTATGTTCTGCCTTGAACAACCCATAAAGGTTCCTATGTTTGTCAATGTGCGGGGTTCCGGACAAATTTCAGTCATAGCAAGCAAGAGCCATTGCTTCATAGATATTTCTGTCTGGATTTTTTCACATGCGGTCTGCATACGGTTTTGCAGAATAAAAATACTAGAGAATATTGCTTGTTTCCTATGGGCTGTATCACATTCATAGTGTTCAAGAAGCTTTTTCCACATTTAAGTAACCTCCATAATAAGCAGTAACAAGTTACGATAAAAAGTATAGCAACTTATTACTGCTTTGTCAATAGAGCAAAAGTTTATACATGTATATATACCGTATCAGGTTGGTAAAATCTGACGGGTGTCAAGAATTAAAACTATAAGTTGCAGAGCAAGCTTTTACTTAGCAAAATTATATGATATAATTTTAATAGGATGATAAAAACTAAAAGTATAGAATAAAAGTGAGTTTCAGTCTGATTGAACAGGAAAAGATGAGCAATATGCAAAAAAAGCCTATAAATAAGGGCTTTTTTGATTTTGATAAACTTATGTATGTGGAATAAAAGAATTTCTTTAAGCTTTATTTTCAAAAGGGGCGTGATCAGGTGTAAAAGTGCATGAAAAACCAAATTGTACTTATGAAGACGTTTGATTTTTAAACAAAGAGCTTAGGCAGCTCTGTGCCTGATATTTGTAAAACAACATAAAATCATTGGAGGAACCGAATATGAAGAAAAAAATTCTTTCATTAGTACTCATGCTGAGTATGCTAGTTTCTTTAACTCTGCTCACTGCCGGCTGTTCTGCCCCTGCCAGCACGGCAAAAGCCGATGTACCAAAAGCAGCTGAAGCGTTGTGGAATGCAGGCAGCACAAGAGATAAGATTGTTGTAATAAGCGATTTGCATCTGGGCATTGATGACCGTTATACTGAAACCATAAATAATATTCCATTTTTAATTGATTTTCTGAAACGTCTTCAGAGTACCAAAGATGTCCGTGAACTTGTTATTGCTGGGGATTTTCTTGACGAATGGTTTCTACCTGTTTACTATCCTGTCTACACTGACCAGAACAAGTTTTATAAGGATGTAATTGCCAATAATCAGGATGTGATCGACGAACTGAACAAGGTAATCGACAGCGGAATAAAACTGGTCTATGTAATTGGAAACCATGATATGACTCTTGAAGCCGAGGTTCTGCAGCAGGCAATTCCGAAGATTGTTCAGGTAAGCGATGCAAAAGGTCTTGGGGCTTATTACACAGGCAACCGAAACGAGATCGTTATAGAACATGGACATCGTTATGATGTTTTTTCTGCTCCTGATACGGTATCCAATGCAGAGCTATGCGGTAATAACGATACAATTCTTCCGGCAGGTTATTTTTATGCACGTTATGCTGCAACATGGGTACTTGAAGGACGTCCGGTAGTGGAAAAAAATCTTCCAATAGTCACAAATATACCGGATAAAACCAATGTGGATCAGTATGGAGCTTATATTTATTACGCTCTTCTCAAAGATATTTCTAAGAGAATGACACCTAAAGAAGCTCTTGATGAGAAAATATTCAATATGCATATTGCCGGATTTAACGATTCATACACATATCTTGATTTTTATCCGGCACAGCAGAAAGATGGTACTATTTCCGCACCCGTGCTGTTCAAAAATATTCAGCGCACATGGGACGAGCGCCAAAAGGTTAATAATGTAAAAGTAAAAAATACATTTATTGAAGCTGTTTCCGGAGCAATAAACTGGAGTTACTATTTTACACAGGCAAAAATGCAGTATCTGGAAAATCCGAATGAAAAAGTAGAAATAGTAGTATTCGGACATACTCACGTGCCTGCATATCTTAAAACAACCGGCGGCTCATACTATATCAACTCAGGAACTTGGATAGATCACAATGTCGATTATTCCGATGCTCCACGTACGTTTGTTGTAATAACTACAGGAGACAAAGATACAGCCACATTGAACTGCTACATGGAGGATGGTTCCATTAAAGATATCAGCAATACTATAAGCAAATAAAACTGATCAGTTATCATAATGAGGCAGTCCTGCATCGCCGATAAAGTGGTTTTAGAGGCGTTGCAGGCTGCCTTTTTTATGGGTGAGCTTAAAAAAGTAAAGTTTCTTTTAAGTATATAAAATATAAGTGTTTTCTGAACTTATTTTGTAGGAAGAAAAGTATGGTATTATTTGGGTAATGAGAACCAAAATATAAAATTATAATTTAAGGAGACAGATATGGACTGGAAATTTGAAAAAGGCCGTATATACAGTGTGGATGAAAACAACGAACTACTTGCAGAAGCTACCTTTGAGCTCAAAGAAAACGGAGAGGTTGATATCAATCATACATATGTCAATCCGGTTTTAAGAGGGCAGGGTGTAGCAGGAAAAATGATGGAGGTGGTTGCACAGTATCTGAAAGAAAACGGGCTAAAAGCATCGGCAAGCTGTTCTTATGCAAATTCGTGGCTGAAAAAGAATAGAGAAGCATATTTCGGCATAATTTCATCCGATGTTGATAATGAAGCTATTTCATGTAAAATAGGCGGCAGGCATTAAGAGGTGCTTAAGATAAGTAGCTTATAGTAGCGATTACGATACAGCTGCAAAATGGAAATAAACTTTGGGGTGTTGAGATGAAAATGCCTATGGAACATATAGATCCTATGATGTTTGCTCCGTGCGGTATGAACTGTATGATATGCTACAAACATTGCAGCCAAAAGATCTCATGTGCGGGCTGCTTTACAGACAGCAAAGGTAAACCTGAACACTGTGGTAAATGTAAGATAAAAATATGTACCCAGAAAAAAGATATCAAATATTGTTATGAATGTTCTGAATATCCGTGCAAACAGCTAAAATACCTTGAAAAAAGTTATATTACCAGATATGATACAAGCCTTATAGGTAACAGCAGAGAAGTAAAAGAAAATGGGCTTGCCGTTTTTATGGATCAGCAGAAGACAAAATATATGTGTCCGAAATGTGGTGGCATTATCTCTTTGCATGACTCAGAATGCAGTGAATGCAAGTATCAGACAAAACCTAAAGTTTAAATCAATAAATCGGCATCATTTTTCTAGGGTGCCGGTTTTTTTATGCATTATATTGACTTTGTGAGGATACAAAGTATTATAATTGGTATAAAGGAGAGTGCGAAAATGAGTAAAAACATACTGGTAATATCGGCTAGTCCTCGTAAAGGCGGAAACAGCGATACGTTATGTGATGAGTTTATCCGTGGTGCAAAGGACAAAGGGCATAGAACAGAAAAGATTTTTTTAAAGGACAGAAAGTGNNATGGGTTGCGGTGTATGCAACAGTGCTCATGAGTGTGTGCAAAAAGACGACATGCAGGAAATTCTTGAGAAAATGATCAAAGCAGATGTTATCGTCATGGCCACCCCGGTGTATTTTTATTCAATGAATGCTCAGATGAAAACGTTTATAGACCGTACGGTTCCACGTTATACAGAAATAAAAGGCAAAGAGTTCTATTATATTATTACTGCGGCGGACACGCAAATTGCAAATATGCAAAAAACAATTGAAGGGTTCCGTGGTTTTACAATTGACTGTTTGGAAGATACTAAAGAAAAGGGTATCATATACGGAATAAACGCATGGAATGAAGGAGATATAAAAAGTTCTTCGGCTATGCAGCAGGCTTATGAAATGGGGAAAAAGTCTTAACGGCACTATGCTGAGATGTAATTGTTTCGGATTGAAAACTAAAAGATTTCCGGGAAGAAATTAAACCAGAAATCTTTTTTTTATGATATTATAAAGGTAAGAGTCTTAAATTTTTGATATAAAAGAGGTGGTGATTTTGACAAACAATGAGCTGATAATCATATTAAAAAAGCGTTTTGAAGAAAACATGAGTCGTCATATGAATCTTGAATGGACAGATGTAATGAAACGTTTGGAAAACAATACCGATAAAATCCATTCACTTATTGCGATGGAGATAACCGAAGGAGAGCCGGATATTATTTTTAAGGATGATGGTGACGGAGCATTCATTTTTTATGATTGTTCTGCAGAAAGTCCAATCGGGCGCAGAAATACCTGTTATGATAAAAAAGGACAAGAAGAAAGAAACAAAAAAGGAGTTTTTCCAAATGGCAATGCTGCTGATATAGCAAACGCTATGGGAATAGATCTTCTGACAGAAGAGCAGTACAAGCATTTACAGAGCTTTGGAAGATTTGATTTAAAAAGCTCCAGTTGGCTGAAAACTCCTTCCGAAATCAGAAGACTTGGCGGAGCTATCTTTGGAGACTTCCGGTATGGACGTGTCTTTATATACCACAACAGTGCGCCTTCTTTTTACAGTAGCAGAGGATTTCGTGGATGTATAAAAATCTGATTTCTGAAAGAGGGGCTGAACACATGAATAAAGGGTGGGGAAAAATTTTAGTTATACTAAGTGTAAGTATTTTAATTTCATCCTATTTGTTTGGACAAGGTATAAAGCAATCAAAAGAAGACTGTAATAAAAAAATTTTTAAGGATTATGACTCATACTTTAAAAATATGAATGGAAGTGCTGTTTTTATTGATGCAGATACAGGGGTATATTTTGTATACAATCAAGAAATGTCGGAATTTCAAACAGCTCCCAACTCATCATTTAAAATTATTTCTTGCCTGATGGGTCTTGAAAGCGGAGTAATAGATCCGGATAACTCTTTATTAGAATGGGATGGAACGATATATCCGGTTATTGAATGGAATAAAAACATGGAGTATAGAACGGCTTTCAAAACATCTGCTATATGGTATTACCGAAAGGTGCTTGATATGATTGGACCAGAGTATGTACAGAAAGTTCTTGACAGTCTGGATTATGGAAACTGCGATATAAGTTGCTGGCAGGGAAGCATGGACAATAAAGTTTTTCCGTCAATATGTACTCTTAAGTCAATAAATGGATTTTGGCAGGAATCTTCGCTGAAGGTATCTCCGATACAGCAGGCTGAAATTATACGTAAAATTTTTCGGGATGGAATATGTTTCAGTGAAGAGAACATTCAACTGGTCAAAGAAGCAATGCTTATAAGTAATTATAATGGCAGTATGAGTATATACGGTAAAACAGGTTCGGGTATAAGAGATGAAGAATGGACTGATGCTTGGTTTACAGGTTTTTTTGAATATAAGGAAATGACTATGTACTTTTCGATCAGGCTTAACGAACCTGGGACCAGCGGACAACAAGCCAAAGAAATTGCTATTGATATTATTTATAACGAGTTTGGAAGATAAACTCTAATGAAAAGATAATTTTATGGAGGGGGATTTCTATGAAAGAATACATTATATTCCGTAGAATGGCGGATTATGACCACGATGTAAGAAGTGATGTGGCAAGAGTTTTTTCAGATGCTTATTATAAGGAGATGCAATTTTTTTCCAAGGATAAGGACAAGTTAAAAAATGCTTTTCGTCATGCATTTTGCCCGGAAGTCGTTTTTACTGCAGAAATTAGTG
Source organism: Petrotoga sp. UBA5851 (assembly GCA_002431635.1). Lineage (GTDB taxonomy): Bacteria > Thermotogota > Thermotogae > Petrotogales > Petrotogaceae > UBA5851. The sequence goes on from DJGH01000022.1 coordinate 10,380, forward strand.
GTGAAATAGTAAGTATCCTGGGATGTTCCAACAATAAAACCAGAGCCATGCATATCGATGAGAATCAGATGAAAAAGCATTTTGGGTTCATTACAGGACATCTGGCCTACAGTTTTTTACAGAAAGAGTTTAACACTATACTTACCCTCCCAGATCATACAGGATATATTGAGTGTGCGGGTACTATCGAAAAAGCCAGAGGAAGAGGAATAGGTTCAGCGCTTCTTAACCATGTTATCCAAAGCCAGCCGTATCAGGAGTTTATACTGGAGGTTACCGATACAAACCAGATTGCATACCGGATATATAAAAAAATGGGTTTCATAGAGTTCAACAGAAAAAGCGAGAACTTTTCAAAGATAAAAGGTTTTAGTCAAAGAATCTATATGCGCTGGTCAAGACAGACAATATGATTTTAAAGTTTGCTATAGAATCAATAATAAAAAAACAGAATTTATTAGATAAAATAAAGTGAAAGTATGCTATAAAAAAATCATCCTTATAAGGAGGAGTTTAGTGAGCGATATACTTCAATTTTCGAATAGAAAAGCATTTCGTGAATGGTTGGATAAGAATAATTCAAAAAAAGAAGGAGTATGGTTACTTTTCGGTAAAGATGGCGGGCCTATTACGCTCTCTGCTAATGAAGCTCTGGAAGAAGCCTTATGTTATGGCTGGATTGACGGTCAAATGCAAAGCCTTGATGAAAAAACATATAAAAAATACTTTTCCAGCCGGCGTACCAATAGTAAATGGTCTGAAAAGAATAAGGCTTTAATTGCACAACTTGAACAACAAGGGAAAATGACTGATTACGGCAGGGAAAAAATTGAAGAAGCTAAGAAAAATGGACAATGGGACAAGCCTAAAGTTCCGCCTGTAACAGAGGAACAAGTCGCTTTTTTACATGAGTTATTAAAAAAATACGAACCGGCATATACGAATTTCCTGGCAATGCCACCATCTGTAAAAAAAATATATACACGGGCATATTATGATGCAAAAACTGAATCTGGACGTAAAAGCCGAATAACTTGGATGGTTGAAAGGCTAAATCAAAATCTCAAACCAATGTAATTTTTAAGTGGCACACTTAAGAAATTATCTCCTAACGCAGCCAAACTAGCAGTTCAAGGAAAAAGGCCGAACAAAAGAAATTATAGGAATATGGTGTATAAAAACCTTTGCGTTCAAAAATAATCCGGACAGTAGCATAGCATCTAAATTATTTGGAGGTGAGGCAATGAAAAAATATGTCAAGAACAATGTTTATTGGGTGGGGAAAGTTGATTGGGAACTCAAAACATTTCACGGCGATGACTATTCTACTCATAAAGGCTCAACCTACAACTCTTATTTAATTCAGGAAGAAAAAACGGTTTTAATTGATACTGTATGGCTGCCTTTTGCAAAGGAATATGTAAAGAATCTATCTTCAGAAGTTGATTTACGGAAAATTGACCTTATAATCGCCAATCACGGAGAAGTTGACCATAGTGGAGCACTTCCTGAACTTATGAAACATATTCCTGACAAACCTATTTATTGCACGGCCAATGCAGTAAAATCATTGAAAGGACAGTATCATAAGGACTGGAACTTTCATATAGTAAAAACCGGAGATAAGATCAGCATCGGGAATGGGAAGGAACTCATTTTTGTTGAAATGACAATGCTCCACTGGCCTGACAGTATGGCAACTTATCTGTCCGGGGATAATATTTTATTCAGCAATGATGCTTTTGGACAGCATTTTGCAAACGAGAAGCTTTTTAACGATCAGGCGGACAGATGTGATCTTTTTAATGAAGCAATTAAGTATTATGCCAACATTTTAACTCCTTTCAGTTCCACCCTTAAAAAAAAGCTGGCCGAGATTTCTTCATTCAATCTCCCTATTGATATTATAGCCACCAGTCACGGTGTTATATGGAGAGATAATCCATCTCAAATAATAGAGAAATATGCGCAGTGGTCAGATGACTACCGTGAAAATCAGATTACCATAGTTTATGATACCATGTGGAACGGTACAAAAATTCTTGCAGAAAGTATAGCACATGGGATTGAAAAGGCTGATCCCAAAGTAACCATAAAGATTTATAACCTTTCCAAAAGCGATGAAAATGACCTGATAACAGAAGTCTTTAAATCCAAAACGGTTATTATAGGTTCACCTACAGTCTCCAACAGCATACTGCACTCGGTTGCAGGGTTCATTCATTTTATGAAAGGACTTAAATTCAAGGGTAAAAAAGCAGCGGCATTCGGTTGCTACGGATGGAGCGGTGAATCGGTGAAAACACTAAATGAAATGATGTCCAGCGCAGGATTTGAAATCATAGATGAGGGATTAAAAAACCAATGGAATCCTGATAATAATGGTCAAAAAACAGCTGTAGAATTTGGAGAAAAAATAGCCTTACTATAAAAAGCTAATAGGTATCAATTACTGCACAAGAGAATGCTTGTGCAGTTTCTTATTAATAGAATCAGTTTAAAAGAGCATTGGGTGACAAGCAAAAAATCAACCGATATGGTATTCTATAATCTGAGGAGGTGTTAAAGTGCATGCATACAATGCAATACAAAATTCTTTGGATTACATAGAAACCCATCTGAAGGAAGATATAAATGTAGAAATAATAGCAGGTGAAACGGGATTATCAGTATACTATTTTCAGCATCTGTTCAGCCGTTTGATTAAAAAACCATTGAATGAGTACATTAAACTAAGAAGACTAGCGAAAGCTTCTGAAGCACTTAAAAACAAAGATGTGCGGATAATTGATGTAGCGTTTGAATATGGATTTTCAGATCATGCCAATTTTACAAGAGCCTTTAGAGACATCTATGGAATCACACCTGAAGAATACCGGAGTTCTCCGGTTATTCTTAATCATTTTATAAAGCCGGATCTGTCACTGAAGTATGAGGATACTGAAGAAAATGTACCATTGATTGCTGATGGTATTGTTATAGAGATTATTCGTAAAAAACTCGATGAACCATTATATTTTATGGGAGTAGAAGGTAAGGTACCCTGTGTCGAGTTATCTGAAGGAGCTTGGACAGGTGTTGCAAATGCCGGAATTATATGGGAAGAATTTCACCGTAGGAAATCAAATATTTCATTTCTTGAGCCTTGGGCTAGGGAGTGCGGAATTATACATATTACCGAAAAAGGATTATGTACATATATTGCTGGTGGAGAAACATCGTCGGAAATAAAAACACCAGATCTTTCATCCTTTTGTCTTTCCTGTGGCGAGTATATTGTATGCTGCTTGGAAACAAAGAATTTTGAAGAATTGATTGAATCGGCGATCTTTAAAGCATATTCGTTTATGGAAAAATGGCTAAAAAAGCACAGTCTTATCTGTGGGGGCTTTACAGCAGAGATGTACTACTCTGTACAGACTGAACCGTGCCGTATGGAGATCTGGATACCTTTGAAAGAGCAGTCTTGGGAAAAAAAGTCAAAAGAAAAAATGTGGGATAAAACTGATGGAATATCTGAACCTTCTATGTCTGCAGTGAGTATGTACGTAGATAGTCCGCTGTTTGAAAGACTGTGCAGATATATAGAGATTGAGTATCAGGGCAAAGCTGTTTTTGAATACAGCAGATGTTCATTACAGTATGGATGGAATATAAAATATAAAAAGGCCGGACGTACTTTGTGCACAATCTATCCGATGAGAGGATATTTCACAGTTCTAATAGTAATAACAAGCAGCGGACAGCAGGAAATAGAAATGATTCTCCCTGTTTTTACAGAATATACACAGAAGATTTATCGTGAAACTAAAGTTGGAATGGGACAAAGATGGCTTATGCTTGACGTTACAAATGAAAGTATTATGGAAGACGTTAAAAGATGCATTGCCATCCGCAGACAAAGCTCCCTAAAATCAAAAGGTAGATAGAAGGCAGGAAATTACTCAGGAACAGCGTTAAACAAATCCAAATAGTTTTGGGATACTTTGAACTTATAAACTAAAAAAATTCTGCATATCAGAAATAAGTTCAGTGCTTTTAAACTCACTAAGATGAGTACAGCCGTTTATCTTTTTCGCTGTTGCACATGGAATTAAACTGCATATCTCTAGTATATGCTCGTGTTTTATCATATCCTTTTCCGCATATGCGAGTCTGACCTGTGTACTTATACTCTGAAGCTGTTGCTTGGACAAACCGATATCATTAAGCATTAAATCAAAGCGCATTATGGCTTTTCGGGTATTAAACCCGATTTTTTTCATAAAGATAAGCATACGGTATATTTTTCTCAGAAAGTTCAAAGAGCTTTCAGTTGTACCGGAAACAAGGTAATTAGGGGATATGGCATAGATTTTAGGAAATCTTTTCGGATCTTTTGCAGCAAGAAATAATGAAATATTTCCCCCATCACTGTATCCCAAAACAAAAGCTCTATCAATTCTTAAGTATCTGCAAAATTCGATGATGTCTTCGCTATACTGCTGTATTGTGTACTTTTCATCAACAGATACACTCTTTCCGTGTCCTCTGCTGTCGATAGCATAAGTATGAAAATTTTTCAAATATTCGGTCTGATACTTGGCAAATATACTTTTGTTTTCAGAGTTTCCATGCAGCAACAAAAGGTTTTCGCCTTTCCCATACTCTGAGTAAGATAGTTTGATTGTACTGAGCATGGCGTACTTGGTTTCAATTTTTCTCATAGTAATTGACCTCTGCCAATTTCAGATACATACGCCATTATTGCCTGTTGGACATAAAGTAGATTTTTTTTGAAGCTATATCCAACAAAACATGCAGAACCTATAGCATCGTTTGAGACTTCTTCACCTCTGTAGAAAGGCGGACACGGATTAAATAAAAGATCGTTTTTTCCTTTTTGCAGAATTTTGAGCGTAATCTGGTATTTACTGTAGTATTCTTCGTTTCTGTACTTTTCTGTAAGCGGATCAGTAAGCAGGACATCGGTTTCACTTATAACATCGGAAATATCAGTAAAAAAGCTGTAGTTTTTTCCTGCATCATCGGCTTCATTTTCTGGCAGGGAAACATGGTTAAGCCTGAAACCCAAAATCTCTGAGGCTTCAATCCAAGAATGCAGAATATTTGAATTTTCACCTACAAAAGTATATACAAGCTTATCAAAGTCAGCTTTCCTATCTCGAATTGAATAAATATCGGAAAGAATCTCACATGGATGGTTTTGTGAGGTCATAGCATTTATAACAGGTATTTGAGAGCATTTTGAGATACTTTCAATTTTTTCAATAGAAGGATGCCGAATTATGAGCAGATCAGCCCAGTTTTCAATATATCCGGTTACATCTGCGATATCTTCTCTTTTATCAAGAGCAGAAGAAGGAAAAAGTATAGGAGTAATCCCCATGCAATGCAGACCTTTTTCAAACGTTATGCGGGTGCGTATGCTGGATTCAGGAAAAAACATTACGGCAGTTCTCCCCGATAAACTGGTTATAGCGCCGCCAGTTCTTAAACTGTCAGCTACGGTGAATATTCTTTTAATATCCTGGACAGTCATATCTGTAACTCTTATAAAATTCATCTTTTCCTCCGTAATAAAAAATTAAGTATTACTATTTTATCATAAGTCTCAAGTATTTTTTTGAAATTTCTGGTTTAGTGCTAATATTATATTAACGCTGTTCAAAAAGGGAGGAGAAATTTTGAAACTAATAAAACCAGATGAAGACCGTGCGTCTGAGTATTTGGAGATTTGTATTGAATATTCGTTCGAAAACAACTCAAGACATGGCGGTATAGATACTTTAGAAAAAGCAGTGCAGAGAATACGTAAGGATATTTCCCTTGAATACACAAGCACTCATTCGCAAGAAGTTAAAACTGTCACCAGATGGCTGGTTGACAAAGGAAACACTCTTATTGGAACATGTAGATTGAGAACAGAACTCAGAAATGTTGAATCGAATCTGGACGGACACATAGGTTACGATATCCGTCCTTCCTGCAGAAAATTGGGTTATGGTACTGTGGTTCTAAAACTTGCTCTTGAAGAGATAAGGGTATACGGAATAAAAAATGTTCTGATAACTTGTGATGAAGATAACATAGGTTCGCGTAAGATCATAGAAAAAAATGGAGGATATTATGAAAAGACGGTCTTTGAAAAATCAGAACAGAAAAATGTGCGAAGGTACTGGATCAATTTGGAAAAAATTAATCCGTAGACAGTAGCTTGGCATTTTTCGATCAGTCAATATTTGCATAGATCAGTTCAAATAAATTTTCAATATTTTCATCACAACCGCTGTGACGGGTCTTTAGTGCACCTATTAACCTGGCGCCGGTTTTATATAAAGAGACCCGTGACATACAAAGCGAATCAGATTGTTCAACCTTGTTTCCAGTTTTTTCGATGATCATGGTCTCAATATAGCTGGCAAAGCCTTCTTTCCATTCCTGCCAGGTCATATACTCATAATTGGCAATTCCATAATTATTTTTTATAAGTCTTCTTTTTTCAGCAAGAGTTTTAAGTAGATTATTTTCTGAAGCATCAGTGTTACAGTAGCTCATAAACTCTATCGAACTGTACGGAAAATCATAGTTAAGCTCCCACATATAATTCTTTTCAAGCATTGATTGGTTATAAACAGAAAGTCTTTTTTTCAGTCGGGTTTCGCACAACTCATACTGCTGGCAGTGTATGAACTCATGGAAAATAACGGCATAACCATTCGGTTCATCAAAGACATCTTCAGTAATAATACATACAGGTCTGTTACCGTAAGATTCAAAAGGGAATGAAGCACGAATATGAGGTATGTGACCGAACATATTTTTATCAGTTTTAATAAGTGTATATTTTTCTTCAGGAGTAACATCGTATATATCAACTTTATCAACACTAGAAACTACTACCGGAAAGCATTTGTTTAATAAAGGATGTATATCCTTTATCTTATTGCGGAATTCAAATATAAAGTTCAATTTTTCGCAAAGCAACATAAGCGGCTCCTTTCATTGTTTTAGATGATTCAATTCTATCATACTTGAACA
>DJGH01000022.1:17444-25352 GCA_002431635.1 Petrotoga sp. UBA5851
TTGCAATTTTTTTAACGTTTGAAGATGAAACTTTAGGATTCACTATAACACCGGGACCGGCTATACATCCGCCTTCACATGCCATTCCTTCAATCAGATCATACTTTTCCTTTTTTGCAAGGTTAAATGTTTCTTTTGCCTGAACCAGGCCATCCATCTTCAAAGTTTTAAGTTCCTTTTCCAACCTTAATTTGACAGCGTTGGTAACTCCTCCTGAAACTGCAAATCCCCATCCTGATTCAGAACCATGGATATCTTCACTTTCCATTGATGATGGTTCGATGCCTTTTGCCACAAAAAGAGTACCAAGTTCCTCAAAGGTCATAACGTAATCAATTTTTTTATTTAAGAATGCTTCCATTTTCTTTGCTATACATGGTCCTATGAAAAGTACTTTTATGTCATCATTCTCACTTTTCAGTTTTTGTGAAAGCGCTGTCATAGGGGAAGGAGCCGGAGATATTTTAGGAACGAAATCCTTCTGGTTTTTCTTTATATACTCTACAAATGCCGGACAGCAGGAGGTTGTAACTGTATCGCAGGCGTTCTTGAGAAACTCAGCTTCCTCATGGGCAACCATGTCTGCACCTACCGCTACCTCAACCGAATCATAGAATCCGATCTTTTTCAGCGCCTGTTTTATCTGTCCTATGCTAACTTTAGGCCCAAACTGTGAAACTATTGCAGGTGCAAATATAGCTACTATTTTTTCACCTTTTTTTATTCCGTGCATTACCCTCAAAAGGTGCGATGGAGTCTCCATTGCTCCGAAGGGGCATGAAACAAAGCATGCGCCGCAGCTTACGCATTTTTCGTAATCTATCTGGGCTGCTTTTTTCTCATCTTTTCCAATTGCATTAACATAGCACGCTCTTTCACATGGCCTTTCAAGCTTCACAATCGAAAAATAGCTGCATGCCTGTGCGCACATTCCGCATCCAACACAAAGATCCGGATTTATCTTAGCTCTGGAATTTTCTATGGTAATGGCCTTTTTAGGACAGACATTCTGACATGAGTGAGCCACGCAGTTTCTGCACAAGTCTGTGACATAGTATCTTCCTGACGGACAGGAGTCACAGCCCTCCTTTATGGTCTGAACAAATTTGTCTGTAGCACAAAGATCTGATTTTGCAGAAAGTATATCTTCCAGCTTATCTTTAAGCTCATAAAGTTCATAGTCTTTGGTTGTATCATAATCCATCCCAAGATATATTTTTATCCGCTGTTTTATGATTTCTTTCTCCTGGTAAATGGAGTTTGACGTCGTGAACTGCAGATCGTTCATTATTTCTTTTGGAAGCTTGTCAAGCATCTGCTCAAGAGTTCCTTTTTCATAGTTTTTAGCAAGCTCAAGCATGATCTGCCTGCGCATCTTCATGACTTCATTGAATACAAATACTCTCATTTTGACTCACTTACCTTGTTTATAATCAGTTGCTTAACTTTTTCAGGTGTAAGATTTTCGTAGTAAGTATCATCGATTTTTATTATAGGCGGTTTCATCTGTCCGTGACATACTTCAAAGCATGTTGCATACTTAAGAGTAATCTTATCGGCAATTTCTTTTGGAAGTTGGTTTATTTCCTCAATTATAGTCGCAGATCCCATAAGATGACATGTTGTTCCCACACATACTTTTACTTCCATATAAATTTTCTGCTACTCCCAAAGAGAACATATACCCAAAATATCTGCCTTGGATATGATGTCTGGTAGCATTTCCTCCTTTACAATAAATTAGTGTGTAAATCTCTTCGATATCCATTTCGAATATATTATAACTTATTTTTGTGAATTTGTGTACAAACTTATGTTTAAATTATAGGTCATTTTTAAGTTTAAAATAAAAAAACTCCCCCTCAGGAGAGTAGATTCAGCCTAGAAAGCTTTGGTTTTAAGCTTTGGGCTACAAAAACCAAATTAAGTATTATTAATGACTGTGCTTGAAATAGAATAAATAAGATTCCATAAAGAGTGAATGATCATGGGAATATATATTGTCTCGGTTTTTTCAAAACTTATAAAAAATATCAGACCGCCAATAAAGACAGAAATTAACTTTTGTGGTTCTTGAACAGTATGGCTCAAAGTAAAAATAACAGTTGTAATTAAGCATGCTATCCATGTTTTTTTAAATATGACCTTTAAGTATCTTCCAATAACAAGCCTGTAAATAAGCTCTTCAAAGATGGGGGCATATACACAGGCGATAAAAAGTTCATATTTATTCATATATGAGATTCTACTCAGTCCAATAACCAAAAAAAACAGAACTGTAAGCCATAAAACAATATAACGTTTGCTGAGGTACTTTTTAAAGTTCTTATAACTTAGATATCTCAGTATATCAAAGCTGTTCTGCGTTTTTATGAATAAAATAACAAAAGCTGCAATAAAAATTGGCAACAATATCCCATTACGAGAAAAAATCTTTCCGTAAAAATGATAAAGATATAGAAATAAGATTAACTGTAGTATGTATCTCAACTGCAGACTAAATGGCATAACAGGTCTTAATTAATGTTTGTAGCCATACTGAGTATACGGTCAAGAATAAAAAGACATAGAGTATCAAAAATAATAGAGATATAAACAGATTTTGAAGATTTTATGATCTTATACGATATTACAGCTATCACAAATGTAAGTACGACAGTTATAATAAAGAAAAAACTCATGGAACTGTTAAAGTATGCTGAAGGAATGGATACACCCAAAAGTGAAGTGATAAGCAAACTGAAAAAATCTTTTTTAAATATTTCTTGAAGATAATGCCCGATTAAGAGTCTGAGTGTCAGGTTAAAACTGACTATTCTTAAAACTACGGTCAGAATATCGTTCAATACAAGCTTTTCAGGATGAATTACAACTAAAAGAACTGCGCAGACAGCAGCTATTGAAAAAAATACAGCATACACCGGTTTTTTAATTGTTTTGAAAAAAGAATCCGGGGATAAGTACTCAAGGATATCTTTGCTTTTTTTCGTGCGTATGTAAAGTATCAGAAAAATCAAAAAAACTATAAGCTCTGCTGCAAACCTGAAAGCTGTACCTTCTGCTATTCTCGTGAAACCGCCCATAAGAAAAAAAATCACTAACTGCATAATATATTTCATCGTATATTCTCCTAATAAATATAAAAAATAAAAATAAAACCATATACTGTCATATAAAAATATTCTACAGTATATGTATTTCTTTTGTATTACAACATTTGCTTTTGAAATATATATAATTGATTAATCAAAACACATTTGTAATAGTTGCAAGAATAAAAAATTGTCCATTATGCAGTATAATGGACAATTTAAGAAGAGTATTCAATTAATTATAAGTTCTCGTATACTACTCTTGTCAGCAGTATTCAACTTTTATCTCTTTGCCTAACCGTTCAAGATTCTTAGAAATATCTCTTATCAGATTGGATCTTATAGACATATCAAAAGGTAGGGCAGGGTTATGATAAAACGCATTTACCTTACGTCCTACCAGAAAGTCTATTTCATCACAATCTCTGAGAATAAGAAACAGTTTTTCGGCAGCGTTATCGTTTCCGTCAAAATCAAGTTCATACATATTTTTTTTGCAGCATAGCAAGATCTTATTTAAAGCCTGAAGGGTCAGCACACCTTCTGTCACAAGATCTATTCCGCTCATTTTGCCGTAAGGCGGCAGATCATTTTTCTTTATATCCTTTATATCTATCTCCAGTTCTTTTTTTGAAATTCTGGATACGATATTACTGGTAGTTCCTCCGCAAACGACTTTTTTTCCGTCATAATCTAGAAGTTTCTGCACATAAAAATAATCTGTCTTAGGATCAAGCGGCGGGCCTGTAAGAATCATGCATCGGGGATTCTCGGTTATTTTTATGCCAACCATCGTTGCATCGTCTCCGGCTCTGAAACCATAGTAGCTATCTGTGAGCTCCACAAGATTATCAACTATGTACTTAAGGTCATTGGTCCGGCGGTATATTCTTTTAAGATAAGGCGCTATATTATCCAGTCCCCATCCAAAATCCATAAGATTTCCAAGTCCAGCGTGTACTATGCCGTCAGAAAGCGCAAATATAAAGTCATTTGGATCAAGAGTAATATTTGTCACAAATATTTTTTTGTCGTCAACCAAAGTTTCTTTATAGTCCGGGTAGTATATATCTCCTTTTTTAATTATTACAGGAGATGGATTATCGTAGTTGACTATCCTTATGTTTCCGTTGTTGTAAATCTGAATTATGGTAAAGGTTGAGTAAGCAATACCTCTCACCTTGCATACCGGAAGAGTCTTGGCTATAGTATTCACAACTTCGTCTATATCAACGCCCATCCTCATCATGGTACTTATTATTTCTGTGGTGAGAATCGATAAGATACTGGCTTTTATACCGCTGCCCAATCCGTCGCTCAGAACCACTATCTTAGAGTCCTTGGTTTTTGAAACCTGATAATTGTCACCGCAGACTTCTTCGCCGAATTTATTTAAACTTTTCCTATAAACTACTGCAGATGCCATATTTCACCACCAGCCTATTTTAGGTGATCTTACTACCCTTCCTTTTTGAGAATTTCAAGCAGTTTTACCAGAGTAGCTTTAGTTTCAGCCGTAGTTTCTCCCAGAATGGAAGCTATTTCCTGGCCTACCTTCATCTGTTTGTCAACAATATTCTGAACTTTTTCGATGATCTCCATTTTGAGGTTTTTCATCTCTTTTTCTTTTCTTTCCTGTTCGGAGATATCATGGAAAATTTTTACAAGAAGACCCTCATTTTCTATTCTAAAAGTAACTTCAGAAAGGATCATTCCGTAGTTTCTGTACTCATGCACTTTTCGTATGGATTCGCTTTTTCCCTGGAGTATGGAGTAAAAATCATCAGCATCTTCAAAAAACTCAAGTATGTGCCGCCCTATAACGTCGACATCATTAAGGTGGAAAAGCTTAACAAAAGCCGGATTTACGAGTTTTATCTGCATATTTTCGTCAAGTGCGACCAGACCGTTCGGATCATAATCCCAAAGAACTTCCCAAACATTTTTAGACATATGAATCATCATCCTTTGTCCTTTCTGAAGGAGCATCATTCTTTATGAACGGCATGATTTCATTTTCAAAAAGGCTTTTTATATTCTGCGGGCTTACATTTTTGAAGAACCTGTTTCCTACTTTTATTACGACACCCTGGTTGCATGGACCCAGACAGAAAGATCCTCTCATGTGTATGATACCAAGAAGATTATTCTTCTGAAGTTCTTCCTTAAGTATCTCTATAATGTCAGTCGATCCTTTGAGGTAACATGCACTTCCCATACAAACGTACAGTTCGATCATATTTTCACCTCTTTTCATCATCTGTTTCCTGGAAAAAGAAAAAACTCACATTCTTTTCATACAACAATATTATACTTCATATATGTTAAATGACTCTTCCGAATATTTCTCTTTCTTGGGCAATAAAAGAACAAAATCTTTTTACTTTGATGAAAATGCCGATATATACATTGCTTTTATTTCAGAAATAAGTGGATATCTCGGGTTGGCAGAAGTGCACTGGTCATCAAAAGCATGTTCAGACATTTGATCAAGTTTTGAGTAGAACTCATCTGAGTTTACTCCACATTCACTTATGGAGTTTGGAATATTCAGTTGATCTTTGAGAGCTTGAACAGCCTTTATAAGATTTTCAACTTTCTCTTGTGGAGTATTCCCTCCCAGGTTAAGATAATCAGCGATCTTTGCGTATCTTTCTTTTGCAAGAGGGTACTTATACTGCGGAAATGCGGTCTGCTTAAAAGGAACATCTGTTGAGTTGAAACGGATGGTTTCATTTATGAGAAGTGCGTTAGCAAGTCCATGAGGTATATGAAATGCTGATCCCAGCTTATGCGCCATAGAATGGCATACTCCAAGGAATGAGTTGGCAAAGGCCATTCCTGCCATAGTGGCTGCATAATGAACCTTCTCTCTGGCTTTTGGGTCATCTGCTCCGTTTTTATAGGAACTTGGCAGATACTTGAAAAGTAGCCTCAAGGCTTCCAATGCCAAACCGTTTGTAAATTCGTTTGCAAAAACTGAGACATATGCTTCTATAGCGTGAGTTACAGCGTCTATTCCGCCATATGCAGTAAGCTTTTTTGGAAGATTCATGACAAACTGCGGGTCAACTATAGCCATATCGGGAGTAAGTGCATAATCGGCTATAGGGTATTTTATTCCTGTTTTATCATCGGTAACAACTGCGAAAGGAGTGACTTCGGAACCTGTTCCGGAAGTGGTTGGTATAGCGACCATTAATGCTTTTTTTCCTAAAACCGGGAAGGTATATATTCTTTTTCGTATATCCATAAATCTCAGTGCGAGACCTTCAAACTTTACCTCCGGATACTCATACATAAGCCACATAATCTTGGCAGCATCCATCGGTGAGCCTCCGCCCATAGCGATTATTAGATCAGGATGGAAAGAATTGATAAGAGCAAGCCCTTTGTTTATGGTAGATATAGAAGGATCAGGCTCAACATCAAAGAACACTTCAAAGTCAATTCCGGTTTGTTCCAGCACCTGGGTGACGTGGTCTGTATACCCCTGATCGAATAAAGCCTTATCAGTAATAATAACAGCTCTTTTCCTGTCAGAGAGTTCTGTAAGTGAAGTTTCAACAGAACCGTACTTGAAATAAATTTTAGGAGGAACTTTAAACCAAAGCATATTTTCACGTCGTTCAGCAACCGTCTTTATATTAAGAAGATGTTTTACACCAACATTTTCACTCACGGAATTACCTCCCCATGATCCGCACCCAAGAGTTAAGGAAGGATCAAGCTTGAAGTTATAAATATCACCGATAGCTCCCTGTGAAGATGGCATGTTTACAAGCACTCTTCCGGTCTTGAGCCTGCTGCCGAAATAACTTATCCTTTCATGATTTTTCTGATTCGTATATAACACAGAGGTGTGACCCATGCCACCAAACTCTACAAGACTGACAGCGTTTTGGACTGCATCTTCAAAAGAATCGGCTCTGTATAAGGCAAGAACCGGTGAAAGCTTTTCATGAGAGAAAGGTTCTTCATCACCGATTTTTTGACAGCAGGCTATAAGGACTTTAGTGCTTTTATCAACATTGAAGCCTGCAAGTCCGGCAATTTTACAGGCTGGCTGGCCTACAATATCCGGATTGATATTCCCGTTATGTATAAGGATTTTTCCGAGTTTTTCTTTTTCATCTGCATTCATGATATATGCGCCTCTGTCAATAAACTCCTTTTTCACTTCGTCATATTTTTCGCTTAAAACTGTCACAGACTGTTCAGAAGCACATATTACACCGTTGTCAAAGGTTTTGCTCATAAGAATGGAGTTTACCGCCATTTTCAGATGAGCCGTTTCATCTATTATAGCCGGAGTATTTCCTGCCCCGACACCGATTGCAGGTTTGCCGCTTGAATAAGCTGCTCTTACCATGCCTGGCCCACCGGTTGCAAGAATCAGATTTATGTTTTTATGTTTCATGAGGTACTGAGAAAGCTCTACACTCGGTTCATCTATCCAGCCGATTATGTATTCAGGTGCTCCGCATGCAATGGCTGCTTCCAATATTATACGTGCGGCAGCAACAGTTGATTTTTTTGCTCTGGGATGTGGTGAAAATATAATCGCATTTCTGGTTTTCAAAGCTAAAAGCGATTTAAAAATAGTTGTGGATGTTGGGTTGGTCGTTGGTATAATGCCGGCTATTACACCTATGGGTTCGGCTATCTTTTTTATTCCGAATGCCTTATCTTCTTCTATTATTCCACAGGTGCTTTCATCTTTATACTTATTGTAGATGTATTCTGCCGCAAAATGGTTTTTAATGACTTTATCTTCAACTATTCCCATACCTGTTTCTTCCACGGCGCTCTTGGC
>DJGH01000022.1:25377-72184 GCA_002431635.1 Petrotoga sp. UBA5851
TATAGCGGCTCTTCTGAAGATCTCATTAACTTTTTCCTGTGTGTAAGAGGAATAAGCTTTCTGTGCCTGTGTTACTTTAGAAATAAGCTCTTCAAGCTCCTTGATATTGGTTACCTTTATTATCTGCATAATTATGCCTCCTTCTTGAATGACTTTGTTTTTTCTTTCACTTGAATTTTACGCTATATATATTACTCTCCCGCATGTTATAATGTAAATTGATAGTTAAAACATTCACAAATGAACTTTTAAAACGAACCTTTTAATTTTTTTAGAGAATAAATAAATTTTTTTATAATTTTTTTCTATAGAAACTTGACTTTTTTAAAAAAATATATTATAATTTTGATATCCTAGAAAATTAGAAGGAGGAGTAGACATGGTGATAAAAAGAAAAATCTCAAGTTGTCCTGTCTGTAATGGTCAGCTTATGATAACAAGATACCGTTGTGAAAACTGCGGAACTGAGATTTCAGGAAGTTTCCCGCTTGAAGAGTTTGCCAAGCTTACAGATGAACAGCTAACTTTTTTGAAGATATTTATAAAAACCCGTGGAAATCTTTCTGAACTCCAAAAAGAGATGGATATATCTTACCCTACCGCAAAGGCAAGACTGGAAGATCTTGCACGGGCTATGGGATATGAGGCGGAAGACGATAACAGAACCAAAACCTTTGAAATACTAGAAAAAATAGAAAAAGGTGAGATAACTCCTGAGGAAGCCAAAGAGCTTCTCAAAAAAACTAAATCAAAGTAGGAGGGGAGCTCAATGCAGGGATTTATTACTTTTGAAGATAATATCAGGAAAGTTGTTATTTCAGCAAAATTTATGGGAATGGATATAAGCGTGAATGAATCTGAGCAGAATACTTTTGAGTATCAACAGGATATTGATGTTGTGGCAAGTTATGAAACGACAGATGATACCATATATATTACGCTTGCCAATGAACGCAAGGGTTTTCTTTCTAATATAATCTCTTTCAGCGGTCCTACGGTCAGAACGAAATTATTGGTCAAATCTTCTGTGAAGGAAATAGAGCTTAAGACTATAAACGGAGATATCAATATAGACGAGCTTAAACTTGATAGAGTATACCTTAACGTAACTTCCGGAGATATAGATATAAATGACAGTACTATAGGACTGGTTGCCGTAAAGGCTATTACCGGAGATATAAAAATAGATAACTGTCATATCGGCTGTCTTGAGGGAACAATAACTACCGGAGATGCCACCGTTTCAAACTCTCTTTTAAAAGAACTGAACTGTTCGGTAATCACTGGAGATTTGAAGATAAACAAGCTTTCATCAGATTTTCTGCGTTCAAGACTCAATCTCGTAACCGGTGATGCTAAGATATTTATAAGCGGTACTCAGCCTGTAAATTACACTTCAAAATCAACTAGGTTTACATCGAATGTAAGGTCTAATATTCCGCTTATACAGGACGGTTTTTCGCGTTTGGATAAAAGATCACTGGATATATCTGTTGTAACCGGTGATATAAATATAGTAGGCATTGAAGAGAACTGTGAATATGCTGAGAATAGCTGTTCCGGTACTGCCAGTCAATCAAAAACCGCAGAGCAAAGGGCTAAAAACTCCGGGAACTTTCTTACGCCGGAAGAGCAGAAAGTATTGAAGCTGCTTGATGAAAAGAAAATTTCTTTTGAGTTTGCAGTTGAACTACTCCAGGAACTGGGATATAATAAAGAGGAAGCGGTAAAAACGTTAAACAACAGGGGGTATTCTGAATGAAGAAGTTTGCGGTGCTGTGCCTTGTAGTCGGTATAATACTTATATTAAGTGTAATCTTTGGTTTTTCTATCTCTTTCTGGAGAATAGTTGAGCTGATACTGGGTATAAATTTTATTGTGTATGCTGTATTCAAAGGCAGAAGAAATGTCCATGTACATGTGATACATGATAAAGACGGCAATAAGTATGAAGTTCCACCACAGCAGGCGGCTGATATTGCGAGTGAGACTATAAGACAGGTACATGATAATCTTGATGAACAGGAGATACCCGCATTTCCAAAGAGTATTGCAATGGGGTCGCTTAAGTTTGCCCAGAGTGTGGTCGGAGGAAAAAAATATGGTGCAGCCAAGCTTTTGAAAAGACTCTTGTTTGGATTTATAGCAGGTACAATACTTATTTTTGATTCTTTAAATCTTTTCGGACTTAAGCTTAACTTCTGGGAAGTGCTTTTAGTTATATTTGGTTCGGCTTTTTTAGCATACGGTATTTCAAGTTTCTTTTTCAAGAGGGGTGAATAGAAATGAAAAGCGGAGGGGTTATAGCCATACTTCTGGGAGTAATAATTATTCTTGGAGTGGTTTTTAAAATAAGCATAGGGTTTTCTATAATTGTGGAGTTGCTTTTTGCTGCTATTTTTATTGCCGAAGGATTAAAGGTTTTCAGACATTTTAAAGGAGAACATCTGGGAAGCCTCTTTTTTGGTGCAATACTGTTTACGGATGCTTTCAGTCTTTTGCCTCAAAAACTCCATTTCTGGCAGATTATTCTTCTGATGATTGCTTCATACTTGGTGGGAGCCGGACTGGTCGCACTTTTTGGAGCAGGAGAGTTTATTTTCAAATCATCAAAGCAAGGTCCCATACAGAGAATAGAAAACGATTTTCCTTCAAACTCGATGATAAAGTTATATACACTTAACTCTGATACTGACTGGACCAAGTTTAATCTTTCATGCGGGAACGGAGAACAGGCTTTCAGGATGAAACTTTCAATGGATAAAGATATCTTCAGAATGAAAACATCATATGAAGAGGGTACTTTGAACATAATAGACAAGCTCAAAGTTTCAAACGTTAAAGTTCCAGAGAGATCCAATCTTGAACTCTTCATGGACAAAAACCTTGAGTATAAAATCGATTCAACATTTAATGTCTCTGACGTGCTTTTGGATATGAGGGAGCTTAATATAAAGAATACCAAGCTCAATACCACTGCAACCAAGATCTCAATAGTTCCTACAGATGTTGCGGATTCTGTGATAGACATGAATATAGAGATATCAGCCCTTACGATAAAGGTTCCCAAGAATGTTTCATTGGTTCTAAACCATGTGGGGGATCTTACCTTTAAAACCCTTGAAGGGCTTGTAAAACGGGAGGACGGTTCATATGTTTCTTCTAACTACTCACAGACCAGCGCGACTTGTTATCTGAATATATCTTCTGAAATGTCAAGACTCAATATTGTACTTATATAAAAAACAGGATCGTAAGTGAAGTGAACCCCTTTCGTCAGATTTTGTCTAACTAAAGGGGTTCACTTCAAAGATTCTGTTTTTTATTCCCAGTTTTCTATAAGTACTTTAATTTTCTTCAGTTCTTTAAATATCCCCAGTACTGTCAGTCCTATCAGAAGAATTGGTACACCTATAAATACAAGATAGATAAGCCACTCCCGTCCGACGAAAATCCAAAATGGCCTATTTTTTACTGTTGAAAAGAAATTAAGAAGGAAAAATACCCCAAAAGCTACTCCCATAGTTGCTCCTTCCAGTTCAAATACTTCTTTTCCGGAAAGGAAGTTCTTCTGTTTTACCTCTCTTTTAGGATTTTTAAGAAAAAGCCTTGCTCCAAGTAAGGACGAGTAGTAGAGTATAACTCCCATAGGCAGGATGCTTATTATGTTTACAAACGAAAATCCCGAAATTACTGTTAGCAGTATTACGATAAGAATATATTCTATCATAAAGATAGCAAAGGGAATATTAACCTTGTTGCTTACAAGAGTTCTGGTTTTTATAGGATAAAGCTTTGGAACAGGCCATATCTTGGTTTCTTCCGCAAGCATCATTATGGCAAGGTATGCAGCATAAAAAGCTGCTATAGCCGAAAACATGAGCGAAGACATTACTCCGAGAGAAGAACCTTTTGTATTGCCTGCAAAGAAAAAGATAACAGGTAAAACGGCCGGATAGATAAGAAGAAATAATGTCTGACTGTCTCTGAAGCTTAGCTTGAGATCTTTTTTTATCAGAGGGAACCTTCCGGTTTTAAAAGTAATCTTTTTACTTTTTTTGGCTTTTTTTCCTGAGATTGAAAAGTCCAGCTTCTGAGATAAAAAATAAGTAAAACAAAACAAAAGTATACCTGCTCCGAAAAGTATTATCAGTGACCATAGATTACCTTTTGTACTGTTAATCATCCATGTATGCGGAAAGACAGGATTTAGGATAAAACCCAGTGCGTTCTTAAAAGTCTGTGCAATTACTTCGACGTTTCCTGAGTTGAAGTTTGAGGGGTTAAAGTAATTGGCTGCAAAAACATACAGTATTATACTTCCAAAGTATGCAAACATTGTGAACCGCTTGGCAGATGTTCTACTCATAAAAAATGACATCAGTATGCCTCCAAGCATTGAAATTCCAAGAAGAACAATAACAAAGCCTACTATAGCCAAAATCGATAGAAATATATTGGCTTTCATTATTATAGCATAAACAACTGCTATGGGAAGAAGCATCCCTAAAGGCAGACCGGTCATGAGAAGACTATCTATGGAGCCGGCCCAGAATATAGTTGATTTTTTTATGGGCATAGTGAGAAATGCCTGAGTCATTTCACTGTCGTAAAGGTTCATTATTATGCTTGGAGAGTAGTTCATGAAAAACATTATTCCCATACCCAGAAAGTTAAGAGAAAAAATAATATCAAGAAATGAATAACTGCTGTCAATACCAAGGCTCTGCATGGGTATATTGAGATCCTTCATGGTTATAAACATTACCGGAGCAATTGTCATACCGAATATGACCGCCGGAAGAAGGTACTGGATTACGGTTGTAATAGGTTTAGATGCCTTGGATACGCCTTTTTTGTTTTTTGCCGGCCGTACTTTATTTTTAAATGAATACTTGAGTAATAATGAAAGGTCTGACATGATCTTCCTCCTAAAGTTCCTTTACGATATTGTCTATCTCTTCGTCGCCGGTAAGTTCAAGGAAGATATCTTCAAGCGACTTATTGTGCTGGGTTGATTTTGAACGTAGTTCTTCCATGGTTCCCTGTGCAATTATTGAACCGTCTTTTATTATTCCTATTCTGTCACACATCTTTTCAGCTATTTCCAGGATATGAGTAGTAAGGAAAATGGTTGATCCTTCATCTCTGTACTTTTGAATAAGCATCTTGAGAATTTTTGCAGATTTGGCATCAAGACCAACGGTAGGTTCATCAAGAAATATGACTTTGGGTTTTCTCATAAGCACTGTTGCTACCATGAGCTTTTGTTTCATACCATGTGAATAATCACCTATATAGTCATTTAAAAAATCGATATCAAATGCCTCGCAGATCTCGTCCAATCTCTTTTTTGCCTCAGTTTTATCTACTTTATAAATACCCATTATAAACTCGACATATTCAAAGCCTCTGAGGTTTTCATACATCTTAGGTTCATCAGGAACTACACCGATCTCACTCTTAATCTGAATATCGTCTTTCCGAATGTCCTTATCCAGTATTCTAATATCTCCTTCGGTAGGATTAAGGGTTCCGGTAAGCATTCTGATTGTAGTGGTTTTACCCGCACCGTTGGGACCGAGAAAGCCGTATATTTCCCCACCTTTTATTGAGAGATCTACTTTGTTTACTGCTGTGAACTCACCAAATTTTTTAACAAGTCCTTTTACTTCTATCATTTTTTTCCTCCTTCTATCTTCTATAATCTAATGTGTGCCAGTAAGAAACGATATAAGAAACAGTACTGCTAAAATAACTGCCATACGCAGGAGCATGAACAAAAGTTCTTTGAAAAAATCATTTACTCTATCTTCCTCCTTATACTGTTTGTACTTTACTGCCTGTCTGAATATCAACAGACCTAGTGCCGCAATACATACAATAATAAGAAACCAGTCATTCATCTGCTTCACCTCTGTACCTTTCGATTATTTTTTCGGTTATTTGGTCTGAAAATTCTTTAAGGTTTGGACTTCCGCAAGCTTTATGATACTTCCGGGACATACGTACTATCGTTTTTTCCTCTCGGAACATGATCTTCAGACCTCTGCAGCCTGTTATAAATCTTTTTCCGGTGCTCTTAAAAACTGTGATAGGCTTTGGTGAGTATCCACATCCTTTCTCAACCTGACTAAGAATCTCATCAATTGAACCTTCAACCCAGTACTGGCTGTAAAAAGGATATCTGTAAAGAAAAACAAAATAAAATACAGCCATAGGAAGCGGGATAAAAGCCAGAATGTTAATTACTATGGGATTATCCTGGAAAAAATTCATCATAAATAAGGGAATATATACAAGGATTGAATAGAGATATCGTTTTATACTGTCTCTCTTTTTAACAGAGTTGTATATGCTAATTATTATAATAAGAAAAAGCATTACCGCTGTAACTACCAAAGAAAACCAATGATTATTGCTGAAAAAAATCATGAACAAAAATAAAACAGGAACCATTATAAGTATCTGTTTGAAGCTCTGTGAGAATACTTTTTTTATATGTAGCTTTTTATGACTCAGGAAGTAGCGTAATAGTATCTGGAGTATGAACATAAAGGATACAAAAAATAAAACAAAAAAAATATTATCTTCATTCATCACTGCATACCTCCATTACTCCAATCTCTATCATATCACGTACAAACTTAACTGCGTCAAGCACAGCCATGCCGCTTTGACTGGCTAGTTTTTCTATACTTTCACCGTCCGAATCAGGCGGAGGAAGCATCCACAAAAACTTTCCGGATTTATCTTCAAGCTCCACCTTAGTTCCCTTGCGTCCACCAATTATCACCTGTTTTATACGTTCATTGTCTATATCATAATTATAGCTTATAGTGGAATTTTCTTTTTCTCTTATTTTTTGGCTTCTCAGACTGTACTCTTTTAAAAGCTCATCAATATCAAGAGTAAACTTCCCCCCTAAAAAAGTATAGGTTTTGGATGGCCGTCCTATTCCTCTTTTTTCGCGTGAAGAAACAAATCCATACTTTTCAAGGACTTCAAGATATCTTTGAACCGTAATTATGTGTATGTTCAGGTTGCTTGAGATACTTGAAGCATTTACATTAGGGTTTAGCTTCAAATACTCTGTAACTTCAAAAAAACGTTCTGATGACATAACTTTTATAAGGTCTATCATATTCAGCCTGCCTATTATTTCACTTCGAGTGAAATAATATCATATTTATAGTTATATGTCAAGGACGCACGAAAAAAAAGAATAACCTTAAAGGTTATTCTTTTTTGGTGGGCACAGCAGGGATCGAACCTGCGACCTCTTCCGTGTGAAGGAAGCGCTCTTCCNNGGAGCTATGTGCCCTAAAAAGGACGGTCTTGCGACCGTCCGGCTTTTAAATACTTTTAAAAGTTAATTTTGCAAACAGCTGAGAGATTCCAGTGGATGTTTCCAAACTTGCCCCAGCTTGAACCATCATCTGTTCCTATGTGAGCGGCAACTGTCCAAAATTTATTAGGAGTATATGAAAGAGTACCGTAGTAAACAGGCTCAGCGATCTTGTGAATAGCTGTGTATTCGCCGTCAGAGTTGGTTGTGTAGTTGAAAACCTTTGCTTCTGCTTTAACTAAAGAAGGAATTATATCTACCTTCAATGTTGCCTGGTATGCAAAGTACTTCTCGGTTACTTTTGAAATATCAGAAAGAGAAACCAGCTTGCTTGCTCCGCCTGCATTTACCTTTGCAACTTCAGCAAGATAGCTTACTGTTACAGGAGCCATAGTATATGAACCGTTTAACTTCACATTCAATCCAAATGGAGTAGCAGGCTCAGTTCCGTTTATCTTGGCAAACTCGCCGTAAACATTTGCAAAGTCAAGAGTCTTGTTGGTATATGTTAAACCGTAGTAGTACTTTAAGTTTTTGTTTGTTCCGTAAACATTCTTTCCCAAGGCAAAAGTAACTGTGTCTTTAAGACCGAATGTTCCTACAGCACCCATATCAAGAGCAAGATCGGCACCGGCATTTACCCATGATGCAGCGCTTGTATCCTTAACAAAAGGAAGAACGTTCATAAGAGTGTTGTACTGGAACTTTGCGTGAGGAGTAACTGTTACTGAAGGTGTTTCAAGAACCTTATAACCCTTTGAGTAGTTAACCATTGCATAATAAGCAAAGTCTTTGAAATCTGCGGCTTTTACTTTGCTTTCTGCACCGGCTGCAAAGTTAGCTGTCAAGCCTTCAAGTATTCCTTTTGCAGTGAGTTCTGCTTCTGCTGATCCGCCAAGCCATTTACCGTCTAAGGATAAAGGACTTGCTTCTATAGTAGCAGGTCTTGACTTGTTTGAAGAACTACCTTTGTTTGCTGCCCAGAATGCCGCATAAGCATTCAACTTTGCCATATCTGTGTCAAAAGTCTTTTTGAATGCAAAGAAGTCAGCAAAAAGAAGCTGTGTTGCATTGTTTGTTGTAGCGTGTGCAGAATAAGTTGTTGCCTTTGACATGGTTATATAAAGAGCATCAAGAGTGATGGGCTTAAAGTTGGTTGTTATATACTGTCTTCCAACAGCACTGTAATCCATTGTGCCATCTTCATCAGCGTCTTCGTTGAAAAGAGTATACTTTGACCAGCTACCATAATATGCACCGTTCTTGAAGTAGAGGTTTAACAAATTATCATCGTATGTTGCACTTCTGAACGAAAGAACTCCTGAATAATCTGAAATAGGCGAGCCTATAGCTGGAAGTGCAGCACTAAAAACAAAATCAAGTGTTGCTGGGTAATCAATTGTTTCACTTGCAGTAATTTTTAAAGATATTCCGAAATCCGCATTATACTTACCGTTATAAAAACCATTGTTAAGATCAAGACCGTTTTCATCAAAATAAAGACCAAATGTAGCGTTTCCTCCTGCTTTTACACTAGCTGTAAAATTTGGAAGACCAGATGGAGTCACTATTGCACCGGCAAAACCAGAAACTATCATAGCTAATACCGCTAATACTACTAAAAGCTTCTTCATGAAACCAAACCCCCTTTAAAAAATTTTTTAGGTTAAAAACTTCAAACTATTTGATTATACCAAAGTCATTAGCTCTGTGTCAATAGTTTTAATCTTGTTACATAAGACGGTTTACCGGTATTAGAGGATTATACATTTACATACAGCGATAAACCGTCTCTAATTAAGGTTTTTCAGTAAGTATTACTTTATTACGATACCAGTGAGGACTCCTACTATTCCAAGGCCTACTCCAAGAATCGACAGCACCCAGAGGAAGGTTGTGTCAGGAATCTTTTTTTCTACTTCAGGAAGCTTGGTTTCAAGAGCAGTTACTCTTTCACCGAGTGTGGCAACATCTGTTGATGCTTTTGCTTCAAGAGCTGTGAGTCTTGTATCAAGATCATTAAGTATGCCGAGTTTGGACTTTATTTCTACTATATCGTAAGAGTTTATGGTGACTCCTTCTTCAAGACCTTCAAATCTTATGTTGGCAACTTCGTTGTTCTCATCCATGGTATCCATAAGATCGAGCATGTCTGTAGCTACTGAGTCAGCAGTATTCTTGCCCATAAATGCACTCTTTTTAACTTCTGCATAGGTGGTGTCAACTGTCTTAAGAGTAGCTTCGTACTTTTTCCATTCTGCTGCTTTGGTGTTGAGCTCTTCGATCTTGGCGTTCAGATTATCGATATCGTCAACAAGTGAAAGCATATCTTCAGCAACTGAGTCAGCAGTATTCTTGCCTATGAATGCACTCTTTTTAACTTCTGTATATGTGGTATCTACTGTCTTGAGAGTAGCTTCGTATTTTTTCCATTCTGCTGCTTTAGTGCTGAGTTCATTGAGCTTGAGGTATACGTCGTCAAATCTTGCATTTACTTCGTCAACCTTTCCAAGAACGAAGTACTTTGATACCATTATTTCTTCTGAGAGAGCGGCAACTGATTCCTGATGCTTTTCGTCAAAGGTTTTGGAAAGTTCTTCCATTTTGTTTTTCAGAACCATTATATTGGCCTGTGCGCTTACTGCCTTTTCATCGATATACATAACCTTATCAACAAGTTCGGCAAAGTTTGCGGTGTTTTCTTTCGACTGAGCATCAACTGCTGCCATTCTGTCCATAAGTATTCCCATTAAATCGGAGTGATACTTTATGGTCTTTTCTATATTGTCAAACCTATCGTTGTATCCGCTAAGACTTTTCTCTGCAACAGCAATCTTTGCTGCAAGAGCGTTTATTTTTGAGTCCAGGTCTGCAAACTTCGAATCGTAGTTGGCTATTTTTGTATCATAGCCTGTGAATTTTGTATCGTAATTTGTTAATTTGGAATTCACATCTTTTTCCATGGTTTCTTTAAGATCCTGAACATCGACTGATTTTGCTATAAGAGGTGAGTTTTCAACATAGGAAACAGATTTGGTCATCCATACGACAGCCTCTTCCTTTGTAAGAGGAGAAGTTCCTTTGAACTCGGCTCCGGGATTAGCTTTTATCACTCCCTTGTCAACAAGGTTAACTATATAATCATAGTATCTGTTGTCTTCCCTTACATCTTTGAAGGGACCAGCAAAAGCCAATGCTACCAAACTTAAGATTAACATGAGCGTCAGTAACTTTTTCATCCTTTTTTACCCCCTTTATTAAGTTATGTATCTTTTTTATTTCATTATATACAAATTTATTATACTACAACAGCGCGCTTTTTCAAAATGCTAGATCGATTCTAAAAAACTTTCTTTTGCCGATTTTTAATACCTCTGATCCCTTCACTTCCAGCATTCTGGAGAAATCATCAAGCTTTTCTTCGTTTAACTTTACTGCACCTTGTGCGATAAGTCTTTTGGCCTCACTTTTGCTGGGAGTTTCTCCGCTGAGCATCACCAGATCTAGAACGCTTATGGAAGAGGTCACTTTCAGAACTTCCATTTCATCGGGGAGGTCTTTTTTTCGGAATATTTTGATGAACTCTTCCTGTGCCTTTACTCCTTCCTCCCGGCCGTAAAACACAGCCACAACTTCCTGTCCGAGCTTCATCTTAATATCCCTGGGATTTACAAGACCATCTTTCATCTGTGACTCGTAAAGATCTATCTCAGTTTTTCCAAGGTCGGTCAGCAGTCTCATATACTTTATTATAAGAGTGTCGGGAATGGACATTATCTTTCCGAACATATCTCTGGAGGTGTCATTGAAAGCTATGTAATTATCGTAGCTTTTGCTCATCTTTAGATTGCCGTCTGTTCCTTCTATCAAAGGCATGGTAAGAACCACCTGCGGTAGTTGTTCGTACTCCTCCTGCATTTTTCGTCCTACAAGAAGGTTAAAAAGCTGGTCGGTACCTCCCATTTCAACATCAGACTTTACCATTACCGAGTCATATCCCTGGGCTATGGGGTATAAAAACTCGGCAACGCTTATAGGCTGGTTGCTGTCATATCTTTTTTTGAAGTCGTCTCTTTCCATCATTCTGGCCACAGTATACTTGGATGAAATACGTATTACCTGTTCGAAGCTCATTTTATCGAACCATTCTCCATTATACCTTATTTCTGTTTTTTCTTTACTGAGAATTTTAAAAACTTGTTCGGCATATGATCTTGCGTTTTCTCTGACTTCATCCATGCTGAGCATGGGTCTTGTTTTTGATCTTCCAGAAGGATCACCGATACGTGCTGTAAAGTCTCCTATTATAAGGACTATCTGATGGCCGAGATCCTGAAACTGTCTCAGTTTTCTCAATACGACATAATGACCGAGATGTAGATCCGGTCTTGATGGATCTACTCCTAATTTTATTCTAAGGGGTCTTCCTTTTTTCAGTTTTTCCAAAAGCTCTTCTTTTGAAAAGAGGTCTACAGTGTTGTCTATAAGTATGTTCAATTGTTCATTAGGATCCAACGGGAAACACCGCCTTTACTTTATTATAAGCATTGTGGTAATAAAACAGGATATCATAAAAAGTATTCCGAACCACATTCCGAGTTTGGCAACTGAGTCAAGACCTTTTTCTCTTCCGAACATGGTATGAGCCGAACCAGATCCGAAAGCCCCTCCGAGTTCCGCATTTTTCTGCATTCTTTTTAAGGCAAAATAACTTACTCCGACACAGAGTATCACGTGAACAATAGTCATGATTACTGCTAGTATAGACATTTCAAAACCTCCTAATTATAATATGAAATTCATAACAAATTATACAATAAAATATTTTTTATTGCAAGTTTTTAGCGGAAATACTTCATGATCCATAAGGCAATAATTCTTCTGAAAAGTATACTGCTTTTGTGTCCGCTTGGAATCTGTTTTATTTTTTTGTTTTTCAGCAGTGAGTTAAGTTCCTGAGAAGCTCTTTTAGGCATAATCTTATCGAAAACTCCGTTTATGATAAGTATAGGCTGGGCGATAAAAGGCGCATAGGATATTGCATCATAATGATAACAGGTTATCGGTGATTTTTCAAAGATATCGTTTATATTTTTGAAATTATTCTTTACGAAAGCACAGGCATCTGCTCTGAAATTCTTCGCACAGGTTTCTTCGTTTCTGCATCCATAGTGATTTGATACTGTAAGATACTGTTGTCTTATATCCTGCGCATAGGGAGAGTAAAAGTTTATCCATCTCCAGTTCCCCCCTGTGATCATAAGACATCCTTTTTTAATTCTTTTGTCCAGCGCCATAGTCATTGCACCGAGCATTCCGCCAAAAGATACTCCTACAAGGAAAAGACGGGTTGGGTCAAAACCTTCCTGGGTTTCTAAAAAGTCTATTGATCGTCTGGCATCTTTGACTGTGTTGTGAAAGAGTACAGTACATTCATCCGGTTCGGATGAAAAGAACGGTTCTCCGTCTTTGCCAAGACCGGATGAACGTTCCAGATGATATGGCAGTATAAGAAACGTTGTACGGTATCCATACCGTGCAAAAAACCTTCCATACCATTGAAGATAAGCAATATTTCTTCTTCCTATTCCGTGGAGGAAAAGGATATCGCCCTTCACTTCTTTTGGTTCAAAAATATGTAGATGTACAGTTTCATTGGCTTTGCATTTTTCATCTTTATATCCCGCACCGAATCGGACTGTTTTGTAACCGTCCTGCATGTTTATCTGATACTCTGTTTGTTTTTTCTCATATTCATAGATGTACATATGAACCCTCCGTATATTGATTTTATAGATAATGTATGATATAATATTATAAAATTATACCCTATAGGGGTATGTGAGGTGATAGTTATGGCAAAAGTGACAGTATATTCAACTCCTTCGTGCCCATGGTGCACAAGGGTAAAAAGATATCTTTCAGAACATGGTATAAGCTACAGTGATTATGATGTTTCAAAAGATAAGGCAGCGGCAGAAAAAATGGTGAAGCGTACCGGTCAGATGGGGGTACCTGTTCTTGAAATAGGCAGTAATATAGTAATAGGATTTGATAAAAGCAAGATTGACAGGTTACTTTCGATAAAATAAAAAAGGCGGCTTAAGCCGCCTTTTATTAATCATTGAACTGTATCAAACCAAGCGAGTTGTCATTTCTTCTGTAGACTGCGTTTACTTCATCGGTCTCTGCGTTTTTGAAAACAAAAAACTGGTGACCAAGCATATCTATCTGAAGAACCGCTTCGTCTACTGTCATAATGGACAGATCGTACCTTTTTTGTCTTTTTATAATGTCCATACTTTTATCCTGTACAAAAGCATCTTTTCTAGGCGGTATATCGTACTCGACAGTATCGGAAAAATGTTCCTGGAGTTTGGTCTTCATTTTGTTAATCTTTCTTTCAAAAGAATCGGTAACGTTGTCTATAATCTCGTAAAGATCGCCGCCGCGCTGTTCAACTTTTATGATTTTGTTTATTTTTTTGAAGTGGGCTGTTATCTCTACCTTATATATACCTCCTTCTTTTTCGATCTTAACATCGGGAACGGAAATCAAGTCACCATGAACTCTAAGTAGTCTGTCTGGCTTAGCCATTCTTTTTTCAAGGTACTCTTCAATTGCCGGAGTCAACTGGAAATCTCTTGCCAAAACTTTATAATCCATAAAATCACCTCCGTAGAGTATTGGTGCTTACTTATATGATACCACTAAGCGGCTTATAAGTCAAACTTTGTTAAATCATGGTAGTCGGAGGATTTATGTAAATACTAACAGAGTTTCTGTATTCGGAGTAGATCTGCCTGAATATCTGCAGATCCAGGGTACTGATTTTGACGATTATACTTAGTCTGAAAAAGTTATTCAGTTTGTATACAGAAGGTTTGACCGGTCCGAGGAGCATCTTTCTGTCTAAGTCTGAGCAAAGGCTTTTATATATCTTAAGAGCTTTTTTATTTAGGTTTTCTTCCTGTGAGTCTTTTACAAGGATAATTATAAGATTTGTAAAAGGAGGGTACAGGTACTTTTTCCTGTTTTCTGTTTCGGCTGAGATAATTGAGTCATAGTCATGGTTTAATATAAATTTATAAAGTTCGTTTTTTGGATTGAAGCTTTGTATCATTACCCGTCCTCGTTCTTTCCGGCCTGATCTTCCAGCAACCTGCATTAAAAGAGCCGAACTGTTTTCAGAAGCGTTATAATCGGGCATATTGAAGTATCTTTCGCAATCCAGAACTACAACCAGTTCCAGATCGGGAATGTTGAGTCCTTTGGTTATCATTTTTGTCCCGATTATTATCATGCGTCCAGGATTATTTATATATTTGAAGGTTTCCTGTACATCCTGCGAACTTTTTACAGCCTGTCTGTCCACTCTTACCATTGGCTGGGATGGGAATATTCTTATTAGCTCGTTCATAACTCTTTCTGTACCGAAGCCTCTTGTCTGAAGCTCGGTTGAGCCACATTTAGGGCATACTGACGGAACCGGCTGGGTATTATCGCAGTAATGACATTTTAAGTGGTTTTCCTGTTTATAGTAGGTCATCGAGATGTCACAGTTTTTGCATCTGAAAATATGTCCACAGTTGGTACATATTATATAGTTAGCGTATCCTTTAGTCGGTGTGAATACGATAACTTTTTTATTTCTGTCCAGAACATCTTTTATGCTCTTAATAATTTTAACTGAAAAAATCCAGTTATACTTTTCTTCCTTTGACAGATCTATCAGTTCAATATCGGGAAGAGTTACATTGTATCTTTTTTTTATGCGGTGAATCATAAAATTTCCGTTACTGCTTTCAAAAAAATCTATTATCCTGGGAGTAGCGCTTGATAGTAAAAGATAGGAGCTTTCAATCTGTTTTTTAATCTGAGCAATGTGTATACTGTCGTAGATATTTCCTTCCATCTGATAAAATGAACTGTCGTGCTCTTCATCAATTATTATCATTCCAAGCTTTTTAAACCTCAGCCATACCGCACTCCTTGTTCCTATTATTATATCTGTCTGACCGTTCATGGTTTTTTCCATTATACTTTTCTTTTCCTTGAAAGTAAGCTCAGAGTTATAGATACCTATACGGCAGGTTCTGAACTTGTGCTGCAGTCTCTGAACATACTGCCATATAAGCGATATTTCCGGAATCATAATAAGAATCTGTTCGTGATTATTGATAAGCGGTTCTATAATCTGAAGAAAGACTTCTGTTTTTCCGCTTCCGGTAACTCCGTAAAGTAAATGGGTCTTTTCTCTGTTAACGTATATATCTCTTACTGCTTTTTCCTGTTCGTCTGTCAGCTCTGTCTCATCGGAAGGCTCCTGCTGATATATCGGTAAGTCTTCATAATGCTCGGTTATTATACCGCTTTTCAAAAGAGTACTGAGGACGGAACTTGATTTTTTAATAATTTTATTGTCAATCAGCTGTTTTTCAGTGGCTTGTCCGTTTAAAAGCAAAAAGTTCACAACCTGTCTGGATTGGGGTGAAATTCTGGTTTTTTCGTTACTATGCAATGGCGCTGCCAAAGTAAAGGCTCGTGTGCCCTGTACTTTGATTTCTGATCTTTCAAGTATCTCAAGGGAGATTATATTCTGCTTTAGCATTTCGGACATGCTTTTATCTGCAGTGCTTCGATCTTTAAACTTTTTATAAAACTCTCTCATGTTTATGGGTTTTTCAAATCCGGCAAGAGGATTGAGCGGTATTATTTTTATACTGTAATCAACAGTTCCATCCGCTGATAGAATCATTTTGACTATCTGTCCCTTTGAAAGCAAAGTATCGTTTGCCGTCATCTCAATAAATTTTTTGTCTTTTTCAGTTAATACAGGTTTTTTATCAACCACAGCTTCAATTGGTTTAATTTTAAAATCTTTTTTATACTCTGTTTTGCGGTATACCACCCCGGGAACAGCCGATGTGCCAAACTGTACCAGTACCCTGCAGCCAAACTCAAGTTCTCCGTCGTATGAATAAGTGAAGTCATTGAATGAGCTGTTCCCGATTATTATAATGTCATAATACTGCATTTTTACCTCTCCCTGTAAAGTATCAGAACCTCTTTGGGACCTACTGTTTCTATTTTTTTATAGTATGTACCGCTGAAAAGATCCTTGTACTGACTGTCAAGCTCTATACTGCAGCTATTTGCAGAGCTGCGGCTGTTCATTATAACTATTACTTTATCATTTTCGTACTCTCTCTCATAAGCAAGTATTCCAAGCTTGGAACAGATAACCTTGAAAGAACCGTACTTTAAGGCCGCGTTTTCAGCCCTGAAAGCTGTAAGTGTTTTATAAAGTGAATAAATATTGTTGTTAAACCGTTCTTTATCCCAAGGGAAAGGTTTTCTGCAGAAGGGGTCTTTTTCTCCCGTCAAACCGGCCTCATCGCCGTAATATATTATAGGACTTCCTATAAAAGTCATTTGCAGCGCAACAGCTATTCTGAGTTTTTCAAAGTCCTGTCCAAGAACAGTGAATATTCTTTCCGTATCGTGTGAGCCCAGCATATTCCAAAGTGAATGAAGCACCTGAGGCGGATATTTGTTGAGATAAGTACTTACTGAATTAATAAAATTTTGAGATGACCCACCTTTTGCGTAAGCTATGGCCGCATCGCGGAAGATATAATTCATGACCGAGTCGAAGGAAGGCTCTTCAAAGTAAATAGATGAATCTTTCCAATACTCTCCGACTATAAACAAATCTTTATTGATACCTTTTATCAAAGGCATAAAAAATTCTTTCCAGAACCAGTTAGGAATCTGATCAACAGCATCAAGTCTCCAACCGTCTGTTCCAACTCCGGACCATTTTGAAACAACTTGTGCGATATATGCCCTTACTTTAGGATTGTAAAGGTTAAGCTGGGGAAGATCAGGATAATCCCACCAGCATTTATAGCTTTTACTGCTTTTGGTTATGGGAAAGCTCAGTATGTGATACCAGTCAAGATACTGTGATTTTTGCTGTCTTAGAAAGTTCTCTTTCATGGCGAAGAAAGTATCGCCCGTATGGTTAAATACCCCGTCAAGTAATATTTTTATATCCTGTGAATGAGCCTTTTGAATCAAGTCACTCAATATTTTTTCATTACCAAAAGAAGGATCTACTTTCAAATAATCTGTGGTGTTATATTTATGGGTTGAAGGGGCTTCGAATATAGGGTTCATATATATGCAGCCTACAGAAAGTTCTTTCAGATAATCAATTTTTTCGATTATGCCTGCAAGATCTCCTCCATAAAAGTATGAAGAAAGGGTATTAGAAGTATACTCTTCATACCATGGTCTGACTGCTAAAGGGTCATTCTCGGTATCCCCATTAAAAAATCTGTCCGGGAAGATCTGATAGTATATACTTCCTTTTGTCCATTGTGGAGGATCAAAGTAACTTATCTGTGGATTGTCAAAATCAAACTCAAACAACTTGGAGCCATCTTTTGATGATCCGATAGTATATACTTTGTTGTCCTTTTCGCATACAAAAAGATACTTTAAGAGTTTGGCGCTGCTCTTTACGTGAAATCTCTGGTATTGAGTATCATCAATGATAAAGCTTTCAGTTGAAGCTATATCACCATTTACTAAGATATTTATTTTCTGGTTGGTAGCTTTTTCAACTCCTATGCATAGGTATATTTCTCCATATCTTACAGGATTGATAAACATTCTTTTCATAGAGTGTTCATACTTTAGTTTTGGCATGCCGGTTTCATCTTCTCCTACTTGCTTATAGTTCAAAAATCTGTTTTGTATGATCTCATAATCGTTGTTGTCCGGGTCATAGGTTTGCTTGCCGTCAACTATGTATTGATAGTAGTACTTTCCCTGCTGCAGGTCGATATCGTACTTCCAAAATGAATCGCTTATCTTTTCCATATTGTAGGTGCTAGCGGGAAAGTTTTTTATAGCAACCTGGACAGAGCTTGCGGGCAAGGTATAGATAAAAGTTATCTCATAAGAAAAGCATTTTCCCATAATCAGTAAAAGAAAAGTCCAAAGCATAAGTTTCTTCATTTTCATCTCCCCTTTATGGCATACAGTAATAAAAATTATATCACAGCCCGATGTATGTCTATGTGTCCGGATATAGAAAAACGGCCCTTAAAAAGGACCGTTCCTGCGGATTAAGCTATTGATACAGGGAGTTTGATTACTAACTCAGCACTGCTTCCGTTACGTTTGAAGTCAATTTCCATTTTTTTAATTTTATTACCTGCAATATT
Organism: Petrotoga sp. UBA5851; assembly: GCA_002431635.1. Taxonomy (GTDB): domain Bacteria; phylum Thermotogota; class Thermotogae; order Petrotogales; family Petrotogaceae; genus UBA5851. Next base: position 43,963 of record DJGH01000022.1, read on the forward strand.
TTGATAAAGTGCCCTTACTCTCGAGGCGAGCTCTGGTTCTTCTTCGAGAATATCTTCAAAATCTTTATTAGAAGATATTTCATAATGCTTTTCAAATTTTTTTGGTTTTTTTAGTCCATGGAAATTTATGCTTTTCATAAAAACCTCCTTATATATTATACTTTTGTATACCTTATTTTCACTATATAGTTTATACTATAAGTATTAACTTTTGTTTGCTGAGATTTTAAATTTCAATACACAAAGAAAAGATATAATCTATAAGACTTTAATAATATGGGAGGTAAAAAAATGAACTTATCCTTTGAAACCGTTGATATAAGTATTCTGTCCCAAAGCAATGTGATTATTGGACAGTCGCATTTTATAAAAACTGCCGAAGATATTTTTGAACTTTTGATGACTTCATCGCCGGCTGTAAAGTTTGGACTTGCCTTTAACGAGGCTTCCGGTCCGTGTCTGATAAGAACTGAAGGAAACGACGATGAACTCATACAAGCAGCAGTAAAGGCTGCCAGAGATATCGGAGCAGGTCATATTTTCGTTCTTTATCTGCGGAATCTTTATCCTATAAGTATTCTTAACCAGCTTAAAAATATTCAGGAGGTTGTTTCAATCTATGCTGCAACTGCCAACTCTTTGCAGGTTATTGTTGCTCAGAGCAATATAGGCAGAGGCATAATGGGAGTGATAGACGGTTCCTCTCCAAAGGGTGTTGAAGGAGCTCAGGATAAAAAAGACCGTTCCGAACTGCTCAGAAATATAATTGGATATAAAAAATAAGAAAACCCGGAAATCTATCATAGATTTCCGGGTTTTTCTCTTATTGCTTTTGGCTTCAAACCTGAAATATTTCATGCATACTCATATGATTCTCATACCATAAAAAAGCTACCAGTAGTAAACTGGTAGCTCAATACTTATAAAGTAATTAATTGATAATGTTATTTTCCCAAAGCCCTTGGATCAAGTGCATCTCTAAGTGCATCGCCAAACAGGTTGAACGACATAACTGTCAGGAAAATGAACAGTCCTGGAAGCAAAAGCCATGGATAGTTGGTAAGCGCTTCGATGCTTTGTGCCTGCGAAAGCATAAGACCCCACGAGGCACCCGGTTCGGTAATACCTACTCCAAGGAAGCTTAATCCAGCTTCACCAAGAATATAACTTGGAATTGAAAGGGTGGCATTAACGATTATATATGTTGTTGTATTGGGTATAAGATGCTTCCATATTATACGTCTTGGAGGATAACCCAAAGCTACAGCAGCTTCTATAAACTCTGTCTGTTTTATTCCCAAAGTCATGCCTCTTATTACCCTGGTCATTCCAGGCCAACCTATGAAAGAAAGTATTATTATTATAAAAAGGTATCTTACTGTTGGATCAAGAGCACTTGGCAAGATCGAGCTCAAAGATATTATCAGGTAGAAGCTTGGTATGGACATCAATATTTCAGTTATTCTCATAAGTATTTCATCAGTCCATCCACCATAGTAACCCGCAAAGCCTCCAAGGAAAAGTCCGATGGTAAAAGTTATAAGAATGGCAACCAATCCTATGGACAACGATATCCTTGAACCGTAGAGTATTCTTGAGAACATATCTCTTCCAAACTTATCGGAACCCCATATGTATAGTATACCGTCATTTGAAAGGTAGTCAGCTATAGACTCTATAACCGGTTTTTCTGTTCCCATAAAATGAATATCTGTAGGTATAAAGCCCAACAGTTTATACTCCCATGATTTAACAAAATACTTTATCTGGTATTTCTTGAAACTTACTCCTCTGAGATTGGCGGGAGTAACTTCGACTTCGTCAAAATTCTCAGTTCTTATATACATGCTGTCAAATGTGTAAAAAGTATCTATGGTTTGTACATCTTCAGCAGCTGTATTAGAGTTGTACTCTTCAAGCAGTTCTTCAATAGCACCTATTCTTGAATCAGAACCTGTATATATGGTACTGCCGCTAAGAAACTTTGAAAAAGAAGGTTTTAAAAGATTGCCGTCTTTCTCATACTGTCCTGTTATATTATCCCCGGAGACATAGGAAACCGGAATCAGAGGTTTTTCCGTTTCAGATTCTGAACCAAGCTCAACATATGATCCGTTCTTAAGTTTAGCTTTATAAGTGACAGTAAAATTTGAAACTATCTCAGTTACTGTTGCGCCGTAAGTTTCATTATACTTGCCTAGTTCAAACAGATCTTCTTTTTCTGTATAAGAATCATAGGCTTTTATGGCATCGTAATGTGCTGCTTCGACAAAGGATTTTTGTTTGGTGTAAAGATCTCTAACGCTGTCATATAAAAGTACATACTGTCCACTTCTTTCATTGGTTATAAAATCTTTGGTACGTATCTTCTGAGGTTGGGCGAACCGGTACTGTATATGGTTGTTGTATGGGTTCATAGGAGAAAAAAAGTCAGCAAATATAGCAAAAAAGTAAAAAATTATAAGTGTTACCATAGCTACCATTCCGAGTTTATGACGCCTTAAAGTTCTCCATGCGAGTTGTGTAGCTGTCAAAAATTCTTTTTCAAAAATATCTCCATCATTATTGTCAACAGGATTTTTACCGTTGGCAGGAACATTCTTTTTAACTTCTTCTGACATCCTGATTACCTCCGTATCCTTATGAAAGTCTTAATCTTACACGCGGATCAACGGCCGCAAGCAAGATATCTGCAAATAGGTTTCCTATAACAAGCAATAAAGCACTCAAAAGGAGTACGGCCATTATCAGGAATAAGTCCTGCTGATTAAGAGCTTCAATTACAAGTCTTCCCATTCCGGGCCAGCCAAAAACCGTTTCGGTAAATACTGCGCCTCCTAAAAGACCGGATATGCTGAATCCTAATGCGGTGACTATAGGGTTGATAGCATTTCTGAGAGCATGTTTGAATATAACAGTTTTTTCAGGCATACCTTTGGCTCTTGCAAACTCAACATAATCTTTGTTCAGTTCATCAAGCAGCTGTCCCCTCATTATACGCATAGTACCCGCAAGACTTCCCAGACCCAAGGTTACCACTGGTCCTATTACATGATGGAAGTAGTCAAGGATCTTCATGAACCAAGGCAGTTGGTCGAAACTATTTCTTATCATACCGCCAACCGGGAAGAGTCCTGTTTTTGCAGACATGAAAAGCCATAGCAGTGAAAAGAAGAACGACGGTACTGATATTCCTATGAAACCAAATACAGATAAGAGCTGATCACTTACGGTGTACTGATGCAAAGCTGAATATATACCCAGCGGGATTCCTATCCCCCAGGTAAAAATAAAGGTAGTGACACTCAGCAAAAGCGTCGCTTCAAGCCTGGATCCAAGGATGTTCCATACCGGAACTTTGTAAGAAAAAGAGTATCCCCAGTTTCCCTTTAGAACATTTCCAAGCCACAAGAAATACTGAGTAAAAGGATCCTTATCCAGACCGAACTGTTTTTCAAGGTTCGCAAGCTGAGCTTTTGATATGGCAGGATTAAGCCTGTATACATCCAAAAAGTCTCCAGGTGCAAGAGATATGATCATGAAAGCTAAAACAGATACTCCAAGAAGTACAGGAATAGAAAGAAGTATCCTCCTGATGATGTACTTTAGCAATATCTTCCCCTCCTTAAAAATAAAGGGCGGGAGTGGGTAACTCCCGCCCCTTTTATTCTAGTTGCTTATTCTTTCCAAACTGCCCATGGTTTCCAGAGCATACCTGCTGCAGGTGACGGTTTTTCATTGAATATGTGTACTGTGTTTTTGAATACAGCAAGGTAGTTCTGAGCTATGGTGTATATTACGACCTGGTTCTTTGCAACAAGGATCTGGAATTCGTTAAAGAGATCTCTAAGCTTTACATCGTCTACTGTTACTGCCTGCAGCTTATATATCTCGTCGATTCTCTTTTCGTAATCGGATACCTTGTAGTCTCTGTCTTTTGCCCAGGCAAACTGATCGCCTGCTTCAGGAGAGTAATTCCAGAAGTGGAGTCCGCCGTCCAGTCTCCATACGTTCCAGCCGTTACCAGGATCTACTCCGCCTGTAAGACCGAGAACTATAGAATCATAATTTCCGGCATTCATATTGTTTATCAGGGTGTTAAAGTTTATCGGCCTGTAAGTTACATCAATTCCTATTTTTGCGCATGAATCTACAAATATGCTTGAAATTTCTTCTCGTACAACATTTCCGGCATTGGTTGAAAGCTCAAACTTTATGAGATTGCCTTTTTTGTCGAGAAGCTTGCCTTCTTTATTCCATGTGTATCCGGCCTCTTTAAGTATCTTTTTGGCTGTTGCCAAGGAGTATCTGAATCCAAGCTTTTCAACTTCTGTGGTATAGAATCCTGAAGATCGTGTAACCGGTCCGTAAAGAGCCTCTCCCAATCCGTTGTAAAGATTGTCGATTATGGACTGTTTGTCAAAAGCATAAGAAAGAGCTACTCTGAAACTCGGATCTCTGAATACTTCTCTCTTTATAGGATCTTCGGTATTAAAGTTGAAGGCTATAAACTGTGCTCCCAGAGCCGGTCCGCCGACTTTGGTGGTCCATTTCTTTGCTGTTGCCTGAGCTTTCAGAGACGGAAACTCAGTTGCTGTAGGAGCCAAAAGGTCTATATCTCCGGCTTCAAACTTAAGTCTTGTGGTGTTCTGATCAGGAACGATAAGGTATATAATCTGATCAAGATATGGAAGCTGTACACCGTCTTTTGACTTTATATAGAAGTACGGGTTTCTTTCAAATACTATTCTTACACCAGGTTTATACTCTTTTATCATAAAAGGACCGGATGCAACAACTTTGTCTATCTGCTCAACTGTCCATGTCTGGCTGAACTTTGACGGATCTTCAACAATCTTTTCAAAGATATGCTTGGGGTATATTTCCCCTCTTCCGAACATAAGATAGCCCTGTCTGAACTTTTCTTCGTAGGTGAATTTTACAGTGTCTGTTCCTACCTTTTCAATCTTAGGAAGCCTTTCCTGGCTGTCAAGGTAAGCTCCGTTTCCGTTAGCGGTCATATTCGGATTGAACCATATCTTATCAAAAGTAAATATGACATCATCAATCGTAAGGTCATGACCATCGCTCCACTTAAGTCCTCCTCTAAGCTGGAAGAAATAAGATATTCCGTTTGTAGTCTCCTCTTTCCAGAACTTCTTGGCCATACCCGGCTGGTCAGCAATACCTGTGTTGCTTGCATAAAGCAGAGTGTCAAGGAACCATGTGATCATATCTGTTGACGAAGTTTCCTGTGCCCATGCGGTGTTAAGTGTCTTTGGATCAGACAGTGCTGAAAGGTAAAGCACTCCACCTTTCTTACCTCCGGCAACATCTTCAATCAGCCACTCTGGTTCTGCTATCAACGCTACTGCGCTTACTAATACCAATAAAACTACTAACAGCTTCTTCATACTATGCCCTCCCCTCTGAGTTATAGTTAATTATCCGCTGTTTATCTATTTAAACTTTTTTTTCTTTGTACTTGTAGCAGGCTACGTTATGCTGCATTCCAATGTCGTAAAAACCAGGATACTCACTTTTGCATTCCGGCATAACGTACTTACATCTTGGATTGAAGAAACATCCCTGCGGTCTGTTGATGGGACTAGGAACCTGTCCTTTTATTATAAACTGCTTTCTGTCCCTCTTTTTCTTAGGATCAGGAACTGGAGCAGAGTTCAAAAGAGCTTCTGAATAAGGGTGCATGGTTCTGTCGAATATATCGTCTGAGGCTGCCTGTTCAACCATTCGTCCTAAGTACATTATCCCAACTTTATCAGAGATATATCGTACAACACCCAGGTTATGAGATATAAAAAGGAAACCGGCATTCATTTCTTTCTGCAGATCTTTCAGGAGTTGTATTATCTGTGCCTGAACCGAAACATCAAGAGCCGAGGTCGGTTCGTCAAGTATAATCAGCTGAGGTTTTAGAATTATTGCTCTTGCTACTGCTACTCTCTGTCTCTGTCCGCCAGAGAACTGGTGCGGATATCTGTCGGCATGATAGCCTTTAAGACCTACCTTGTGCAGAATTTCCTGGACAAGATCGCTGGCCTCCTGTCTGTTTCTTACTACATTATGGAACATGAGAGGTTCACTCAGCATCTGTCCAACGGTCATTCTTGGATTAAGCGATGAAGTCGGATCTTGAAAAACTATCTGGACTGCACGTCTGAAGCTCATTCTTTTTTCTCTTATTCCTGAAAGCATATGATCGTAAAAAGCATTTTCACCTTTTTCATAAAAAAACTTAAAGTACTTCTTTTCATAGTCCTGCACGTTGTCTAAAGCATTTTCAACACTTTTATAGGTTTCAAGGTTGGCTTTGGCTCTTGCTACATACTCATTCTTCAGGAACTTTACTGCCTGTGCCTTAGGCATGAAGTAGAAGGATGTATCTTCGTCATTCAAAAAGACTCTTCCGGCAGATGGATCGTATATTCTGAGTATGGTTTTGCCTATGGTGGTTTTTCCGCAGCCTGATTCACCAACAAGTCCGAATGTCTGGTTTCTGTCAAGAGAAAATGACACACCATCTACAGCCTTAAGGTAACCTACAGTCTTTTCAACTATGAATCCGTGTTTTAATGGAAAGTACTTCTTAAGATTATCAACTCTTAAAAGCATTATTTACCCCCCTCCGTTCCGCCTGCTTTGGCACCGCTTATGCTTACTTTGTTTACCTGCGGGTTAAAGCATCTCACCATATGATTTTCAGATATGCTGGTAAGTTCCGGCCACTCTTTTCTGCATCTCTCCGTTGCCCTTTGACATCTTGGCAGGAAAGGACATATTTCCGGAGGATTAAGCATTATCGGGGGTTGTCCCGGGATTGGTTCCAACTTTTCTTTCTTGATGTCATGACGTGGAATACATGACAACAGAGCGTTGGTGTAAGGGTTCATCGGATTTTCAAAAATGGTATTAACGTCGGCGATTTCCATCTGGGTACCGCCGTACATGACCATTACCTTATCTGCAATTTCTGATATTACAGAAAGATCGTGGGTTATGTAAATCATGCCGCTTTTATACTCTTTTTGCAGATCCTTCATGAGTTCGAGAATCTGAGCCTGTATGGTAACATCAAGAGCAGTGGTAGGTTCATCGGCAACAAGAATCTCAGGATTGCATGAAAGACCTATTGCTATAACAATTCTTTGCCTCTGTCCTCCCGAAAACTGGAAAGGATAATCATCAATCCTCTCTTTTGGGTTAGCTATACCAACTTTATTTAAAAGTTCGATTGCCTTATCTCTGGCCTCATCTATTTTGACTCCCTGATGGAACACAATTGTTTCTATCATCTGGTCGGCAACTGTGTACATAGGATTAAGCGAAGCCATTGGATCTTGGAAAACCATACCTATATGTTTTCCTCTGATTCTGGTGAAGGTTTCATATTCCAGAGTAGCAAGGTTAACATACTCGTATGAACCATCTTTGCTAAACTCATTTGTTCTGAAAAGGATCTGGCTGGACGGAACAACGTATCCGGGTTTTCGGATCATGCCCATTACCGATTTCATTGCTACGCTTTTACCTGACCCTGTTTCTCCAACAACCCCTAAAGCCTCATTAGTGCTTAAGTCAAAAGACACACCGTTAACAGCTTTGACGATACCTTCGGGTATTTTGAAGAATGTTTTTAGGTCTTTAACCTTCAATACTGGTTCATTCAAATTTCTCACCCCTGCGGTTTTATTTATCCTTTTTATATTATAATAGATATGAACTTTAAATGTCAAGTGTTACGAAGATATTATGTAAAGGATAATTTATAATACGTTAACCTAACGAATTTACTTCGTATCTTTCATAGATTATAATAGATATGAACAATAAATGTCAAGTCTTGTGAACAGAAAAATTAAGGTGTAAATTCAAAAAAACTTTACATAATCATATTAAATCTTTATTATGCTCAAAGCACTCATATATTATTCAGGAGGTTTTTATGAGACTGGACAAGTATCTTGCTGATATAAGAATAGTAAAAAGAAGGGTAGTAGCTCATGATATGTGTGAATCCGGAAAGGTAATGCGAAATGGAATGGCTCTTAAGCCGGGACATGAAATAAAAATCGGCGATACGCTGGATGTACAGCTGGCCAAGAAGACTCTTAAGATAACAGTCTCAGGTGAAAAAGACTTTGAAGTTATTCAGGAAACTATAAGGGAGAGTTAGTATCCTTTCTCGAGTCAGTGTACTTTTTTAGTCCATCCCAAAGTAATTCAAGCCTTTCTTTTATTTTTTTCTCAAAACCAATTTCTTTTGGGGAGAAAAAAATCTTGTTTTCCAGACCCTGGGGCATGCAGCTTTCTTTTATAAAGCCGTTGTAGCTGTGGGGATATTTGTACTGGACACCGTAACCTTGTTTTTCCATGAGCTTGTTGACGGCATTGATAAGCTTTGGGGGAACATGAACCGGGTTATTCTGCATAAACTCTCTTGCATTTACATATGCTGTGTTTACGGAGTTGGACTTTGGCATGGATGAAAGGTACAAAGTGGCATGTGCAAGAGGGAGATAGCATTCGGGGTATCCGATATTCTGAGTTGCTGTCATGGCAGAAACAGCCACCGTTATGGCCTGAGGATCAGCAAGGCCTATATCTTCACATGACAGCAGTACCATGCGGCGTGCTATGTACATGGGATCCTCTCCGTTTTCAAGCATGTAGGAAAGATACAGCAGTGCTGCATCGGGATCACTTGCACGCATGCTTTTTATGTAGGCGGATATGAAGTTATATTTGTCGTCTTCATTATAGCTTGTGTTGATATCGACTATACTCCGCAGGTCACTGGTGTCGATATTATCAGTGTTGTTTTGGGCTAAAGATTCTATAATATTTATTATTCTGCGCAGGTCGCCGTTGGAGTATTGTATCATTACCTTTCTGGCTTCCTGACTGATTTTGATCTTTGGATTAAAGAAGTTTTCTGTCCTCAAAAAAAAGTCTTCATACTCTTCGTCTTTAAGTAAAATGGTTTTAAATACAAGCAGGCGTGAAAGAAGAGCGGGATTTATAGTAACGGCAGGGTTTTCCGTTGTCGCTCCGAAGAGAATTATTTCTCCCTTTTCAATACCTAAAAGAAGGGTATCCTGTTCTGCCCTGTTGAGTCTGTGTACTTCATCAACAAATAAAATTTTTTGTTTTGAAAAAAGGTTTTCTCCTGCTGAAAGTATTTCTTTAATCTTTTTGGTGCCTTCAAGTGCACCTGAAAAAGAAAAAACAGAATAGTCTCTTTCGAGTTCTTTGGTAAGAGCAGAAATAATTGAGGACTTCCCGCTTCCGGGAGGCCCCCATATTATAAAAGAACGGGGTCTTTTTGCATTGACCCAATTTTTTAATATTTTTTTTACTTGGGAGTTGCCTACAATATCTTCTATTTTTAAGGGGCGCAACTGTTCATATAATGGTTTTATACCAGTCAACTGTTTCTCCAACTCCCTTTTCAAGATCGTATTTTGGTTCCCAGCTAAGAACCTTTTTGGCTTTAATATTTGATAGAAGGCTGTCTTTAATGTCTCCCGCCCTTTCATCTTTATATATTGGAAGGGAACTGTACCCTATTTTTTCTGATAGAACTTTGAAAAGTCCGTTTATAGTTGTAGGGGTATTAGTGGATATGTTTATTTTTTCGCCTGAGCCATTCATAAGAGCTTTAAGGTTTGCCATAACGACATCGCCTACATAGATGAAGTCTCTTGTCTGTTCTCCGTTACCGTATATGTTTATTTCTTTGTTCTTCAGCATATTTTCTGTGAAGATGCAGACTACTCCTGCTTCTCCTTTTGGAATCTGCCGTGGTCCGAAAACATTGGAATAACGCAGAACGGTATAGTCAAGGCCGTGCTGGCGCGAATAGAACTCTATATACTTTTCACATGAAAGTTTGGCGATTGCATAAGGACTTATCGGGTTGGGGCAGGTATCTTCTGTGGTGGGTATAGGTACGGATTCACCGTAAACTGCTCCGCCTGTTGAGGAAAAAATTATTTTTTTGGTTCCGTACTTTTGGCACATCTTCAGAACTGTCAGTGTTCCCATAATATTCTGCTGAGCATCGAAAATAGGATTTTCAACAGAAGCTGGAACAGATATCTGTGCAGCAGTATGGATTACAAAATCAGGTTTATGTGAGTTGAAAATTTTTTCCATGACTTTTTCATCTGTTATATCCTGCTGGTAAAAAAGAGCAAGAGGAGAAAGGTTTTCGATACTGCCAGTAATAAGACTGTCTACGGCAATGACGCTGTGTCCCATATGTATAAGACCATCAACAATATTAGAACCTATGAAACCAGCTCCGCCGGTAACAAGGACTTTGGCTTTTTTAAAATCTTGTGTTTTCATGAGGTCAACTTCTCTAAGAAGTTCTGAGTGTAAGTCCATTTTTCCCTCCTATTAATTTTATGTCAACTATATTTTACCACATTTTAGATTTGCCGCAGAATCATACGTGTAATACTGTGATATAATTTCTCATATACTGCAGATTTTTGAGAGGTGCTAGTGTGTGTTAAAAAAGTTCTTTTTNNGCACTGGTTTTTTTTATTTGTGCCGTTTTTCTTGTGTCATGTGCAAAATCAAGTGATTTTAAATATGATATCCTTATAGATAATAAAATTTCTCCGACAACCCCATTGTCCATAACAACTAATTTTACCTTTTCAAAAGTCAATATTACTATCGACGGTACCAAATTAAGTCTTGATTCTTCGCAGCTGCCATATGTTTTTGATGACTGCGGTGATGGAATTTATGATATTGGTATGGAATTTTATGGAATTTCTAATAATCTGCTCACCAAGTATTCAACAAATATAATTTATGACAGTACTTCCCCGAAAATAGATAAAATTGGTTGGAGTATTGTTTCAGGGATACTTCATATTGATATGAAGACCACAGACTCTGATTTTTCTCACATGACTGTGACAGATCTTGTATCCGGTGATGAGTTCTATTCTGATACGGGAAAGCAGGATATTTTGTTGCGTAAAAATACCGGAGTGATAGAGTTTTTGGTTTCTGTTTATGATGCTGCAGGCAATAAAAGTACCCAAAGTATTATGATAGACACTCAGATTGATAATAAGCCAGTTTTGAATTCAAAAATTCTTAAGATGAATACTTTTGGAGATATTTTTGTGGATGTTACGGACGATTGGGATGTAGATCCGGTGATATTCATAAAAAAAGGCGATAACTACGTTTATCCTAACCAAGTACTGTGTGATCCTTCGGTATCAAGTGCTGAGTGCATTTTCATAGATTCTTCAAATAATTATATAACTGCACTTATGCAGATAAAAAAAGATCTTACTTTTCCTTCAAAAATAGAGTCGTCGCCGCGCTGGATATCTAATGATCTTAAGTATCTTACATGGCGTTTGGATGATGATGCGGCTGGATATGTGATTGAAGGCTTTGATCCGGTTTGCGGATGGAAGCTTTATAAGGAAACCGGTATATCTTATGCAGAGGTCTCCGCACAGGATGTTATGTTTATACGTAAAGTATCGGCAAACGGTACTAAAGGTCTTCCTTCTCCGCCTATCTACAGATTTTCTGATTTTATACTTCCTTTTTCCACCGGAGTTCTTGAAGATGTAAAGCAAAATACTATGCTTAGTCAGATCAACTCTCCTTTCATACTTTCAAAAGATATTGTTATAGAAAAGGGTAAAACACTCTTCATAGAATCAGGTACTAATATCAGGTTTTTCAATAATTCAAGAATGATTGTAAGGGGAACCGTTTTTTTGATGCATGGTGCAGCACGGTCAAGATTTTTCGGGGATGGTGAAATATTTGCTGACGGCGGTAATATTATTCTTTCCAATGCAGATATTGAAAACATAAAAATTACTTCAAAGTCAGCAAAGTTTATTTTTCTGGAGGACCTTTCGTCTGATGAATCTGTGGAAGCCGAACTGACAAATTCATTGCGTACATGTATATATAATATCAGAGCCGATTATATGAACTTCACGGTAAAAAATTCTTCCGGACTTTTTATCGACAACTCATCGCTCGGTTCTGTAAAAATATCAAACTGTAATGAAGCTCTTTTTTCATCATCAAAAGTTAAAAGTCTTAGTTTTGACTTAAACTCAAGGGCATGTTTCAGCAAAATGAACGTCAGTAGTCTTTCAAATCTTAATTTCAGCTATATATACATGTATGATTCTGATATCGGTAGCTTAATCAACAGTTCTTTTTCTATGGTAGTCAGCAACTCTTCAAGAATATTGCAAATAAAGGAGAATTCCGGAGTGATAAAGAGTGAGTGATTATTTCAGCCAGGAGTTTGACACGGCGGACAGAGCGTTCAGAGATCTTTTAATAAATGCTCCCTGCACAACTCATGGAATTAATCATGCGACTGTTTTTATCGGAGCGGTTTTTTTGCATATATATGAGCGGTACAATGGGTCTGTAAAACGTGTTGCAGAGCTGGGTAGCGGTTGCGGAGCATTGAGCATTTTTTTGGGGAAACAGTTTCCTAATTTCAAATTTTCCTGTTATGAACTTCAAAAGGAGCTTCATGATTATGCGGTTCGAAATGCTCAGGAAAACAATATACAAAATGTTGATTTTAATAACTGCGATATTTCGCAGTTATATGGGAAAAATGATGAAATCGGTATAGTCAGTTCTCAAAAAGGCAGTTTTGATATTGTGCTTGCAAATCCTCCCCATTATGTCAGCAGTATGGGAGTTACAAGCGAAGTATCTGATAGGCGTATCGCCAGAACTTTCGATTCACTGGAATCTATGGAGTCCTTCTTTATGGCTGCATACGCTCTGCTGCGCAATAAAGGAACGGCCGCTTTTATTTTTCATCCGAATATTCTTATTGATGTTTATGAACTTTCCAGAAAAAACAGGTTTGAACCTTTTGAGCAGTATAATGCTTACAGCTCGGCTGGAAAAGATGCTCAGTTATCGGTTGTGCTTTTCAGAAAAAATGGCGGAAAAAACTTCATATTGAGGCCTCCAGTATTTCTAAGGAGCTCATCGAATAAAAAGAATTTATAGATACGGAGGTATTCAGAGATGCTTATTACCTTTGAAGGAATAGACGGCTGCGGAAAGTCAACCATCTCTAGGGAAGTATATGAAGAGCTTAAGAAAAAGGGATTTGATGCGGTATGGAGCAGAGAACCCGGGGTTACTGCAGTTGGGCAGAAGATTCGTGAGATGGTGCTTCTTTCGAGTGATTCAATGGATAACATGACTGAAGTCCTCCTTTTTGCGGCCAACAGGGCTCAGCATGTTGCAGAGATTATTGCGCCATGTATTTCAGAAGGGAAGATAGTCGTACTAGACAGATATGTTGATTCTTCAATAGTTTACCAGGGATATGCAAGACAAGTTGGAATGGAAGATGTGTATGCTATAAACAGGTACGCTATAAAGGGATTTCTTCCGGATATTACGGTCATAATAGATACTCCGCCTGAAATAGCTATGAAAAGGATGAAGGACAAGAATCCTGACAGGATAGAAAAGGAGGGTTTATCTTTTCAGAAAAAACTTCAGAAGGGATTTCATATGCTTGTGGAGTTTTTCCCGCAGAGGAACTTTCTTTTTGTGGACGGATCATTACCTGTATCAGAAATAAAAAATGAAGTTATGGAGTATATAAAAAAAATTGCGGGCTTGTGAAAGCCCGCAATTTTTATCCTACTTCCTGTTCTTTTGCTTCTTCAATTATGTCTTCTTTATCCTTTGATTCTTCAAAAGCAAGGTCGGAGTATATTTTCAGACCAGTTCCCGCAGGAATCGGCTGACCTATGAGAACATTTTCTTTCAGACCTTTTAAGAAGTCGTCTTTTCCTTCTACTGCAGCTTCTGTGAGAATCTGTACTGTCTGTTGGAAGGAAGCGGCTGAGAGCCATCCTTCCTTTTCAAGCGAGGCCTTTGTTATTCTCAAAAGCTTTCTTTCATACTTTACAGTTTCACGCGGTCTTATCAGATAAGTCTTCGTTATTCCTGTTGTCTGAACCTCGCCGTTTTCTGTTTCAATCTTTTCAAAGTTTTCGTAGACTTCAACTTCGTTTATGTTGCCCTGAATAAGTTCTTCAAGGATTTCAGACGTAATTTCAGTTTCCTGGGCATACTCAACTTCCTGATCTTCTTTGGCGATAATCACTCTCTTGGCAAGTCTCTTGTTCATGACTTCCTTTTTGTTATCTTCAATTTTTGAGTTTTCTTCAAGTATTTCTTCGTTTATCTTTCGTGCATGCTGGTAGGTCATAAGATCGCCTGGCATCAAATCGGTATCGCCGCCGTCAGTGACTTCGACCTTATTGAGCATCTGTCTTATTATGAGTTCAAAATGCTTGTCATGTATATCAACGCCCTGTTCCGCATAAGTCTTTTTGATTTCCTTGAGGAGGAAGGTTGAAACTGCTTCAACTCCGAGGTCTTCAAGTACTTTTTTAGGCTTGAGGTTACCGGTGGTAAGCCTCGTTCCGGGAACAACCCTGCTTCCGACTTCCACGACAGGCTTGGTTCTTGAATCGGCTTCGTATGTTTCAATTTCTCCTGTTGGACTTTCTATTATGAAACGCAATTTAGTAGATTTTCGATCTTTTTCATCTCGTTCGATATGCTTTACTATGCCTTTTATTTTTGAAAAGACTCCGTCAGGTCCCTTGGTTTTCTTTCGGGCTTCGAAAAGCTCTTCAACTCTAGGCAAACCCTGGGTGATATCTGAAGCTGTAGCAATACCTCCAGTATGGAAGGTTCTCATTGTAAGCTGTGTACCTGGTTCTCCTATTGACTGGGCTGCTATTACTCCTACAGATTCTCCTATGTTGATGGTTCTGTGAGAGGCAAGATCCATTCCGTAGCACTTGGAGCATACGCCGTTTTCAGATTCGCAGGTAAGAGGAGATCTGACATAGATCAGAGGTCTTACCCTTACTTTCTTCTGTTCGTACTGCTCAAGCTTTTTGGCTGTCGGATAGTCGATTTTCTCCTGGTATCTCAGAAGAACTATGCTTTTGCCGTTCTCATCCTGTACTCTGATCTCTTCGCCTACATAGACAAAGTCTATAGCCTTGTAGTCTTTGACGGTAATCGTCTTGTAGCCATGGTTTATAAGTTCCTGAGCATGCTCTGAAGTTAACTGCTCTCCTTTTTCAAAAGTAACATCATTGTTTATCTGGATATCTTCCATAAATACATAGAAAGAGTTATCGTTAATGGATGACAGATCGGCCTGTACAGTTCTGACTATATCTATTTCTCTTATACATTCTTTGCCTGAAAGGAACTTAGAATCCCTTTCGTTTAGCATTACATCTTTTTCATACTTCTTTTTGGTCTCAGGATTCTCTATTACTTTATCGGTTTGTGGATCAAGTACATCCTTGGAAAGAACTCTTCCAAAGAGAAAATCTTCAAGAGTTTCAACTTTGGAGTTGTCTGACCAAAGTTCTTCTGCTTCTATGCCTTTGGATGTGCCGCAGTCTGTTTCCATTACAACTATTGACTGTGCAACGTCAACCAGTCTTCTGGTGAGATATCCTGCGGTTGATGTTCTTAGAGCGGTATCTGCTGAGCCTTTTCGTGAACCGTGAGTAGATGTGAAGAACTCCAGTTCAGAAAGTCCCATTTTAAAGTTTGACTTTATAGGAACTTCTATGGTTCTTCCGGAAGGGTCGGCCATAAGACCTCTCATACCGGCGAGCTGTTTCAACTGGTCGATACTTCCTCTTGCTCCTGAATCGAGCATTATCCATATAGGATTGTATGTTTTATTTTTATAAGCTTCACCTGTAACTTCGGTAACCTTTTTGGTGGTATCTTCCCAGTTTTCAACAATGGTTTTGTATCTTTCATGATCGGTCAGATATCCTTCTTCGTAAAGTCTTTCTATTTCAAGTACCTTCTTTTCTGATTCAGCAACGATCTCATTTTTTCTTTCAGCAACTATAACGTCGCGTATGGAAATAGTGAGTCCTGATACTGTTGCATAGTGGAAACCGAAGTACTTTATATCGTCCAAAAGATCTGCTGTTCTGTCTATTCCGTACTTTTTAAAGGTTTTATCTATAACGTTTCTTAAGCCTTTCTTATCCATCTTGGCCTTGTAATCCCTGAGCTCTGATGGAACAACCTCATTGAAGATTATCTTTCCGACGGTTGTTTTTATCAACTTTTGGTTTTCGTCTCTGAATACTATAGGATCATGAAGGGACAAGGTTATCCTTTCTCCGAAATCACCTTCGTTATAGTATGTTCCTTTCCATGTCAGCTCATTATTTTGGACAAATACACCGCTGGTTACCACGGTAAGGTATTCAAAAGCATATACCGCATGCATCGAATCTGAAAAGCAGAATCTTACATTATTGTCTTTCCCTATATCTGTTACTTTCTGAGGTATCTTCGATTCATCAAAAAGTTTATTGTCATGTGTGGTAAGGTAGTACGCACCAACTATTATATCTTTTCCGGGCATTGATATAGGTTTCCCGTTTGCCGGAGAGATTATGTTGTATCGTGAAAGCATAAGGAACTTTGCTTCTGCCTGTGATACAGCTGAAAGCGGTACATGCACGGCCATCTGGTCTCCGTCGAAGTCTGCGTTAAAAGGTGTGCAGACGAGCGGGTGGAGTCTTATGGCGTTTCCTTCTATGAGCTTGGGAATGAATGCCTGTATTGACATTCTGTGGAGTGTAGGAGCTCTGTTAAGCATAACAGGGTGTCCTTTAATAACTTCTTCCAGAATTTCCCATGCCTGAGGCATCTCTTTTTCAATTATGGTCTTTTTGAGTTTTCTTGCATTCTTGCTTGCAACGTTTGAATCTTTGAGAAGTTCGGCGAGAACAAAAGGCTTAAAAAGCTCAAGAGCCATCTTTTTGGGTAGTCCGCATTCGTGTATCTGGAGATCCGGTCCTACGGTAATAACGGCTCGTCCGGAGTAATCAACTCTTTTTCCCAGAAGATTCCTTCTGAAACGGCCTTTTTTACCTTTTAGAAGATCAGTAAGCGATCTTAAAGGCCTCTTGCTCCTGTCGGTTATTGGTTTTCCGACTCTGCCATTGTATATAAGCGAATCTACAGCCTGCTGGAGAATTCTCTTTTCATTTCTTACTATTATATCTGGCGCTTCCATCTCCAGGAGCTTTTTCAGTCTGTTATTCCTGTTGATGACCTTTCTGTACAGATCATTCAGGTCTGTTGCGGCAAATCTTCCTCCGTCAATCTGTATAAGAGGCCTGAGATCGGGCGGAACAACAGGAAGATTTTCCATAATCATCCATTCAGGTTTGTTGGAAGATTTTATGAAATCCTTGATTATTTTAAGTCTTTTAAGTAACTTGATTGCTTTCTGGCTTTTTTTGTCAAGTTTTGATATATCAGCTTCGAGCTTGGCCTTCAGAACTTCAAGATCAATGTTGCATAGAAGTTCTTTAACCGCTTCCGAACCATACTTGGCTTCAAAACCTTCGTATTCGTTTATAAGGTAAAGTTTTTCAAGATTGGTGTCATCCTGGGCATAGATATGCTTTATACCGGCGGATACCATTGAGTCAACGATCTCATCAGTTATTTGCATCCCTTTTTCATAAAACATTTCTTCAGTTCTGACTTCCTGTGAAAGTATCTTGTCCACTATACCTTCACGGTCGGCGGAGACTCTCTGGTTCAGTATCCTCATTACTTCTTCGTAGGCAAAGGCTTCATCTTCAAGTAGTATATCTCCCGTGGTCTTTCCGATTCTTTTTGAAAAGTCTTTATCGATATCTGTTATGACTACTATAGGAGTATCTCTTTCTATATCCTTTTCAAGTTCAACCGAGCCGGGATAGTATTCTGTAAATATGGAGATTTCTTCCTGAGTCAGATAGTCATCTTCGAAGAGAACCCTGTCTGCAAGCTGTACTCCGGCTTCAATCTTCTGACCTTCCTCTACAAGAAGGGAAGCGCCTTCAAAAACAGGATATCTCTTTATCTGACCTTCATCGGACTTTATTATTATCCAGTTGAGTTCTCTCTCGGTCTGTGTGGTCTCTGTCTCTATGTGAACGGTTCCTTCAATCTCTGAAACTGCCTGCGCTTTCACTTTGGCTATTCTTACGGCATGCTCTACCGGTATTTCCATGTAGTTGGAGTAGATATCATACTCAGTCTGGTAAAGAACATCTCCAGGCTGATATGTATCAAGCTCTGATTCAGTATCCTTGTCCTGGTTTGCCAAAGTAAGAAATACCCGTTCTATGACTCTTTTTGATCCGTAATATATTATATTTTCGAGATCTTTTACAGGTATTCCAAGCGTAATAGACATTATAGAAGGTGATGATTTTAAATACCATATATGTCCCACAGGGGTTGCAAGCTCTATGTGACCCATACGTCTTCTTCTCGCTTCTTTTGGTTCAACACGGACTCCGCATCTTTCACATACGGTTCCTTCGTATTTTTTCCCTTTATACTTACCGCAGGCACACTCATAATCTTTCATTGGGCCGAAGATTCTTTCGCAGAAAAGTCCGTCTTTTTCTGGTTTGCTTGTTCTGTGATTAAGAGTTTCGGGTTTTTTAACTTCTCCGTTTGACCATGAAAGGATTCTCTCAGGAGAAGACAAACCAACTTTTATTTTCGATATTTTTCTCTGAAATGAAGATACTTTCGCCATTAATCTTCCCTCCTTGAGGGTATAATTAATTTCTTTATTCTTTTTAACAGATGCCTGTTAGCCTAAATCTTATCCACATCAAGTTCGTTGCCGTCTTCGTCGAAAAGTTTGACATCAAGGGCAAGACCCTGAAGTTCTTTTACAAGAACCTTAAAGCTTTCGGGTATACCTGGCTCAGGAAGATTTTCACCTTTGAGCACAGCTTTATAAACTTCGTTTCTTCCACGTATATCGTCAGACTTATAAGTAAGCATTTCTGTAAGGGTATGAGCGGCACCGTAAGCTTCAAGCGCCCATACTTCCATTTCTCCGAATCTCTGTCCGCCAAAGTGGGCTTTTCCGCCCAGAGGCTGTTGATGAATGAGAGAGTATGGACCGGTTGCCCTTGCGTGTATCTTATCTTTGGCTATATGTGACAGCCTGAGCATATACATGTAACCGATTGAAACCGGAAAATCAAAAGGTTTTCCGCTTCTTCCGTCTCTGAGGATTATCTTTCCGGTTACGTCCTCGTCTCTTTCGCCTAGGTCAAGCATCTTCTCTTTCCTTAATTTATGGAGTTCACTCATTATTTCTTCTTCTGTAGCACCGTCGAATATGGGCGTTGCGTAAAATTTTCCGCTTAAATCAGCAAGCCATCCGAGGTGAAGCTCTAAAACCTGGCCTATATTCATCCTTGAAGGAACGCCCAATGGTGATAGAACCATCTGCAGAGGTCTTCCATCAGGCATAAAAGGCATGTCCTCTTTATGCAGTATCTTGGAAACAACACCTTTGTTTCCATGGCGTCCGGCAAGCTTATCTCCGGCTTCCAAGGTTTTTTTAGCTGCAATATATATTTT
This sequence comes from Petrotoga sp. UBA5851, assembly GCA_002431635.1. GTDB lineage: Bacteria > Thermotogota > Thermotogae > Petrotogales > Petrotogaceae > UBA5851. Next base: position 63,487 of record DJGH01000022.1, read on the forward strand.
TACGTATGTATTTACTCCTATTTCAAGTCCTGGAATATCTTCACGTGTAAATTTCTGAACATCAATTACTCTTCCTTCAACACCGTGGGGCAGAGTAAGAGAGGTATCTTTTACATCGCGTCCCCTGTCTCCAAAAACTGATTTTATAAGTTTTTCTTCAGGCGATGTTTCCGATTCTCCCCTTGGAGTAACCTTTCCTACAAGGATATCTCCCGATGATACATAGGCTCCGATTCGGACAATACCTTCTTCATTGAGGTTTTTTAGAAGTTCCTTTTTTACATTCGGGATATCTGCTGTTATTTCTTCAGGACCTAGCTGTGTATCCATAGCCTTGGTTTCATATACTTCTATATGTACCGATGTGAAGGTGTCTCTTTCCAAAAGCTCTTCACTTACAAGGATGGCGTCTTCAAAGTTGTATCCTTCCCAGGGCAAAAAGCCGACAAGAACATTTTTGCCGAGTGCAAGTTCACCCATATCGGTAGCTGGCCCGTCTGCAAGAATATCTCCCTTTTCAACAGTCTGATCTTTGGAAACAACAGGACGCTGATTTATACACATATCCTGATTTGAACGTATATATTTTAATATCTGATACTCATCTTTTATTATATTTCCTTCATTGTCAACAAGATAACGTTTACCGTCTTTTTCTTTTGTACGGCAGTCTTCACCTTCGTCAAGAGTTCGCGCAATGACTATCTTCCTGCCGTCGACATGTTCAATTACTCCTCTGTGCTTTGCAAATATAAGATATCCGGAGTCTCTTGCCGCCAGCCACTCAACGCCGGTTCCAACCCACGGTGCTTCCGTATATACAAGCGGAACAGCCTGTCTTTGCATGTTTGAACCCATAAGGGCTCTGTTTGCATCATCGTGTTCAAGAAACGGAATAAGTGCCGCTGATACCGAAGCTATCTGTTTGGGGGTAACAGCGATATAATCCACTTCTTTCTTTGGAACAAACGTTACCTTTCCCTGATATCTTACCTCAACATACGGAGGTATTATATTTCCTTTTTCATCTATTTCAATTGAAGCCGGGGCTATTTTATAATTTTCTTCTTCATCAGCCGAAAGAGGCACTATAGAACTGGCCTTATCTCCCGCATACTGAACGATCGCATCTTTTACCCTGAAGTAAGGAGTTTTCAAAAATCCAAACTCGTCAGTCTGTGCTAGTATTGAAAGCGAGGTGATGAGACCTATGTTGGCTCCTTCAGGAGTTTCTATAGGACACATTCTTCCATAATGAGAGTGGTGAACATCTCTTACCTCAAACTTCGCATGCTCCCTTTTCAAACCGCCTGGTCCTATTGCTGAAAGCCTTCGCTTATGGGTAAGCTCCGAAATGGGGTTTATCTGATCCATGAACTGTGAAAGCTGGCTGGTAGCAAAGAACTGGTGGAAAGCGGTCATTATGGCTCTAGAATTTATAAGGGACTGTGGGTTAATTTTGCTCAGTGACTGGGCCATGGAGATGACTTTTTCCGGAATATGCTGTATCATCTTGGAAAAAGCTTTTTCAAACTCAATCTGCATAAGCTCTCCTACGGCTCTTACCCTTTTGTTGCCCAGATGGTCTCTGGTATCAAGATAATCCTGATTGCTTTCTATTTCAAGCAAATGTCTTGCGGCCAGTATTATGTCAAGTTTGTCTATGGTTTTTGAGTTGATGGTATACTCAACTTTGTCTCCATCCTCTAAAGAGAAGGTTCTGCCTTCAACTTCTTCAAGATAGCGTTTGTAAACATGCTTAAGCCTTACCTGTGCTTTTTTCCGACCTATTTCGGAAAAGTCAAACTTGTCTTTTTCAGGCTCATTCGGATGTGAAAAATACATGTCGTCTATCTCTTCTTTAGCTTTCTGCGGTTTTGGTATTTCAGTAGGTTTGAGTTTTATGTACATTTCCTTATAAGCTTCAAGAGATGTCAGAGCACCATCTTTTTCATATCTTCTCTTCATCTTGTCAAGGGTTATCTGAGCTATATTGTTGGCTAACGTAACCTTTTTTACTTCGTATTTCTGAAGAAGATCGAGTGCTTCCTTAAGTCTAAGACCTCTTATGGTGGTAAGCGCAGGTTCTCTGTCCTGAAGTTCGGGGTATGAGAGATCGGTAAGTACCACACTATCAAGATGCTTTTCACGTTCAATTTCATCATCCAGGTCTATTTCCTTTGGGAAAAGATCCAGTATTGAAAGATCTGTTTCATAGCCAATGGCTCTTAGAAAAAGGAAAAAATTGAACTTTCTTTTTCTGTCAATCCTAACCTGAAGAACTTCCTTGCCTTCGTTGGGATTATAGATAATCTCAAACCAGGCACCCTTTACAGGCAGAAAATGTGCGATAAACAGTTCTTTGCTGGAATCTTTTTCTTCTTCCTTTACAAAATAAATACCGGGTGACCTTACGAGCTGGTTTACAACAACTCTTTCAGCACCGTTGATGATGAAAATACCCCTGTCGTTCATGAAGGGGACATTGCAAAGAAAAACATCATCTCTTTCAAGTACTTCACCCGTGGAAGAGTCGGTAATCTGAATTTTCAGATAAGCCTTTCCTGAAAAAGTAAGATCCTTGTACTTGCATTCCTGTTCATCAACACCGGGTTCTTCAAACTTGATGTCGATAAAATCAACAATGATGTCCTTAGTTTTTTTGCCTGTGGTTTTTATAGGCACAGATATAGGCATGTACTTTCTTACTGATTCAATCATCCCGCGTTCTACAAAGTTCTTGAAAGAATCTTTCTGTATTTTTATGAGATCATCGTACATGGAATGATCTTCATGAACTTTACCGAAAAATTCCCTGCTCCTTCTTCCCACACTGACCGAGCGGGTGTTCACCACTATGAATCACCTCGACTTTATAATTTAGAGATCGTATTTTTAATTTTACATAACAAAACCGCACCGAACGAAAAAGTTCGATGCGGGGTAAATTGTACCATTAGATTATAAACTTTTCTTTAACAAAAAGGTTCTTTTTAAAAAACTATTTAAGTTCTACTTCTGCTCCTGCTTCAACTAACTTTTTCTTTATATCTTCTGCTTCTGCCTTAGGAGCATTTTCCTTTACCTTTGCATCAGGAGTTCCGGCTTTTTCAACTAAGTCCTTTGCTTCTTTGAGTCCGAGACCGGTAATTTCTCTGACAACTTTTATAACTCCGACTTTATTTGCGCCAAAGCTCTTTATAACAACTGTGAAATCTGTTTTTTCTTCAACAGGAGCTGCTGCGGCTGCTGCGGGAGCTGCTGCTACTGCTACTGGTGCCGATGCGCTAACACCAAATTCTTCTTCCAATGCCTTTACCAATTCTGCTAAATCTGCTACTGTCATAGACTTTATAGCCTGGATAAGTTCTTCTTTTGTCATTTAAAACACCTCCGTAATAAATAATATTTTTATTCTGCTTTTTCTTTCTGTTCTTTTACTGCATTCAACGCATAAAGAACCTTTTTCAGGGTTCCAGCCATAACGTTGACCAAACCGGATATAGGAGCATTCAAACTGCCCAGTACCATAGCAATAAGCTGCTGCTTTGAAGGAAGCTTTGCGTACTCTGCTGCCTGTTTGGCATCAAATATGACACCTTCAAGCATTCCGCCTTTTACAACTGGCCTGTTGCTGTTTTTCTTTGCAAACTCCGTAAGAAACTTGAGTGCTTCTATAGGATCCACGGAATCATTTATATAAAAGACTCCTGTGCTTCCGTCTATAAGCGCCGAATATTCTTGGACACTGAGTTCTGCTTTTTTTACTGCTGTTCTTATGAGCGTGTTTCTTCCTACCCTATAGGTTGCATTATCGCCGAACTGCTTGTACATTTCCATTCTCATCTTGTTCGAAGCAGCTACAGGCATACCTGAAAAATCGGTAAATACAACTATGGGGGATGTTTTTAATGCTGAAGATATTTCATCAATCAGAGCTGACTTTTTCTCTTTTGTCAACAAAACGTCCACCTCCTGAATAAAAATCGCGACACCATACAGGTGTCGCGAAAAGATACGATTTCTTCTTTTTCACGCACCTAGGCAGGCGGAATAATCCTTTAAATATACAAATACCTGCTGTCTCTGGCACTTTTTCTTTCTGTCCTTGTTCAACCAGTGGTTATTATACTATAACGAAACGGAATTGTCAAGCTTTACACCAGGACTCATTGTTGAAGCTAAGGTGACCTTTTTTATAAACTTGCCTTTGGAAGTTGTAGGCTTAAGTTTGTTAAGCTGTTCAAGTCCGGCTACGATGTTCTCTTTTATCTTTATGTCGTCAAAGGATTTTTTTCCTACAGGGAAATGGACGTTACCGGTTTTATCGTTTCTTACTTCAATTCTTCCGGCTTTAAACTCTTTTACTGCATTGCCGATATCTGCAGTGACGGTTCCAGCTTTAGGTGAGGGCATAAGTCCTTTAGGACCCAAAACCTTACCGAGCTTACCGACATCTTTCATCATATCAGGAGCAGCTATGGCCACATCAAAGTCTGTCCAGCCTTCTTTCATAACTTTTTCAACCAGATCGCCGGCTCCGACGAAATCAGCGCCCATATCCTTGGCTTCTTTTGCTTTGTCACCGGTAGCAAAAACAGCTATCCTTACTGTCTTACCAATTCCGTGCGGCAGGGATACTGTGCTTCTTACATTCTGGTCGCTCTTGGTTGCGTCAATTCCAAGCTGAACGTGAACTTCGACTGATTCATCAAACTTTGCGTAACACATCTTTTTTACAAGTTCTATAGCTTCATCCAGAGTATAAAACTTGGTTCTGTCAACAAGTTTTTTAACTTCATTATATTTTTTCCCGTGCTTTGCCATCTTCATCCACCCCCGCTTATTCTACTACTTCTATGCCCATGTTTCTGGCAGTTCCTTCAATAATTCTCATAGCAGCTTCAATTGTCATAGCATTTAAATCTTTCATCTTAAGCTCAGCTATATCTCTTACCTGCTTAGATGTAATCTTGCCGACAATTTCCTTGCTGGGTGTTTTAGCGGCTGTCTTGACTCCGGCTGCTTTTTTTATGAGAAACGATGCTGGCGGGGTCTTGAGAACAAACGTGAATGATCTGTCTTCAAATATGGATATTTCTACGGGGATAACGTTTCCGGCTTTGTCAGCTGTGGCAGCGTTAAACTTTTTACAGAACTCCATAAGGTTTACACCGTGCTGACCGAGTGCAGGACCGACTGGCGGTGCTGGTGTTGCTTTTCCTGCTTCAAGCTGTAATTTTACAACTCTGACTAACTTTTTAGCCATTTTAATGACCTCCTTGTGGTTTTAGCGGGATTACCCTCCCACTTACAATCAAAAATGCTACATTAATTATTTTACTCTATCTTTTCGATTTCGGCAAGAGAAAGTTCCACTGTGGTTTCTCTTCCGAAAAGAGTTATGGTAACTTTTACTTCCTGCTTTTCAAGATTTATTCTGGTTATTTTCCCAGTGAAAAGTTCAAAAGGACCGTTTATGATCTTGATCTGTTCACCTATGGTATAGTCCATACGAACTTTAGGAAGCTTTTTCTGTTCGACGAGCTCCTGACCGACAAGCTTAAGAAGAGCCTTAGCCTCTTTCAAGGTGAGCTTTATCGGTTTGCCTCCTACGTTCAAAAGAGTTGAAATATACGGAACAGTTTTTATAAGATTTTCTGACTCCTGTGTGTATATCATTTCTATGAAAACATATCCTGGGAAAAGTTTTGATTTGTTGGTTTTGATTATTTTTATTTCTTTTCTCATGAGATGTTCTTTTATATCAACCCGTCCTGAAGACTTTGCAGCATACTCGCTTCCGTTTGCAAGCTTCTTTCCGGAATCAATTTTTGCACCTATTCGTAACGTCTTAGAATCAAATAGTTTTACGGGAATGACGTAAACCTCTTCATCGTTCAAGCTACTTTGAATAACTACTCTTTTAACTTTTTCAATGCTTCCTATCTCACCGTCGACATCACACTCATAAGCAGCAGACTTTGCAAAAGGCATTCCAGACTTAATATCCCTGCCCGTCCTCAGACCTGCTATTATTCCTGCGCTTTCAGGTATGACAAAAGTTTTGGAGTACTTTTTATCTACAGTTTCAACAATGATTCTTCTGTAATTTTTTACCTCGGTTACTGCGCCGGTTTTTTTACAGTATATCGAAGGTTCTTTGGCTAGAATGTCACCTTTTTTTACGTACTTGGAAGCTTTAGTATAGAGTTCCGCTTCGTTGGATATGAAAACTCTGTCTACCTTTCGGTTGGCATAGTCGATCTCTTCTATTTCAGGAACAATAACTCTTCCAAACAAAGAACTCAAGCCAAGCATTTTGGCTTTTTCTTCAATTACCTCTTTAACTTTATTTTCCATTCCCGAATAGGCCTGCGCTATGTACCACTCTTTTCGCATTCAGATCACCTTTTTATATTTATAGAATTATCCTCCGAAGGTTATAGGATAGATAAGGTTCTTGAAGAAAGTCATCAAACCTAAATCAACCGCAAAAAGGTAGACTGCAAAAAAGAGAAGAATGGCAAGAACTATTACCGTTGAATTCAGAAGCTCTTTCTTTGATGGCCAGGATACCTTTTTAGCTTCCTGCCATACTTGTGACAAAAATACCCAGAACTTAGACATATTGTGGCACCTCCGTTATCAAATAAGCCCCTGCTTTTGGCAAGGGCTTTTTAGGAATTATATCTTGGATTCGTTGTGTTTGGTATGTTTGTTGCACTTTGGACAGTACTTGCTCAGTTCTATCTTATTCTTAAAAAGTCTGCTCTTCTGCTTATAATAATTCCTTGTGCCACATTCGGAACACTTTAGCGAAAACTGAACTACCTGATTTTTGGTTGCCATTTTTGTCACCCCTCAATTCTTTTTTATCATATCAAAATGGTGGTAAGGGAAGGATTTGAACCTTCGAAGGCAATCTGCCAGCGGATTTACAGTCCGCCCCCTTTGGCCGCTCGGGCACCTTACCATCTTATTTTATTACTGGAGCCGACGAAGGGACTTGAACCCCCAACCTGCTGATTACAAATCAGCCGCTCTGCCGATTGAGCTACGTCGGCAATGGCTACAGCTCTTGAAATACCGAAAAAGATTATACCAAAGCTTCATGTCTTTGTCAATTACTTTTGTATTACGGAATGCTGAACTTAAAAATACGGAGAAGGAGAAATCTGCATATCAAGCACCAACACATAATCTCCCGGCGACTGATTGAAAGGGATTGAGAAATCAGCATAGAGTTCAAGTTCTGGGAAAAGATAAATAATATCTTCTGGATTTGAGAAATTGCTGTTCCAGTTTGTACTCCATCCGGCTATCGGGAAAAGATTCCTCAAGTAAAGAGTTTTTTGGTTGGAGTTATAGGATTTTTGAATACTACCAAGATGTTCTATCATAGTGTAGTAAGGATTATTGTTTATTCTGACCGGAGCATAGCTCCTGTCCCAGTTTCCAAACGGGTACAAGCTTGAGTTTTTTGCATATAGACGTGTAACCAGTTCGCCTATGTTATTTTTTCCTTCTAGAGTGTATGTTTCGTTTACCTTTATCTCTACATCCACAAAAGAAAGATGAAAAAGAGCTTTCACATATCTTGCTATAAGTCCCCATGCATAACCGGGGGGGAGATCATCCTCAAAAAAACTTTTTACCAAAAATGTCAGAACAGGTTCGTCTTTAATGTAACTGGCATTCATAAAGTACACGTCATAAAAATCTGTTATGCCGGTAAGAGAATTTAATATGGGAAACATCCTGTTTCCTATGCTCAAGGAACCTATGAGTTTATCGTTGATCTCTCCGGGCTTATCTATGAGTACGTAATCATTAAGTCCCAAGCCTCTGAGAGCCGAATATTCCTGAAGATTTAAAAATCTTGCGTAGAGAAGATTATCAACAAAATAATTCCATTTCAGTTCTTTGGCAGGATCGGTTATTATCCCTTTGTTGTCTCTGGCAGCGGCACTAAAAGGTATAAGTAGTGTAATCACTATTATTATGAACATTATATATTTTCTCATACGCTCACCTCCGGATTTTTAATTTTAGCTTATATTTTTTTTATAACATAATGAGTTTCTCTGTAACTTTTTTATATAAAAGAGTTTGCTTTTTAATTAAGCCTTAAATTTTCATTTTCATACATAAGCTTCCAATTATATTTATACTTACATTTTTTTTCTCCTCATAAACAGAAAATCCCTTATGTTTATAAAAGCTTATCGCATTGCTGTTATCTGCAGCTACATCCAGCAGTAGCTCGGTACATTCTTTATCCTTTGCTTCGGAGAAAACCTTTTGCATGAGCATTGAACCTGCGCCTTTGCCTCTCACGGCTTTGTCAGTATAGATATAATGCAGATACATCTGGCGATCAGAGATATTTGATGTCAGTATCTCTTCGAGAGCCTTTATCTTTTTTTCCATTTCTGTGTCAAGAATAAACTTTTTTTTATCTTCTCCTGAGTAAGCGAGAGAAAACCCAAGAAGATCACTTTTATCATACAGAATATTTATACAGTCATTTAAAAATATATACTCGTTTTTTATAAGCATCATTTTTATAGCGTAAGCAGCCTTTGCATAATCATCAGAAAAGAGATATCTTGAGATATCCTTGTCTGTAAAGTATATCATTTTTACAAGTTCGTCCGTAAATTTTTCTTCTTTGTGAGAGTACTTTGTCAGTTCC
>DJGH01000022.1:72221-83043 GCA_002431635.1 Petrotoga sp. UBA5851
TATTATATATCATTTAGACGTATTTTTTTTGATTTTTAAGCTTTATCGTGTTAAAATATATGTGTTAAATAATTTTTTTAGACATGGAGGTGAAAATATGTTTGACAACTTTACCGAGCGCGCTGCCAAAGTATTTATAGAAGCGCAGAATGAAGCAAGAGACATGGGTCATCCGTATGTCGGAACAGAACATCTTCTTCTCGGACTTCTCAAAGTGGGCGGAAGATATCTTGATCTTGTTTTCAAACAGTTCGACTTAAACTATAACAAAATTAAAAACGAAATAACCCAGGTCGTAGGAACTAACGCTTCTCAGGGAATCATAGGTTCACCTCAGCCTACTCCGCGTTCTAAACGCATAATTGAACTGGCGTATGATGAATCTGAGCTTATGGGTTCTTCAAGAATAGATGCAGAACATATTCTTCTTGGCATATGTCGTGAAGCAGAAGGAATTGCCTCGCATATTCTTAAGCGTACAGGCGTTAATCTTACGGATATGAGGAAAAAGCTGGCCGAAGCCATGATGAAAGAAGAAGTTGTGCCTGAAAGTGCCAGTGAATCGAATATTGAAGATGAAGAAAGAAAAAAGCAGAAGCAAAGTGTGCTTAAGCAGCTTGAAGATTTCGGAACCGATCTGACAGCTAAGTGCAGGGATAAGCTTCTTGATCCTGTAATAGGAAGGCAGACTGAGATTACAAGAGTTATGGAAGTTTTGGCTAGAAGAAAGAAAAATAATCCTGTTCTTATAGGCGAGGCCGGGGTTGGTAAAAGCGCTATAGTTGAAGGTCTTGCTCAGAAAATAGTTGATGGTGATGTACCGGAGGTTTTAAAAAACAAAACTATATTTTCACTGGATATAACCTCTGTGGTTGCCGGAACAAAGTACCGCGGAGAGTTTGAAAAACGTATGAAAAAACTTATGCAGGTTCTTGAAAAAGCTGATGATGTCATTTTATTTGTCGACGAACTTCATATGATTGTGGATGCGGGAGCGGCCGAAGGGTCGTCCATGGATGCTGCCAACGTTCTCAAGCCGGCTTTGGCTAACGGCGATATAACCATGATAGGCTCGACGACATCCAGTGAATACCGTAAGTTTATTGAAAAAGACCCTGCACTGGAACGGCGTTTTCAAAAGATATATGTATCGGAGCCAACTACAGAAGAATGTGTAAAGATTCTTCAGGGTATAGCTAAAAAGTATGAGGAGCATCATAAGGTATCGTACTCTCTTTCTTCACTGGATTCGGCTGTAAATCTTTCTGTAAGGTATATAACTGACAGATTTTTACCAGACAAAGCGATAGATCTTATAGATGAGGCTGGAGCAAAAGCCAGGCTCAAAGCTCTTACCCTTCCTGAAAACCTTAAAGCAGTAGTTAAGAGTATAGAGGCTATGGAAGCCGATAAAAACATTATGATAAGCAAAAATGATGTTGCCCAGGCAGAGAAGTTAACTGCAAAACTAGACAAAGTTAAAGAAGAGTATAAACAGAAGTATCTCGAATGGAGAAAAAAAGCAGAAAATGTTGTAATTGATATATCTTCCGAGGATATAGCCAATGTTGTTTCGAGCTGGACTGGAGTTCCGCTTAAAAAGCTTGAATCCACAGAGATTGAAAAACTTCTTAATCTTGAGGCTGTGCTTCATGAAAGGGTTATTGGCCAGGATGAAGCGATAAAAACGGTTTCAAAAGCTATAAGGCGTGCCCGATCAGGTATAAAGGATCCGCGAAGGCCGACAGGAGTATTTATGTTTCTAGGTCCTACCGGAGTAGGGAAAACCGAATTGGCTAAAACCCTTGCGGAATACTTGTTTGGAGATGAAAAATCTCTTATAAGAATTGATATGAGTGAGTATATGGAAAAGTTTAATACTTCTAGGCTTGTAGGTGCACCTCCTGGTTATGTCGGTTATGACGAGGGCGGACAGCTTACCGAGTCCATAAGAAGGCGTCCTTATTCGGTGGTTCTGTTGGATGAGATTGAAAAAGCCCATCCCGATGTTTTTAACATTCTTCTTCAGATTATGGATGAAGGCAGGCTTACTGATTCACAGGGCAGAACGGTCGATTTCAGAAATTCCATATTGATAATGACTTCAAATCTTGGTTCAGAACAGATAAATAAATCTAAAAGAGTAATGGGCTTTGTTGAAGAAAACACATCAGAACAGCAGTATAACGATATTAAGGCTCAGGTTATGTCGGCGATAAAGAATGTATTTAAGCCTGAGTTTATGAATAGGCTGGATGATGTGATAGTATTCCATCCGCTTACAAAGGAAAATATGAAAGGTATAATAGACATACAGATGAAAGAGCTCACCAAAAGGCTTAAACAGAGAGATTTTGAGATAAAAGTCAAGGATCAGGCATTAAGCTTCCTGCTCGAAAAAGGTTACGATCCAATATTCGGAGCTAGGCCATTAAAACGTGCAATACAAAGGCTTTTGGAAGATCCGTTATCTGAAGAGATTCTCAAAGGCCGTTTTCCTCCTGATTCCAAAATTTCTATTGAATTGAACAAGACTTCTGATGCATTGGTTTTTAAGAAAATTGCAAGGAGAGTTAAGAAGGTGCCTAACGCTTGAAAAAAAAGGAAGGCAAAACGTACTTTATATGTGATGAATGCGGTTATGAATCACAGAAGTGGTTCGCCAAATGTCCAGAGTGTAATGTAATAGGATCCGCGGTAGAGTATACCGCGGATAGTCTTTATGAAAATGGAAAAACATTATCTGATTTTCATGAAGTCAGCATTGAAAATTTAAACAGTGTAGCTCAGAACGTGACGAGAATAGATGTAGGCATGAATGAACTGGAGAGCATTCTGAATGGAGGTCTTGTCAAAGGCGGAATCTATCTTGTGAGTGGAGAACCCGGAATAGGAAAGAGCACTCTTGTCACTCAGATTTTTAGGAATACAGTTTTCCCATCTATTTATATCTCAGGTGAAGAATCGAAGGATCAGGTTTTTCTAAGATTTAAAAGGCTTGGTATATCCGGTGAAAATATATCCATAATATTTGACACACATGTAGAAAGTATTTTGAAGGCCATTGAGTCAAAAAAACTTTCTCCCCAGCTTATAGTGGTGGACTCTATACAGACCATGAAAACAGATTCTTTTGATTCGATAGCAGGCAGTATGATACAGGTGCGTGAATGTGCAAGAATTCTTACCGAATTTGGGAAAAAGCATGGAATAACCGTGCTGCTTATTGGGCATGTTAATAAAGAGGGGAACATAGCCGGACCAAAAGTTCTAGAGCACATTGTTGACTGTGTGCTTCAGTTTGAGCTTGAAGTAACAACAGCGACAAGATGCCTGAGGGTAACTAAAAACAGATTTGGGCCAACTGATGAGATTGCGATATTTGAAATGACTCAGACTGGGTTGATTCCTATTGAAAACATTGGTAATTTTTTTATTTCGGATTATTCTAATCAATCAGGAAATACCCTTTCTATTTTACAGCAGGGCAGTAAACTTATACCCATAGAGGTGCAGGCTCTCGTAAGTAAACCGGTATATGGGCAGCCAAGGCGTATTACATCCGGTGTGGCACTGGATAGAGTTCTTATGATAACTGCAGTGCTGTCAAAGAAGCTGAAGCTTCCTTTGGAATCAAAAGATATTTTTGTTAATACTTCTGGAGGTTTCAGAGCTTTTGACAACTCTACGGATCTTGCTATAGCTGTATCGCTTTTATCATCTCTTTTTGATATAAAGCCTGCTCAAAGCACAGTGGCAATAGGTGAAATAGGATTGGACGGAGTCGTTAGACCTGTCGGATTAAACGAAAAAAGAGCTGAGTTTGCAGTAAAGCTTGGAATAGAAAGCATTCTTGTACCTCAAAAATGTGCATCCAAAAATAAAAAAATACAGATAATAAGAGATGTCAGAGACATTCTTATGATGTTTAATCAGGAGGAGACGAAATGAAGGAGATGCTTCCCGAGCTTCTTACTATGATGGCACCAGGAAAACCTTTGAGAAAGGGACTTGACAGGATAATGGATGCCAATCTGGGAGTATTGATGTTTTTTGTGGAGGACGCCCAGAAGTATATTGATACAAATGTAATTCAGTTAGGTTTTAAGATAGATATTGATTTTGAACCGGAAAAGCTTTATGAACTGGCCAAGATGGATGGGGCAATAGTGCTCAACAGGGATGGGAGCAGGATACTTTATGCCAATGTTCAACTCAATACAGACAGCAGTATTCCTAGTTCTGAAACCGGAATGCGTCACAGGACAGCCCATAAACTTGCAATACAGTCGCAAAAACTTGTCATTGCAGTCTCAAAGAGAAGAAGTACCATCTCCGCATTTTATGGTAAGGAAAAATATGAACTGCTTTCCGAGGCGGTTCTTTTCAGCAGGTTAAACCAGGAGATAACCATTGCCCAAAGATACAAGCAAAATTTTTATGAGCTTATCGAGGTTCTTAATTCTGAAGAAAGCAGCAATACAGTCAGTCTTTACGATGTTTCCGAGATTATATCCAAAGGTCTCTTAACGGTTCGCATAACTCAAAGATCAGAGATTTATCTTAAAGAGATGGGCGACCTTGCCGGAAGTGCGTATCTTGAGCACAGGGAGATCCTTTCTACAGTGCCTAAAGTTCTGGGTGCTATAATAATAGATTATACTGCCAGTGTTCCTGAGTTTGACAGCTGCGAAGAAGCTTTATCCATGTTTGATTCAATCAAGACGGAAAATCTGCTTGATCTTTTTTTGATAGCTCAAAGGCTGGGATATAAAAAAGACTCAGATGAAGGTCTTAAAGAAACTATACTTACTCCAAGGGCTTTCAGACTTCTTTATTCAACGAAGCTACCGCAGACTTCAATCAAAACGATAATCGGAAAATATGAGAATCTTACAAATCTTTTAAATGTATCTCTTGATGAGCTTTCTGCGATTGGAGGCATTGGTAAGAGAAAGGCCAGAATAATTACAAGCGCACTTATGCGCAAGAAGATGCAGAATGAGTTCGAAGGAGGGAGCTATCAATGAAAATAGTTGCCAATAACAAGAAAGCATTTCATGAGTATTCTATGTCAGATTTTATGGAGGCAGGAATAGAACTTGCCGGATCAGAAGTCAAGTCTGTACGGAACGGGAAGGTAAGTTTCAAGGACAGTTTCTGCAAAGTTGAGAACTATGAGATTTTTTTATATAACCTGCACATAAGTCCATATGAAAATGCTTCTATATTTAATCATGATCCTGAAAGACCCAGAAGACTTCTTCTACATAAAAAAGAGATCCTTAGGCTTAATGAAAGGGTGCGCAAGGAGGGATTTACTATAATCCCGACCAAGATTTATTTTAATGAGAGCGGTCTTATAAAAGTTGAAATAGCTATAGCAAAAGGAAAAAAGGTTTTTGACAAAAGGGAAGATCTTGCAAAAAAAGATCTTGAAAGAAGAATGCGAAAGACTGAGAAGTATGAAAATATATGAGGTGTGCTTATGCTAGCTATAAATGTGTCTGGTCTCACAAAAAAATATAAGAAATTTACTGCAGTTGACAATATATCTTTCAAAGTTGAGCAAGGGAGGATATATGGACTTTTAGGCCCTAATGGTGCAGGGAAATCCACCATAATGAAAGTTTTGTCAACTTTAATATCGCCTTGTGCGGGTCATGTTGAAATAATGGGTTACTCTCTTGAGAAAGACAAGGAGAAGATAAAGTCAATAATAAGTCTGGTATCTGATTATACCGTGCTTGAGGATGATCTCACACCTTATGAAAATCTTAAGATGTTTGCCGAAATATCTGTGTCTATGAATTCACAGGTTGAAGGGAGAATCAGTTCTCTTATAGAGGACTTTGGGCTAAGCATGTACAAGGATAAGCTTACAAAAAATCTTTCATCCGGTAATAAGCAAAAGCTCAATATTGCACGTGCTCTCATAAAAAAGCCCCAGATACTTCTTTTGGATGAACCTACAAATGCTATTGATGTTGAGACTTCGCGGTTTATAAGCGAGTATATTGTAAGGGAAAATCTTGAATCTAACACTACGGTTGTAATTTCTTCCCACTATATATGGGAGGTTGAACAGATAGCTTCTGAAATAGGAGTCATAGTAAACGGAAAACTCGCAGTCAACAAAAAGTCATCGGAAATATTTTCAGATTATAAACAATTTCTCAGAATTTTTGAACTCGCGTTTCCGAAAGAAAAATTTTCTGAAGTATCTGTTTTTTTAGATGTTAGTTCGGGTGTTTCGAATTTCAGGCAGACAGGACATGATAAATTAATCGTTCAGACTGATGGATCTGAAGTTGCTTTTCCGGATTTTGTATCTGTTACGGAAAAAGAACTTTCATTGGAAGATATATACTCGCATATAGTGAAAAAAGGAGCCGTATGATTGAGACTTGATAAGTATATATGCGATTCTTTGTCGATAAGCAGGAGTGAGTGTAAAAAAGCAATTTCAGGAAAAAAAGTTAAAATCAATGGAACAGTTATAACGTCCCCAGACTATAAGATTGACGCATGTGATGTGGTTATATTCGGGGAAAAAGTTGTTTCTGCTTGGGAGGATGTTTATATAGTCCTTTACAAACCCAGAAGTTATATCTGTGACCGTGATTCTGTAAAGTATCCATCGGTTTTTTCACTTATAAAAGAAAAAACACGGAAGGATCTTTCAGTTGCAGGAAGACTTGACGTAGACGTTCATGGACTTGTAATTCTTTCCACTGACGGAGAGATGGTTCATAAAATAATATCTCCCAGGAAGAATGTGTATAAAAAGTATGAGGCTCAGTTCTCTGGCAGTTTAACTCAGAAGGCTCTTGAAATGCTCAGAAATGGAGTGGAATTTGAAGACTTCACATCTAAACCCGCTCTTATTACCCTGCTTTCAGATAATCTTATGCAGATGGAGATAAGTGAAGGAAAGTACCATCAGGTAAAGAGAATGATGGCTGCTGCCGGTCTATCGCTGCTCGATCTGAAAAGAACAGCTATTGGAGGAATTACTCTAGGAAAGCTTCTTCCAGGAGAGTATGAATATATTACAAAACAGGAGATTTACGATAAATTGCTATATAAATAAGGAGTTGATTTAAAATGCTGGTCAGACTCGATAATGTTTCGCACAACTTCAGCAGTCAGGATCTTTTCTTTGACGTTGATCTGACTGTATATGAAGGCGACCGCATAGCCCTGATCGGGCAGAATGGTTCGGGAAAAACCACCCTTTTTAACATAATTTCAGGAGAGGTTGAACCTATAGAAGGTAATGTTATACGTAACAACAGTTTAAATATCCGTTTTTTGAAGCAGTTCAGGGCAGATAATGCTGCCGAAAACCTGGTTCAGTTTCTTAGAGCAAGTATTGTTGAAGAAATAGACGATATAGTTATAAATAAGTCTATACGTTCGATTCTCATTGGATTGGGTTTTGAAGAAGCCCAATGGGAAAGACCGGTTTCAACCTTGAGCGGAGGGGAGCTCACACGGCTTGCATTAGGAAGAACTCTTGTAGGCTTGAACAATAATATGGATAATTTTATGGTTGAGAAAAAAATTCCCTTGCTCCTTCTTGATGAACCTACCAATCATCTTGATTTATACTCTATAAAATGGCTTATTTCTTATCTAAGAACTTTGAGAGTGACTATGATTACCATATCGCATGACAGAAACTTTATAAAAGAGCTTTCTAATAAGTTTTGGGAAATAAACAACTATAAAGTCTGGGATTTTTCGGGTGATTATGAAACATATATGAATCAACGCGAAAATCTTCTTCTTTCTATACAGGCCAGAAAAAAGAATCTTGAACGTGAAATGGAACGGTTGGAGAGGATGATAGACCGTTACAGAAAATGGGCAACTGAGAAGATGGTAAGACAGGCAATAATCCGTGAAAGGTCTCTTGAAAAGCTCAAAAAGGAGTATCAGGAAATAGAATCAATGCAGGAATTAAAATCAATAAAGATAAAGATACCCGAACCCGAAAAAACGGGATATGTTGTTCTAAGAGTTGAAAAGCTTAGTTTCGCATATGAAGAAAACTCCATTCTTCAAAGCATATCTTTTGAAGTCGGCGAAGGTCAGAAGATTTCTGTTATAGGCAAGAACGGCTGTGGAAAAACTACCCTTCTTAACATACTTCTTGGTAAGCTCGGACAAAGCTCTGGCACATATCAATGGGGCCACAATATTAAGATCGGGTATCTCGACCAGGTANNGAAGCTTGATCTTATATCTGAGATATGGAAGCTGGTTCCTGACTGGAAAGATTTTGAAGTCAGAAAGTATCTCGGAAGATTTGGTTTTGAAGGAGAGAATGTCTTCAAAACAATAGGGGATCTTTCAGGAGGGGAACTTACGAGGCTTGCTCTTTCAAAGCTTATCCTTGGAAAGCCAAATGTCCTTATACTTGATGAACCAACCAACCATCTTGATATTCTTACAGTACAGACTTTGGAAGAAACACTCAGGGAGTTTTCAGGTGCCATAATTCTGGTATCGCACGATGAAAGATTGCTCAGGAACATCTCTGATAAGTTTGTTTTTATAAAAGACGGAAGATCAGAAACTTCTGATAATCTTGACTCCTTTCTTCAGGATATAAAAGAGGATACCTTTAAGCTTGATAAAAATAAAAATAAGGATACCCAGTCATGGGAGGATTCAAGAAAGCTTAAGAATAGAAGAAAGAGCCTGGAAAACAAGGTTCAGCTGTTGGGTGAGAAACTTGAAGATCTGCTTTATAAACTGGATAAAGTAGAAAAGGATATGGTTACAAATGGAAATAACTATCAGAAAGTCATTGAACTTATGAAAATAAAGTCTGAACTTGAACAGGAACTTGTATCTACTGAGGAACAGGAAAAAATTACTGCCGAAGAATTGAAAAAAGTAGTTTCTGCGGAGGTATAAGATGCTCAGATTATTTTCTGATCAGTCTGAAAGGTATCTTTCACCGGTACAGCCAAAAAGTAATGAGAAAGTAAGTATAAGGCTCAGAGTTCCGAAAAGCCTTGGTCCCACAGAAGGGAATGTTTACTTTTTACCACAGAAGAACCCTGGCTATTATAAACATGCTCAGATGGAGCTTATAATGGAAACCAAACATTTTAAGTTCTTTGAAGCTGTTTTTGTCATGCCTGAAAGGATAATAAGGTATCATTTTGAAGTAAGGGTACTCAATAGTGAAAAATCTATATTCTATGATGCTGTTGGAGTTGTAAAAAACAGAGCTGTCGAGGACTTCATACTTATTCCGGATGTACGGTATCCTGAGTGGGCCAAAGGAGCCATTTACTATCAGATCTTTGTGGATAGGTTTTATAATGGTGATAAGAGCAACGATGTTACCGATGGAGAGTATATATATGACAACTTTCCGGTATCAAGTAAAAAATGGAGTGATATGCCTCAAAAAGGCAACGGACACAGGGAGTTCTACGGAGGAGACATTCTTGGTGTAATGAAAAAACTTGATTACATCAAAGCTCTTGGAGCCGAGGTTATCTATCTTAATCCGGTATTTGTTTCTCCCAGCCCTCATAAATATGATACCCAAGATTATAACAGCATTGATCCCCATTTTGGGGTTATTACCGAAAATCATGGCTCATACCGCGAGATAACTAAAAGCAGGAAGAATCTTGATGCAAGCAACAGATTGTTTTCTGATTTTATGAAAAAATGCCATGAAAACAATATTAAAGTTGTTCTTGACGGTGTTTTTAACCATTGTGGCTCTGAAAACGAATGGCTTGATAATCCTCAATACAGGGATTTTTTTTATTGGAATAAAGAAAATGAATATGAAGGGTGGTGGGGTTACCAAACCCTTCCTAAGCTTAATTATGGTACACTTAAAGTGTGGCAGGCGATATCGGGTATAGGCCGCAGATGGGTGGAAGAGCCTTACTGTATAGATGGCTGGCGGCTTGATGTAGCATCTGATTTAGGTAAGAGCAAGTACCAGAATATTTCATTCTGGAGGTACTTTAGTAAGCTGGTAAAGAAAAGTAATCCGGATGCTGTTGTTTTTGCAGAAATGTACTCTTCACCGAAAGAATGGATTGAATCTAAGGCATGGGATTCGGTGATGAACTATAACGGCTTCATGGAACCGGTCAGCTTTTATCTTACTGGGATGGAAAAGCATAATGAGTTTTTCAGTCCGGAACTCTATCTTAATGCCGGAAAATTTATAGTCTCTGTAATAAAAGCATACGCACAGCTTCCGATGCAAAGCAGATTTATTGCATTGAATCAGCTAAGCAACCATGATCATTCCAGGTGGATGACACGTACAACCAAGGTCTTTGGAGCTCTTGGAGAGAAGAGTCATTTACAGGCTTGTGAAGGTGTAGATATTGAAGTATTCAAAACTGGATTGATCATGCTTTATACATTTCCTGGAGCCAAAGGGCTTTACTACGGAGACGAAATAGGTATGTCCGGCTGGACAGATCCTGACAACAGAAGACCTTTCCCGTGGGATAGTATGACGGATGAAAATATATCTTTGCTTGAGTTCTGTAAAAAAATAAACGCTTTTTACCTCCAAAATACTTTTTTGCGTACGGCAACGTTTGAATTTACTTACTATACAGAACATTCTCTGGTGTATATATGCTATAGCAAGGATGATTTTGTGGTTGTGGCGGTTAATCCTTCACAAAAAACTGAAGATCTTCAGATAGATCTTTCTGTGATTGATGTTGAGAATATTTATCTGGTATCTGAAATCTCCAACAACGGAAAGAAGTATTCTTTAAAATATGAAGGAGAACCTGTTACTTTTTCTTTAGATGAA
>DJGH01000042.1:0-177 GCA_002431635.1 Petrotoga sp. UBA5851
ATAAAAGAGACGGGAAAAAAGGTATGCTGGTTAAACTTGACGCACAGACAGGAAAGGTAGTATGGATAAATAAAAATGTTCAGCCGGTTGGAGTAACCAAATCGTTGATAGACGAAAAGTACAGCCTGGTATATGTAGGAACATTTGGGAATGACCATATAGGAGTAGCTCCCAAAG
>DJGH01000042.1:275-13336 GCA_002431635.1 Petrotoga sp. UBA5851
ACAGTTCCTGCAGTATACGGAGACAGTGTATATGTCGGTACATGGCACGGAGAGTTTGTAAGACTGAGAAGGACAGACGGAAGAGTAGTATGGTCTGCAGAATATCCGGAAAGAGGATTTGGATTTGGTGCAAGGATATGGGTATATAAAAACACACTTATATCATCATTTGTTGATGGCGGAGTGGTCTGTATAGACCCTTCTGACGGAAAGATACTGTGGCATACTAAGAATCCCGAACCGACAATAGAAGATTGCTATATGAAAGGTAACAGAGTATACATACACGGAGCAACAAACAGCTTCAAATGTTTTTCGGCAGACACAGGAAAAGAGATATGGACATATACATACTCAAACTTTAACGGAACGGAGTACGGACGGATGGGAGGAGCACCGTTTAAAGCAGGAAAGTATTTTATAACAGGAGATGTTGGAGGAAATCTTATGATATACATAGAAAAGAAGTAAGATGAAAAAACTTCTTATATTATGTACTGTATGTATGTTTTTTTTACTAACCTCATGTATAAAAGCTCCTGAAAATGCCTTTTTAGTAATATATATCATGGAAACAAACTGCAGTCAGAAAATAAGCGGAGCTGAAATTACCATATATATGCAAAATAAAAAATACTCATCAGAACTGTGTGAAACAGGTGTGTATGAAATAGATATTCCTGTCAGTAAAAAATATGAGCCTATAGATATTTTTGTATGTAAGGCAGGTTATTCCAACCATACGACATACGGTCTTGAGATAGAAAAAAATAAAGTGAACCTATTTCGGGTACTTCTTCACAGGAACGAGCCATTGAAGATTAAATGATACTTATTCCCAATGAACTATAAAATCAGTACTGAAATTAAAGGCGGACAACTACTGTCCGCCTTTTCACTACTCTTTTATCCAATCATAAACCTCTTTTTTTGTTATGGTTGCAAGTGCTATGTAGTGGAGAGTTACCATAAAAGCAGAGTCGACAAATCAGGACGAAGTATAATATAATTATCTTGTCTTTCAAAAGCAATATTTTTTGTTCTTGGTCAAAATCTTAGTATAAGCCATCAAATCATAGAGATACTTATGTTTTTTTGCTTTAACGTCAGTTATTCAAAGTTAAGAGTACCTGATTGAAGTTGTTCAAGGTCACAAAAAAGTGATACAATTTTAATGTAATCGATTACAAGGGGTGAAAAATGAACATCAAGGAAATAGCAAAGCTTGCCGGCGTATCTGTTGCTACGGTATCACGCGTTATAAATGATTCCAATGATGTCACGGAAGAAACCAAGGAAAAGGTCAGAAAAGTAATTTCCGAACATAACTATGAACCGGACTTTATTGCTAAATCACTCAGAGGAGGAAAAACAGACATATTTGGTGTAATCTTCCTTAAATCGGATTCTGATCTCAACGATTCGTATTCTACGGCTTTTTTGATGGGTGTTTTGAATTATATGCTCCATCACGGTAAAAGAACAATAGTTGAAGCAAGTTATAAGGAGGACAAGCTTAAGGCTTATAAAAAGCTTATTTCCAGCTCTCTTGTCGATGGCTTTATTCTCCTTGATCTTGAAGATGATGATGAAAGGGTAAAGTATCTTAAATCTATAAATATTCCTTTTGTTGTTGTCGGTCAAAACTCTAAAAACGATTTCATTTTTATAGATACTGATAATACAAACGGCGGTTACCTGGGAATTAAAAGTTTATACAGCATCGGATGCAGAAATATTTTATATATAAGCGGTACTAAAGGTCCATGTGTCTCGTCTCAAAGACTTGATGGAGTTAAAAAAGCTTGCGGTGAACTCGGTATTTCCGCAGATATTCAGTACGGAGATTTTGAAAAGGAATCTGGCTATAGGATCGCTAAGGCTACTCAGCTGATAGGATATGACGGTATATTCTGTGCATCTGATTTTATGGCCTACGGAGTAATGGAGTTCATGAAAGAGAAAAAGATTTCTTTACCCATAATTGGTTTTGATGATCTGAGCGAATCAAAGATCCTTGGACTTACATCAATACGCCAGGACATAAGAAATGTAGGCTATCTCTGTGCAAGCAAACTCAACGATATTATCTTGGGAAAGGAAGCTTCATCTCAGATACTACCGGTGGAATGTATAGAAAGAAGTTCTACAAAAAATTTCAGAAAATCGCAAAAGTGATTCATATTTATTAGGAGGGGTTATATATGAGAAGGGTAATTCTGGTACTAAGCATTATTTTTATCGTTTCTTTGGCTTTCAGTTCTCCTGTAAAACTTACAATGTCAGGATGGCCGGGAAATCCTGATGAAGAAGCGGCAATAACAGCCGGAGTTGAAGCTTTTAATGCAAAGCACAGCGATATTCAGCTTATATGGGAACCTATACCCGGAGATTATTTCAGTACTTTAAAAACAAGGTTGTCCGGCGGAACAGGTCCTGATATATTTTACGTGGATGTATTCGTTTTTGAAGAACTGGCTACAAACAACTCAATGCTCTCTCTTGATACATACATAAAAAAAGATGGATTCAAACTTTCAGATTACTATAATTCATTGGTAGAGGCCTTTCAGTATAAGAATAGAACCTACGGAATAGCAAAAGATTTTTCAACACTTGCACTTTATTTCAATAAATCTATATTTGACAAATGTGGAGTTGCTTATCCTACCAATGATGAGACATGGGACAGTTTACTTATAAAACTTCAGGAATTAAAGAAAAAAGGTGTGGAGTATCCTATAATTGTAAATCCGGAACTTACACGTATGATACCTTTTATCAACTCTTTCGGCGGAAGTGTTGTTGACAGCAATATGAAAGTCTCACTCTCTCAGCCTAACTCAAAAAAAGGTTTTCAGTTTTACATTGATCTTGTAACCAAATATAAAGTCGGATATGAAGCTTCAGCAGCAGGAGCAGGATGGGAAGGAGAAGCTTTCGGTAAAGAAAACGCAGCTGTTATGATGTCAGGTCCATGGTGTCTTGGATTTCTTAAGGGCTCATACCCAAATGTTTATAATAAAATGGGTATCGTAGAAATGCCAAAAAATGTAAAAAGATCCACTATGGTCTATACTGTATGCTGGGCAATAAACAGACAGTCCTCAAATAAAGATGCGGCATGGGAGGCAATGAAATTTTTGGTTACAGAAGGACAGCAGATATTTGTCGAAAAGGCTGGAGTCCTCGGCTCAAACAAAAATGTAGCAGCTAAGGATACAGACCCAATAAAGCAGGTTTTTTACAAGGGGGCAGATTACGCAACTCCTTGGAAGATACCGACTCCTACAGGTTTGTTCTCCAAAGCAAACGATCAGATAAATTCGAGAATAAAGGATTTATTCTATAATAAGATAACATTGGATGAGGCTTTGAAACAGATAAACGAAAATTATGATTCCTGGATAAAGTAGACAAATTAACAAAATGGTGGAGTACTCCACCATTTTGTTTTAAAAATGTTTTTGAGGTGATCATCCGATGAAAAAAAGAGTTGTTCAGGAAGCTATGGTAGGCTATCTTTTTGCCGCTCCTATTATAATCTCCATATGTATATTTACACTTTATCCTATAATTTCGGCATTTATATACAGTTTTACCGATTTTAACCCGCTTGAAATTAAAAAATTTGATATAAAGTTCAATCCGCAGGATGCTATAGAAATAAACACGGGCTTTCTTCCTTCGGAACTTAGCGAAAAAGAAGTTGTCATTGACTTTGACCTTATGACTTTTATAGAGCTTGACGTCGGATTGAAGCTTGATGCTGAAAAATCTGACCTGGTACAAAAGTATTTTGACAGTTCTAAGCTTTTAAAAGATTTTTCTGAAGGAAAACTTGATAAAGAGATTGCTATAAAAGATTTCATGGGAACATATATGACCAAGTACGGTGATCAGTTCCGCAAGTACAAACCAAAATTTCTTTGGTTTGACAACTTCGTGGAGCTTTTAAAAGACCAGTACTTCTGGATATCGCTTGGAAATGCTTTTTTCTTCTCCCTAATAGTAGTACCAATCCAGACTTTGCTGGCAGTAATTCTTGCTGTGGCAGCAAACTCGAAAATAAAAGGGGTAAAGTTTTATAAGGCTGTGTTTTTTATACCGTCCATTACTTCTTCAGCCGCAATTTCTATGATTTTTTGGATGATATACTCCAAGCCCGGGGTTATAAACAGGTTGTTCGGAACTTCCATCGACTGGCTGAATGAACCTAATACGGCTCTGCCTGCCATAATGCTCATGAATATATGGACAACGGCAGGATACTTTATGGTCACGTTTCTTGCAGGACTTCAGGATATTCCGGATTCGATCTATGAAGCTGCAGAAATAGATGGTGCATCAGGATTAACAACCTTTTGGAAGATAACCATGCCTTTGCTGCGACCGCAGATACTTTTTGTTGCTATAACAGGAACTATAGGCTGTATGCAGGTTTTTGACCAGATATACTTCCTTATAAAAAACATAAGGAACATAACTATTTCTTTTTTTATCTACAAAAACGCTTTTGAATACGGAAAGATGGGTTACGCAAGCGCTGTTGCCCTCGTTCTTTTTCTGATAATACTTGCTATAACCGCAGTACAGAGAAAGTATATCAAAGATGAGTACTAGGAGTTGATATTATGAACGTCAAAAAATCAAGGATAATCTCATACACGGTTCTGATAGCATATGTAATAATTTCACTGTTCCCTTTTTTCTGGGCGCTTATGGTATCAATAACCCCTCTTAACTATTATGACAGCACCACCAACGAACAAAAAGGTATAGACATAATGCAATGGCCTCCAAAGATAAATTTTTTCAAAGGAGAAGTATTCGGAGCTCCGATGACCTTTGAAAATTATATTAAGATCTTTCAGGTTGCACCGCTTTTCGCAAGATGGATAATAAATACTTTCATATATGCAGGGCTTATAACGCTGGGACATGTGCTTATAGACACCTTGGGCGGATATGCCTTTGCCAGGCTTAAATTTCCGTTTAAAGATTTTTGGTTTATGCTTTTTCTTGCAACTATGATGGTTCCAGGCCAAATAATAATGATACCTCAGTATACCATGATGGTAAACTACGGACTGATAAACACTTATGCCGGATTGTTCCTTCCCAAGCTTACCGGGGTATTCGGCCTCTTCCTGCTGCGGCAGTTTTTTCTCAACTTTCCAAAGGAGCTTGAGGAAGCAGCAAGAATAGACGGAGCAGGTATCATAAAGACATACTTTAAAGTTGTTCTTCCAAATGCCAGACCAGCTGTTTCAGCTCTTGCCATTTATTCGTTTCTCGGCGCATGGAACGAGCTTATGTGGCCGCTACTTGTAACCACAAAAAAAGAAATGTATACTCTTGCAATGGGTTTAAATTTCTTCAAAACCTCTTACTACACTTTTTGGCAGTACCTTATGGCTGCATCTATTATAATGACAGTACCTATGGTAATAATTTTCCTTTCTTTTCAGAAGGAGTTTGTAGAAACAGGAAGATCGGCAGCTGTAAAAGGATAGCATAGATTTTATTTATTTTTGTGAATCAAAAAGTTTCTTAATCTCCTCAGGACTCATTACGTTGTTTTCCTTTCTGTATTCATCTAAAAGCTTTGAAATATCCTTTTCATCCATATCTGCTTTTTATTTATACTAAAAAACAAGAATTGTGCATATTAATGCACAATTCTTGTTTTATTTCATTATTTACTTATTTACTTTTACTTCGCACTCAATACCGCTTTTTAATAGTATTACTTCCGAATAAACTTTTACCTGCATATCTCTTTCTGAAGTTATTACCACTTTTTTGTGATCATAAAAAACTTTTATTCTTGAATTTTTATAGACCACACTGAACTCTATACTCTGAAGATCAGGTGCAAGCCATGGTGAAAAACACGCCATACCCTGGGAGTCAATACCAAATCCCCCGAATCCGTAGACTGCGGTCTGCCATGCCCCGGCGCTTGATGCCGCATGAAGCCCCATCAGACTGTTTCCCTGATTATCTTTTATATCTGTATTTATACATTTCATGAAGTATGAGAAGGCATTATGAGTATCTCCAACTTTCATTCCCATTATGGAGTACATGCTAGGACTCAATGATGATTTATGCATGGTTCTTTTCTCATAGTACTCATAGTTGGCTTTCAGTTCTTTTTCAGAAAATTCCTGTGGCATCATAAGCATAAGCATTATTACATCAGGCTGTTTTATGAGCTTTGTAGCATTAAGCTCTGAAAGATCCAACCCTGTAGGCCATTGAGGCATCCCGTTTTCGTCAGCCGAAGTTATTTCATAGTCTTTAAGATCAAAATAACCTTCAAACTGTTCGATTATATCAGTTCCTTGCTGCTTGTTTATAAGAATCTTATCAGATATCCTTTTCCATGCAGCATAGTCTTTTTCAGTCAGACAAAGATAATTTTCAATCCGGTTAAGTTCCCACGGACATTCATCCTTCATCTTTTGCCTAAGCTCAAGCGCCTTTGAAAAGGTCCACTTGACCAGATAGTTTGTATAAAAGTTATTGTCCACATGCTCGTGAAACTCATCAGGACCGATTACAGACTTTATCTCCCACAGATCTTTATCTTTATTATATACTGTCCTTCCTGTCCAGAATCGGCAGACTTCAAATATTATTTCAGAACCATATTTAAACATAAAATCTTTATCCTCGGTAGCCCTGTAATACTCAAAAATGCTAAAAACTATATCACTGCTTATATGAACCTCTATATCACCGGTCCATATTCGTACAGGCTTGTTGTTATAATCGTATCCCCACTTGGGAGTTGTTTCTAATCCGTCATCAGCAGATTCCCAAGCATACTGTGCACCTGAAAAACCATTCATAAAAGCGTTCCGCCTGGCGCCATCCAGTGTATTATACCTGTACATTAAAAGAGCTCTTGCAACCTCCGGCTGCGTATATATAAAAAATGGAAGCATGAATGTTTCGGTATCCCAAAACACATGACCTTTGTATCCCTCTCCGTGAAGCCCCTTTGCTCCTATGCTGACAGTCTGGTCTTTATCGTATGCACATGAAGAAAGATGAAAAATATTAAATCTGAGAGCAGCCTGTGCCTGCGTGTTTCCCTGTATCTTTATATCTGAGCCGTCCCAAAAGCCCTGCCATAATTCTGAATGCTTTTGAAGTTCGTTTTCATAACCTTCAACTATAAAGGCTTCAAGTTCACGTTTACAATCCATCCCAGCATTACTGCTCTCCCTCGAAGAGTATGATGAACCGAACTTATATACAACAACAGTTTCTCCCTTTGCCGCAACAATATCCCCTGCCTGTTGAACCATGCACTGAAGATCATTAAATTTGAGTTTTGAAAATTTCCGTTCTTTCATAACCAGACATGATGCCTGAGCTACCTCAATTTTTTTATCATTTGTCTTTACAACCATCATGATTGCCTGTTTAAGGTCATGCACAGAGGAGACTTTATAATGCTTGGTTACTTCCTTGGGATTATTTTGTGAATTGACCGTTCCTCCATCTATACTACTTTCAAAAACCAAAAACGCTTGTGAGTCCAAGCTTGTCACACTATACCTGCTGCCCCACCTGTGAACATTTTTTCTGCTTACAAAACGTTCACTCTCGACCTTTACCCGCATTCCCTTCTGAACTTCCACTATAAACTCATTTCGAAGAATACCGTTTTTCATATCCAAAATTCTTTGATAATCGATTACATTGTTCAAATCAAGATCAATCTTTTGTCCATTGATATAAATATTCATTAAAAGTGGGTTTGGAAGATTGACAAGTTCCGTTACCTGTGCTGTGCTTCTGTCAAAAATACCGGCAATATAATTACCAGGATTATTGTATAAAGAAAATTCATTGTAGCCTCTCATTCCACTGTAACCGTTTGCCAAATTAAATAACGTACCGTTTTTATAGTTATCTTCCTTGATGTAATCCTTAACAGAAAACTCCCATAAATCATTCATCAGATATTCCTCCCTGTCATGCTGTATTTATTGTCAGATCCATATAACTATTATAAATATTGATTGTTATAATAACAACAATTTTTTGTTATGAAAAACTTACATAAATTTGATACTCTTATAATGAAATCGTTTACAGGAGGGACGGCATAATGTCTTTTATTAAACACTGCATCTTTGATCTTGATGGTGTAATCGTAGATACTGCCAAATTTCATTATCTGGCGTGGAAAAGACTAGCACAGGAGCTCGGATTTGAACTTACTCCTATGCAGAACGAACGTCTTAAGGGAGTCAGCAGAATCCAATCTCTGGAAGTAATCCTGAAACTTGGAAACATAAAAGCTTCAGAGACAGAAAAAAATAAAATGGCAGATAAAAAAAATCAATGGTATGTTCAGTATATTTCATCCATGACTCCCAAGGACATACTCCCAGGAGCAAAAGAATTTATACTCAAAGTACGTGAAAACGGAATTAAGACTTCTCTTGGCAGCGTGAGCAAAAATGCTGCATTAATTCTTGAAAAAACCGCAATAACGAATCTTTTTGACTGCATTGTCGATGGAAACAGGATAACAAAGGCTAAACCAGATCCAGAGGTTTTTCTTATATCCTGTCAAGAACTTGGTATAGCTCCATGCCAAAGTATAGTCTTTGAAGATTCGGTAGCAGGTATACAAGCCGCATCCACAGGAGGATTTCACAGTGTAGGAATAGGAAGTAATGAAATACTCTATATGGCAGAAAAAGTAATACGTGATTTTACAAATGTAGATATGAGCATACTTGTTTATTAAGTCTGAACATCCCCAAAGCCCTTCGTTGATACGAAGGGCTTTTATCTGGTAAAATCTATCATTATCTTTTTCCTGTTTGTAAAGGTTTAGCGCTTTTTCTAAGAAAAAGTACTAAAACGGCTGGCATCACAAAGCATAAAAAGTCAAGAAAAATAAAAATATTTTCTCTATAATAGAGTACGGAAGGAAGGTGGAACATGGATTGGATCACAGGAATCCAACGGGCGCTTGATTATGTGGAGGCAAATATTCTGCAGCCCATAGATTATGAAGAAGTGGCAAAACAGGCTTATTCTTCAAATTTTCATTTTCAAAGGATTTTCAGTATTATGTGTGGCTTTACCCTGGGAGAGTACATACGAATGCGCAGACTTTCTATGGCAGGAAACGAACTTGCATCTTGTGATATAAGGGTAATCGATGCCGCATTAAAGTATGGGTATGAGACTCCGGAAAGTTTCAGTCGGGCTTTTGCACGATTCCACGGCGTACTGCCGTCACAGGTAAAACACGGAGGAGTTGCTTTAAAATCTTTTTCACCGCTGCGAGTAAAATTAGTTTTGGAAGGAGGAAAGATGCTTAATTACAGAATAGAAAATCACAGTGCTTTTCAGATAATATGCAAGAAACTGTTTGTTTCCAGCAAAGATGAAATGACTCAGGAGTATATTTCTCCTTTCTGGAAGAAATGTCTTGAAGACGGAACTATTGAGGCATTATGCAAGTATATACCAAAGGAAAACATTTTCAAAGATTGTATTGTCGGAGCAAGCTTGGGAAGGGATGCTGCCGATCCGAAATTCCCTTATGCTATTGGTGCCTGTTATAATGGCGCCCAGGTTACTAACCAAGGTCTTTCAGTAGAAGAAATTCCTGCTCATACCTATGCAGTATTCCCTTTTTCTGGTAAGATGCCCGAAGATTTTATAAAGCTTTATCAACAGATTTGTACCGAATTTTTCGCAATCGGTGAGTATCAACCATGCGGGGGAACGGACTTTGAAGCCTATCCTTCGGCAGATGTAAGTAGCCCGGATTATAGCTGTGAAATCTGGGTTGCAGTAGAAAAAAGATAATACAAACCAATTTATTGCTTAAGCATGAAAAAGGAGGAACCCATATGAACCATGAAAAAGTTAAAGAGCTCGAAAAAACAATAGTCAGCGAGTACAGCAATATCTCAGGAATCATTGTTCAAAAAAACGGCATAAAACTTTATGAAAAGTACTTTAATGGATATACCTCAGATAATGCCGTTCATATCTACTCAGTCACTAAGAGTGTTTTTTCGGTATTAATCGGTATAGCTCTGGATAAAGGGTTTATTAAAAGCGTTGATCAGAAGGTGCTGGATTTTTTCCCTGGCTATTCTGTTTTAGCAGGGGAAAAAACGATACAGACTGTGACTATCAAGAACCTGCTTACTATGACGGCTCCTTATAAGTACGAGTCCGAGCCTTATGAAGAGTTTTTTGCAAGCGCAGACTGGATGAAAACAGCGCTTGATTTATTAGGCGGTGAAAAAAATGTCGGAACTTTCATGTACTCTCCTATCATAGGAGCACATATTCTTGCCGGTGTTCTTGTAAATGCAACAGGTCAGACAGTGCTTGATTTCGCTATGGAAAACTTGTTTATTCCTCTGGAAATAAATGTAACTCATAATATCGAGCTGCACAGTAAAGAGGAGCATATAGCCGTCATGAATAATAAAAATACTACCGGATGGGCTGTTGACCCTCAAGGGATAAATACGGCAAGCTGGGGGCTTTTCCTAACCCCTGAAGATATGATAAAAATTGGTCAGCTATACTTAAATGATGGCGTATGGAACGGAAAACAGATTATTTCATCTTGTTGGATAAACGAAAGCACAACACAACAGAGCTGCTGGAATGAGCTTTCTTATGGCTATCTATGGTGGATCATCGATGGTAAAAACCGTATTTTTGCTGCTTTAGGACAAGGAGGAAATGTAATCTATGTCAGCCGTGCAAGAAAAATTGTAATCTGCATTGCGTCTCTTTTAACTCAAAACGAACCTGATATGATAGACTTCATTAAAAATCATATTGAACCGTTATTTTAAGAATATNNATATCCTATACTTCATAGCTGTGTAAGCCATCTTTTTTAAGTGTGGAAAGTTGCTTTTACTTAATAGACAATATTTTATTTTTCTCTTTCATGGCCAGATATTTGCATAAATTATACCTTGCTGCGGTGGAAAATAGAGCATATACAGCAAAAGCCACAAATAAAAAAATCATGCAAAAATAATTTTTTTTGTAAAAGAATGTATTTAGCTTCTCATAATAATTCATCAAAAATACTGCTCCAGCCACAAAAGAAAAAGAAAACTTTTGGGCTGTGGAATATCCAAAACAAAAAAATAAAAAAAGAAAGACTCCAAGAAATATAATCCATATCCCGCAGACACTTGCTGCAAAATTAAAATTTACACTTTCATTGCTTATAAGCAAAGGGAATGAAGATATTAGTGCTGATATAGGAATTATGAACAGCATTGATATAAACTCTGAAAGAACTATGCTTTTTTTATCAACAGGCATTGATAATAGAAAATCAGTTATATTATCTTTTTCGTATTCATACAAAACCTTTCCATTAAACAAAGTTACAAAAAGCATATTGTTTATGCAAAAAGACAAAATAAAACCATGGTGACTATAAAGCAGAAATGCCATACTGACAATCAACCCAATTATACACGTTCTTAAAAAATCTGTTAGATAATATAGGTAATTTTTAAACAAAAGATATTTCATTTTATTCATCCTTTTCCTGTTTTCCCGTAAGCAGAAGAAGCATTTCATCAATAGTTATTTTATTAAAGGAGTACTCTGCATTTATAAATTCTGTATCTGCGAGATGTTTTTTAAAATCCTCATAGCTTTTTACTACTCCGTAATTGCTTTTTACGTACAGGAAAAATTTTTCTAGAGTGGATGGTATACATTCTTTGAACTCTATCTTTACATATGAATTTCTTATGGTTGCAATCTTTTCTGAAAGAATTATTCTGCCTTTATCTATAAAAGTCACATCCGATGCTATTCTTTCTATATCCTGAGTAATATGTGAAGAAAAAAATATTGCCGTATTTTCTTTTTTGGATACACTATGTATCTCCTGAAGCAGTTCATCCCTTATAACCGGATCAAGTCCGGAAGTAGGTTCATCAAGAATAAGTAATTTTGCATGATGGGACAGGGCAAGAGCAAGGGCAAATTTTACTTTCATTCCTTTTGAAAACTTTTTCATGCTTTTATTCAGGTTAATATCGAATTTTTTTATTAGTTTATGAAATACCTCATCATCCCAATTTTCATAAAATTTTTTTACAAACCTGTAATTATATTTTGCAGGTACTCGACTGTACATTGATACGTACTCTCCTACATAACCTATTATCTGTTTGGCTTTTATTTCGTTTTCTTTTGTATTGATTCCGTCAATATAAATACTTCCCGAATCAAACGGAAGTATTCCCATTACAGCCTTTATAGTAGTGCTCTTTCCAGCACCATTCCGACCTACAAAACCCATTATTTCGCCAGCTTTTAAAGATATGTTTATATCTTCAAGGTAAAAATCATCATAACGTTTGTTTAGATTTTTTATTTCCAACATTAAAACACCTCTTACTCTTTATAGGAAAAAGCTTTTTTAGAATAACAGTAGGAAAGAAAGAACATATACAATGACAGGATAAAAAACAGTATAGATATTATTGGATTCATATCAAGAGAAAAAACATTTTTTGTATACTTTCCTATTGGTATTATTACAACTATTAGGTAGGATATGTTTTGCGCTGATTTATAACTTTTTTTGAAGTATAAAAAGAGATATGCTGCTCCAAAAAGTATCCAACTACTAAGTGCAAAAAGGTTCAAATTTATATCCAGGAGGCGCCTTAACCCACTTATGTAATAAATAAAAATGCCTGGAGTTATAAATACAATAAACGAAAACAAAAGCAAAAGCAACAAAAGTAAGTATTTTGACAAAACTATATGATCATTTTTTATTGGCAGCGTTTTCAAAAAAGAGGAAATGTATTCTTTGTCATCTATTCTGAATGACTGTTGCAGAGAAATAAAGGCATATGAAAGAACCACAAATAGAATATAGAAATAATGCTCATAATCATACATATATGTGTCAACAGTTATGAAAATTAAAAAAGGTAAAAAAACAATAAAATATCCTCTGTAAAAAAGAAGATCTTTAAAAATGATATTTCGCATATATTTCA
>DJGH01000042.1:13389-13564 GCA_002431635.1 Petrotoga sp. UBA5851
TATTTCATCAAAAAAATATTTATAATGCATCCGGATGTAAATACCAGAAAAACAAACTATAAGTTTGCCTCCTTTATTTGAATTAACCCGTATTAAAATATCTGACCTGCCTCTAATCCCTTTATAAAAAAATAAATCTGTATACTACACTAAGTATACAGATTTATTTTTATAT
>DJGH01000042.1:13596-29388 GCA_002431635.1 Petrotoga sp. UBA5851
AAATATAATTTAGTAACTATTTAATAGCTGTTTTTTTATGTTTACCTATTATTTATATTACTACGACTTTTTTGAGGATCTTACTATCTGAATCAGTTTGTTTTCAAAGTCTGGATCATAGTCCACCTCTATGACTTTATTGTTTTTAAGGCTTATTACATAACCTTTTTCTGCTTTGGCAAAATCACTCAAAAGATAGAGATAAAAACAGATTTGAAATTTATAGTCCTGTATTTTATTTTTATCTGCAAGGTCAGAGTACTTGTAATCTATGATATAAATACTTTTCCCGTCATTTGTCTGTGTCATGACCGCTTTGTCAACAACTCCGAAGAGCATGTACTCCTTCGGATTGTTATCCGATGAATCTATAATTTTGTGTTTTACTATCCTCCACTCGTTTTTTACCATGAAAACATCCTCAGAAAATGCCTGACGTATGGCAGGTATCCTATCAAATCCCTGTGCAAACACTCCCTGTTTCACAAGACCTTCCAGTGTGCCTATGGAAC
Source organism: Petrotoga sp. UBA5851 (assembly GCA_002431635.1). Lineage (GTDB taxonomy): Bacteria > Thermotogota > Thermotogae > Petrotogales > Petrotogaceae > UBA5851. The sequence continues at coordinate 14,109 of DJGH01000042.1, forward strand.
GCACCGACTGAAGAAGTTTATGTAGCCTTGTTCCCTTTTCTAGGTTTTCGTTCATGCCAAATACATTCAGATTAAAATCTGAGTCATACTGATATTTTCTTGACTGTTCTTCGTTTTCTTCATCAGCATCGGCTTCACTTTTCTTTATTTCATTTATAAGATATGTCGGGGCAATATACTGTTTATAACTCATGGCAGTCAGATCTGAAAGATTGAGACTGTTTATCTCTGATTTTAATCCGTTGACAACTACCTGCCGGTCTTGTTGGACTGTACATAATCCTTTTTTAAAATCAAAAGAACTTCCATCAATACTTATTATGTCGGCATATTTGCTGTCAACCGAACTGAAAAAACCGCTGTATTTCTTATCTGTAACATCTTTTTCGTTTTTTACTACTATAGGAATGAGCATTTCACTTGGCCGAGTCACTGCAACGTACATTCTTCTTTTTACTTCGGTACTGTCAAGGAAATCATTCCGTATAAACTGTTTTATGTGGTCATCCTTACTGTTGTACCTCGCCTTTCCTTTGTCTGTCTTTATCTTTATGTTTTCGTCATAAAAACGGCTTTTGAGAAGGAAGTATCGTTTTTTGTTATCCAGCATGACTGAAAAATCAAGATACTCTCCCTTGTTGTGGTTGTTTTTTTCGGCATCTTCTCCAAGGCCTGCAAGAATGGTTATGGGAAACTCAAGTCCTTTGGCTTTGTGGATGGTTATTACCTTGACGCTTTCAGATTTTTCATCCTCTACAGATGCCTGAGCTTCGTCCGTATCGGTTATTTTTTTCAGAAGTTTCACAAGCTCTGCATAAGTCTGGGCCATCGACTCATATTTCTCCAGTTCCGAAAGTAGTTTTTTTACATTTGAAATTGCATAACGTGGATCTTTCTGCGCTCCTGCAACCTTTGCCATGTAATCAAGCTCAGATATCATTCCTTTGAGAAGTGCGGCAGGACTTATAAAGTACTTTAGATCTTTATATTTTTTTAGAACTTCAAACGCTTTTTTCTGTTCATCGCAGAAAGCATCCTTATTGTCTGAAAATGCTGTAAAAAGCGATCCATTTCTGTTTTTGTATTTTAAAAGCNNAGTTCATCTATCTGCATCGCTGCACAAAAAGACATCATGTACTTTGCAAACTCAAAATCATTATGTGGATTCTGAACAGCTGATATGGCGGAAAAAACAGTTTGGATTTCCGGCCTGTCATAAAAAGACTTTCCGCTCACAATGTAGAACGGTATTTTTTCCTGTGTAAATTCCTGTCTTATAAGTTCTTCATACCCTGAAAGCTGTGTCATAAGAAGAGTTATATCACTGAGCTTTACGGGTCTTATATGCGAAATGATCTTTCCCGTGCTCTCATCTCTTTCACGGAACGACAGCTCCTGTCCCAGAAGTTTGGTAATTGTCCAAGCCACGGTTTGGATTTCTTTTTCTTTCAAAACATCCTTTTTATTTTTTTCTTCTTCTCTTTCTGTACGTACTATAATTTTGACTCTTTTTTTATCTTCTTCCAAAAGCATCGGGACAATGTCTGCATCAGACTTTAAGCCGCTTCCGTCTTTTTCCTCCCATGCACAGAGATCCTGGTCTTTAAAAAGAATATTATTGTAAAGACTGTTATCTACAACTATCATCTGACGTGAATATTCATCGTCATTATCAGAACAGAAAAGAATATTTTGTGCCATGTAATTTGAAAAATCCACAATCTGTCCGTCAGATCTATAATTTTTACTGAGTGCCTGTTTTATATATTTTGTATCCTGCGCCATCTTTGTTTCAAACTCTTTTTCCATTGCGGCAAAAACTGAAAGATCTGCTCCCCTGAATCTATATATAGACTGTTTCCTGTCGCCTACAAGGAAAATATGATTTTCTGTAGTATGGATAAGCTTAAATATGCTGCTCTGCATATCGTCCGTATCCTGAAATTCATCTACTATTATGTATTTGAACTTTTCCCTGTACCGGGCAAGTATCTCTTCATTCTCAAATACCTGCAGGACTTTCTCCATAATTCCTTTGAAGTCAAATGTAAACTGGTCTGAGGTATAGTAAAGATAAAACTCTCTGGCTATGAGCACTGTTTTTTTAAACAGCCATGAAGCCAGAATATATTTGGGTGTATCCTGTGAGTCAAGCTCCAGCTGATCCACGGTATCAGAATGCGCAAGGGTTACTCTCCACTTAAGGACTGCCTGCTCTAAGCTTTCTTTGAGTTTGGAAAAACCCATGTCACTGAAAATAAACTCAACCGCCTCAACAAACCTTTCTTTCTGTGCGGTTAGTTCATCTGTAAGTCCTTTTATGTTTTCTGACCTTTCCTCTGAAAGATTCAGCTCCTGAAGAAAGTTCCTGTTTTCATAGATCATGAAAAGCACCTTAAGAGTGTTATAGCTCGCTCTTTCTATCTCTCTGTCGCGTTTTACCTCATTAATTATGGTAAAGTTCGGATCAACGCCTATGGCAATATTATTTTCTCTGAGTATCTTTGAATAAAAACTGTCTATAGTTGTTATCCAGGCTCTTGATATATTTATCTTTACGGCACGCCAAAAGGATGCATTTTCCTTGAGCGAAAGTTTTTTATCCACTTCACTCATTATTCTTTCACGCATTTCAGCCGCAGCCTTATTAGTAAAGGTAACCGCAAGAATATTTTCAACAATCTGAGGATTGTTATTATGCTTATTGAGTATACTCATATAGTACTCTTTAAGAGTGTATGTTTTGCCGGTTCCCGCTGATGCAGAAATAAAATAATTTCTGTCCGGATCTTCTTTTATCTGTCTAATTATATCCATTTTCATCACCTTGCCTTGAGTGAAAAACCTTCGTGATAACCCAAAAGCGAACAAAGTTTAAGGTATTCGCATCCTGAGTATTCATAACCTATGCAGGGATAAACGCTTTCAGAAGAACTAGAATTTTCATACTTTTCTTTCATCTGTACGAGAAATTTTTTTCTTTTGGGTTCAGCTACTGCCAACGGAACAAAGTAAGAACTTTTTATATCTCCAATCACTTCGTTGAGCCATGTATCAAACTCAGAAAAACTAAAACTGACATATTCCGATGATTTTCCGCTTTTTTTCATGTACACTTTGTTGTCCTGTATCTTTATCACAAGGCTTTTGGCTGATTTGTCCTCCTTTGTAACCAGAAAAATAAGATAAACATCCTCTCCCTCCGTATAGTTAAGAGAGTTAAGTATCTTGTAGTAAAGAAAAAGCTGTTCAGATTGGAAGTGATCGGAGTTTTTGTAGTCTATTATACTTACTGCACCTTCTTTTTTTTCAGAGAACGTATCGGTTTTTGAAGGCTTGTACTCGTAGTTTTCGTCAATCATATCTATTCTGTCTATTCTGGTATTTATTTTTATAATTTCATTATCATGAACCATGCTTGTCTCAAAAGGCTCTTCAAGCACATCAACCTTTGTAAACCTTATTTTTTTATTTTTTTTGTCAAGTCTTACATAACCCTCCGAAATGTATTCAACTACTGAAAAAAGGTCTTTGGCTATTCTGTGTGACTCCTGATTTCTTACTATCTCGTACTGGTAAAGCCCTTCTTTAAACTGATCAATCCAACGGTTCTGAACTATTTCATATATCCGGTTCAAAAAATTTCTGTCGTTGGAAAGAACATCCGAAAGTTCGTTTCTTGAACTGTAAGTTCTGAAAATATCGAAAAGCACCTTGTGCTTCAAAAGTCCTTCATTGAAGAGGTCAAACTCTTTATCACCTTTAAGTAGCATGCTGTACTTCAGAAAGTATTTGAACGGACAATCAATATAAGACGAAAGCTTAGTATGCGAAAAACTTTCGATCCTGGTAGGCTCCTTAAGCGTCCATACCTTCAAAGATGCCCTTTCTTTTATATAATCCGACCGGCTGATCATTTCTGTAAGCCTTGCGTCATCGCCATTGTAATCTATACCGTTGGCAACACAGTAAATACAGGCCTCTTCATGGCTGAATATCTCATCTGGACTGTCCGGAATTATATTCTTTCGGTTCTCCGATTCATTCTTTATACCTGTCATTTCCATTATCTCTTTAAGATATATACTCGGAAGTATAGGCTCTCCGGTGACTGAGGCTTTGGGATATGAGATCACAACATTTTGTGAGAATGCAAGAGATATAAGCAGGTTACGCCTTGCCTGTTTTTCCTGAACCATATAAAATGGGTACCCTCCGCATGAAAGATAAATAAGAAGGGGATTTATACCTATTGAAGGATAACTACCTTCAGAAAAATTAACAAAATACTTTATCTTTTTATTTACGAAACGCGAGTCCAGCAGATCCATTATTTCAACGGTGTTTGAGTATCTCTGGGAGCTTCTGAACGTCTTTGTTTGTATGAGATTTGAGAGTATGTAGTAGAACTTTTCCATTCTTATGGTTTTATCTTTTTCGTTCTCCAAAAGTTTTTCAAGCGACTCCTCAGTTCTTCCAAGAAGCTCTACAAAACAGAGTATGGCATTTGTTTCTGTCTCCACCGCCTGACTGTCCTGATATTTTTTTAATACTTCAAAACCAAGCATATTATTTTCGATCCAGCTTCTTACTTTTTCGCTGTACCATGAAGTTTTTACTTTAGGAACACGTTCTATTTCGTCCAGAACTTCAAATATTTTACCCATGAGGAGCTTAAGCTTTGAAATGTCTTCAAGCTCTCTTACCGCCCTTTCGTGTTCTTCCTCATTATCAAGAAGGTTGAGTCTTTTCTCTTCCTCATCTATCCATCCTAGCCAGTCAGATTTTTTTTGCCTCAGACCAGTCTTTCTATCATCATAAAGAATCCCAAGTCTTTTGAAGTACTTTTCCACATCTTCCATTGAAAGCTCCGTATCACCAGCAAAACCCGCCTCAATCATTGCGATAAAATCCTGAACCTCACAACCCCTTATAACTGTCTTAAGTGGTAGAACAAGTATTGAAACACTCTTACTTTTTGAAAGAGGAATATCGTTTTTAAACCTATATGGAACGCACATTTTTTCAAGACAATCAGCCATAAGCCCCGCACTGGCCATATCCGGAGTAACTACTCCTATATCCTGAGGCTTATAGTTTTCATAAAGAATTTTTTTCTTTATCTGTACCGCAGTACTTTGAATATCAGTTATAGGATCGTCCGATATTGCGAATTGAAATCTGACTGCACGCATACTTACGTTTTGTGATCCGGCAAAAAGATCTTCAAGCTTCATAAAAGTTTGGGATGAAAGATTTTCTTCCAGAAAGTTCTGTGACTTGAGAAAGCTGTATATCGAAGGCAAAAACTCAAAACTCCTGTCGTTTATCTTATCCCATATATAGAAATCCACATCTTCAAAGATATCAAAAAGCTTTATCATTGCTTTAAACGTTATGGGGTTTATATCAAAAAATCCTGAGATTATAAGCTTATTTTTTTTCCTGGCAGGAGAGTATGAAGAGTAGAACCACTTATAAACAGAAATTTGATCATAACTTGCACCGCCTCCAACCTTTTTGGCAACAATTGACTCAANNCCAACTTGCGGTACAGCCTTCCAACAGGACTTTCATCCTGCCATGCATTTTCAAACTCCTTATATATTTCCGATTCATTTACAAGGTTTATATCTTCGGTTCTGGTTATCTCCCATTTCTTTTCAAATATTTCCAGAATATACTCACCGGACTTTCCTGATTTTGAAAGCACTTTTGCATACTTGCAAAGCTCGGGGTCGTTTTTTTCTTTTTCTATCAGTTCGTCTATCTCATTAGCTATATATACCTTAAGAAACTCCCTGTCCAGGACAACCGCCCCAGGGTTTTCGCTGAGAAAAAGCTCCGTTATATACTGATTGATAACGGCAAAGCCATCTCTATTAACCGTAACCTCAACCTTCCTTGCCACTTCATCGGCCAGCTGTTTTACATAAAAACCAGATGGCCCGATAAACTGAAAGTTAAAGGGATCTATCTTATAATCATCTGTTATATATCCACTTAGCTCCTTGAAATGATTTCTGTTGATTGGAATTATCCTTAACCTTCTGATGATATCCCCTCCCCACTATTTAAGGATACTTAATTTTATCTGCTACTTACCGCCGGTTCCTACTTTTATATACTCAGCTGCCAGTCTGATAAGCTCCTGCCTGCTGTTCCTGGAAGGATCATCCAGCACCATCTGCATAAGATACTCCAGAATCTTTCCGATCATAGGGCCCTTATGAACTCCCAAGGCAATTATATCCTTACCGTCAATTTCAAGATCTGCCGCTGAAAATATTTTTTCTTCTCTTATCTGCTCAAATAGCCCAATTATCTCTTCATACTTGTCATACTCCCGAATATTGTATGAAGGCGTAGCTTTTTTATCCGCAAAATATAACTGCACAAAGTCCTTCAGGTTATCACAGCCTACTTTTACAAGCACTTTGCGCAGATATGCTTTTTTATCGTTTTCTGATTTTGAACTGTCATAATCCTCAAGCAGCATATGATTTTCTATAAGATTTACCACACCGCGTACATCCTTTACCGAAAAACGCATTCCAGTCATAAACTCCTTGGCTTTTTCTGCAGAACGTTTTTCGTGGTCAATAAACCTTGTGCACATACCGTCAGAACTAAACGTATCAGGCTTTGCTATATCATGCAAAAATGCAGCCAGCCTGACAATCCTGCTGGGACAGGCATAGTCTATAACCTTTAGGGTATGCTCATAAACATCTTCACCGGCATGATGCCTGTCTATCTGTTTTATACCTTTAAGCCTCATAAAATCAGGACAGATGTACTTCATAAGTCCTGTATCAGAAAGCATCCGTACTCCATCAGAGGCATACTGGCATAGAAGTATCTTTACAAACTCATCGTTTACTCTTTCCCTTGATATTTTCTCAATAAGATGCGCCCTTTCCGAAACTGCTTTTTCAAGTTCTGGTGAAAATTTTTTGGAAAACCTTACCGAAAAACGCACCGCCCTCATCATTCTTAAAGGGTCTTCGTTTATTCTCTTATTTGGATCCCCGACTGTCCTTAGGAAAAGATTCTCCATGAGATCACTGATTCCGTTAAAGGGATCTATTAGTCCCTTCTCAGGATTATATGCCATGGCATTTATGGTAAAGTCGCGTCTTGAAAGATCCTGCTCTATATTATTTACAAAGCTCACACTGTCAGGATGCCTATAATCACTATACTCGCCGTCAGTTCTAAATGTTGTTACCTCATATCCTCTGCCTTTGATCATTACTGTGACAGTTCCGTGTTTTACTCCGGTAGGAATAACACGAAACCCTTTTTCAGAAAACATCCCGATAATTTCGTCCGTATGAGCATCTGTGGCAACATCCCAATCATTAGGGGTTATTCCCATAACCGTATCACGGACGCAGCCTCCCACAATATATCCCTGCCGGCCGCTTTTACAGAGTATATCAAGTAAAGTTTGTACCTGCACAGGCAACTTAAAGCTTATCCTCTTATCCATATCTATCACCGCTCATTGCGGATAAAAATCCGAAAGTATTGTTTTTATTTGAATACATTTCCTTCTAAATAATAACATAATTACCTTCCTGTTATTCAAACATATGCTACCTGCAATGACTGTTTTCTTTATTTATTAAGATTTATTAAGAATCTGATTTACAATCAAATTTTAACCTTGATTTTGGTCTTAAACGCTCCAGAGTAAATTTCATCAGGATTTTTTTTCTTCCGCAAATGATATATAATATAAAGAAGATGTATATATTATTTAAAGAGGGGGCAAACAAATGAAGAAGATCCTGTCTGTATTAGTTATCATGGTGATTTCTTTCACTATGCTCATGGCTGCTAACAGCCTCAAGGCATATACCACACTTGAAGAACCTTTGGCTAAAGCTCTTTTTGAACAGTTTGAAAAAGAGACTTCAATTCACGTTGAATGGGTAAGGCTTACCACAGGTGAAGCAGTCGCAAGACTTGAAGCCGAAAGAGATAAGCCGCAGGCCTCAATATGGGTAGGAGGAGTTGGAACAGGGCATATTGATGCAAAAAACAAAGGTCTTACAACAACCTTTAACTCTTATGTGGCACAGACTGTTCCGGACAAGTACAAGGATCCTGAAAAATACTGGATAGGTCTTTATATTGGACCCATTGCATTTGCCACCAACACCAACAGAGCCAAAGAACTTGGAATTGCCTCACCAAAAAGCTGGGCAGATCTTCTAAAGCCGGAATACAAAGGAAGAATAAGGGTTGCCAATCCTGCAACATCCGGTACGGCATACAATATGGTTACCAATATAATAAGAATCAGCGGCGAAGATGAAACAAAAGCCTTTGAATATCTTAAAAAACTTAATGTAAATATAGACCAGTACACCAAGTCCGGTTCGGCTCCAGGTAAAAGCTGCGCTATAGGTGAAATTCCGGTTGCCATAGGTTATGCTCATGATTTAATAAAATTGAAAGTAGAAGGCGCTCCTATTGAGATTACGTTTCCATCTGAAGGCTCCGGCTTTGAAACCGCTTCCATGTCCCTTATAAAAAACGGACCTGATGCAGTTAACGCCAAAAAGCTTTACAACTGGATTCTTGGCTCCAAATCAATGGAGATAATTGCAAGCTGGTATGTAATACCCGTTTCTTCCAATGCTCCGAAGGACAAGCTCCACTTTGATATCAACTCCATAACAACGGTCAATCAGAATGACAAGTGGGACGCTGAAAATAAAGAAAGACTTATTGACCTTTGGAACAAAGAAATCGGAACGAAATAAACCTACAAAAATCAGACGGTCCTAAAACAGGACCGTCTTTTATAGTACTGCGCTAGATATTTTAGGGAGCTGATAGTATGTTTACTAAAAAGAAGGTTCTGATTTTCATAATCTCACTCGTTCTTTTTACAGTTGTCGACTTCTGGGTATTCACTAATATAAAAAATTCTTTTGACGACATAATGACCCAACAGATAAGAAAAAACGTATCTGCGGCAATTGAATCCGTCCCCCATGAAGAAGGGGAGATACCCGAGTGGATACAAACCACTAAAAACATAAACCATGACTTAGAAGTTCTTTACCTTAAAGGCTTTGAAGCAACAGAAATTCTTTTGGGAGAAGAAATGCGGAGCTTTTTTGATACCTATAAACTCTCCGAAGATTTTGCCAAAGGAATTGAAAGTGCTTCATATGAAGAAATATACATTTCTCCAAAAAAGTATGAGTTCAAAGGCAGACCGCACAAACTGATCTTTGTACCTTCAATAGACCATGAAACAGCCGAGTTTCTAGGCGTTGGAGTCTTCCTGTACAGTTCTGCGGAACAGGATAAGTTTTATGGCCTGCTATACATACTGGCTCTGTCTTCTTTCGGAATTTTCTTGCTTGTATACTATATCGGACGTTTTACAAGAGATCCGGTGCTTGGCTACACTATACTCATCCTTTTTGGGATTGTTCTTATTTTCGTTGCCTATCCACTTTTCGAAGCGGTAAGACTTTCTTTTATAAAAGAAGGCCGGCTTTCATTTGAAATATGGAAAAATATCCTGACTTCGAAACAATACCTTTCGGCATTGTGGGGCAGCATACTTCTTGGTATATGTACTGCAACAGCTTCCACTGCCATAGGATTTCTTTTTGCATTTATTCTTACCAGAACAAATATAAAGGGAAAAAAGTTTTTCAGTGCCATGGCGACAATGCCCGTAATATCTCCGCCATTCTCATTAACACTTTCCATAATACTTTTGTTTGGAAATAACGGGCTTATCACCAAGCAACTCCTAGGACTGGAAAATTTCAACATATATGGTTTGGGTGGACTTACTCTTGTCCAGACGATGGGAATGTTCCCCATAGCCTATCTTACCATGGCAGGCGTAATGCAAGCCATCGACTCTACACTTGAAGATGCTGCAATGGATCTTAAAGCAAACAGATGGACAACCTTTAAAACCATTACCCTCCCACTTGCAACTCCTGGACTTTTGAGTTCGTGGCTCCTCGTTTTCACAAACTCACTCGCAGATTTTGCAAATCCGTTGATACTTTCTGGAAATTACAGAGTTCTTTCGGTCGAAGCGTATATTGAAGTCACCGGCATGAACAGACTGGGAAACGGAGCCGCATTGTCACTTCTGCTGCTGCTTCCGACACTGACAGCATTTTTTGTCCAGCGTTACTGGGTATCCAGAAAATCTTATGTTACGGTAACCGGAAAACCCTCCGGAAGAATGCGTGAACTAACCACAAAACCTGTAAAAGTTACCTTAGTAAGTATAATGAGCATTATTGCAGCTTTTCTTATAGGTCTGTACGGAACTATAGTAGCCGGATGTTTTGTAAAAAACTGGGGAATAGACTATACTTTTACCTTAAATAACTTCAAGGAAGCCCTGGAACGCGGAAAAGATGCTTTAATTGATACCGTAACCCTCTCCGCGGTAGCTACTCCCATAGCTGGCATTCTGGCAATGATTGTAGCTGTCATCGTTGTCAGGAAAACATTTATCGGAAAAAAGGCGCTTGAAGTTCTTATAATGACTCCCTTCGCCCTGCCTGGAACACTTGTGGGAATAAGCTACATACTGGCTTTTAATAAACCTCCTATAATTCTTGTCGGAACAGCCGCTATTATTATAATCAACTACGTAATACGTGAGCTTCCTGTTGGAGTCGAAGGCGGAATAGCAACATTGAAACAGATAGACCCATCAATTGAAGAAGCTGCACAGAATCTTGGTGCAGATACCCCGACTATATTCAGAACAATTGTCCTGCCGCTGATAAGACCGGCTTTTATCTCAAGCCTCTCTTATACTTTTGTAAGGTCTATGACGGCTGTAAGTGCTATAATATTTCTTATTTCGGCCAGATGGTACCATCTTACGGTACTTATATACAATTTCTCGGAAAATCTGCGTTTCGGGCTGGCAAGCGTTCTTGCAACAACACTTATAGTAATTGTATTTGTTGCTTTCGGACTTATGCGGCTCCTTGTACGGAAAAATGAAAACCTTGAAAAAAACATAAGCGCTTGAGTGAGGTGCAGCTATGAATAAAAAATCTATTCCTGTTAAGTTGGATAAAGTATGGAAAGTTTTTAAAGATCCGCAGGCAAAAAAAGATGTTGTTGCAGTTGAAAATGCTGACTTTACAATACAACCCGGTGAACTTGTTACTCTTCTTGGTCCTTCCGGCTGCGGAAAGACCACAACTCTGAGAATGATTGCGGGCTTTGAACTGCCTACTCAAGGCAGAATCATGATCGGAGATTCCGATGTAACGTATCTTGCTCCAAATCAAAGGGATACAGCCATGGTTTTTCAGAGCTACGGACTGTTTCCGCATATGAATGTATTTGAAAATGTCGCCTACGGCTTAAAAATACGTAAAGTCCCAAAAGACGATATTAAAAAGAAAGTAACAGAGTTCCTTGGTCTTGTCGGCCTAGAAAATCTTGCCCAGCGTTCACCGTCAAGACTTTCAGGAGGACAGCAGCAGCGGGTTGCACTTGCAAGATCGCTTATTGTTGAACCCTCGGTGCTTCTACTGGATGAACCTCTTTCAAATCTGGATGCTTTGCTTCGAGAACAGATGAGAGTTGAAATAAGGAGACTGCAAAAATCCCTGGGAATAACCGCAGTCTATGTCACACATGACAGAGTCGAAGCTATGAGCCTTTCAGACAAAATTATTGTCATGAACAGTGGAAAAATCATTCAGATAGGACCTCCTCATGAAATTTACAGAAATCCGGTATCTAAGTTCGTTGCGGGATTCATAGGAAAAGTTGCATTTTTTCAAGCCAATGTAATGGAAGTTTCAGATAAGTGTACTGTAAAGATAAATGAAGGAGTTTATACAATCGCCAGTTTTGACAGCAGTTTAAAAGCGGGAGACAGATCAGTTATAATGTGCCGCCCCGAAGCACTGACTCTTTCAGAACCTAAAAAAGGACTTATTGACGGAACGGTTGTCACCAACGTATACCTTGGAAACAGTGTAGAATCTTTTGTTAATACAGATATAGGAGAAGTGCTTGTCCAGATTGATAATCCGGCTGAGAAAAAAATTTTTAAAGAAGGCGAAAGGGTTTCAGTTACTTTCCTGCCTAATCTTACCAAAGTACTTAAAGATTCATAAGCTAAAAATTTAATCCTCCCGTACAAGTACGGGAGGATTTTTGATTTATGGCTACACTAAAATATTTACAAGACCCAATCCCCATCTTTTGGCATCTTTATTGTTTTTACAGGTATCGTATATTGAACAGCTCATACAACTGGTCTCGGTAAATGCATTCATAAGCTGCCATTTTGAAAGCCTGTCTTCTTCGATACCTTCCTTTAAGGTTCCTACCGATTCCTGAGGCTTTCCTATCTGTAAGGCACACTTATAAATATTGCCGGTTGAATCGACAATATAGTGGCCGTCATATACAACGGCACAGGCAAGAGAAGGATTATAGACGGAGTATGCATACTTCATTCCCATGGCTGCAACTTTTTTCAGAGCGTGTATGATATTGTCAAAATACTCTCTGGCCCTTGAAAGCTCGGCGCCATTGCGAGAAGACAGATAGATCTGAACTTTATCGCCGCACCCTGATTTTATAAGATCCGCAAAAAGACTTTTTACCTCTTGTCTTTCTATATTTTCATAATCTACTCTAAGTATGGTTTCCATTTTTTCACATACATTTTTTATATTTGAAAAAAATCTTTGATAGCCAAAACTACTGTACTCATCATTTCCTAAGAGCATACAGTCAACTACTATCTGAACTCTTTTTACCCCTATCTCCTTCAGCCGCAATATGTTGGCTTCATCAAGAAGCACTCCGTTGGTTATAACTGTTGAAGAGTAAAATATTTCCTGTTCTATCTCATTCTTTAATGCCGAGGTTATTTCTTCCATTTTATCCATGGCAAGGAGCGGCTCTCCTCCGAACCAGACTACATTAATACCGTTGTACTTGTGCACATTGTTTTTAAGAAACTCAACCGTATCAGATACCAGATCCTCACTGTCAGAACAGCATGGGCTTGATTTCATGAAACAGTACCTGCAGTTCAGATTGCATTTGCTTGTAGGAACCAGATACAAATTCAAAATATCTTTATTGTTATGGTTTTTCTGCATTAACTTCTGAAGCTCATCCTCGTCCTTTGAAATTAAAACGCCTTTTTCGATAAGAAACTTTTTCAGACCATCATCAGCAGCAACTTTGGACTTTAAGTCAAGCCGCAGCTTTTGGCTGTCCTGATCGGAAAGCACAGTAACAACTTTATTAAATGTATTAAAAACAACTGAATATTCCTGAGAGTCCTCAAAAATATTGAACCTGGAAAATACCATAAAGATCAGCCTCCGAAAGATGCCGGATGATATAGTATAATTATTATAGCAATAAATTTATTTTGAACAAATTAACACTTTGTTTTTTGTTTTATATCTAAAAATGCCTATTTTATAGAACTTACATGGTATGTCTTTTTATAAAATATTGTTAACTATGAACATATTCTTGTTAAACCCTTTATTTAATAGCTTTTTAAGAATAGCATTTTATATTAATAGTTTTTTTTCGATTATTACTTTAATGTTGATTGTTTATTAAGTACACCCTTTAAAAATCATTTTTTGATTAATTAACGGAGGATACGACCCATGACGCACAAAAGAATTAACTATCTTTCTGAACTTAACGGCAGTTTATCGTATGGTCTATTTTCAAAACCTTTTATTCTTTATCACATCAAAATTTCATCCTCCCCGGAATGGTCGCTTTATATGAAAGCTATGCTCAACCTTTACAAAACAAGGTACGATGCCGCAATGGAATATATCGAAAAGCTGCTAGAAATTACCGACGGATCGAAGTACCTATACTATCTGACACTTGAGCTTAAATTTCAGACAGTATCAATGATGAGCAATTTCAGCGATAAAGAAACTGCAAGAAGTATCTATGAATTACTTCGGAAAAACCTTAACAAACTCAATGCCTCTTTGATGAGCTTTATCATACCGTCCGTCATTTCCTATAGTTTTCTATACGGCGACCAAACCGTAAAAAAGTTCAGAAGCTGGAGCCAAAAGTATAAAATATCTGCGAACAGACATGATTTCAATAAGCTGAGAATCGTATGCAAAAAGATTAAACATCTGGAAAAGTTTGATAACAGTTCATACTTTCAGCATAACTATGATCTTTTACAGGAAAATTTTCATCCTTCGTGTCTTTCTACCCTTCTTGATACGTGGGCATCGGCTTTTTGTATTAAGGATCCCGAACCGGCTCTTGAAAAGGCAAAAGAAGCTGTATACCTTTCAGCAAAGTATATAGATGAGGTTCAGTTTGGATTTTCCGAACTCTATACATTTTTCACTGTTCTTAAACAGAATCTTCTTGTTTATGAGAGCTATCAAACCTCACAAATGCTTAAAGAGCTGTATGGAATGCTTGAACAGAGTTCACCCGGAATAGATACTGCAAAAGAGTACCGAAAACTCATGAGACATGTCGACGTATTCTCCGAAGATATTTTTTCAAGCTCCTACAATACCGATGAATATTTTAACAATCTGCTCCAAAAGTATTACTCACAAAAAATCATTTCCGTTTCAAGAACCACCCTCTATAACATAATCAAAAAAAAGAAAAAAGCGGATGAAAGAACCGTTAGCCTTGTCTACAAAACAGCACAGATAAACGATACAGATAAAATAATAACCTCCGCCACACTAATAAAATTTTATATAAGAACCTTTATCAAAAAAAACTTTGACATCATTTACACTCCATCAGATCTTCAGGCTAAAAAACTTCTCTTACCAAAATTTTTATTATACTTTCTTTCCTGTTCTTATAAAAAGGAAGAGATTGTTTTTTCATCTCTGCTCCGAAAAATTAACTCAGAAAAAAAACAGATTTTTTCCATGAAAGAAAAGAAATTTATCATCGACTCGGTTTTTGATCTTTCCCCTTGGCATAAAGCAAGGATGGAATTGATAATTCAGTTTAAATCGTGCCTAAAAAAAGAAAAACAGGAAAAATTCATCAATACGCTTGTAAGCCTGCCTTTTATACTAAGAACTCTGGCGGTAAGATTTATACTGAACTATGAACGATACAGAAGTATTTGGAAGATACAAGCGCAGATCCCGCAAGCTCTTGAAAAAATAATCCTGAAAAACTCACTGGACAGATATGCCTGTACTGCTGCGTTCTACTGTTTTGATTCGAGGGAAAAAGAATTTTTTGAAAAAAA
>DJGH01000042.1:29454-35138 GCA_002431635.1 Petrotoga sp. UBA5851
AAAAAGTCATACCTTTATTCACAAAGGTATGACTCTAAAAACTATTATTTAATTATCTGCCGCACCGCGGATCATCTACGAAGATGATTACCATAATACAAGAACCTGCCGCTTCTTTCTTTTCAATCATGCTTTTAATTGTCTGTGCCTGCTTTAAAACTTTCATGATTTCATCTCCCTATTATATATTTTGACTAAACCAGATTCTGGTATAGTCGGCTATATTTTCTTTATAATCGCTGCAGCCGTTTGATTTTCCGCTCATCCTTGCCCAGGGACACCCGCCTTTACATATAGGCTGAACCTTGCAGTCATGACACTCTTCGTTCTGAAAAGGATCGTATAAAATCCAATCTGAAAGCCTGGAGTAATCAAGTCCTTTATCCAAAGAGCCAACAGACATATCAGCTCTGCCTATCTGCATAGGACACTTGTATATACTTCCATGAGGATCTATAATATAGTATTTGTCGAAAACAGCCGCACAACTGTCAAGAGGATTAAAAATTTCATATGCGTACTGAAATCCTCTTTTAATAATTTTTTCCAAAAGCACCAGTTCATTCTTTCCATACTCTGATTCACTCATACAACAAGAGTTATCCGCAGCATATTCTGAAGGCTTAACAGATGAGGCATAGATACTTATTTTGTCCTTCAGATTGTTCTTCTGCAAAATATCAAGAAGATCGTCCATCTCATAAAAATTTTCTTTATCTATATTTACCCTTATCGTTAACGGGATTATACCGCTGGCAAACGAAATATTTTCAAGTATACGGTCAAAGGTACCTTTTCCGTTCTTAAGACACCTTTTTCTGTCGTGAGTTTCCCTCGTACCATCAAGAGTAATCTGTATATGTCCGACATTTAATTTTTTCAGCTCAAGTACGGTTTTTTCATCAAGGAGATACCCGTTGGTTATCATACCTGCTGAAAAAGATGAAATTTCATCCTTCATACCAATAATTTTTTCGGAAACATTTCTTATAAAATCCAAAGCTAAGAGCGGTTCTCCTCCATACCATTGAATTTTCAATCTTTTAGAATCTGGAAGATTACCCAGTATAAAATCCAAAAGTCTGTCTTTATTCTCCTGTGTCATAGTACCTTTTTTAAGAGAACCTTCATAACAGTACCAACAGTTCAGATTACACTCCATAGTCGGAGCAACTACCAGACTAAGCACACGGCCAGCCATTCTTTGATACCTATCAACAAACTTCAGCATTTTTAGTTCGTCAATGTTATCCTGCACAAGCATGCCGTTTTCTTCCAAAACACACCTAAGTTCAGCATTATCAAGTATCTTGCTTATATTGACTTTAAGCAGCTCTGCATTATCGCTATCAAGAAGAATTACCCCTCTTGAGAAGCTGTTATAGACAAGAGTTTGACCTTTTAGATCTATAATTATGTTAAACCGTGAGAGCTTCAATGTTCTCTACCTCCGGTATATTTATCGCCTGTTATTATACATAGCAAAGTTATGATATATAATATTATTATATCACCTTAAAAGACATTATTCGCTTAACGCACAAAAATACTTACAAATACGGAGGAGTATTTTGAAAAAAAGAATTATTACAGTACTTTTGGCTTTTATTTTACAGCTCACGGCACTTTCAGCCGTCAAAAATATTATACTCTTTATCGGAGACGGAATGGGAACGGCGGCAGTAGATCTTTCGCGGATGGTACTTCTTGGGAAGGAAAAACTTTGGGACTTTGAAAATACCATATATATAGGACTGCAAAAAACATACTCTGAAAATCTTCTTACAACTGATTCGGCAGCAGCAGCAACTGCCCTTTCAAGCGGTTATAAAACCGCCAACGGACTTTTGGGAACTCTTAGCAACGGAACAGCCACCAAAAGTATTCTAAAAGCTTTCAGAGAAACAGGAAGGTCTGCAGGACTCATAACTACGGTCACTGTCACACACGCTACTCCCGCAGGCTTTTGTGTCAGCATGCCAGACAGGGATGAACTTGCAATAGCTGATGAATATGCAAAAACCAAACCCTTTGACCTTATCATGGGGGGAGGAAGGCAGTACTTTATGCCTAAAAACAGCACAGTCAGCAAAAGAACCGATAACATCAACCTAATAAAAGATTTTCAGAATTGCGGATACACTTATATATCAAATACTGCCCAACTTTCTGAACTCACAGGGAAAACACCAAAAATACTCGGACTCTTTTCAGACTCAAGCATGCCTAATGCCCTTGACAAAAGATTTTTAAACTCCTCTGTTCCTACTCTTGCGCAGATGACCCGGGCAGCTCTGACCGTCCTTGGATCAAATCCTAAAGGTTTTTTCCTGATGGTTGAATCTGGAAAGATAGATTTCAGAGCACATGCCAACGATACAGCGGGAACGGTATGGGAGGTAAACGAGCTTAATGAAGCTTTCAAAGAAGCATTAAGTTTTCTGAACAAAGACACGGATACTCTGATCATTGTAACCGCAGACCATGAAACCGGCGGACTTACCCTACTGTATCCAAGACTCCAGCTTATAAAAAGTCAAAAAGCCACTAATGAGCTTATTGTAAGCCTCATTAAAAACAAAGACATCAGCCAGTCTTTAAAGACTGTAAATGAACTGACAGGAATAAAAGACATAAACGAAGAAGATATAATAAAAATAAAAGAAAGCTCTACACCTGAAATTGAGCTTTCCAAGATTTTAAACGAAAGATACGAGGTACGATGGTCCACTGTAGGTCACACATGCTCCAATGTAAATGTATATGCATTTGGGAAAAAAGCCGAGTTTTTTACAGGCGTATACGAGAATACGGAACTCGCCATCAAAATGTTTTCTGCGGCAGGAGTATCTCCTAATTAGCACTTCCAATTGCTTTTTCCAGTGATTTCATAACATGCTCTTCCTTTTCTCTGAGCTGCTTGAGATATAAAGCAAGCTCTTTTTTACAATCAACCTTATGAACCTTTTTGGGACCAAGGAAAGGTGTTTTCATACTGATCTCCTTGAATCCGTCGGATATATCCATACAGTACTCTACCGTTTTGGACGAAATCTTTATCTCCTTTGATCTTATGGAAAGCTCTTTTATATACTCCGCTAAAAGTTCTTTAGACTGTGCATATACTGCCATGCAGTAACAGAATCCGAAATCATTAAACCTTTCAGAAGAAAGAGAATCTATGGTACTTTGATACGCCGCATTTCCACACGTATAAGATGAAGAGACATGAAATTTTTTGTTCCATTCTTTTATACCGTATACCAAAGAGCTTCTGAACATTTTTTCCTGCGGCACATCAGTACAGCTTTCAAGCACATGCACATAAAGATATGGAATCATGGAAATACCCAGATTATCATAAAGCAATGGATCAGGTTCATCCTCACCCACATCTCTGACAAAAAATACTCGCTGTTCATCATCATAACCACATATAATACCAAACTCCATAATGCTGCTTGGAGCCCATATTATAACAGGAGTATTTCTATCTATAGCACTTTTTATTTTTTCCATAGCACTGGCCTGCGCTATCTTGAAAGTGTTCATTCCCTGTTCTCTGAAAAGAAGCGTTATCTCTGAAAATATACCTATTCTGTCGAGCATCGTAAAATGTTCGCTCGCCCAGTCATAAACTGTAGGTCCGCTGGCATCGCAATTATTCTTCATAACAAATCTGAACGCCATTCCTGTCGACCCCATAAGCATACAATCTTCGATATTTTTCATATTCGTATACTCAAGAACAGATTTGACACTTCCCATAAAAGAATTCCACAGACCGACCCTTTTAACTCCTTCAAGAACCTTTGAACTCATAGCGGCTCACCTTCATTCATACTGTATATTTTTTTGATTTTCTGTTTCAGCTTTTCTTTCAGCCATAGAGGCTCTATGATCTTGAACTTTGATGAAACCGTAAAAANNAAAGCCATCCCAAAAGATCATATGAACTGAAAAACTCTATACCGTATCTTTTTCCATTTTTGGAAGTTACTTTAAACTTTATGTTTTGCTCATCCATCTCTTCACAAAATTCTATGATACATTTATAAGGTCTTATATATTCAAAGTAAGTCATGTCATCTACGTACTTGTCCGGATCATAGTAAGGACATTTATAACTTTTTTCCTCTCTTACTGCCATACTACCTGCCCTGTCAAGCCTGAATACACGAAGATCCTGCTTAAGATGACAGTATCCTACAAAATAATATCTGTCACCGTTCTTAAATATTTTATAGGGAGAAACTGTTCTCTGCTGAAAAATTCCCTGATAATTCACATACGACATATCTAATTTTTTATCCTGAGAAATAGCCGACTGAACAGTACTAAAGTTTTTTGCGTTCCCCACACTGAACTGATAAAACGGAATGCTTATTTGGGAAATGTTTTCATCATCCTGCCCAGAAAGACGTGAAAAAAGCCTGGCAAGATTTTGACTGCTTTCCTCTTTTATTTTTGAGTATTGAACACTCAAAAACTTAAGTGCGGCTTTTTCTTCCTCGCTTATAAAAAAAGAAGGAAGTGTGAATGTACTATCCGTATACAGATACCCTTTTTCTTTTGCAGAGTACTCTATAGGTGCACCCAGAGAGTATTTCATATATTCAATATCCCTGTAGACCTGTCTGTCTGAAATCTCAAACCTCTCGGATATCGTTTTTATGCAAGGATATCTTTTTTCTTTTATCGCACCGTCTATCCACTGTATCCTATGAAAATTGCCCATATCCCACTTCTTAATTATATAAAGATATACCATAATTATAACACATATTCATGCTGACAGACTGTGTCAGTCCCTATACGCTATAATAAAATCAGTGAACAAAAATAACGGAGGTGATGGTATGTTCGTAAAATTCCAAAAAAGAGAGAGTTTCAAGGTCGCCGGCATCAATGTAAAAACAAGTATGAAAACCGCTTCTGTAGACTGCCCAAGTGCGTGGGACAAGTTTAATCCTTTCTGCCAGAGTATGGAAAGTCTTAAAAACAAAAACGAATACTTTGGCATATGCAACGCTTACAACCAGAAGGAAGGCACCTTCAGCTACATGGCATGCACCACGGTTAATGAAAATGATGATGTGAAAGGTCTGGATACACTGAAAATACCGGCAGCAAACTATGCTGTTTTTAAACACCAGGGCGCCCTTTGTGATATTTCCAAAACCTATGATGAAATATTTCAGAAATGGATGCCTTCCTCAGGATACATGTACGATCCCAACGGTAATGACTTTGAACTTTATAACGAGGAGTTTGACTGTAAAGAAGAAAAGAACTGCATACTTTATATATGTATACCAGTTGTAAAAGCTTCGAAATAACAGAACAAAGACCGGGGTTATGAACCCCGGTCTTCTTATTACATGATCCTACTACTCAATAACAGTCCTTTTCTTTGCCTCTGTATCCGTATAGATAATTTACTCCTACCGTTCCATAAGTTTCATATCCCTTGTACTCCGCAAAAAAAGGTTGCGCTCGGTAAACTCTGTTTTACTTATAAACTCAAAATCATTGTAATCCGGTGAAATAAAGTACTGCCCTTTATTATAGTACGCTGTATAATTATTGACATATCTGTCTTCTACATATAGCTCATCATGTGGAGACATTTTATATATTTTGGAGCTTGACATCCAATGACAAAAATATGGTAAGATTTATTA
>DJGH01000011.1 GCA_002431635.1 Petrotoga sp. UBA5851
CGGCGTAAGCCGGGAGGGATTTGATCTTTGTATTTTTTATCAGAAATATCCTTACAACTTTCTGAATCCTGAATGTTTTACTGCACATCCACCATTGCCTTCGGCGCCACCTCATTCCTTTGATAATAAATCATTTTATAAGAATCAAACTTATCATTATAAAAAGGTTTGAAATAAGGCAGCTTGCTCCAAGCACATCTCCTGTGTATCCGCCTATCTGTTTTTTTGCGATCAGGTGCATGGTTGTGCCGCATAAAACTGATAAGGCAAATGAGATAAGAAAAAATTTCGGGTTTGCAAGCAGCGGTAGAGTAATCAGTAGAGCTATCAGGCTGTTTCTGCTGTCGTATGGATAAAAAAGTGCTCCGAGTCCTGTTTTTTTGACAGGCTTTGAGAGATTGAGGACAACGTTCATCGTAAATCTTGAAAAGACACCGCTGTAAAGCAGCATAAGGCTATCTGCCTGGGTCAGGCAGTAAAAGAAGGTGCCTATGAATACTATTCCATAGAACATTGCAAACGGACCGGTATCTCCTTTAGACATTATTTCAAGTCTTTTCTCTTTGTTTTGGTTGAGAAATCCGTCAAGGGTGTCTAAAAGTCCATCAAAATGGAAAAGGTCAAAGAAAAAGAAGGCTACTACCATGGTAAGGACGACCTGGAAAACCCCTTTTCCCATGATGGCGGTAAGTATCATGTAAAGAAGACCTGAAAGGTATCCGACTATTGTGAAGTATCGGGGTATTTTTTTAATCTCTCCGGTTCCGCCTGCCGGAATACGTGAGAGAAAAGAGATGGTCATAAGTATTTCATTGAAAATCTTTTTCATGCTCTTTCCACCTCCTCAGCGAGCTTAAAAGTCCTTCAAGTTCAAATACTTCAAAGCAGCAAAGTCTTCCGGGCAGATAAAAATCTTTCAGTGTGTTTATAGCGAAATCGTTCAGGGGGATGTGATCTGTGCTGTTTTCTACTCCCATTAGATGGTATTCAACTATATTGGTTTTATATGCGGGATCAAATTTTTTTCCAAGAATATGGTGCCCTATGTCAAAGGTCATCTTTTCGGAATATTCAAGTGTTCCTATAAGGTTTTCAACCGAAACACCGGGGATTTTTTTCAGTTTTTGCCATCCGTGCATAGGATGCAGAACGTAGTTGAGTACTTTAAAGTCGCTGGAGGTAAAGTACTCTATGACTTTTTCAGCGTTTTCGACAGTGTCTGTCGGAAGATGGACAGAGTATCTGGTGTCAAGTTTCTTGAGGTGTTTGAGCTCTGAATCAAAAAGCCTTTTGGTTTCTTCGTCCCATGTGAAAACCAGCAGTTCGATAAAGTCAACGTATTTTTGGAGTATAACAGCATTTTCATAGTAAGTGCCGGGTACTACCCATGAAGTTGAGCCTATCACTTTATCTTCACCGCGATTGAGCTTACCATGAGGTAAACTTCATCTGCCCTGCGGGCAATTCTTGAGTTAAGTTTTCCTATGGCATCAGTATATCTTCTGGATAAAGGGTCAATTGGAACGATGCCCAATCCGACTTCGTTGGTTACGATAACTTCTTTGCCTGTAAGATTGTTCATAAAATTTTCGGTGTACTGTTCAATATCCTTGTTATAGTAAAGTAGATTTGAAAGCCATGTGGTTATGCATTCAACAAGGATGACATCGTAATCTGAGAGTTTTAGGAGCAGGGATGCAAGCTCCAGAGGTTCTTCGTATGTATCGTAAGAGCTGTCACGCTCCTGTTTGTGTTTTTTGATACGCTGTTTCATCTCTTCGTCAAATGGTTCGGCTGTTGCTATAAAAGCTTTTCTGGGATATTTTTTTACCAGCTCCAGGGCATAACTGCTTTTACCAGATTTAATTCCACCGGTTATAAGGATCATTCTATATCACTCTTTGATATATTTGCATCATCAAAGCTGCTCATTTCATTGAGCATTTTGATGGCAGCTTCTATTATATTGAAGGAAAGTACGGCTCCTGTTCCTTCACCAAGTCTCATTTCAAGTTTTAAAAGTGGTTCCAGTCCTAACTCTTTTATTATGGGCATATGGCTTTTGACGGCTGACTGGTGGCCTATAAACATGTAGTCGCGTACCTTGGGATTTATTCTGTAAGCCAGGAGAGCTGCGCTTGAAACGGGGAATCCGTCAACTACAAAGGGAACTTTCCTGTCTGTGCATTCCAGCATAAATCCTGCCATTTCACCGATACAGAAGCCTCCGGTTTTCATCAGCACATCCATGGGACCGTTGAAAGGTGAATGTATTTTTATGGTTTTTTCCAGTACTTCTCCTTTTTTTGCAAGCATCTGTTTGTCTATAAGTGTTCCTACATCAAGAACTTCTTCAATGGGTATTCCCATTCCTGCACACATTGCTGCCGCAGTTGTGGTATTGCCTATTCCCATATCGCCTATGGCCAGCAGATCGGCGCCTTCATTTATGGCCTGTGAAGCAACTTCACGTCCGTATTTTATGCAAAGCTCAGCCTGTTCTGAACTCATAGCAGGGCCTGAAGAAAAGTCCATAGTCGATCTTCCGATCTTTTTATTTATTACCTTTGTTTCTGCGGAAAAATCGTAATCTACTCCTGCATCTACTATATAAACCGACGTATGGTTGTGTCTGCCGAAAACATTTATGGCTGCTCCTCCGGCAAGAAAGTTAAATACCATCTGCGCGGTAACTTCCTTTGGGTATGCCGATACGCCCTGTTCTACTACTCCATGGTCACCGGCAAAAACATAAACTCTTTTGTCTTTTGGAAGGGAAACATCGGAACTGCCTTGTATAAGGGCATATTTTAAAGCTATTGATTCCAGCAGTCCAAGACTTCCTTTTGGTTTGGTCAACATGTCAATCTTTTTTTGAATTTTTTCTTTAAGCAGCATTTTTAGCCCTCCTGATATAATTTTAAGTGTGTTCTGTCTTTAGTATATAGCTTACGGTGATTGATGTCAATGTTTTGAGGCAAATGGTTCCAACAACGTACTTAGGTGGTATAATCTTTCTGATAATCTAATCTTTATTAAAAAGCATATACAGTGGGGTGATACAATGGAAAAATTTGTTTTCAGCAATCCGACATGTCTTATATTTGGTAAGGATACCATAAAGCGTATAGGCAAGGAGATAAAGAAACGCGGAGTCAAAAATGTGCTTGTTCTTTATGGTTCAGGTTCAATATTGAAAAACGGTGTTTATGATGCCACAATAAAGTCTCTCAAGGATAATGAGGTCGGTTTTATTCAGCTTGGAGGCATAAAGCCCAACCCCGTACTTTCAAAGGTGTATGAGGGCATAAAAACAGCCATGAAGGAAAAAACAGATGGTATATTAGCAATTGGCGGCGGGAGCGTTATTGATACTGCCAAAGCTGTCGCCGCAGGTATAGGTTATGACGGGGATGTCTGGGATCTTTTTGAGGGAAAGGCACCTGTCAAAACCAGTGTTCCCATTTTTACCATACTAACCATATCTGCAACCGGTTCAGAGATGAACAGTGGAGCTGTAATAACCAATGAAGGTGAAAATAAAAAATGGTCTATAGGTTCTCCTGATTTATTTCCTAAGGTTTCGATAATTGATCCTTCGGTTCAGTTTTCCCTTCCGTGGAATCAGACGGCCAACGGTGCTGTGGATGCAATTACTCACGTGCTTGAGCTTTATTTTGATAAGACCGAAAGCAATATGATAATGGACGAGTACTCTCACGCTATCGTAAAGACGGTCATAAGATCTACCGAGTCTCTGATGAAAAATCCTTCTGATTATGATGCAAGAGCCAACCTTGCGCTTAGTGCCACACTTGCCCTGAACCAAACCAATTCTATGGGAAGGCAGGGGGGCGACTGGTCCTCACACTGGATCGAACACTCTTTAAGTGCTTTTTATGATGTTGCCCACGGTGCCGGTCTTGCCATAGTAATGCCGGCGTGGATGGAGTATGTTTATGCTGAATGTATGCATAAATGGGTTGTGTTTGCCGAAAGTATTTTTGGTATAACCACAGGTACTCCTGACGAAAAGGCAAAAGCAGGAATAGCCGAACTCAAAAAGTTTTATAAGAAGATACAGCAGCCAACTACTCTCAAAGAAATAAACATTCCGTATGAAGATCTGCCTAAGATAGCCGCTAATGCTTCCTTGAAAGGTAAAATCGGAAATATGAAACGTCTTGACCAGAACGATATTCTTAATATTCTTAAGTTGGCATACTGATATTCCCGGCTTTGCCGGGAATTTTTTCTATATATTCGTCGAGTATACTGATCAGTCTATTGTTTTCCTCCGGGGTTTTTACCGAAAACCTTATGTGGTCTTTCAGTCCGAATGAGTAAGTATCCCTTACCATCATATGGTTTTGTGACAACTTTTCAAGGAGTTCAGTTTTTTCTTTAACTTTTATAAGAAAGAACGGTGATATGAACTGGGTTCCAAGGAGTCCGTTAAGTCTTTGTCTTTCAAGGTTCAGTTTTTGCATAGAGGTTTTCAGAAACTTTCCGTCATCCTCTATTAGTTTTTGCATAAACAATCTGCCGATTGAGCCTATGCTCCACGGAGGTCTGAACCTGTGCATTTTTTTGTATGGATCTATAAAATAGCCTGTTCTTATGCCTGCAAGTCCGTAGGATTTGGTATATGTTCTCATATGTATGGCGCCATCAAAAACCCAATTTTTTTCCCAACCGGGTATATCTGGTATAAAGTCCATGAAAGCGTCATCTATAACAGGGATACTGTTATTTTTTANNNTAAGTATAGAACCTTCCGGTCGGGTTCTTGGGGTTGTTCAAAAAGACCAAGCAGTCTTTGATGTTGCTTTGGACAACGGAATCAACTTTAAAAACTTCTTTTCCAAAAAGCCGGGCCGTTCTTTCGTACTCTGAATATGAGCCTTTCTCAACTACAATATTGTTTTTAAATGCCATATTGAGGACGTAAAGTGTTTCGGTAGTTCCGGCAGTAAGAAAAATTTTATGTCCAATAATACTTTCAAGTGTCTTTTCAATATCTTCAAAGTAGATGTACCTTTGTGAAAGGTTACTCAACTCATTTTCATAGTTCCTGAAAAAATCAGGATGGTAAGGGTTTACAGATATTGAAAAATCAGTCCACGAAAGAGGAATGTTTCCCCCGTGTTCAGCCATGAGAAATCTTGAATCATCCATATGCACACAGCTCCTATAATACATGTCATCGCGACAATTAAGATATAGTAAAGCATTGCCCTGTCCAGATCCTTTTTTTCAGGCTGTCTGTACTGCGGGTTGAGGTCATAAACTCCGTTCTTTTTAAGATTGATCTTAAGAAGTCCGGACATACTAGCCATGGGCTTGGTTCCGTTTATTTTTATTCCGCCGAACTTTAAAACGCTTTTTGCAACTGAAGCGGGTGAAAAAACAAAGAAAAACAGGACACTGAGACGTGCAGGAATATAGTTCAGAACATCGTCGGCTCTTGCGGCAAACTTTCCAAACTTTTCATACTTTTCGTTTCGGTAGCCTATCATGGCATCCATGGTATTGGTGACACGGTAAATAACCACACCGTATATTCCAAAAATTAAATAGAAAAAGATAGGAGAAAGCACCGAATCGACGTAATTTTCTGCAAGGGTCTCCACTGCAGCGGAGTATAGTTCACCTTTTGAAAGGTTGGTGGTGTCTCTGCTTACAATCATTGAAACCGCATTTCTAAGAGCGGTAGTGTTATCTTGGCGGCATCTTCTGACATGAACGTAGAGTGAGGAAATAGCAAAGCATGATTTCAGAATAAATACATGGAAAACTGCTGTAAGAAAAGAGCCTGTATGCATCAGCAGAAATGTACCAAAAAGAAATATGAAGCAGGTCAGTCCATATGTGAGCATTCCGTTTATTATAGTATGTTTGAGCCGTTTGTCCAGAAAATTCACCACCGCTCCGATATAGTGAACAATATGGAATACCAGATAAGGCTCTCCGAAAAGACAGTCTGCAATTACAGCAATTATCAGTGCCATTGTAAGATCTCCTTCATATCAATATGTTCTGATACATAATCCGAAAAGCTGCTTATCTCATCGTATAAAGAGTAGGTTCCAAAATCTTTTTCTTCATATCCTTTTGATCTGCGTAAGTAGTTTAGGAAAAAGTTGGTGAAGTCATGGTTGTAGAAAAGTCCGTGCAAATAAGTGCCCATGATATTATCCTTAAAAAATCCGTCTTTGTGGCTGTCAAAGTCAATAAGCCAGTTTTCAGCGCATTCGGTTCTTCCGTGCCGCAGTTCGTATCCGGATATAAAAAAGTTTCTTCCCTTGAAAAAAACTTTTCCTTTAACGCTTTCAGTTATTTTTCTTTCTTCAAAGTGTGTTTTCAGAGGAATAAGTCCTAGTCCTGCGATATTGCTTTTACTTTCAAAAGAGTCATCTATGCTCCGGGTGAGCATCTGAAAGCCTCCGCATATTCCCAGAATAAAGCTTTTATTTTCAGCTGCCTGTTTTATCTTTTGAGATATTCCTGTCTCGTTGAGCCACAAAAGGTCACTGACGGTTGATTTTGATCCCGGAAGTATTATCAGGTCGCCCGAAACCTCTTGGGCAGTTGAGATATACCTTACTCCGTTTTTTTTCTGCAGGGGTTCAAAATCCGAAAAGTTCGAGATATGGGGATACCTTACTATTCTTATATCTAGCTCGCCTGTCTTGCTTTCCCACGAGACAAGAGAGTCTTCTTCGGGTATGGAGTGTTTTTTGTAGGGAATTATACCGACTGTTTTGATTTTATACCGGTCGTATAGGTAATCGATACCGTCTTTCAGCATTGATTTGTCGCCGTAGTACTTGTTGAAGATAAAACCTTTTACCAGAGCTCTTTCTTCCTTGTTGAAGATCTCCATGGTTCCTACTATGCCGGCGAAAGATCCTCCCCTTTCTATATCTGCAACGATTATGGTGTGGGCTTTTACAGCTTTTGCAACCGCCATGTTGGTGATATCGTACTTTATGAGGTTCACTTCTGCGGGACTGCCGGCACCTTCTATTATTACATAATCATTCTGCTGCATGAGTTCCTTAAGTATTTCAATTCCTTTTTCAAAAAACTCCGACTTTCTGCTCTTCATATACTCCTGGGGAGAGTATTTGGCGTAGTATTCCCCGTTAAATACCACATAGGTCATGTGATCCTGCGGTTTGAGAAGAATAGGATTATATTTGACGCATGGAGTTTTTTTACATGCAACTGCCTGAATGTACTGGGCGATGCTCATCTCTCCGCCAAGAGGTGAAACTATTGAGTTGAGGGACATATTCTGCATTTTGAAAGGGGCAACACTGTATCCCATTTTGGAAAGTATATTGCATAGACAGGCGCACACAAGAGTTTTCCCTGCGCCAGAAGAGGTTCCCGTTACCATTATAGGTATAGCCATAATGCATCATCCTTTTTTGAAGATCTAAAGTAAAAATGTGTAAAGCTGCCTAGAGTTCTTTGTTTTAGTAGTCCTTCCACCGAAGTTTTTTTTGATGATTCCATAGTTATTTTTAAAGCATTTGGTTTTTCACCGTAGGACATCTGAGCATAGTGGAACTCATGACCTTTAAAGATGTGGTCTGAGTTTTTCATCTGTATGTTCTGATAGCCAAAGTTTCCCTGCATGGAGGGTTTCATGTTGCTGGAAACGCCAAAGAAACCGACCATAGGATACTCTCCGATACTTTTTCCCAGATACATAAAACCTCCGCATTCTGCCAAAACTGGTTTTTCAGATGTACAGAGTTCATATAAAGAGCGGAGCATAGGCTTATTGGCGGAAAGTTCCCTTGCATAAAGCTCAGGGTAGCCTCCCGGTAAGTAATATACATCGGCATCCGGAGGGATACTGTCCTTTATAGGTGAAAAAAACACAGGTCTATAGCCACATTTTTCAAAAAAATCGATATTTTCGGGGTATACAAATAAAAAAGCTTCATCTGATGCTATGGCAACTGTTTTTTCGCAGATCCTTCCTTTCGTGATTTTTTTTACAGTATCCGGAATTTTTGTACACAGACATGAAAGATCCATGTTTTCTTTTATTATTCGTGCAGAGGATTCTGCGGTCTTAATGACTTCATTGCAACTGGTATCAAGACCAAGATGTCTGCTTTTTACGGTTAGTGTTTCATCATACGGAAATCTAAAAATTTTTTCTATTCCGGTACTGTTAAAAATATCTTCTTTCTGGAGATTAAAAAGTTTTTCGGACTTGCTTTTGGTAATGACAACAGCGGATATTGAACTTTTCATACTGGACATAATACCTTTTATTACAGCACCCATGGTGTGAATAGAAGGATAACTTTCAATAAGCAGAATGACGGGCAGGCCAAGCCGGTCTGCCACATCATCGCATGAAGCATATCCTTTTTTTATTCCATCCAGTACTCCCATAGCACCTTCTATTATAATATCAGCATGTCCTGCGGATAAAGAGAAAAAATGTTCTTTAAGCTCATCTGTATCCATAAAGAAAGAGTCAAGGCTGTATCCCCTTTTTCCTGTAATTTTTTTATGAAAAAGAGGATCGATAAAGTCCGGCCCTGTTTTAAAAGATACCGCAGTTTCTTTCAGAATGCGCAGAAGTCCCATGGTGAAAATGGTTTTTCCGCTTGATGTAAAGAGAGAAGTAACAAAAAAAACGTTCTGCATTTTATTATTTTCTTAGGTAATCTATGAGTTCTCTGTTGGTGGTAAAGTTTTTTTCCGGAATTTTCCCGGTAAGTTTTTTTACGGTGTCTGATATGGTCTGTGAAGACACTTTTTTATCAGGTTCAAACCTGTCAGCAGGTGTGCTGATGATGTCATTGTAAAAAGCAGTTTCTGCGTATATATGGTTTACGGAACGGTAGTCGATATCTTTGAACTGCCCGAAAAGATGTCCGTTCTTCTCTTTTTCTTCATTGAAGTATTCAGGGGTTTTAAACGGTATCTTAAGGCAGTCTACAACAATTCTTGAAAAAGAAAGATTAGTTAAAGGAGCATCGGTATAAAGTTCATACTCTGTCATGAACAGATCGTTATGCATAATCTTGTAAAAATCCATTATAGCGTATATTATTCTTGGGGTAGGTCTTGATATTATCTTTTCATCAACCATTATTATTTTATCTTCTCTTACAGCTTTTACCGCAGCAAGTCCGGGTTCTTTTTTTATAGCCTGGACAGTGATATTGTTCATTACTCCTGACTGTGCTATATAAAACTCTATTTTGTCGCCGTTGTCAATGAGCTGTTCCTTTGAAAATTCAGCAATTGTAGAGCCTTCTCTTACCTGCTGGGCAGACTGGGCAATATTATCAAGTCCTGATCTTTTAAGAACAAAATCGGCTATCGATCCATTGGTGGTAGTTTTGAAGTTTTTATGCACAGATTCAAAAAAAACAGTTGTATAGGCTGATTTATCAAGTTCCTTAAACAGTTTTAGCTGATTTAAAAAGCTGTCTTTCATATCTTTACTTTGCTGAACCTTTCCGCACAGAATACCCAGTACTTCCCAGTAATTGAAGATATCAGAGTAGTTTTCGGGCTGCAAAGATACCACTGTAATTCCGTACTTTTGAAGTTTTTCGATCAGTTTGGGGTATCTCTGAACTATCATGGGTCTTAGTATTACAAGATCCGGGTCAGCCTGAATAAACTTTTCTGGATCATCCTTGTAGCTAAAAGAGGGTTTATTCCTGAATGAAGGCGGGAAAGCCTCGTTGTCAGAAATGCCTATAAGGAGGTCTTGGGCACCCATGTAGTAAAAGTTTTCAGTGTGAGCCCCATATAGAGACAGAATTCTTTTAAACGGTTCCCTGACGGTTATTGTGTTTCCGGAGTCGTCTTTGAAGGTGTAGGGATAAACATTAGCCAACGCAATAAAACATATAGAAAGTGTTACAAGCAACAAAGCAATCTTTTTCATTCTGTTTCCTCCTGATTTGGCAGTATTGATACTGCCCTGTGATTTTGGGTTATTATTTTAAAATCCATATTGTACAGTCCCCTTAGGTTTTCCTGATTCATGGTTTGTGCCATGTTTCCTGTGGCGGTGACTGTTCCGTCCTTTATGAAGATAAAGTCGTCGCAGTAGCATAAAGCTGTATTAATGTCATGAAATACCGATATGACCGTTTTGTTTGCCGTAAGCACCTGCTGTTTCATAACGGACAGAAGCTTGTGGGTGTAGTAGATGTCAAGATTGGATGTGGCTTCATCCAAAGCTATTATCGGAGTTTCCTGTACAAGGGCTTTGGCAAAAAATACCCTCTGTTTTTCACCGCCGCTCATCTCCATTACCGATGTTTTTTCAAACTTTTCAAATTCAAAGGCAGTGTAGATGTTGTCGACTACTTCATAGTCTTTAGGTGTATAGGGAGCAAAAGTTTTTTTATGGGGATGTCTTCCCATCATTAAGACTTCCTTTACTGAAAAAGGAAAGTTTATGTAAAAGTTTTGCGGCACCATGGATATTATTCTGGATAACTCTCTTGGAGTAGTGAGTTTTACATCTTTCCCCTCAATGAAAACTTCACCGCTGTAATGTCTGTTTATTCCGCATAAAATGTCTATCATAGTGCTTTTTCCGGCTCCGTTGGGACCCAGCACTCCGTAGAACCTTCCTTTTTGCAAGCAAAGAGAGATGTTTTTAAGTATCTCATGACCGTTTATGCTGTATCCTACATTTCTCATTTCGATGACCATATCAGCTCCTCCTCATTTTTCTGCGCATTATGAAGGCAAAAAAAGGTGCTCCAATAAGAGAGGTAAGAATACCTATGGGAATCTCCGCCGGAAGAACCAGACGTATAAAATTGTCTGCATAACACATCAGAAGTGCTCCAATAAGCGGAGAGTAAAAGATCAGTTTTTTGTTGTCCGAGCCCCATATAAACCTGCATATATGAGGTACCACCAGACCTACAAATCCTATAATTCCGCTTCTTGAAACAATTATGGAGCTTATGATGCTGGCAAGCGTAAGAAGCACGATTCTCAGCCTGGTGGTGTTAATGCCCAGGGTAGCTGCATTTCGGTCTCCAAGTGAAAGAATGTTCATTTTTTCCGTAAAAAAGCTGGCTAGGAAAAGCAGCGGAAAAAAAATCAGACTTACCCAAAGCAGATCGTTCCACGAACGCGAAGAAAAAGAACCCATAAGCCAAAAAACAATGGTTCCTACTTCATCGCCGGCAATATACTTTATAAAGCTCAAACCTGCCGAAAAAAAGGAGTTGACTATTATTCCCGCAAGAATAAGCGATGTTTTGTTTATACTTTTATCAATAAAGGATATTGTCAGAGTAAGTATCAGACTTATAATTGAAAATAGAAAAGCAAAAAAGGATGTGGTGAAAAGACCCAAAAAATTAAGATTGAACATAATAGCAAGGGCAGAACCAAAAGATGCTCCTGATGAAACACCGAGTATGTAAGGATCGGCAAGAGGGTTCAGAAGCACTGACTGAAATATTAGCCCGCAAAAAGCCAGCCCTGCTCCGCATACCGCAGAGATGAGAACTCTTGGGAGCCTTACTTCAAAAATGGTGTACCAAAACTTAAGGTTCTGTTCTTTTAACGAGTTGTTGGTAATTTCTCCAAGTATCATGTCAAATGTTGTTTTAAACGGAATCTTTATGTACCCCTGACCTACAAAAAAAACAATCGAAACTGCCAAAATCAAAAGAAGAGCAGCATAGTTCAGTTTATGGTTTTTCATGTTTCATCACCTTTTGAAGGATATCTTTTTTAAGCGTTTCAAGGGAATCAAAGATCGTAGCATGATTGTTTGCAGGTGCTTTAAGCATAAAGACAGGTTTGTTTTTCTGGGAAAAGTATCTTATTTTTTCCTCTGTCATGCCTTCTTTTCCTGAATCTTTTATCAGAACCGCTTGGATATTGTGATTTTCCAGAATGCTGTCAAACCAGCTTCTGTCAAAAAGAAGATCCGGATCAAACTTGTAATTTACACCGAATGAAACAGGCTGGATGCTTCTGCTTATTATAAAGTATCTGTCAGGAGTATCAAAATTTTTCAGGGTTGTTATGAAATTGTAAGTGCCTTTGTACCCCAAGAGGCTTAGAATCCTTGTATATCCAAGTCCGCATAAAGAAAAAAACATGGTAGATGGCCCGTAAAAAGAGTTTGGATAACCAGTTTGTTTTCGTAAATACCGTAGTATTTTATACGGTGCAAGTACGTTCATCTTTTGTTTTATCTGTAAAGCAAAGGGATGGGAAAGATCAATAATATAGTCGTAAAAGTATCTTTTTTTCCCGACACACACCCCTACTTTCTTTCCTGCAGAAAAAAAATACGATACCTCTCCGGTTATTTTATTTCCCTCTGAGGGTATATACCCTTTTTTGATATGTATCGAGTACTCAATGCCATAACTATCCAGAAAGTCTGTAATATTCCGTCCGGAAGATGTTCCGGCTATTACACCAAACTTCATCTGAAGTAACCTCTGGGAAGTACAACCATTCCGTTTAAGATAACAGTATCTTCGCTGCAAAAAAAGACGGTGCTCATCATGTCAACATCTTCAATCCAATCTTCACGTGAGCTGTCGGATATAATTACTTCCTGGTCTTCAAGATAAGCATTCTTTACTACGGCTACTATGAATTTTTTTCTGTGTACTCTGAAGATTTCAAGCGCTTCTTTCAACTGCCAGAGACGTTTGGTGCTTCTGGGGTTATAAATTACCATAGCAGCCTGACTTTTGGCAAAGCATTCCAATCTGTTTTTAATCTGCGGCCAAGGCACCAGCAGATCGCTCAGGCTTATCACGCAATAGTCCAGAGTAAGCGGAGAGCCCAGTATGGCAGCAGCGGAGTTAGCTGCGGTTATGCCCGGAATCACGATAACCTCTATGCCGGCATTGTCAGCTTTTTCAATTACGAGACAAGCCATTGCATACACTCCCGGATCACCGCTTGAAACAATACTNNTACGGCAAAGCCCTTTTTTACAAGTTCTATAGCCTGTTCAACACGGAGTGTCTCCTCGGTCATTCCGCTTGAGACGTATTTTTTATCAAAATAAGGCCGAATATACTGTATATATCTTTCGTACCCTACGATATACTCGCTCTGGTTCAAAGTTTTTACCGCCTGGGCTGTCATCATTTCATACTTTCCCGGTCCGATTCCGACCACATAAAGCTTAGAGCTCATGAAACACCTCCGGAACTTTTTCAAAATTATAAGGATCATTATTTGGTTTGATATTTGTATTTTGGTATACTACGAACTTGCAGTTTTTTCTTTTTATCTCAAGTATTTTTTTTCCTTTGCCCGAAGCTATAAATGCACAAGGTTCGGATACTGCTCCGACACCTGTATTTTTGCGTACAACCGGATTTTCTTTAAGTCCAAGCTCTCTTACCGCCATATCAAGGCTATGTGTTTCACAACACACTGTGAACGGGATGTTGCAGGCTCTAGCAAATTCATGGAAGACTAGGGTGTTATACTTTTTTTCTATAGTGGCAAGCTTTCCTGTGCGTTGCCGTATCCAGCCCGGAACGGAAGTCTGAAACTCCCGTATGAGTTCAAGTGCACATGTGTTTTTGTGAAAGCCAACGCCTACAGAAAAATCTTTAGTATAAAGCGATACCGATTCTGAGTTGTATGAGTTAAGCTGTATTTTTGGAGTTTCAGACAAAATGTACTGTTTGGGGAGAAAGAAATCCGAAAAATCTTTAGAAAGCTCAATCTGCTTTCCTTTGAGCAGTTCTGTGTTTATGGACAGAATCTCTTTTTTTTCCATAGTCATACAATTATCGCGGCAGAAAAGGTCTATTCCTGTAAGTCCATTTATGTCTGTGGCTGTGGAAAAGACAAAGTTGTTTTTAAGCGCAGAGGATATTTTTTCTCCGACCCTCTGTCCGCCTGCCATATGCGAGCCACATAGAAGAACAGTGTTAAAAAATTTTTCATCCGATACTAGAATACTTGGATCAGACATCTTATCCGAAAGATGTCTGAAGAGAGTTTTTATGGCTATTGCACAGCTTCCTATGAACAGTATGCTGTCAAAGAAACGGAAAGCTTTTGCGGCTTTGTCTTCCAGGGAGCCGTTTTTTATCTGGTATAGGTTAAGTGACTGAAGTTCGCAAGGAATGGGTATATCTCTTACCGATATTATGCAGGCTTTCATTTTCTCATTCCGTGACTGAAGTTTTTATCGTACAGACAGGACTTTATACTTCCTTTCCTGAAAACTAAAAAAAGGGTCAGATTGGGGGGGAAGTTAATTTCATGCCAACTATGTAAAGGTTTTACCTCAATTCTTTCCTGTTCGCGTGCAAGGTGTGTGCCTATGGCTAGAATAGCGTCCTTATCATAGTATTTTTTCAGAAGCGAAAGTACCTCGTATGGTCTGCAACCGGAAAGATATACTGCGCATGAGGGCTGTTCTCCGAAAAATTTTTCTATGTTTTCTGGTACCGGGGTTCTGCCGTTAAGCCGTGTAAGGACAACCGACTGGCATATGCCGGGTGAAGTAAGTTCTATTCCAAGTTGGGATGCAAAATAAGAGTATGCGCTTATGCCCGGTATAACCTCAAAGGCTATGCTGTTTTTATCGGCCAGGGCTATCTCTTCGTTTATGGCTGAGTATAACGATGTATCGCCGGAGTGCATCCTCGCAATTTTGAAACTTTTATGGTCTGAAAAAACCTTTTCTATATCCTCCAATGTCATAGATGAAGAGTCAAATATCTTTTCAGCTCTGGATATATCCGTAAGCAGATGATCTACCGTTGACCCTGCATAAATAATGACATCAGCGTTTTTGATCCTGTCATAGCCCTTTAGGGTAAGAAACTCTTTGCTTCCCGGACCGCATCCGATAAAACTAATCAATTTTTTCACCCCGTATACAGTAAAAAACATACTCACCTTTGAAAGCATCCTTGTTTGATATGTTGTTTGAACTGAATTTTGCATACATGGAGTACTCAAAAGCATATCCTGGACTTTGAAGAACTGTGCAAAGGCTCTGTTGGGTTGCAGCACTGCAGATCAGAACACTTCCTTTTGGCATATACTGAGAAATAAGTAAGAGGCTTTCTCTGTCTATACCTCCTCCAAGATGAACTATATCCGGTTTGTCAAGAGTTCTGAGTATATTTTTGAAATCTTCATTTATACAAAGAATTTCAGGGTTCAGGGAAGTGTTTTCAACAAGATGTCCGAATCTGTTTTTATCTTTTTCTATAGCTTTTACCGAACAGTTACGCCCGTAGAAAGAGGATATATATATTGATGTAGCACCGCTTCCGGCTCCGAGATCCCAGATAATATCATGCTTATCCTGGCGGTTAAGAGAGTTTACACACAAAAATCTTGTCCACTCACGTGAGACAGGTATGTTGCTGCAGTTCAGATCTGAGTTTTTCGGAAAGCTGTTAAGAAAATCTTTTTTGACAGGCTGGAGGATGAGAATCCATCTTCCATGTATAAAATCAGGGAAGTTCTGGCTCTCAAAACTTAAAACTTTTTCCTGTGGGCTGCCCAGTTCAAAACCTGCCGCAATGTTTACTTTAACTTTTCCAAGGAGAGCGGAAAGGTTAGAAAAATCTTCTCTGTTTTTGACAAAGTAGGCAACCGGTCTGCCCATATTAAGGAAAAAGAGTACTTCGTTGTATGTTTTTTGCAAATTATGTGAGTTATGGCCGCTTACATAGCATAAACCGTTCAGTGTTGTTTTGGTTTTTTGGGCAAGATAGTCTACACTTGAAGGTGAAACAAGAACTTCATATTCTTCAGGTAAAAGTTTGGCGGTAATGTTTTTGGTGTAAGAGAACATCAGAGGATTGCCGGAAACCATTATGACCGGATTTTTATATTTTCTGATAACCGATATCAGATGTTCTATATTTTCTTCTTTCAACGAGTCGTAAATATTCATGCAGTAAAACTCTGCAGTCGTATTTATTTTTTTTGCAGTCTGAAGAGAAAATGAAAAGCCGGCAAAAAAATCTGCCTGTGAAATAATTTCAAGCTGTCTGCCGGTAAAATTTTCTTCGCAGTTAATCTGTGTTCCCATTATGTAAAGCATAGAGTGAGCCTCCTGTATGCGATAGTATGCTTTCCTTTTCGCACAATGTGATTATAAAAGGGTGATTGAATCTTTTTTCAAGCTTTTGAGCTATGTATGAACCGCAAAATTCAAAAAAAGTCCTGCTTTCGCCGGAGTGTTCATCCAAAAGCTCTATTATGCTGTAAACCGGATTCAAGGAAAGAATTTTTTTGACCATCTGCTCATTATAGTTTTTTTTAAACATGATATACATGAGGGCTAAAAGTTCATTTTTGCTGTCGGAAAGCCTGCTGTCGGTATTGAGATTCAGTCCGGCCAGTTTGATTACTTTCTGGAAGCTCCCCATAATATGGATGATCTTTATATGGTTTTCTATGGCCTTTTCTATTGAAAATCCAAAAAAGTTTCCGCAAAGAAGAAAGTCATTTTTGAAAAACTCAGAAGCTTCATAGATCTTACGGCTTTTTCCGCCGCTTAAAAGGGTTATACTTTGATAGTACGAGCCAATCATACGTATCTGTGGGACAAGTGATTCCTTCCATGCCTCTTCACTCATGGGTTCCACTATTCCGCTTGTTCCCAGGATCGATACTCCTCCGACTATTCCAAGTGCGGAATTGAGAGTTTTTGTAGCAATTTTTTGTCCATCTTTTACATTAACGGTTATTATAGCGTCATTTATACTGTATTCCTGTAAAACTGATTTCATCATCTTTCGTGGGCCGGGATTGATGGCGTACTCCCCCTGTCTGACATCCAAGCCTTTTTTGGTTACCAGCCCGACTCCCTCTGTTGAAGTAAATACAAAGCCGGTGCCCGGCTCTGCGGGTTTATAGGAAACGTATACCAGACAGCGGTTTGTAATATCCGAATCATCACCGGCATCTTTTCTTACGAAGGCATATTTTTCATCTTGTACTAGTTCATAACTTTCTATCTTCAGGTTAACAAGACTTCCTTCATTAAGCCTTACAGAAACTTCGGATGGTTGTTGACCATAGACAGTCCATAGTATGCAGGCTTTCAGAGCTGCGCAAGCACATGTCCCCGTTGTAAAGCCACGTCTAAGCAGTTGTCCGTTAATGTTAACGTATTGCTGCATTGTAAGCCTCTTTAAGCAGTGCGTTCATTATCGCAGCCGCAATATTTGATCCTCCAAATGTACCAGAGAGAGTAACATAAGAATGATTTGACCCGGTAAGAAGTTCTTTGCTCTGGGCGGCGCCGACAAATCCTACCGGAACACCAATTATGAAAAGCTTTTTTTTGCTTTCCAACAGTCTAAAAAGAGCAGTAGGGGCATTTCCGATGACAAAGATGCCAGGATTTTCACGGAGTGCTTTTTCCATTGAAAGATATGCCCTTGATATTTTTTGACTTTTTGAAAGCTCTGCTATTTCAGTGTCATCTATGAAGCAGCATACTTGCAGCCCGGTAATAATTTTTTTGTTTATCCCGCTTTTTACCATGTTTACATCCGTATAAACAGTTTTGTATCTTAAAAACGTAAGAAAGGATTCAAAAAAATTCTCTGAAAATTTCAACTTATCCCATAACTCAATATTTCCTGAGCAATGGACAACCCTTTTTATAATGTTTTGTTCTATATTGCCAAAATGGGAAAGTTTTCCGTCCAGTTTTTCTGCTATTATTTCAAAACTTTTTTTCTCAATCATTGAAGGATCTTTTATATAATCCAACATTTCCGCCTCCAAAAACAAAATATCTGCTTTCTATTCCAAGAGAAAGCAAAGCCAACAAATCTTAAGGTAGGTCTCCCGGCTCTCAGATCATCCTACTTATCACGCCTTCCCGGAAAAGCCCGGTGGCATATGTGATGTTCGTACCTGATTACGGTGGCTGGACCGCTCGGGTTTTTCACCCGATTCCCTGTTATTCACCTTAAGAATGTATATTTAATTTTCTATTTTAAATTTTAGCAGAAAAAAAAGGTAATGTCAAAGAGGATTTGACCGGGTATGTCAGCAAAGCTGGAATTATTATTATTTGAAGAGTACAGACTTATAGGCATTCTGGAAATATCAAGAAAAGTATAGTCACAAAATACCCAAAATGAAAAATAACTTGGTTT
>DJGH01000053.1 GCA_002431635.1 Petrotoga sp. UBA5851
ATGTCAAAAAAATGGGTTTATTTGTTTAAAGAAGGTAATGCAAACATGAAGGAACTGCTGGGGGGGAAGGGTGCTAACCTTGCAGAAATGACAAACATCGGTTTACCAGTTCCCGGGGGCTTTACCGTAACCACCGAGGCCTGCACTGAATATTATAATCAGGACAAAAAACTTTCTGACGAAATTGTCGGTCAGATCAATGAATACATGAGTATTCTGGAAAAAGAATGTGAAAAAGAATTTGGTAATGCAGATAATCCACTGTTGGTTTCAGTTCGTTCAGGTGCCAAGTTTTCAATGCCAGGAATGATGGATACCATACTAAATCTTGGTCTCAATGATGAAACCGTTCAAGCACTTGCCAAGAATACCGGAAATGAAAGGTTTGCCTTTGATGCCTACAGGCGTTTTATGCAGATGCTTGGCGATGTTGCAATTGGAATTCCTCATGAAAAATTTGAACATGCTTTAAAGTCTGTTAAAGCTGAAAAAGGTATTAAACTTGATACTGAGCTTAATGCACAGGATCTCAAAAAAGTTGTCGAGCTTTATAAGGAAATATACAAGCAGGAAGGAAAAAAGTTCCCACAGGATCCTGAGGAACAGCTTTGGATAGCTATTGAAGCTGTTTTCGGTAGCTGGATGAACGAAAGGGCAATAAAGTACAGAGCAATTAACGGTATAAAAGAAGGAACCCTTCTTGGAACAGCGGTTAGCGTAGTTATGATGGTTTTTGGAAATATGGGCGAAGACAGCGGAACCGGAGTTGCATTTACAAGAGATCCTAATACAGGAGCAAATTATATCTACGGTGAATACCTACCTAACGCACAGGGAGAAGATGTGGTCGCAGGTATAAGAACACCTTTTAAATTAGATAAACTCCATGAGATATCTCCTAAAGTTCATGACAGTCTTATAACTCTGATGAAGAATCTCGAGAGACACTTTAAAGATATGCAGGATATAGAGTTTACAGTTGAAAAAGAAAATCTGTATCTTCTTCAGGCAAGAAACGGAAAAAGGACAGCTGCTGCTGCCGTTAAAATAGCAGTTGATATGGTTAAGGAAGGTCTTATATCCAAACAGACTGCTGTTACCAGAGTAAAACCTGAAGATGTAGACAAGCTGTTGCATCCTTTCTTTGACACTGTGTCGCTTAAAGAAGCAAAGTATATCGGCAAAGGTCTTCCTGCCTCTCCTGGTGCAGCATGCGGAAAAGTTGTATTCAGTGCTGATGTGGCAGAAGAAATGATTTCAAAAGGAGAAGGTCCGGTAATACTTGTACGACCTGAAACAAGCCCTGAAGATGTAGGCGGGATGAATGCCGCAGAAGGTATAATTACTTCTATAGGCGGAATGACCTCACATGCCGCAGTTGTTGCAAGAGGAATGGGGAAAACTGCTGTGGTCGGTGCAACATCAATAGTAATAAACGATAAGGAAAAGTATCTTGAAGCCAACGGTATAAGAGTTAATAACCTCGAATGGATTTCCATAGACGGAAGTGAAGGAAAAGTATATGCAGGAAAAGTCAAGACTGTAAAACCACAGGGGCTTGAGGGCGAAATAGCAGAACTTCTTGCTTTCGCTGATGAGATAGCCGAAGTTGGAGTAAGAGCCAATGCTGATATCCCAAGAGATGCCAAGGTAGCAAGATCCTTTGGTGCAAAGGGAATAGGTCTTTGCAGAACAGAGCATATGTTCTTTGAGGGCGATAGGATTATGAAGTTCAGAAGAATGATTGTTTCTGAGACTGTTGAACAGAGAGAGGCTGCTCTTGAACAGCTGCTTCCGGTTCAGAAAGATGATTTCAAAGGTCTCTTTGAATCAATGGATGGATATGCTGTAACCATAAGATTCCTTGATCCGCCGTTACATGAATTCCTTCCAAACGATGAAGAACAGATGAAAGAACTGGCTCCCCAGCTTGGAATAACAGTTGATCACCTTAAAGAAGTTGTCGAATCACTTCATGAGTTTAACCCTATGATGGGTCACAGGGGATGCAGACTCTCAATAACTTATCCTGAAATAGCTGTAATGCAGACCAAAGCAATCATAATGGCTGCTATAGAAGTAGCTAAGGCAGGTAAAAAAGTAAGACCTGAAATAATGGTTCCGATAGTTGGTTTTGTTGAAGAGTTTGAATTTGTTAAGAAAATTGTTGTTGAAACTGCCGATGCTCTTATTAAAGAATCAGGAATAGAGCTTGAGTATAAAGTCGGTACTATGATAGAAGTTCCAAGAGCGGCAGTAGTAGCCGATAACATAGGAAAATCAGCTGATTTCTTCAGCTTTGGGACAAACGACCTGACCCAGCTCACTCTTGGCTTCTCAAGAGATGATTATGGTAAGTTCGTCAAAGATTATATAGCCAAAGGAATATTTGAATCTGATCCTTTCCAGCACATTGACAGAAAAGGTGTAGGCAAGATGATGAAGATGGCTATGGATCTTGGCAGAGATGCTAATCCCAAGCTTAAGACAGGAATCTGCGGGGA
The DNA here is from genome assembly GCA_002431635.1 of Petrotoga sp. UBA5851. Taxonomy (GTDB): domain Bacteria; phylum Thermotogota; class Thermotogae; order Petrotogales; family Petrotogaceae; genus UBA5851. Next base: position 2,505 of record DJGH01000053.1, read on the forward strand.
ACACGGTGGAGATCCTGAATCAATAGAGTTCGCACATCTGCTGGGTTTGGATTATGTAAGCTGTTCACCATACAGAGTACCTATAGCAAGGCTTGCAGCAGCTCAGGCAGCAGTAAAGTATGTAAGAAGGAAAAGAGTTAATGACTAAATTTGAGCAATGATCAAAGCGTGTCTGGCACAATGCCCGGCACGCTTTTTCTATGGTTTTAAAGATTATTTTCAAAGACTCTAAAAAATTACCTTACGATTCAAACAGACGGCAATAGTAACCATGTGTAATTGTTATATAGTTTTTTGTTAACTTTGCTAAGGTTGAAAAAACATCCTTCAGAGGTTATAATAATAAGTGTAGATACATCTTAAAGCATAAGTTCATATTGGGAGGTTTTTAAAAATGTTGCAGAGTATTGCCAACTTTTTTGTAACAAGCAGCGGTTTCGCTTCCTTGACATTTGGCAACATCATAATGCTCATTATTGGAGCGGTTCTAATATATGTCGGCATATCCAGGGATGCCGAGCCTTTGCTCTTAATTCCGATAGGTTTCGGAATAATAATGGGTAATATCCCCCCTATAGCCACAGGACTTCTGGCAGCACCTGTAGGAGATAGTCTTGGAGGGTTTCTATGGTATATAAACAGGGGAATGTATCTTGGAATATATCCTCCATTGATATTTCTTGGTATAGGTGCTTTGACAGACTTTTCATATCTGATTGCCAATCCCATTCTGATGCTTTTGGGAGCAGCGGCACAGGTCGGAATATTCATAACCTTTATTATCGCCAACTTTCTTGGGTTTGACCTTTTCCAGGCGGCTTCTATAGGAATAATAGGCGGTGCCGACGGGCCGACTGCAATTTTTCTTTCTTCGAAGTTTGCACCTGAGCTTGTGGCAATAATTGCTGTGGCCGGTTACTCGTATATTGCTCTTATACCGATACTGCAGCCGATTGTATCCAGGTTTTTAACCACAAAAAAAGAAAGACTTATCAAGATGAAGAAGGTAAGGACTGTTTCCAAAAAAGAAAGAATGATCTTCCCTGTTATTTCTACAATAATAGTTGCGTTGTTTGTTCCTCAGTCACTTAATCTGGTCGGTATGCTTATGCTTGGAAACCTTCTTAAGGAAAGCGGACTTACTGAAAGACTTGCCGAAGCTTCGGCGAGATTTATCCTTGACAGTGTTACGATTCTTCTTATGATATCTGTCGGGTCAGCTGCAACTGCAGAGCTTTTCCTTACGCCTCAGTCGCTCAAAATAGTATTTCTTGGTGCCTTTGCTTTTATAGTATCGTTGTCATCCGGAATATTCTTTGCCAAGTTCATGAATTTGTTCCTAAAAGAGAAGCTTAACCCGCTTATCGGGGCAGCAGGTGTTTCGGCCGTTCCGGATTCTGCAAGGGTTGCTCAGACTATAGCTCAGAAGGATGACCCAACCAACTTCATACTTATGCACGCAATGGCTCCTAATGTTGCTGGAGTAATAGGTTCAGCTGTGGCAGCAGGAGTGTTTTTAAATATAATACCAAAATTAATGCCTTAACGGAGGTGCTGAAATGGCTTCAAAAAAAGCCTATAATGTTGAAATAAACAGGAGTTACTGCAAAAGTTGCGGTTTATGTTACTGGATATGTCCCACTAAGACTATAATCAAAGGAAAGTACGATAAACCCGAGATTCCTGATCAGACCAAATGTATAGGTTGTCTCCAGTGTGAAAGGATATGTCCGGACTTTGCCATCAACGTTGTAGAAATTGTTGAGGAAAAGTCAGAAGAAAACAAATAATTAGGATGGTGGATAAAATGAGCAGAATGGTTATTATGCAAGGAAACGAAGCATGTGCATTGGCTGCGCTAAAGGCCGGATGCAGGTTTTATGCAGGATACCCCATAACTCCATCTTCTGAGGTAGCTGAGACGATGGCACGCGAGCTTCCGAAAGTAGGAGGTACCTTCATTCAGATGGAAGATGAAATTTCAAGTGCTGCAGCAATAATAGGAGCTTCACTATCGGGAGTAAAATCAATGACGGCAACAAGTGGTCCCGGTTTTTCTCTTATGCAGGAAGGAATAGGATACGGCGTTATGACAGAAACCCCGTGTGTTTTTGTGAACGTTATGAGAGGCGGTCCCAGCACAGGTATGCCAACCAAACCTGCACAGGGCGATATAATGCAGCTCAGATGGGGGACACATGGAGATCACCAGATAATCGCCCTTTATCCTTCGACGGTTGAAGAGGTCTATAAGTACACTATAAAGGCTTTCAACTATGCTGAAAAGTACAGAACACCCGTATTTCTTGTCATGGATGAAACACTTGGCCACATGAGGGAAAGCTTTTTCCTTACAGATGAAGAAGAGAATCCTGAGATAATACAGAGGATTAAAGATACAGAGTTTTCAGATGACGAGCTTTTCCATCCGTTTGATTTGGGCGAGGACAGGACAGTCGCGCCTCTTGTCGGGATGGGTAAGACAAGATTTCATGTTTCAGGTTTGGTTCATGACGAGACCGGTTTTCCGGCAGGACAGGCTGAAGTTGCCGAAAAAATGATTAAGCACCTTGATTCAAAAATAAGAATGTATTCTGAAGAAATTTCTATATATGAAGAGTATATGCTCAGTGATGCCGAAATTGTTGTGGTTGCTTTCGGTACTACCGCAAGAAGTGCCCTCAGAGCTGTGAAGATGGCCAGAAGCGATAAGATACCTGTCGGTCTTTTTAAGCCCGTTACTATTTGGCCTGCTCCTGTTTCGAGAATTAAAAAGCTTTTCCGTTCCGCAAATGCATTTATTATTCCTGAAATGAACATGGGACAGTATGCCCAAGAGTTATCTAAGCTCAACAAGACTAATAAGCATATTGAAATGCTCAATAAGATAAACGGAGAGCTTATAACTCCGGAGGAGATTCTGGACTCCATAACCAAGGTATGGATTCAGCTCACAGAAATATAAAATTCATTAAAGTTAAGCCAAACGTAAAATGTTTGGCTTTTTATTTTTAAAGTGTTTAAAATACTTTGTATTTTTTTTAAAATGTGGTAAAATAATAATAAAGATATAAAGTATAAGGAGGAGAGCTATAGAATGGAAGTATTAAAAGTTAGTCATTCATCTGCCCCAAATAAAGTCGCAGGAGCTATAGCGGGAGTTCTTTCAAAAAACGAAGAGGTTGAGATTCAGGCAATAGGAGCCGGTGCAGTCAATCAGGCAGTAAAAGCAATTGCCATTGCGCGGCGTTTTGTTGAAACCGACGGTAAGCTGGTTTATGTGATACCCGGTTTTGTTGAAGTCGAAGTTGGAAATGAAAAGCGTACCGGTATTAAGTTTAAAGTTGCTGTAAGCATGAATGAGGGTGAAGAAAAGCATTAATGAAAATTGATGAGAAGATAATCAATGAGATCATGACCGCGTGCTTGAAAGACACGCGGCTTTTTTCGATAGTGATTGATATTTCACAAAAAAGTGAAGAAGAAAGGTATCTTATAAGAAAAAAAGCTTCGGTTGTATTGAGTGAAGTTAATGGAGTTGAAAAAGAAGCTTTAAAATTTTATTATATACTTACAGAAGATGGAGTAGCCCAAGAGATTATAAGGAGGATGAATGATGCCGTCAAATAATAAAGGGGAATTACCGCGCACCGTTGGCGGGCAGGCAGTTATTGAAGGAGTAATGATGAAAGCGGTAAATACTGTCGTAGCTGTAAAAAAGCCAGACGGAAGCATAGCTATAAAACGTATGCCTGACAAATCATGGGGAGTAATAGAGAAAATCCCTCTTATAAGAGGTTTTTTTGTTCTTATTCACTCAATGATAGTTGGCATGAATGCATTATCTTACTCTGCAAAGGTATCTGGGGATGAGAAAGAGGAGTTTACCACCAAGGATATGGTTTTTGCTTTTCTTTTTGCCATCCTTATAGCAGTCCTCGGTTTTGGTGTTCTGCCGGTTATTATAACCAAACCTTTGAATATAAAATCAGAGTTTTGGTTCGCTTTTGTAGAGGGCATAATAAGAGCAGTATTTGTGATTGTTTATATATGGGGTATTTCGCATCTTAAAGATATTAAAAGGGTTTTTCAGTATCATGGTGCCGAACACAAAAGTGTTTATACATATGAAAAAAAGGAAGAGCTTACCAGTGCCAATGCCAAAAAGTACACTACGCTTCATCCCAGATGTGGTACAAGCTTTCTTATAATTACAGTTTTTGCATCTATCGTTGTTTTTGCCATTTCCGGAGCGTTGGGAATGAACAGTATGTGGGAAAAAGTAATTGCACGTATAATCCTTCTTCCACTTGTAGCGGGTGTGGCATATGAATTTCAGAGGCTTACTGCCAAGATAATTGATAATCCTTTGGGAAAAATTCTTTCTTATCCGGGAATGTCGCTTCAAAAGATCACTACTGTCGAGCCGGATGAAGAACAGCTCAAGATAGGACTGTTATCTTTGAAATATGCTTTGAAAGAGGATTTTGAAGGTGAGGTTACTGTTAGTCTTTCAGAAGAAGTTAAATAGTTATGGAATCTGATCGAGCGGCTTTTAAGCCGCCTTTTTTATTTTATACCCGTACATTTTGTTAATCTACAAAAAAGACAGGTATTTAAAATTATTTACCGTAATTTGGTTAAAACTCTTGATAAACATGTCTAGTCATATTTTATTTTTTTTGACTTTTGTTTTAAAATGAGAAGTGATTCACACAATGAGAAGTGATTCATATAAAAAACAACAGTATTAAAAAGAGGTGAAGAAAATGAACATAGGAATAATGGGATTGGGAACGTATACACCCAAAACATTTATCAGCGCAAAAGAGATTTCTGAACAGACGGGAATACCGGAGGATGTAATTTCAGTAAAATTTGGAGTAAAACAGAAGCCTATCCCCGGTCCTGAGGATACTACAAGTCATATGGGAATAGAAGCTGCAAGAGCTGCAATTGCAAATGCAGGTATTTCTGCACAGGAAATAGATCTTATTATTTGGAATGGAGCACAGCATAAGGATTATCCATGTTGGCTTGCCGGACTTAAAGTTGCCGAAGTTCTTGGAGCAAAAAATGCATGGTCATTTGATATGGAAGCCATGTGTGGTTCAATGATGAGCGGCATGGAAGTTGCAAAATCAATGATGACAGCCAATGAAGATATAAAAACTGTTCTTTTGGTAAGCGGATATAGAAATCTTGATCTTATAAGCTATAAAGTCCCGGAGACATCCTTCATGTTTGATATAGGAGCCGGTGGTGCTGCTATGGTTTTAAGAAAGGGTTATGACAGAAACGTTATTCTCGGTACAGCGTTCAAGGGAGACGGTTCCTTTTCTGAAGATTGTGTGGTTGAAAAGGGCGGTTCCAAGAGCTGGCCTATGGCTGAAAAGGATTTTGAAAGCATGCACTTTGTTGTCAGAGACCCCGCAACGTTTAAAGCAAGGCTCGGAGAAAAAACTATGCCTAATTTTTACTGGGTCATAAGACAGGCGTTGAAAAAATCAGGAAATCTTACCGATAAGGATATAAATTATCTTGCCATTCTTCATTTCAAACGCTCTGCTCATATGGAGGTTCTCAAGGAACTGGGTCTTAAAGAAGATCAAACCACGTATCTTGATGATTACGGACATATTGGACAGAATGATCAGGTTCTTTCTATCGAGCTTGGGCTTAAATCTGGTAAAATAAAAGATGGAGATAACATTGTTATGGTTGGAGCTGGTTTAGGTTTTGTATGGGCCGGTGCAGTCGTAAGATGGGGAAAGGCACTTTAAAAATATTCTGGAGGGGATAATATTATGAGAATGAACGGAAAAGTTTGCGTTGTAACAGGTGGAGCAAGAGGAATCGGAAAAGAAATCGTTACTAAGTTTGCAAATGAAGGAGCGCTTGTAGTATTTGCATGTGATATGAACAAAGAGGCTTTGGATGAGCTTGAAAAGGAATTTAAAAACGTTAAGGGATATATTCTCAATGTAACAGACAGAGAGGGAATAAAGGTATTTGTTGAAAAAGTAAGAGCAGAATATGGTAGAATTGATGCACTGGTTAACAATGCCGGAATAACCAGGGATGCCCTGATACAGAAAATGAGTGAGGAAGATTGGGATGCAGTAATAAATGTAAACCTTAAGGGTGTGTTCAATATGACTCAGGCTATTGGTCCGCTTATGATGGAAACCGGAAGCGGTTCGATAGTAAGCATCTCTTCAGTAGTAGGTTTGGATGGAAATGTTGGGCAGACTAACTATGCTGCAACCAAAGGCGGAGTTGTAGCCATGACCAAGACGTGGTCAAAGGAGTTTGCCAGAAAAGGCGCAAAAGTCAGAGCTAATGCCGTTGCACCGGGTTTTGTAAGAACACCGATGACAGATAAGGTTCCTGAGAAGATCCTGGAAGATATGAAAAATAAGGCTCTACTAAAAAGATTGGGTGAGGCTGAAGATATTGCAAACGCAGTTCTTTTCCTTTCAAGCGAAGAAGCTTCTTTTGTCACAGGACAGGTTCTCAGGGTAGACGGTGGTCTTGTAATATAAACTTTCAGGAGGCGGAATATGTCTAATTGGACAAGCGTATATAATAATAAGAAGCGTTCGGTGGAAGAAGCCATTCTTTCTCTGCCTAAGAGGTGTACAGTGGTTGTGGGTCTGGCTGCAATGGAAGCCCAGGGCCTTTTAAGTAACCTCCATAAGTTCAGGGACAATTTTGAGTATATAAAGGTTCTGACCTGTCTTAATATGAAAGATTACCCTTTCATTTCTTCAAAAGATAGCGAAGGAATTCTTGAAAATCATACATGGTTCATGAGTGTGCCTACCAGAAATGCAAGGGATTCGGGGCTTAAAACGGTTGATTATATACCGAACAACCTGCACATGTCTAGTACTGATAAGTTTGTTTCCGAAAAGGAAGATGGTAATAAGATAGTGTTTTGGGGCACAGTAACTCCTATGAATGAAGTATCCGGTTTCATGAGTCTTGGGCTTTCAAACGTCTATGAAATGGATATTCTTGAGAAGGCCGACTATACGGTTCTGGAAGTAAACGATAAGGTTCCATGGACACACGGCGAGACTCAGGTTCATATAGCTCAGGCTGATGTGGTAACGGAATCAAGTTGGGCCATTCCGGATCTTTCTGTTGTAGAACCTGCTCAGACAGAAATCCAGATAGCTCAGTATATTGCAGATCTGGTAAGAGACGGATCTACTGTCCAGATAGGGATAGGCGGTATTCCAAATGCTGTAGCCAAGCTCCTTAAGAATAAAAAAGATCTCGGAGTCCACACAGAGATGTTTACAGAATCTATGATTGAGCTTTTTGAAAACGGGATCATCAACAATAGTAAGAAGTCCTTATGGAGAGGCAAGTTTGTCTGTGCATTCGCCTTGGGATCGCAGAATATGTACAGATGGATAGATAATAACCCTGGTGTATGGATAATGAGGGGAAGCTATGTGAACGATCCGTTTGTGATAGCGAAAAACGATAATATGGTAAGCATAAATACAGCTATAGCTGTTGATCTTACAGGTCAGGTCTGTTCAGAATCGTTAGGAGTTAAACAGTTTTCTGGTTCAGGCGGACAGCTCGATACTCATAGAGGGGCTGTAAAAAGTAAGGATGGAAAAGGTATAATTGCTCTGAGAGCTACCGCAAAAAAAGGAACATTATCCACGATTGTTCCGATGCACTCACCGGGATCGGTTGTAACCGTGCCGCGTCATGATGTGGACTATGTTGTGACAGAGTTCGGAGTAGCCCATTTACGCGGAAAAAGTGTCGCCCAGAGGGTGAAGGCGCTTGTAAATATAGCTCATCCGGATTTTCGTGAGCAGCTTTTAAAGCAGTCATATGATCTGGGATACCTATAATGATTAAGGAGGGGGGACAGAATGAGTAAGGTGTTTATTGTCGGTGCCAAGAGAACAGCTATCGGAACGTTTGGTGGAGCTTTGAAGGAGATTCCCGCCAACAGGCTCGGAGCACACGTTATTAAAGCAGCCATGCAGCATGCCAATGTCAAACCGGATATGATAGATGAGACTATTATGGGAAATGTCCTGAGTGCAGGACAGGGGATGGGGCCGGGCAGACAGGCAGCAATATATGCAGGTATTCCGGTAGAAAAAGCCGCATACAGTGTAAATATACTTTGCGGAAGCGGAATGAAATCCGTGATGATAGGTTCGACAGATATAAAAGCAGGTGAAGCTCAGATTGTTGCCGCAGGTGGTATGGAAAGCATGTCTATGGCTCCGTATATGATTCCTTCTGCTGCAAGGTTCGGAATGAAGTTCGGTAATGGTCAGATATTCGATCATATGATAGTTGATGGTCTTACAGATGTATTCAATAATTATCATATGGGCGTTACTGCAGAAAATATAGCAAGAAAATACTCTTTAAGCAGAAAAGAACAGGATGACTTTGCACTTGCCAGTCAGCAAAAGGCAAAGCAGGCTATTGAATCCGGAAGATTTTCCGATGAAATAGCTCCTTATGAGCTTAAGGTCAAAAAGGATGTTGTTTACTTTGCTAAGGATGAGCATCCTAGATACGATACAACTGCTGATAGTCTGGCCAAGCTTAGACCTGCATTTTTGTCAGATGGAACAGTTACAGCAGGAAATGCTTCTGGTATAAATGACGGTGCAAGCGCTTTGATACTTGCAGGTGAAGAGGCAGTAGAAAAGTATGGTCTTAAACCTCTGGCTGAGATTGTTTCGTATGCTCAGGCAGGTGTCGATCCTTCGGTTATGGGTCTTGGACCTTATCCGGCCATAAAGAAAGCACTTGAAAAATCAGGACTTAATCTTAAGGATATTCAGCTTCTTGAACTGAACGAGGCTTTTGCTGCACAGTCTCTGGGAGTAATAAAGGAGCTTTGTGAAGCTTATAGCCTTTCAAAGGAATGGATAATGGAAAGAACTAATGTAAACGGCGGTGCAATTGCACTGGGTCATCCTATCGGAGCATCTGGAAACAGGATAATTGTTTCACTTTTGTACGAGATGAAGAAGAGAAGTTTGAGCTTTGGGCTGGCTTCGCTTTGTATAGGCGGAGGAATGGGGACTGCGGTTTTAATTAAAAATCTGTAGGCTTTAATTCACAAAAAGGGGTGAGTATATGAGAAAATTTTTAGCAGTATTGATGGTTATGTTAGTAGCTCTCAGTATTTTTGCAGAACCGGGAGTAACCAAGGATGAAGTTAAAATAGGTTCTTTCCAGGCTTTGTCAGGTGCTGCGGCCATAATAGGTCAGAGTATGACTGCCGGTATGAAAGCCTACTTTAATTACGTAAATGACAACGGTGGAGTTTTTGGCAGAAAAATTAATCTTCTCGTTGCAGATGATCAGCTCAACCCTGCAAAAACAACGGTTGAAGTAAAAAGACTTGTAGAAAATGACAATGTGTTTGCAATTGTTGGAGGTCTGGGAACACCAGGCTGTCTTGCGGTTGTTGATTACCTTAACAATGCAAAAGTGCCTTTTGTTTATCAGGGAAGCGGAGCTTCAGTACTTGCTATTCCTCCGAAAAACTATGTTTTTACAGTTCAGCCAAACTATACTCTTGAGGGAAATATAATGATAAGACATATGTATACAAACCTCAAGGCAAGAAGGATTGCCATTGTTTATAGAAACGCTGATGACGGAAAAGAAGAGTATCTTGCCGCCAAGGCCGCTCTTGAAAGATTTAACCTTAAACCTGTTGCAGAAATTGCTATAAATCCTTCCGCAACTGATTTTTCTACGGAAATGACCAAACTTGTTGCTGCTAAACCGGACGCTATAATTCTCATGGCATTTATTCAGCAGGCTCCGCAGTTTATAAAGCAGGCAAAGCAGTATGGTCTTTCAAAAGCCAAGATAGTAGGCACATACTCAATTTCAGATGCTTCACTTATAACTCTTACAGGAAAGGATTCCGAAGGTGTTCAGGCAATGGCATGGGTGAATGTTGATTTTTCCAATCCTGATCAGGATGTATTTAAGATATACGGTAAGTACAACAACAATCAGATGCCGAACGCTTATGCAATTGCCGGTATGATTGCAGCCGAAATATTCACTGAAGGTCTTAAGAGAACAGGTGCTGATCTTACCAGAGATAAACTGGTTAAAGCTCTTGAGACTCTTAACAAATGGACCGGAGTAGTTGCCCACGAAATAACTTATGGACCTTACAACGTTAGTGATACCAGCTGCAGAATGGGTAAGCAGTCGATGTATGTTCTTGAAGTAAAAGACGGAGTGTTTGCTACTGCTTCAGATTGGGTAAGTTTCGTACAGTAAAAAATTTAAATTTTGGGTAGGGTAAATTTTCCCTACCCTTTTTTAAGAGGTGGCTGATGCTTGAAGTTAAAGGCATTACTGTTAAGTTTGGAGGTCTGACCGCGGTAAAGAACATGGATATGACAGTGGAAAAAGGGAAGATACACTCGCTTATAGGGCCAAACGGAGCGGGTAAAACTACTCTTTTCAATGTCATAACGCGTGTTATAAATCCGGTTGAAGGAGAGGTTTACTATAAAGGCGAACCTCTTATAAAGTTAAGTGCAGAAGAAATAATATCAAGAAAGATTAGCAGGACTTTTCAAAACCTTCAGTTATTTAATGGAATGAATGTTTATGAAAATATTTATTCGGGTTATGTGAACAATTATAAAAAAGGTATTTTTTCAGTTTTATTGAAGAAAAACAAAAATTTTGATTCTGAAACCAGAGAAAAAATTCTTTACGTTTCAGAACTCTTACAGATAAAAAACAGACTTGGTTCATATCCGTCACAACTCTCATACGGACTTTTGAAAAGAGTTGAAATTGCAAGGGCACTTATTTCTGATCCGGATCTCCTCTTGTTCGATGAACCGGCTGCCGGACTCAACCATACTGAGACATCAGAAGTTGAGGATATCTTTGAACTGGTTAACAGACAGGGAAAGACCATTCTTTTGGTAGAGCATGATATGGCTCTGGTTATGAAGGTATCAGATAAAATTACTGTTATGAGCTTTGGTGAAAAAATTGCCGAAGGTACGCCTGCTGAGGTTGCAAACGATCCTCAGGTCATAAGAGTATATCTGGGGGAGAGAGAAGATGCTTAGAGTTGAAAACCTTTCTGTGAACTATGGTCATGTTAAAGCGGTTAAAGAAATTTCTTTTGAAATAAAAAGCGGAGAAATAGTATCGATTCTTGGCGCTAACGGAGCAGGAAAGACTTCTGCCCTTTTTGGAGTTTCAGCGGTTGTAAAAAGCAAGGGCAAGGTTTTTTATAAGGATAAAGATATTTCAGGATTTACAACATATCAGAGAGTAGAAAAAGGAATAATTCTCTGTCCGGAGAACCGTAGGGTTTTCTCTGGTCTTTCTGTAGAGGAAAATCTTAAAATGGGAAGTTATTTAAGAGGTAACTACCAAAAAAATATTGAAACTGCATACAGAATGTTTCCTATTCTCAAGGAAAGGAAAAAGCAGGCTGCAGGATCGCTTTCAGGCGGTGAACAGCAGATGTTAGCAGTTGCCCGGGCACTTATGTCCGATCCGGAGCTTCTTATGCTGGATGAACCATCACTTGGACTTGCGCCCGTGATTGTTGATCAGATATTTAAGGCTTTAGTAGAGTTGAAAAGATCAGGCATGTCAATTCTTCTGGTAGAACAGAACGCACTAAAGTCGCTTAAAATAAGTGACAGGGCATATATTCTCGAAACAGGAAGGATTGTTCATTCGGACGATGCAAAGACGCTACTTAACGATGAAAAAGTAAAAAAATCTTACCTTGGGATATAGAGGTGGTCGATTTGTTAATACTGCAAAGTATAATTTTAGGAATACCGCAGGGAGCATTATACGGGCTTATGGCTTTTGGAATATCTCTTATATTTAGAACTGTCGGTGTAATGAACTTCTCACATGGAAATGCCGGGATGTTCAGTGCGTTTATAGCACTTACCGTGTTTCTTTTAACACAGAATCTCTTATTGGCCATACTGTGTGCGGTTATATTCGGAATTCTTTTGGGATTTCTTATTGAAAAGTTTCTCATGAGACCTGTGAAACATCTGTCTCATGGAGGCATGCTTATAATAACCTTGGGTATACTTATGATCCTTGAAGGACTTGCACAGATTATCTGGGGAGTAAACCCATTCAGTTTTAATGAACTTGTCAGTGGTCCTCCGCTGATGTTTACACTCGGTGAGGATGGACTTCTTATCCTTCCGCTCAACGATCTGCTTATAACAGTGATTTCGCTTGGAATTACCATCCTGTTGGCAGTTTTTCTTAAAGTAACCAAAGTCGGAATAGCTATAAGAGCACGGTCACAAGATGAAGTCGGTTCAAAAGTAGTAGGAATAAACACCAATATGATAGACGGACTGGTATGGGGAATAGGAATAAGTCTTTCTGCTCTTGTAGGTGTTCTTATTGCTCCTAAAACCACAGTGACTCCGACAATGATGATGAACATGCAACTTTACGGATTTACCGCAGGTGTTCTAGGAGGATTTACAAGCCTTTACGGATCTATTCTGGGTGGTATAATACTCGGGATTCTCGAAAAAATAGTTGGAATTTACATTTCCCCGGATTATCAGCTCACGATAATACTTCTTATAATAATACTGATGTTGGCATTTAAGCCCTCAGGTCTTTTTGCCAAGAAGTTTGAAGGGAGAGTGTAAGTATGAACATGAAAAAAGCTTTGATAGTACTTATAATAGGAGTACTATTGGGAGTATTATTTATAAACAAATCCTTCCTTCTGATGATATTTTCTCTTGTGCTTATATATGCTATTGCTGCTACTGGACTGAATATAGTATCGGGCTTTACCGGTCAAGTTTCTATTGGACACGGAGCATTTATGGCTGTGGGAGCTTATACTACAGCTGCTATGGCTATGGACTTTGGAACTCCTTTTTATATAAACATACTTGCAGCGATAGTTCTTGCAGCGTTTCTTGGATTTTTAATAGGGCTGCCGGCATTAAGACTCAAGGGTTTTTATCTTGCAATAGCTACAATGGCGTTTGGAGTTGCTGTTGAACAGCTGTTTGCCGCCATAGAACATTTTGGTGGACATATAGGGATGAGAAATATCCCAAGATTTTTTGAAAGTGATTTTTATATTTATCTTCTAAATCTTGTGTTTTTTGTGGTTCTAACGTATGTTGCATCGCTCATCTTGCACTCTCCGGTCGGTGAAAAGTATAAGATGGTAAGAGACAGTGAGGTTGCGGCAAGAGCATATGGAATTAAGCCTTCAAGGATAAAATTGAACGCTTTCATAGTAAGTGCGATTTATGGTGGAATAGCGGGTGCATTATACTCGCATACGGTAGGATATATTTCTCCTCCTGATTTTGGAATGAACACATCATTAAACCTTTTGTCAATGATTGTAATCGGAGGTATGGCATCTCTGGAAGGCGGTATGATAGGTTCAATAATAATAACAGGTCTTCCTTTCCTGTTTTCGCGCGGAAATATCCCAATGACGCTTATATTCGGAGCACTTCTCATAGTATTTGTCTTATTCTTTCCACAGGGAATTGCTTACGGTCTGAAGCTCCTTTCTATGAAGTATCTTGGGAGACCATGGGCTTTACTGGTAAGAAAGAGTTGGAGCCGTAGGGCTGAAGATGGGAAGTACGTTACCGTAAACGGGAAAAAGATTTTTTACCGGCAGCAAGGAAACGGTCCAGCCATAGTAATGATCCACGGTAATTTCGGATCACACAGATGGTATGAAAAGGTAAGCAGTATAGAAGGATATACAACTTATATACCAGATCTTGTAAATTTTGGAAAATCTGATAGAATTGATAATGTGAGCATAGATACATACGCTGACTTTGTAAAGGGCTTCATGGATCAGCTTAAGATAGAAAAGGCAGTGGTAGTAGGACATTCACTTGGCGGTGCTGTTAGTATGTCTCTTGCCTTCAGATATCCTCAATTGGTGAGTAAGCTGGTTCTGGTAGACTCTGCGCCTGTAAACGGTCTTGTCACGCCGGAAGAGAACTTTCCTGTCCTTGAGATGATGAAAGGTAACGTATCTCTTCTCAGGAACAGCCTTAAAGGAATCATGCCGGCTTGTGAAGATCAGAAAATTCTTTCTGAAGTTGTTAAAGATGCCCTGCTCATGAAAGATGAATGTTTCAGCGAGAATGCAAGAGCCTTATCACGGTATGATTATACAGAACTTGCCGAAAGGTATAAAAATCCTGTTCTTTTTATTCTTGGAAAGAAGGATATGTTGATTACACATGATATGGCGGAAAACACTCTTAAGAATTTAAACGGCAGGCTCGAGGTGCTTGATCATGTCGGACACTCTGTTATATTGGAAGATTCGCAATTGTTTAAAAAATTGTTAATAAATTTTGTAAACCTATAGTCCTTAAGGACTATAG
>DJGH01000052.1:0-2551 GCA_002431635.1 Petrotoga sp. UBA5851
GATAGACTCATTTTTTTAATGGAGGTCTCTTATGGCGATACACTATTCAAAACCAGAAAAAAGACCAAATTTTTTCTTCATTTTTTTAATTATTACGGTTTTTATTGGAGGTACATTCTATATATATGCTTCATGGTATCATTACTCATCAATCAGGCGCATTGAAGTTATACGCTTGGCGGTCTCAGCTTCGGCATTTATAGAACCTCTGCATTTGAAAGAGTTGAAAAACGATAGTTCAGATCTTCAGAATGACTACTATAACACTCTAAAAACAAACATGATAAGCTTTGCAGAAAAAAATCAAGAGATAAAATTTGCATATCTTCTTACTCTTAAAGATAACAAACTTTTTTTCATAGTTGATTCTGAAACTCCTTCCTCAAAAGATTACTCCCCGCCCGGACAGGAGTATACAGAAATAACAGAATATGATTGGCTTCCTTTTTCTACCGGAGAAGCTGTTTTAAAAAGCAATATAACCGATCGTTGGGGAACATGGGTAAGTGTTTTTGTTCCTATAAAAGATTCAGATCTGAAAAGTGTTATTGCCGTTTTTGGGATAGACTATCCTGTTGATTCGTGGACTAAAGATGCTTTGCTTTATATGATCCAGCCTTTACTTATAGTCACTTTCATTCTTATACTTATCTTAATGCTTTATAGAGCATTGTCCATACAGAAAAAGTTTAACAAAACATTCCGAGAACTTAAAGATAGTGAATTGCTTTTCAGATCAGTATTTACACAAGCTCCAGTTGGCATAGCTCTCTTAAGGGATTATAGCAAACATGAGGTATCGAATGATGAATTGAATATTATTGATTCTAACGAGGAATTTTTAAGAATAGTTTCCAGAAAAAAAGATGAAGGTCCTTGTTTTGATTGGAAAAGCATAACTCATCCTGATGATCTTTCTAAAGATTCAGAGATGTTCGAACAGTATAAATCAGGAAAGTTTATCGGTTATTCTCTGGAAAAACGTTATGTTTTTCCCAATGGTTCTGTGAAGTGGGTAAATATGATGATAAGAAGTCTTGATATTTCTGAGGGTTCAAAAGAGAATAAGTACCATTTATGCATAATCAAAGATATAACTGACAGAAAAAATGCAGAGGAAACTCTTAAAGAAAGTGAAAGAAGCAAGAGAGTTCTTTTGGAAAACCTTCCTGGTATGGCTTACAGATGTAAAAACGATCATCAATGGACAATGGAGTTTGTATCAAAGGGGTGTTTTGATCTTACAGGATATCATGCGGAAAATCTTATTAATAATAAAGATCTTTCATATAATGACCTCATTGCAGATGATTACAAAGAAATAATTTGGGACGAATGGAAAAGAGTTCTTGAACTTCATGAACCATTCCGATATGAATATGAGATAGTAACTTCATCCAAAAAGCACAAATGGGTTCTTGAAACAGGACAAGGAATCTTTCGCAAGGACGGCAGTATCGAAGCTCTGGAAGGTATCATAGTAGATATAACTGAATCAAAGATGCGGCAGTATCAAATAGAATATGCAAATGACCATGATTTTATGACTGGCCTGTTTAACAGAAGGTACTATGAAACACAAAAAGACCGCCTGGAGAAAAGCGGAAATACCCCTGTATCCATACTGGTTGCCGATATTAACGGGGTAAGAATGATAAACGATACTTTTGGTCATATTCAGGGTGACATTCTTATTATGGAAACTGCTAAACTTTTGCAGAAATGCTGTAGAGAAAGCGATATTCTTGCACGAATAGGTGGTGATGAATTTGCAATTATCCTTCCTTACACTTCAAGAGAAAAAGCATTGGAATTTCTTAAAAATATAAGAAAAACATTTGATAACTTCAATTCCTTGACAGCAGAAACCAAAAACCGCATAAGTCTTTCAATGGGATATGGAACTAAGGATGACTTCAATGACAGCCTTCTAACCGCTGAGAAAGAAGCAGATGAATACTTGCGAAGAAGAAAGATTTTCGAACAAAAAAGCCTTCATAATTCTGTGCTTTCGTCCATTATGGCCACAATGTATGCCAGAAGTCAGGAAACAGAGGAACACTCTCAACGTATTTCGGAGAACTGCATAAAAGTGGCTGAAAGACTTGGGCTTACACAAAGCGCACAAGATGAGCTTCATCTTTTTGCCATGCTTCATGATATAGGCAAGGTAGGTATTGATGACCGTATTTTAAATAAACCGGGAAAGCTAACTGATGAAGAATGGACTATAATGAAAACTCATCCTGAAATTGGTTTCCGTATAGTTATGTCTGTTCCTGAACTCTCCAGTGTTGCCAACTACATTCTTACCCATCATGAACGATGGGATGGAAAAGGTTATCCTCTTGGCATTTCAGGCGAAGATATTCCGATTCTTTCCCGTATACTTGCTGTAGCCGATGCTTATGACGCTATGATAGAATCAAGGGTATACAGAAAAGCTTTATCAAAGGAAGAAGCATTAAATGAAATCAAAAAAAATTCTGGAACACAGTTTGATCCTACCGTTTCAAGTATTTTTATTGAAATACTTAATTTTTAATCTGCC
>DJGH01000052.1:2586-8079 GCA_002431635.1 Petrotoga sp. UBA5851
TTTTTAATCTGCCTAATATTTCTCAAAAAACATCAGCCAAGGCTGATGTTTTTTACATGATGAATGTATCATATTTTACCAAGGTTAGCGATTATTATCAGAAGGTATCCAGTTTACTTAACATAAAAAAAGTATAGTAGATATACTATTTTATAGGTATACAAAAGTTTAATTTAACTTTTGCCTTATACTACATAAGGAGATGAAAAAAGAAGTATGGACTTTTTTGAGTTAGCTAAAAGCAGATGCACAACAAGAGGATTTAATGAAAAAACAATACCTGATGAAGATCTCATGAGGATACTCTCAGTAGGACGTGTCGCTCCCAGCGCCTGTAACAAACAACCTCAGAGAATTATTGTGGTAAGAGAGTCACAGAATATTCTTAAAGTGAAAAAAGCATACAATACTTTCGGTTCACAGTGTGTGCTTATCGTTTGCCGCGATTCCCGCGACTCTCTCATACGCCCTTACGATCAAAAATGTTCGGGTGACCTGGACATCGGAATTGTTTGCGACCATATGATGCTTGCTGCCCGGGAACTTGGAATAGGCAGCGTTATGGTCGGTCTTTTCGATCCGTATATAATAAGACACGAGTTTGAGATTGCTGATTACATAATCCCAACTGCACTACTGATTCTCGGATATCCCCGGGATGGTTTTCTGAGTCCACAACGTCACGATACGCAGCGTAAAGCGCTTTTAGATACTGTCATGTTTGAAAAGTTTAATTTTGACTGTTAAAAATAAAACTGATCTTCTTTTTGCTGGTTTTTTGTCCAACTCTAGTAGGAGTTTACTGTATAACCCTATTTAGTAAAATTTTTATTATAAATTTTTTTGATACCTGTTAGAATTTCACCGTATTAAAACCTTAAAAATACTATAGGAGGAAGTACATGCCTTTTTATATTCTTCTTGACGATATAACCAAAGCTAAAACAGATGCAATTGTCAATGCAGCCAATCCTTCTCTTCTGGGAGGAGGAGGAGTTGACGGGGCAATACACCGGGCGGCGGGCTATCGTCTTGTTCAAGAGTGTAAAACCCTTGGAGGATGTCAACCGGGACAGTCAAAGATAACCAAAGGATATAATCTTTCCTGTGAATATGTAATTCATACGGTAGGACCGATATGGCGAGGCGGGAAAGATAATGAAGAAAAGATTCTTTGGTCATGTTACATTAATTCTCTGGAGCTTGCACAAAAAAAAGGTTTGTACAGTATCTCATTTCCTCTTATATCTGCAGGAGCCTATGGCTACCCAAAACAAGAAGCAAAAAAAATCGCTATCTCAGCTATAAGATCATTTCTGGATAAAAATGAAATGGATATAAGACTTGTGATCATAGATAAAAAGGAGTTCATTATTTCTGAACCTCTTTTAAAAGATATTCTAACTTATGTTGAAAAAAAGAATTTTTACGAATCAAATTGTCCAAGAAAAACAATGAAAGAATCTGTAAAAAAGATTGATGAACCTTTTATAAAAATACTTTCAGAGCTTATAAGAGAAAAAGGAATGACAGAAGAACAGGT
Source organism: Petrotoga sp. UBA5851 (assembly GCA_002431635.1). Classification (GTDB taxonomy): domain Bacteria; phylum Thermotogota; class Thermotogae; order Petrotogales; family Petrotogaceae; genus UBA5851. Next base: position 4,130 of record DJGH01000052.1, read on the forward strand.
ATATAGAAATGCAAATATAAACAGAGAATACTTCTATAAAATTCGGAGCTATTCTGATTACACTCCATGTAAAGCTGATGTTTGGGCATTTGTTTTAGCGTTTAGATTAAGTTATAGACAGAGTACAGAACTTTTTCATAAGAGTGGTTTTGAGCTTTCCGAAAAAAGTATATTTGATACTATTCTGGAGTATTTCATACAACATAAAAATTACGACATCTACGAGATTAATGAAGTGCTTTTCCATTTTGGTCAGAAATCTATTGGTCTGTTCTGAATTACGTTAAAAATAAGAAACATTAAAATCATGAAAAAAAATGAATGAGAGGTATAATAACTTCTGAAATTCTCTTATTATAGTTATTTACCTCTTTTTCTATTTGCTACTAGACTGTCTTTAAGATTAAGATTTACCAGAACCTTATAGTTTAACTTGTTTTTTTGCCACATACAAGCTTATATATATTTTAACTTCATGGGAGGATTGTAAAATGGGAAGACGCTTAAAAGGGGAAAAAAAATTCAGCATCAGAACCAAGCTTTCGCTTCTTATAGTAAGTCTTATCGCACTATCGGTATCTGTAATTGAACTTTATAGTTATTTTTCAAGAGCGGACGATATTGAAACAACTGTCAGAAAAGAACAGCTCAACACCGCGGTTCTGACAGCTTCACGGCTGGAAACAGAAATAGCACGTACGATTTCTGTTTTACAAACGGCAGCATGTAACCAAGCTTTTATGTCTAGCGATAAAGCTACTATCATAAATGCTTTAAAAACCATAAAGGAACAAAATGTAATATTTTCAACTGTTTTTCTGGTGGATTCCAAGCTGGATAAACTCAATGAAAAAGGTGAGACAGGCTCACTTGCAAGCAGAGAGTATATGCAGGAAGTCAAAAAAAGCAAAAAAACAGTAATCTCACATGAAATTCTTATATCCCAATCTACAAAAAAACCATCCCTTATGATAGCAACTCCAGTAACAGCTTATGGTACCTCCGAAAGTTATCTCGGAATATCGGTTAATATAGATCATCTGCAAAGAATCGTAAATGAAGTAAAAGCAAGTGAAAGCGAGTATACTTTTGCTTTTGACGGTAAGAATGGTCTGGTTTTTGCACATCCTGTCGCACAATACATCGGAAAGCTTAAAATCCTCAATCCAGATGAATCTGATAAAAAGCTTATTGCTCCTCAACTGAAACAGATTGCAGAAATGGCAGCAAAAGGAACATCAGGATCGTCAATTTATACCTTCAATGGTGAAAAGATAATCGCTGCCTATACAAACATACCCGGAACAACTCTTGGCGTAGTAACAAGGATGACCTATCACAATGCCATGAAAGCTGTTAGAAGGGAGCGTAATATTTCATTAATCATTACCGTTATAGCTTCTTTATTGGGCTTTGTATTGGCATATTTTTTATCAAGATTCATTTCTGATCCAATAAAAAAAGTTTCGGCTATGTCAGAAACAATCTCTAAAGGAGATTTTTCAAAAACTTCAGACATAGTTAGACACAAAAATGATGATGAAATAAGCTGCCTGCAAAAGAGCTTCGGGGTAATGGCAGATATGCTTAAAACCACCATACATCAGATAAGTGATGCCACTATTCAGATAGCCTCAGCCAGTGGAGAGCTTCAGATAAGCTCGGAAAAATCTGCACAAGCGTCCGAACAGGTTGCCACTGCAGTACTAGAGGTATCGCAAGGAGCGGTAAACCAGGCCGAAGCTGCAGATAAAACCTTACAGGCGGTAAAACAAATGAACGAACGAGTTAAGGATATAGCTGTGCACGCTTCATCTGCAGAAAATGTATCGAAATCTTCTTCATTAGCTGTTGCATCTGGTGAAAAAGCTATTAATCATGCTGTTCAGTCAATAAATACTATTAACTCCATAGTACAAAGCACCGCTGAAACTATCCGAAAGCTTGCAGACTTTTCAGATAAAATAAGCGAGATTGTTGATTCAATATCAGAAATAGCATTTCAGACGAATCTTTTAGCTTTGAATGCAGCCATAGAAGCTGCAAGAGCCGGAGAACACGGAAAGGGCTTTGCCGTTGTCGCACAGGAGGTCAAAAAGCTTGCGGAGCAGTCAAAGGAATCGGCATCCAGCATATCTGATATTCTTAGTCAGATCCAAAATCAGATTCATGATGCTGTAAGCAGCATCGGAAAAAGTACCGAAGAAGTATCTACAGGACAAAAAGTAGTATTAGCTGCCGGTGAATCCTTCTCTTTAATAGAAAAACAGATATCTGGTTTGTCAGAAGCAGTAAACGGGATCACTGAAAGTTTAACCTCCCTTTATGATTACAATTCAAATGTTCTGCAAGCAGTAGGAAAAATAAGAGATATTTCCAATGAAACTGCTTCCAACAGTAAAACTATCTCTATGGCAACCGAGGAACAATCGGCAGGAGTAGAAGAAATTGCATCATCAGCAGAGGCATTGGCACAGCTATCATATAAACTCGAATTAATGTTAAAACAATATAAGTTCTAGCATTTCAAAACAGGCCCTTTGCTGGGTCTGTTTTTTTATGATACTTAGCTTATGCATAATTGTATTCTTTTTTATGTTTTTTCAAAAGATATACTGAAAACACCATCGTAAAAAATTCTGAAAACACTGGTGCCATCCAGACTCCTTCAATACCAAAAACAAAAGGTAGGATCATTATCATCCCTGTTCCTAGAACCAACGAACGCAAAAAAGATATTGCCGCAGAGGCTTTTCCGTTGCACAGGGCAGTAAAAAATGAAGAAGCAAATATATTAATCCCAGATATAATAAATGACAAAGCAAAAATTCTAAATCCGGAAAGTGTCATCTTCTCAAGCACAGCCGATCCAGAACTAAATGCTTTTAAGATTGGTTTAGAAAAAATTTCAGATATGATAAACATTGCAACTGATACCGATAAAACTATTCCTAAACATTTTTTGAAAAGGTTTTTAAGCTCAGCATTGTTCCCCGCTCCGTAATGAAAGCCTACAATAGGAGCACTTCCCATTGAAAATCCTATCAGTACAGCAATAAAAATAAAATTTACATACTGCATTATGGTTATGGCAGCAACTCCTGTCTCACCTGCCAACCTCATCAGTTGAGTATTAAAAAGGAAAGAAGTTATTGATGCTGATATGTTTGAGACCATTTCTGATGAACCGTTCGCCGCACTATGAAGAAGAGCTCTCAAATAAAATTTCGGTTTGCAGAAGGACAATCTGCTCTTATTTGGGGACAAAAAATACACTATCGGAACAATACTGTTTAAAAGATATCCACATACCGTTGCCGTAGCTGCACCACGGAGCCCCCAATGGAACTGTGCTATAAAAAGCCAGTCAAGAACAATATTGGTTACTCCGCCCGCTACAGTAAGGAAAAGTCCTAAATGAGGTCTTTCCGCAGTAATCATAAATGACTGGAAGAATACCTGGAGCATAAAAAAAGTATTCCCAAGAAGACATATAGTTGCATAGTCTGCACAGTACTCTATAAGAGTATTGTTAGCCCCAAGAAAATAACATATGGGTTTTATAAAAACAAGACACATTCCTGAAAGCATTATTCCAATAACAAAAATGCTCATTGTCAGCATAGTGAAGTAACCTTTTGCTTTTTTGACGTCTCCTTGTCCGAGAGTTTTGGCTACCTCTGCACTGCCTCCTGAACCAAGCATAAATCCAAATGAACCTAGTACCATAAGCAGAGGCATAACCACACTTATCGAGGCCATTGCCTCAACCCCAACATACCTAGAAACAAAAAGTCCATCAACAACAGTATATATAGAAGTAAAAATCATCATGATAACAGACGGCACAGTAAACATGAGAAGTTTTCCTGTTGTAAAATGATCTGAAAGTCTTATTTTCATAGCAATACCTCCGTATTTACGTTAAACTTTAAAAAACCGGATAAGAG
>DJGH01000052.1:8094-23108 GCA_002431635.1 Petrotoga sp. UBA5851
TTCCCGTCTAATAATGAATCCACCTGCTTTTGTAATAACTCCATATATCTTTTTGAACTATCTATGAGTCCTTTTCTTTCTATGTCAGACATTTTTTCGAAAGTTTCCATTTCCATTTCAAAGACAATATCAATATATTCTTGTGAAAATTTTTTCCCCTTCTCCGTCAGTAAAATTTCTTTGCTCCTTCTGTCTTCTGAAAATTCTGCAAGCACTATAAGCCCTTCTTTCTCCAAATACTTAAGACCGGAATTAACGGTCTGCTTGCTGAGTGACCACTGACTGCATATTTCTTTTTGGGTACATCTGCCATGCATCATTCTTATAGAGTACATTATCCAGTAAGCACTTTCGGCAAGACCTGCTCTTTTAGCAAGTTTATTATATATTGCATCTGTTTCCTTAAATATCTGATAGTACTCTACTAACTGTCTATGGACTAACTTTTTGTCCATGCTGTCCTCCACGATAGTCCTATTTCGGACTAAAATATAGTATACTATACTTGTTATCGAATGTCAACATTTATAGATACTTTTATTTTAAACTTATCTTTACTGTATAAAAACTCAGTCTGCAGTAGCTTTAACAGCACGGAAACTCAAATATGACTGATTTTGAATTTTTGCTCTTTTATAGACTCCACCATTGTATACTACTATATAAGCAAGTCTATCATCATCTGCAACAGTTTCGGATGTCCAATAATATATTACTTTGGAATAAACATCCCAAAGAGGTGACTCTTTATCCGGAACGTATTTATAATAAGCTTTTCCTTCTTCTTCATTCCACCTTCCTTCAGAATTATTATAGCGAAGAGACATTGAGCCTACAGCTTCTTCTACTGTTGGAAGCCTCCATATATTCTGTGGCTCAATCATAACATTCTTCCCGTCAGCTGAAAGGTGTACACATATCCTGCAGGCTTCTTCCCATGAAACACCCCTGTCAGGCCACCCAGGACCTCTGGGAGCCCACGAAAGTGAGTAATTTAGAGTTTTTATAACTCTTATACCCAAATCATTATCGTTAACGCGCTTTGAAATTCTTACTCCCTGTGGAATTGATATAGCTGTTATTATGATAAGGGGGACAGCAATTATAATTATATAGGCAAGTCTTTTGGGAATAGGCTCGCCAAAATAATACAATGCACCAAGAACAATAAAAGGAATAACCACCATAAGTCCAACCACAGAAAAAACAGCTCCTCTGAAAAACCAAAAACAGAACACTCCGCTCAGCAGATGAACTACCAGCCCTGCCTTTTTCCATCTTAAACCGATAAGTGCCAAAACAGTAAATAACCAGGCAAAAAGGAGATATTGAAATAAAAGCATAAAGATATTCTCCCAAATGCTTTTCGAGTACCATCCTTCATGAAAGTTTTCAAAGGCTCCCCAGTACGACCATAATCCGGAAATAATTACGGTTATAAAAACACCGATCCAGCCAGTTGCATTTTTTGCACTCTTCATTTTGCCCTCCGAAAAAAAAAGATAGCTTGAATTAATTATATACTTTTAAAATGATGTTTATACTATTTTTACTCAGGGCCTTATAACTTAACGAACAAAATATACTATTGCTGTAGAAATAGTACTAATTTTTCAAAGTACACTCTCTTTTCAGTCTGAGTGTATTATGTTTATTTCTGTTTTGCATCGGTGCAATAAATACTTTGGATTTTTATGTATACAGGGGGAAAGTATGTTATGAGTTATAAATACAATCTTATCACTGCGGCTTTAATGTTCATTATCTGCTTAACGGTAGTATATTTTTACATGATATCACATAAAAAAGCAGAAAAAATATTTTTTGATCAGACGTATGACATGATATCAGATCTTAAAAAGACTTTTTTGAAAGACACGGTTGACAACATAATAAACAGTATAGACATTGAGGTAGAAAATGAAAAACGCAGATATGAAAAGACTGCCCATGAAAAATTTATAGATATAAGCTCCATGTCATATCTATCTGAAGAGGAGTTTTCCGGGTATGCTTCAAAACAACTTCTTATACAGAACAACTCCAAATGTCTTTCATATTTTATCTGGAATAAAACTTCAGGTGCTGTGGTATCCTGCTCTGAAAATGCTTTTGATAAAACCGGTATATATAGTATACGTGAGCTTGAAGAAAAGTTTTATTCTTTTGAAAGCATTGATACCCCAAGTTTGGTAATCCTTTTCGGAGCAACCAAAGAGTATGTGGATGCTATTGTGAAGGAGCGAATAAAAAGTAGAATCCGAAATATGACATTCAAGAACGATGANNATCAACGAAATTTTAAATTATAACGGAGGCGAGAACTATGCCTTAAGGCTTGTGCACCCGAGCCTTCCTGAAACCGAGAATATGCTTCTTTCTACCAATATGAAGGATGATAGGGGTAATATGCCTTATCTCATGGAGCTTGAAGGAGTTAGGAGTAATGGACAGGTATTCTTTACTTATTATTTTAAAAAGCCCAGCAGTGGTACTTCCTCTGAAAAGATTTCCTATGCACGGCTTTATAAAAAGTATAACTGGGTAATAGCAATGGGAACTTATACTGACGATATGCACCTGTATATTGAAGAAACTGACCGCAAGATAAGAGCTATATCTCTTAATGCTACTCTCAACACCATATGGTTTTTGCTGGCTATAGTTCTGGTATGTCTGACTTTGATGGTTACAATCAACAGATATTATTTCAGACGGTCAAAAAAAACTCTGGAGAAAGAAGTGAACAGCGATATACTTACACGGGCTTACAGCAGAAGATTCGGAATAAACGAAATGAGCAGAGCTTTCAATGATTTTCGCAAGTACGGAATCAACAGCGGTATAATGATTTTTGATATTGACCATTTTAAGAAAGTAAACGATACCTACGGACACGATGCCGGAGATATGGTTCTGAAAGAGCTGACAGATTCGGTGCTTAACTGTATAAGAAGTTCGGACAGATGTATCCGCTGGGGTGGAGACGAGTTCATATGTATTTTCAATAATATCAGTCCGGAGGATATGAAATCTTTCGGGCATAAGATACTAGCAACAGCTTCTGCACTCAATATAAATGCAGGAAATGTTAAAATATTTGTAAGTGTATCAATCGGAATGTCGGCTTTCTGTGAAACCGACAATAGTTACGAGGATGCTCTTAAAAGGGCAGATAAAGCTCTTTACAACTCAAAATCCAACGGAAGAAATAAGGCTACTATTTTATGATAAAATTGCTGTAACCAAAGATTTTTTTATTAGTACTACGGAGGCATTAATAATGAGCATAGCATCAGAATGGAATATTGATCAGAAAAAAATGAATGAACTGATAAAAAAGGAAAACACTTTTGAAGCCGGGAAAAAGCTTTTTATGGCTTTGCACGCATCAGTTCACTTTTCAGTTCAAAGCGGCTTAACTATCTTGGACAAACTTTGGGATGGTCTTGAAAAAAGTGCTCTTGGAATTATGCCCACAGAAAAAGATGTGACCATAGCGTGGAACATCTGGCATATCACAAGGATTGAGGATTTAACCGCAAATATACTAATTTCAGCTGGAGAACAGGTCCTTAACGGACAATGGCTTAAAAAAATCGGAACATCAGTTACAGATACAGGTAATGCAATGACCGATGAACAAATAATTAGCTTCAGCAGAGAGATAGATCCTTGCGGGCTGAGAGATTACAGGATAGCTGTAGGAGAAAGAACAAAAAGTATTTTATCACGGTTGGATTTTATGGATATGAAAAGAACTGTCGATAAAAAAGCTGTCGCTGAAATACGAAGAATCGGAGGAGTAATCGAACACCCCGATTCGATCTGGCTTTTGGACTTCTGGAGTAAAAAAAACATCTCCGGAATAATAAAAATGCCTTTGACCCGTCACCAGATTGTCCATATTAACGATAGTTTAAGACTCAAAGATGCCATTTCAAAAAAAAGATTTTTTATCTTGCATGACTAAAGGACGATGCCATGAATCTAAAACAGCGCATAGAAAAGCTTAAAATTAATATTCCCGCCATCTTTCTTGCCTTAGGAAAAAAGGAAACGCCAGTTTTGGCTAAGATATTAGCTTGGATGACAGTTGCATACGCTTTATCTCCCATAGACCTTATTCCCGACTTCATACCTGTTTTGGGTTATCTAGACGATTTATTGATCTTGCCTATCTTAGTGACCCTTACAATAAAATTAATTCCTAAAGATGTTTTTGCCCAGTGTCTCGAACAATCAAAAAACATATGGAAAGAAGAAAAAACCAGCAAATGGTACTTCGCAATCGGTATTGCTTTTATGTGGATCTTAATTTTTATGATGATACTAAAACTATTTTTCCTTAAGGCTTAAAAGACTGACTTCCTAATAAGTCCGTCTTTTTTTTATATTCAAATCATAATATGAACTTAATAGATATGTATTTCAGTCTTCATTGATTTGTATACAAGAATTTGTTAGTATATAAGTATAGTAAGAAAAATAAGATTTAAACGAATAACAAAGGAGGATCTCATGCAGCAGGGCGATAAAAGATTTTATGGAACAGTTACAGTAAGTGAAAGAGGACAGATCGTAATTCCGGCAGATGCACGAAAGGATTTTAACATAAAAACCGGAGATAAGCTTCTTGTATTCGGAGATATCAATCAAGGACTTGCTTTTGCCACAGTTGAAATAATGGCGAAAAATATGGCAGGTACAACAGAACTCTTCAAAGAAATACAAAACACAATAAAACCGGAGGAAGAACAAAATGGTTGATATCAAAACAGATAAACTGACTAAAAAATACCAAAACCTAACCGCAGTAGACTCACTTGAGCTTTCAATAGAGCATGGAGAACTTTTTTCTCTTCTAGGAGTAAACGGAGCTGGAAAAAGCACAACTATTAAAATGCTTACCTGCCTAAGCAAACCTACTTCAGGTAATGCATTTATTTTAGGTGAAAGCATTTTAACTAATCCATTTTTTGTAAAAGATAATATCGGCGTTTCACCCCAGGAAACAGCTGTCGCCGCAAACCTAACTGTGAGGGAAAATCTTGAGTTCATTGCTGGCATCCATGGCAGCAGTAACGGTTTATCCAAGGAAAAAGCTGTTCAGATGATCAAAAAATTTCATTTTGCCAAGTATGAAAATATCCGTTCCAAAAATCTTTCCGGCGGCTGGCAGCGTAGGCTAAGTATAGCCATGGCTCTTATCTCAGAACCAAAGATTCTCTTTCTTGACGAGCCTACCTTAGGACTTGATGTTCTTGCACGCAGAGAGCTTTGGGAAGTGATTAGAGACCTTAAGACTTCAACAACCATAATACTTACCACTCACTATCTTGAAGAAGCCCAGGCACTTTCAGATAGGATCGGTATTATGTCCAGTGGAAAGCTGACAGCAGCCGGAACGGTTGAAGAGATCATTAAAAAAAGCGGAAAAAACAACTTTGAAGATGCATTTATAACACTTGCCGGGGAGGAAGATTATCAATGAAAATACTTGTCTTTGCAAAAAGAAATTTTAAAGAAATTGTACGAGATCCCATGAATCTTTTTTTTGGAATAGGTTTTCCTGTAATTCTTTTGATAGCCCTAAGCACTATGGGGAAAAATATACCTGGTGAACAGTTTACTTTAATACAGCTTACTCCCGGCATAACGGTTTTCGGTCTTTCTTTTATATCACTTTTTTCAGGAGTACTGCTGGCAAAAGACCGAAGTAGTTCTTTTCTGATGCGTCTGTTTACTTCTCCTCTAAAATCACATGATTTTATATGGGGATATCTGCTTCCTTTGTTCCCCATGGCTTTTATACAGGGAATAATATGTTTTATTGCCGCCATACTGCTGGGACTTGATTTCAATATGAACTTAGTATTATCTTTCATTACTCTTATTCCTACTTCCTTACTTTTTATAGGAATAGGTCTGGTGTGCGGAATTATATTCAACGACAAACAGGTTGGTGGAATATGCGGTGCACTTCTTACAAATCTTACCGTATGGCTCAGCGGTGCATGGTTTCCTCTTGAAATTGTTGGCAAGACCTTTAAAAATATTGCTATGTTGCTTCCTTTCATTCATTCTGTAGAAATTTCAAGAGATGCACTTAACGGAAATTACCAGAACTTTTTTATTCATCTGATTTGGATTCTTGGATATACGGTAGCCCTTCTAAGTCTAGCCATACTATTATTTAATAGAAAAATGAACAAAGATTGACTTAATACAAATGCTTTAAAAAATAACAAAGTAATTTTTTTTATAGTTAATCAATCCATCTCTCTTCATTTTTGAAAGTTCTCGTGATAAAGAGCTCCTTTCAACGTTAAGGTACTCTGCCATTGAACTTCTATCTAGAGGGATGGAAATTTTTTTGCTTCCCTGATCTTTTGATACTGTCAAAAGATAAGTCATTATCTTTTCTCTGACAGATGATTTTATAAGGCAATCGTTTCTATCATGAAGTACCATGGCTTTTTCTGCTATCCCGGCCAATAAATTTTTCATAAGAATTTTATGACAGTTGCAACGCTTTGAGCATCCCTCAATAATTATTTCTATTGGAAAAAATACAGCATAGGCCTCCTGCGAAGCCTGTACTGAAACCGGACTTTTCCTTTTTTGGCTGCAAGCAAGAAGTATTCCTATAAAATTGCTCGGTTCAATCATAGTAACTATTATTGTTTTACCGTCTATATCATTTTTTAGAGACCTGGCTGTTCCGTAAAGAAGAATACCTACTTCACTCACCTTATCTCCTTCCCATATCATCATCCCACCCTTTGAGTACTTTCTATACGATGCCTTAAGACATACCAGCATCTTTTTTATTTCGCTTTCTGAAATATTACTGAATAGAACAGATTTTGAAAGAGTATCAAAAAAAATTTCCATATCAAAAAATGTTGCTTAGGCAACATACCTCCATACAAAAATATACTACAATTACTAGTAAAAGACAACTAATTAATTCAGGCAGGTGGAAAATGAATACTGTGTACATTATTTTTCTATATCTGATTACATTCATTCTTTTTTTTGTTTCATTTTTGTTGAGTCCCTCCAAAACTTTTGCAGCTTTTAAAAAGGCTTTTAAGCTTTTCACAATTATTCTTCCTCAATTTTTTTTAGTAACTTTATTTGCTGGAATATTATCTTCAATAATTGAGATGAAAAATATTGTAAGTCTATTTAGTATTCAATCCGGTATGACCGGAATGTTTTTTGCCTCTTTAGCAGGTTCATTTACTGTATTTCCTGTTATTTCTGTTTTTCCTATAATAAAAGAAATATTGGAAAAAGGTGCGGGTATTACGCAAGTAGCAATTTTTATTATTACTCTTACTAATGTTGGATTTGTTACATTACCTTTAGAAACGAAATTCCTTGGAAAGAAAGCCTCATTCGTCCGCAATATTATTGCTTATATTCTAGCTTTTTTTCAAGCATTTTTTATAGGACAAATGATTAAATGAAAACTTATCTGGCGTTAATTTTTTCTATCATATTTGTTCTGATGTTTTTGCCCAATGCAACATGGAGGATACTGATTTTTTCGTTTGAAAGCCTCAAGACTTTCCTAATTGCTATTTTTCCAGTATTTCTCTGTACAGGTCTTATGGATGTATGGCTTGAAAAAAAGACTATGATAAAAATTATGGGCAAAGGTTCAGGAGTAAAGGGAATTATCATCTCTTTGATAATAGGTATGCTAACAGCTTTACCTCTGTATGCAGTGCTTCCTGTTGCAAGTATGCTTTTAAAAAAGGGAAGTAAACTTTCTAACGTACTTGTTTTCATTGGTGCTTCATCAAATCTAAGGATCCCTCTTCTCATTTTTGAAACTCTCTTTATTGGATTAAAATTTACATCTGCCAATATTGTTTCAGGAATTGTATCTGTACTTATAGTCTCTTTTATTACAAACTTAATTCTGTCACCAAAAGACAAACAAACATTATACTCCGACTCTGAAAATTTTTTTTAATCTTAATATTCTGCGCTATTTTACCTTATTGACATTCCCTATCTTAGCAATGTATAATTAGATTGCCTAATATTATTAAATCATCTTAAAACTTTTCATAAAAATAACATTATATAGCTTTTATAAAAATTAGACTACTGCTAAGGAGAGGGAATATGTACTACGATGTCATCATAATCGGTTCAGGAATGGCAGGTCTGACTGCAGGAGCTTATCTGTGTAAAAACGGACACAATGTACTTATTATTGAGAAATCAGAAAAAACCGGCGGTCTTGTGACCTCCTTCGAAAGAGATGGTTTTACGTTTGATGCCGGAATACGAGCCTTTGAGAATTCCGGAATAATACTTCCCATGCTTCGCCAGTTAGGCATTAATATTGATTTTATAAAAAATCCAGTTTCGTTAGGCATAGAAAAAGATTTTATCTATCTTAAGACTACAGAGAGTATAAAAGATTATCATGAACTTCTTTTAAAAAATTTTCCTTCTCAGACAAAACAAATTGATAGAATCATCAATGAAATTAAAAAAGTAATAGGCTATATGGATGTCCTATACGGCATAGATAATCCTTTGTTTATGGATTTGAAGCATGATAGGAACTATTTGACAAAAACTCTTCTTCCTTGGATAATAAAATACTATAAAAATATCAGAAAGATTGAAATGCTTAATATGCCTATAAATGAATATCTGCTGAACTTTACTCAGGATATGCATCTTATTGATACGATAACTCAGCATTTTTTTGCAGATACTCCCGCTTTTTTTGCGTTAAGCTATTTTGGCCTTTATCTGGATTACTCTTATACCAAAGGAGGAACACAAACCCTCGCTTCTTCATTGACTTCATTTATTCTTGAAAATTCTGGTAAAATACTTTTAAAAACAGAAATATCAAAAATTGATTCTGAAGGGAAAAAACTCTTTTCCACTGATTCACAGATGTTTGAATATGATCAGCTTATATGGGCTGCAGATCTGAAAAAATTCTATGGTAATCTGGAAAAAAACTCTTTGAAAAGAATAACCAGTAATAAAAAATCGGAGCAAACCTATAATGCGATTATAAATGCTGATACTTCGGAATCTGTACTTACACTTTATCTAGCGGTTGATCAGCCAAAAGAATTGTTCGAAAATGCTTTTGGAGCCCATTGCTTCTACACTCCCCAAAAAATTGGGCTTTCTTCTATTGCTTCTTTTAAAAAAAGTATAAACAGTGTCGAAAATCTTGCCGGCTATATATACAAATATCTTGATTTGACAACATACGAGATATCGTGCCCCGTTATACGCGATAAAAGTCTTGCTCCTCAAGGAAAAACAGGCCTGATAATAAGCACTCTTTTTGATTACGATCTAGCCAAACTTGCAGAGCAGAAAGACTGGTATGAAGAGTTTAAAGTATTATGTAAGGATAAAATCATTGATGTCCTGGATAAAACCATTTTAGAAGGGTTGAAATCCAAAGTAATTTTTGGAATTATATCCTCTCCGCTCACACTGGAAAAATCAACTTTTAATACAAGGGGATCGATAACAGGCTGGGCATTCAAAAACAATCCAATACCTGCACAAAACAAAATGCGGAATATCAAAAAATCTATTTATACTCCCTTTGAAGACATTTACCAGGCCGGACAATGGACTTTCAGCCCATCCGGACTTCCTATATCTATACTTACCGGAAAACTTGCTGCAGATAAAGTCCATAAAAAATTGCACAAGCTTCAGAGGTGATAGCATGATTTTTACATTAAGTCTTATATTGGCAGGGTTAGTATGTGGCTATCTCTTATTTATTCATTTCCCTTTTCTTTGTGGATCTTGCGGCAAAAAAAAATTACACGACCTTACAATAATAATACCTGCAAGAAATGAGCAAGAAAACCTTTTAGGCATACTGAGAGACCTTAAGCAACAGACAGTTGAAATTTCAGAGATAATCTGCGTAAATGACTGTTCTTCTGATCATACTGCCGAAATTGCAAGAATTAACGGAGCAAAAGTCATTAATATTGATGATAAGCCTCCTGGATGGATTGGAAAATCATGGGCATGCTTTGAAGGAGCACAAGCTTCAAAAAGTGAAATTATACTATTTTTGGATGCCGATGTAAGACTTGCCCCGTCAGCGGTAGAAAAACTGCTATACGAGTATACAAAAAACAGATGTCCTATTTCTGTTCAGCCTTTCCACACTACCGTAAAATCTTATGAACAGTTTTCGTTATTTTTTAATTTGATTGAGGTTGGAGCAAATGGAGTTACAACAGCCATTAAAAGCAAAAATGCCGGTCTTTTCGGACCGGTAATTATGATTGACCGGCTAACTTATTTTCGTATCGGAGGACATAAAAGTATACGCTCAAGCATTGTGGATGATATTGATATGGGAAGAGTACTCAATGAAAAAAATATAAGGTACAAGCTCTTTCTTGGTGGCCGGGATATCTGTTTCAGAATGTACGGTAGTGGTTTTAAATCTTTGATAGAGGGATGGACAAAAAATTATGCGACAGGTGCATCTAAAACCCCTTTAATTTTGTTTTTCTTGACTTTTCTGTGGCTTTCTTCATTAATATGTCTGAGCATATATCCTGTCTATACCTTTTCCACAGCAGATTATTCTGCTTTTGCTATCTATTTTTCGCTTTACATCGTTGCTGTTGCGCATCTGTTAAAAATTTCAAAAAGAATCGGATCATTTGGAAAAGTGTCAATTGTTTTATTCCCTCTTCTGCTTCTTTTTTTTCTTTATATATTTTTTGTTTCTACTCTGAAAAAAATACTGTGCCTTGAAGTGACGTGGAAAGGCAGGAAAATAAAACTGGAGAAGTGACTTATGCAGATTTTTTTTCTTCCACAATGGCTTACAATATTTTTGTGTTTTATTTTGTGGCCTGTAATTCAGATTTCAATAGCTGTCTTGTGTACAAAAATCCCTCAATCAAAGTTCTCGTATTCATCAGGAATTTTTAAGCCTCATCGGTGGGAAAAAAACGGTTCAATATATCAAACATTATTCAAAGTAAAAAAATGGAAAAAATTCTTACCTGATGGTGGAGCCGTAATGAAGAACGGTTATCGGAAAAAAAGACTTCGGAATTACTCTGTTATAGAACTTGAAAAATTTTTAGCCGAGTCCTGTAGAGCTGAACTGGTTCATCTTCTTGCAATACTTCCGTTCTGGATTTTTGGCTTTTTCGCTCCTATAGAGATACTGGTATATATGTTCATCTATGCCGTTTCTGTAAATTTTCCCTGCATAATTGTGCAGAGATATAACAGACCACGAATATTGCACTTGATGGAAAAAATAAAACTCAATCTCTCTGATTGTGATAAAATACTGTAAAAGAAAGGAAAAAGAGGTGCTACTATGATAAAGGTAATTGCAAAAAACTACGTTCATCAAGACAATTTAAAAGAAGTAGTGGAACTTTACAGGGAGCTTGTAGAACTTACCAGAAAAGAAAAGGGCTGTATAAAATACGAGCTTTTCCAGGATGAAAAGGATCCTTTAAGCATAGCTATGATAGAAGAATGGGCAAGCAAAGAAGATCTTGAAAGACACTTATCTTCAGAGCATTTCTTAAGAATTGTTCCTCTGATAAGAAAGCATATGCAGAAACAGACAGATATGGGGATTTATAATAGAATTATATGATTATTAGGTTAGGTACATTATAGGGGGGGAAGAAGATGGAACAGCTGTTTCTTCAGGAAAGAGAGATTTTTGATGAAGTAGAATTATGCAGTAAAGATGGTCTACTTAACAGAGAAAGTATAGGATGGGCAAGAAATTCTGTCATAGTCTGTAATCTTTCCGGCAGATGGTTAAGGAAAAAGAAATGGAACTACTGGTATATCATGGGGCCGGACTGTCTTTTTTCGGTTACAGTATCCAATATTGATTATGCCGGAATGGTTTTTGCTTATTTTTACGACAGAAAAAACCGAAAGTTTATAGAAAAAACAATTATGACTCCTTTCGGATTTGGTTGCAGAATGCCTTGCGGAGTTAATGAAACGGTTATTTTTGAAAATTCTGCAATTAAAGTAAAAATACTTTCTGAAGGAACAGGTACACATATTTTTTTCGAAGATACTGACTTTAAAAAAGAAAAAATATCAGGCGAGTTTATTATAAAACCTTATAATGGCCAGGAAACACTCAATGTAGTTATTCCGTGGAATGAAAGAACGTTTCAGTTCACATCAAAACAGATAGGCCTGCCTGTGGAGGGAATCCTTACTTTGGGAAATAAAAAGTATTTCTTCAACTCACAGGATTCTTTTGCATGTCTTGACTTTGGAAGGGGAGTATGGCCATACGAGGTAATGTGGAATTGGGCAAGCGGCTTTGGAAGGTTTAGCGGCAGATCTGTGGCTGTTAATCTCGGAGCAAAGTGGACCGACGGTACAGGGATGACAGAAAATGCAATTTTCATTGACGGCAAAAGCATAAAACTTAGTGAAAATACTATCTTTGAGTACGATAAAAATGACTTTATGAAAGATTGGAAACTTAAGACAGCCATATCTGACAGGGTCAATCTTGTATTTACTCCTGAGTATGAAAGAGTTGCCAAATCAAAAGTGCTTTTTCTTGAATCTGAAGTTCATCAGATGATAGGTGTTTTCAACGGATATATAAAGGACGAAGCCGGACAGAAAATTTCTGTAGAAAATATGAACGGGTGTTCCGAAGAACATTTTGGGAAGTGGTAGTTTTACCAATCATGTCTTTTGAAGTTATTTTTTCAAAAGACATTTTTTTTGCTTGACAAAAGAAAAATAAAATAGTACAATACTTATGTACTTAGTTAGTTGAGTAGCTAACAAAGAAACGGAGGTGAACAGATGAAATTCGATGAAACATCAACGCGGCCTATATTTTTACAGGTAGCGGAACTCATTGAAGATATGATTCTTCAGCAGACACTTAAAGAAGAGGATCAGATTTTTTCAACGAACCAGTTGGCGCAGACTTACAATATAAATCCAGCCACAGCAAGAAAAGGTTTTTCAATTCTTACAGATGAAGGGATTCTCTACAAGAAAAGAGGTCTTGGAATGTACGTAAGCTCCGGAGCACTGGCAAAAATAAGAGAAAAAAGGAGAAGAGAGTTCTTGAACGACTTTATAAAAAAACTTATGACTGAAGCAGAAAAACTGGGAATCAAAAAATCAGAACTTATCACAATGATAGAAAGCTATAAGGAGGAGAAGAAATGAATCAAGCAATAGAAATTTATCTTCTAAATAAATTTTATGATAACTTCCATGTACTGAAAGATATTTCCCTTTCCATTCAGGAAAACAGAATATACGGATTGATTGGCAGAAATGGTGCAGGAAAGACAACGCTTATGAAAACAATTGCAGGTCAGATATACTATAAATCCGGCTATATAAAAGTTTTCGGTCAGGACACACGTAAGGACGAAACAGCGATAAACAAGATCTGCCTTGCACGAGAAACCCTTGGAGCATACTATGAACAGAATACTTCTATAAAGGTATCAAAGATATTAGAGATAGCAGGTACTCTTTTTAAGAACTGGGATGAACAATACGCAAGACATCTAATAAAAAGACTCGGTCTTGACCCAAAAAAATATTACAACAAAATATCCAAAGGCATGAAAACTACAGTAGGTATAATAATTGGTCTTGCAAGTCGGGCAGAAATAACAATGTTTGATGAACCATACATCGGTCTGGATCCTGTGGCAAGGGATATATTTTTTGAAGAGCTCAACAAAGATTACATGAACAATCCACGCACTATGATAATATCCTCACATCTCATAAAAGAGTTTGAAACACTTTTTGAAAACATCATAATGATTGACAAAGGAAGAATAATAATTGACGACACGGTCGAAAGTATAGAACAAAAGTTCTTTTATCTGAGCGGAAAAGAAAGCAGTATTGAAAAGGTTCTTAATGGGCAGAAAATTCTTTCAAAGGAAAAGATCGGAGGACTTGCAAGTTATGCTGTGACTGGAAAACTCACCGAGCTTGATTATGATAAGTTGTCACAAAATGATGTACAGGTATCTAGGATGGATATACAGAAAATACTTGTGAACCTGACTAAGGAGGACGAAACAGATGAGTAAAGATGTTTTAAAGGCTTTTAAAGTCATCATAAGCATGATAAAGGAAAGTTTTTATATATTTCTTGTGGTTGGAGCAGTTATAGTCCTTGTAAACTCGTCGATGGAATACTTTTTCGAACGTGGTACGGCAGATCTGGAAGGATTTTTCCATACATTGAAAACAAATATAGCAGTAAATTTCTCTGGAATGCTCTTCATCTTTTCTTTTGTTTCAGTAATCGTACTATTTTCACAGACTATCAATATGCTGCTGATGTTCTCTACCCCACGTAAGCATATACGATCTGCAGTAAACACATATCTTTTTGCCCTTCCTCTTGTCATTGGAACTGCGGTAAATTTATTGCTTTTACTTATCGATGTTCCTTTTGGTAGAGTTAGTCTGGCCATAGCTATAATTACCGTGTTTTATTTTGCAACTTTTTACACCGGTTTTCTTGCCCTGCTCGGAAAAAGATTTGGGTGGCAGTATGTGGTGGGAACTAATATTCTTGCGGTATGTCTTATAATGATAGCTTATAACCATATCTTCAAATTTATTGTATTTGGGGAAGGTAAGATAGCTTTCCTTATATCTGCAGCAATAACTATCGTACTTTTGTACTTTGTCAACAATCATCTTATGAAGCGTTCAGAGTATAAATACTAGGAGGAATAAAATGAATAAAAAAGGATTGATCTTTCTCGTAGGCAGCATAATAGTTCTTATGTTCACAGCATTTTACTACTTTCCAAACTACTATAATTTTTACATACTTGATGAGTATGATACCCTTTTCAACGGTAGTCTTGAATATACAAGGGGTTTTGAAGTAAAAAAAGATACAGAGCTGGTATTTACTTCAATGTTGGGGTTATCTGATATGCAATCAGCCATATACACTGAGG
>DJGH01000052.1:23116-27706 GCA_002431635.1 Petrotoga sp. UBA5851
AAAAATAAAGATGAATTATCCATAAGTTCTACATCAAAATCAATAAACTTTATTACAGATCTATCGAAAGATAAGAAATTAATTAGAATCCATTTAATCCCAGGCAAGTACTTTTTTAAAATCTCTGGACAGAGTGACGGACAAAAGAAAAAAATATCGTATAATATTGCCTATAAACGTTTTGAAATGGCCTGGCAACGTAAATATAACGAGGAATAACATGAGTTTTTATCTGAATCTGGGTTCTCCAATGCAACACAATGACTTTAAAAATATCTCCAGAACAGCAGCAAAAGGAGTAGCAGGACACTCGGAAAGAATGCTTATGGTAAAAACTTACCGTCATGGTTATAAATTTCCTGGCGGAGGCGCTAAGGCCGGAGAAGATCTTTTACAGGCTTTATCACGGGAAATAAAAGAAGAAACAGGCATGTCAGTTGTAAACATAGGTAATGAAGTGGGAACAGTTTATGAAAAACGCCCCGATATCTACGATCCTTTAAAGAATTTTATAATGAAAACTGTATTCATAAAGTGCAGTATTGATGAAACAGCCTTCTGTGAATTATCTTTAGATGCGTACGAAAAAGAGCTCGGTTTTACTCCTGTTTTTATCAGCATAAAAGAAGCCATCGCAGAAAACGAGCATATCATTATGGCAAAACCGGACTTTGATCCGTGGCTTTTCAGAGACACCATGGTACTTAAAAGGCTTTTGGGAAACTTTTAGAACAAATAATCTTACAAAAAAACCAGACTATAAAGACACAAGCCAGGCTTAGTTGTGCCTGACTTGTGTTCTTATACAAAAATGCGATATATTCAAAATTAAGCTGTCTCAATCAACAGAGTAAAAATTTTGAAAGGATCGAAACAGAAACTAACAGTGTTTTCCTTGATCTCTAGTTTTTTCTCTATATCCTGAAGAATATTGGTCAAGTATACTGCTTTTATATTGATATTTTGAAAAACAATAGTTATTTTCCCTGATGTTCCAAGTACCTCGGCAATTCTGAGATAAGTGTTTTTTTCATCAGTTTTCCGCAATGAATAAATCTTAAAAGCGTCTGAGTTAATTTTTATTTTTGGAAGCTCACGATTGATACTTCCGTTAAAAACCTCCGGTCTTCTGTTATACTGTTCGGCTAACAACGATACAGCTTTTATTGAGCAACCTTCATGTGGGAATATAATATATGAAAATTCATGTTTGCCTTCATCTGCAAAAAAGTCAGGATATATGCCAGATTTTATTAAAGACAGTTCGATCTGGGAATTCTTAACATAATGTCCGTATTTACAATCGTTTATGATAGATACTCCAAAATCTTCCTGTGAAATATCAACCCATCTATGACCGAGTACTTCAAACTTTGCTTTTTCATAATCGGTATTGTTATGTGTAGGTCTTTGGATATATCCGTTATC
The DNA here is from genome assembly GCA_002431635.1 of Petrotoga sp. UBA5851. Classification (GTDB taxonomy): domain Bacteria; phylum Thermotogota; class Thermotogae; order Petrotogales; family Petrotogaceae; genus UBA5851. The sequence continues at coordinate 24,545 of DJGH01000052.1, forward strand.
AATATCGTACTTTGCATATCTATTAAGCACCTTTGTCTGGAAAATGGCTTTAAGCAGCGCTCTTCTCATGTGCCAGTCTACATTAGAAACGACTTCAACATGCTGGGCAGTATTGTATAATATGTAGTACTGTTCTATTTTGGAACTTTCTATCTGGTACTCAACCTTGATTACTTTTCTTATATCTCCTTCTTCAACTGTTTTTATGTTCTGGGCTTTCAGCTGAACTCCAGACTTATAGTAATTTTTATCAATATCCCAGTTTTCCCAGTAATATGGTATGTTTTTATATAACATGAGCCGGTTCATTCCGTTTTCAGAAACTGCTTTCCCAAATTTCTTCTGATATACGTTGATTGTTCCATCATCATTTATTGTAGCTTTTATAAACTCATTTTCCAGTAGCCGGCTATCCGTAAAAGTCATGCTCTGGCTATTTTCATCGCCATAAACAGCATTCAGGTTCACCCAATCCAGAGCTGAAATTTTTTCTTTTATGAAGTATAGGTACCTTCCTTCAAAAGTTCTTTGCTTTAAAAGTTCTTTATCTTCATAAAACACTTTCATATTCTTTTCATGCTCAAAAATTATATAATTATTGGTGCTTGATGGATTAAATATAGTAAGTCCTGTATCTGAAACTCTTTCAGAAATCATTTTTTCAGATAACTCCATAGATTTTTTTATTACCTGACCAAGCTCTGTTTGGGTATCATCATAAACCTCTTTGATTGAAGAGCCTGGAAGAATATCATGGAATTCATTTCTGAGAAGCACTTCCCACTGACTATCCAAAAAAATTTGATTATCACAATTAAATAAAGTATTTAAAATTTCGGCTTTTCTTAATTCGCTCTCCGCCAATTTGTGAAATCTTTTGGTTCTGGCCTGTGAGGTGTAGGTTCCGCGATGCAGTTCAAAGTAAAGTTCGTCATCCCAAACCGGAAGTTTTGAATAATCCACTTCCTTTTCAACTCTGTCGAAAAAATCTGCTGCTTTTGAATACTCTACCTCTGGTATGCCTGGTGCATGTGAAAGAGAATGATAATTTTCACACATTTCTTCCGTAGGACCACCGCCTCCATCTCCATATCCAAAAGAAAGCAATATTGATGAGATATCACCCTTCTGTCTGAAATTATTCCATGTATTTATAATTGACTTTGCGCTTATTTTGCCATTATAACCATCTTCCATATTCTTATAGCTGTAGTACAGTACATCAGATCCGTCGATTCCTCTCCATTTGCACATATCATACGGAAAGTCATTTGTATCGTTCCAAAAAAGCTTAGTGGTTACAAAATATTTTATACAGGCTTGTCTAAGTATCTGGGGAAGTATCCATGAAAAACCGAAAACATCGGGAAGCCAACAGTTATTGGCTCTTTTCCCAAACTCTTTTTCAAAAAAACTCTGACCATAATAAAACTGTCTTATCAAAGACTCAGCAGAGGGAACATTACAATCGGATTCTACCCACATACCTCCTGCAGGCTCCCATTTTCCTTCTTTCACAAGCTCTTTTATCTTCTCAAAAATATCCGGAGAGAGCTCTTTTATATCTTTATACATCTGGGCCGAAGACTGGCTGTAGATAAACTCCGGGTACTTTCCTGAAAGTTGAACAGCATTTGAAAAAGTTCTTTCAAGTTTCCTTTTGGTCTCGTCAACCGGCCATAGCCACGCATAATCAATATGTGCATGTCCCATAACGTAAACCTTTCCTACCTTCGGAAACAGATTTTTAAGTTTTTCCAGAACATTTTTATACTCTTGGAATTTTTGAAAAAAATTCATTTTTACTTCTGAATTATTTCTTCGTGATGGTCGGACAAACTCAGGATGTGTCCAGACATTTGTAACATCTGAAACTATTGAGGGATTATCTAGAACATTCTGAAGATACTTATCCGTATCTCTCGGAACATAGACGCTTGAAAGAAAGTCATCGGTATATTCGACTATCTTTAATGAAAGAATTTCGTTTTCGGTCTCTTGAGCAATACTGATCATGTTGTTAACATATAAGACAGCCTTTTTTAGCTCATCATCGTATCGGACAAGGTGAGCATATCTGAAAACTGCTTCCTCTTTTGTTCCAAAAAGGCCTCTTGGCACGGTGCAAACCTGAATTATGTGCTCTTTTCCATCTGCAAATGAAGACAAATTCACTTCTTTATGAAATACATTTATCTCTCCAAAGGATTTTCCATCAACCTTTACAAGACTTTCTCCACCAAACCATCCGCTCATATAAACTGAATAATCTTTTTCACATTTTTCCAAAAAGATTTTATTTTCAAAAATTATCGGAGAGGCTTCCTTTTCCCATTTAAAATTAAAGCTAACCTTACTGTTATTAAAAGTCCATTCCTGTATCTCATGGCACTCTACTGTGCAGTAAGGAAGTATCTCTGCAAGCATATGTTTTAGATGCTGTATATCATTGCTTTTGTTTTTATTCATCGCGGATATCCTCCTTATTCTCCTTACAGCCGCACGACTCTCTTACTACAAGTGAAACCGGTATTCTGTTTTCATCTTCGACATGCTCTTTCTTGATAAGCCTGACCATTACCGAAGCAGCATATTCTCCCAGTTGTGGAAGATTTTGCTTTACCGTTGTAAGTTTAGGCTCAAGGATTTTTGAAACGTAGTCATTATCAAAACCTATTATCTTAATATCTTTGGGGAGAGTAAACCCCTTATTCAAAAGAAATGAGTATCCTCTTACGGCCATCATGTCATTACAAAAGAAAATAGCCTGCTCATGATTTTTCTTGAGATGGCGTACAAGATTGCTATAATCTCCATCTATTACGGGAACTTTCATTATGGTGGGACCAAATTTGAGTCCGGCTTTTATGCCTTCATATCTTTCATTTACACTGGAAATATTAAGATCCTCACTGGTAACAAAAACTGCCGACTCTATCTTATGAACTTTCCTCATATGCTCACCTAAAAGTTTCCCGCCTTGGTTATTATCCGTAATAATAGTCGGAACAGGAAAGTCCATATCAATACTTCTGTCGACGAAAACTATCGGAAAGCTCTCTTTCAAGAGTTCTTTAAGCAGATCATCAGCCAGAGAGATAACTGTAGGTTCCATTATTATACCGTCTACACCCATTGATAGAAGTTCGCTTATTGCCTTTT
>DJGH01000052.1:27753-36965 GCA_002431635.1 Petrotoga sp. UBA5851
CTGGTGTATGCTCGGCGACAAAACACTTACTTCCTATGGTGGAACAAAATTTTATTATCCCATAGACAATCTGTGAATTATGCACTATTATTCCAATTTTTTTCTGAGATACTATATTGATTTCAGTTACAAAAGTTCCCACACCGAAAATTTTTGTCAGTAATCCTTTTTTTTCCAAGTCATCAAGCGCCTTTCTGACAGTGGTTCTTGTAGTATTAAACTTATCAGCAAGCTCATTTTCAGAAGGAATTTTATCCCCGGGAAGATATTTTCCGCAAAGGATAAGATCCTCGACATAATTTGTTATCTGCAGATACAGTGGAATCATTCGGATACCTCCTGAAAAGATAAATTTTCTCAAATTACTTTATTTTATCTCATTTAAATGAAAAAATTACACTTCTTCCTGGTTATCGTGCTTAAGCCAGTCCAGTATCTGTTCAACATATCCAAAACATACTCCCGTAACTGTGTCTGCACATCCATAGTAAATGGCTATCCTTCCGCTTTCTTTTTCGCTAAGGGCGGCAACAGGAAAAACAACATTTTGTACATCCCCAACACATTCATAGAGCTGCTGAGGGGAAAGAAGATAAGAAGAAGATCTTTTAATTACTTTCCATGGTTTATCCAGATCGGTAAGAGCCGCTCCAAAACTGTAAACATATCCATTGCATGAAAGGAGCACCCCATGATAAATCATTAACCATCCTTCAGGTGTTTCTATAGGGCAGGGACCGGCGCCTATTTTCAAAGACTGCCACGGCGAATAACCAGGTGACATTACAAAACGATGTTTCCCCCAATAAACCATATCAGGACTTTCACTGAAAAATATGTCTCCAAAAGGAGTATGTCCGTTATCAGAAGGTCTGTTAAGCATACCAAACTTCCCGTTTATTTTTCTGGGAAAAAGTACCCCGTTCCTGTTATAAGGTACAAATGCATTTTCAACCTGATAGAAGTTTTCAAAGTCCAAGGTGTATCCAACTCCTATAGTAGGTCCATGATAACCGTTGCACCATGTTATCCAGTACCGGTCCTCTATAAAAACTACTCTTGGATCATATTTATACTCGCTTTCCAATAAATCTCCAGCTTCATTAATAAACTTTATAGGCTCATCGGAAATTTTCCAATTGATTCCATCATTGCTGAAACCGCTTCTTATATTCATTCTTCTGTTGGTATCGTCTACTCTGAAAACACCGGCAAAACCTTTTCGAAACTGTACGACTGCACTGTTAAAAATACTGTTTGCTCCTTTTGCCTGATCTCTTTTTATAATAGGATTTTTAGAGTACCTCCACAATAATGTATTACATCCGACAGGTTTGTCCTCCCAGGGAAAGCTTGGTTTCATCAATAAATCCGTTATCATAAAATCACTCCCGTTTATTTTAAGCCAGAAAGCTTAATACCTTCTATAAGATACTTTTGTGCAAAAAAGAAAAATATTATGGTTGGAAGAATCGTAAGTGCCGATGCTGCCATGGCCTGATTCCAAAATGTGCCATACCTGCTCATAAACATAGGCATACCAAGCGCCAAAGGATATTTTGTTTCACTTGTAATATAAATTAACGGTCCCATATAATTGTTCCATGAACCGGTAAAAGTAAAAAGACTAATCAATGCAAGAACCGGTTTTGAAAGAGGAAGCATTATTTTATAAAATATTCTAAAGTCCCCTGCACCGTCAAGTTTAGCAGCTTCAAGTATATCGTTGGGAATTGTATTAAAGAACTGTCTCACCAGGAAAACATTCATAGCTCCTCCCCCAAGAAATGCAGGTACAATTAAAGGCAGAAAAGTATCCAGCCATCCTAGGTGTTTATAAATCATGAAGACAGGTATCATAGTCACAACACCCGGAAGCATTACAGTACTCATCATAACCGCAAAGAAGAAATCCCTACCTTTCCATTTGATCTTTGAAAATCCGTATGCTACAAAGGAAGAAGACAGAACTACTCCTATAAGATTAAAAACAGTAATTATAGCCGTATTTTTGAGATACATAAAAAAAGGAAACTTATTAAGCGCTTTGATATAATTTGACCAGTCCGGTGACTCGGGAAATATTCTGGGAGGAAAAACCATAAGCTCGTTATCAGGTTTTAACGATGTTCCGATCATCCAAAAAAAAGGCAGAAGATATATCAGTGTAATTATTACCAAAGCAATTCTTCTGGGTATATAAAGTTTGATTTTTTTCATTATAATCGCCACCATTCGTCATTAATTTATGAACCCAAGTAATAAACCCACTTCTTCTGAAAAACAAAATAAAAAATTGTGAGTATAAAAGTCACTCCAAACAAAAACCATGCCAGTGCAGACGCATATCCCATATTTGTATATGTAAAAGCATGTCTATATATATACATCGACAGAGACATGCTTGCATTTGCCGGTCCCCCGTTGGAAAGAAGCATAGGAAGATCAAATATCTGCAACGCTCCTATTGTGGAAGTAACCAGATAATAAAAAATAGTAGGAGTTATAAGAGGAAGAGTTATTTTTTTGAAAACAACAAATCTATTAGCTCCATCAATTCTGGCTGATTCATAGAATTCTTTAGGAATATCCTTAATTGCAGCTGAAAAAATTAGCATAGAGCTGCCTACACCCCATTGAGCCGCAAGCACAATTGTGGGCTTAACCCATGCTTCACTGCTGAGCCAGAGAGGCCCTTCTATTCCTATAAACTCAAGAAACGCATTTACTATACCCATATAAGGATGAAAAAACCAAGTAACAACCGCTGAAAAACCAAATGCCGGAACGATAGAAGGCAGATAAATTGCTGCTCTGTAAAAAGAAGTTTCTTTTAATGGCTTGTCCATTAAAATTGCTGTCCCCAGAGCAACAAAAAGACCTATGGGAACAAGACCCACCGTCATCCACACCGTGTTCATAAGACTTTTATAAAAAAGAGGGTCAGCAAACATATTTACATAATTTTCTGTACCTATCCACTGCACCTTTGTTGTTATGCTGAAACGAGTAAATGTATAGTAAAAAGACGCAATAAACGGCAGAAGAGTAAAAATCAAAAAGCCTATAAGCCATGGAGAAATAAAAAAAATCCCTTTAAAAAAATTTACCGCATTATTCCTTCTCATCCGTAAAACCCCTCCTTACATAAGCCTCCGCATGGAAAATCCATGCGGAGGAATGTAAAATGCATTCAATAAGATTCTAATCCATAAACCTCTACTTCATAAATTCTTGCTGCTTTATCTCCGCCTTGTGTGGGCTTGTCTATGAAAAGTCTTAAATATCTGGCCTTTACGGGTGCAAATGAATCCTCCGTTACTCCTTTCCGATTTGAATCTACAGAAACAACATCACTCCATTGCTGAGCATCGTTGCTTACCTGTATCTTGTATACCTGAGTATTCATATCGGGCGATTCATTTCCCGACTGAGCATGTTTTACGATAACTCTGTTTATGATTACCTCTTTCTCAAAATCAACTACCAGCCAATGAGGTAAATCGCCTACAGCACACCATTTACTATTGTTTTCAACAGTTCCGTCAACAGCCATGGATGGCTTTTCAGAAGGCACATGCGAGCTTGCATAAGTATTTTTGTTTAGAGCCATATTTTTAACGTTTGCTGCTTTTTTCGTAATAACAATAAGTGGATCTACTGTTTTGATACTTTCTCCTTCTGAGTTTATTGCTTTAAGAGTAACAGGAAATATACCTTCTTTTTCATATGTTACTTCAGGTGAGACTTCATAGGATACACCAGGAGTTGCACCGGGAAGTATCCATACAAGCTGCTCCGTTACTTCTGAGGAAAGACTGTTAAGTCTTATCTTTTCTCCGGGCATAGCTATTGTATTGCTTATTTCAAAATCAGCTTTCGGAACAGGATAACTTGGCCAATTAAATACTACAAACTCACGCAAACTCCTGTTCATGTTTTTATCCACTGCAATTACTTCCAGTGCGCAACTGTCTTCTTTTCCAAATCTTTTTATATCGGAAATATACGTATAGTTATTATAACTTGCCCAGACAAACTCTCTCGTCTGATCCGGCAAAACTCTGTATATTTCATAAAACTCAGCATCTTTACTTTCCTGCCAGTGAAGGAGGAGTTGGGCATACAGTCCTTCTCTGAACTCAATACTATCTATCTTTATCCCTTTAACAGAAGATATAATCTTTTTACCTTGCGGTACCAAAGCTATTTTTCCAAGATTTAAAGAGTACTTTGTGTCTTGTTTACCTACTATTCTGATCCCTATCTCTGTAATCTTTTTTCCATTGTATTCAGAAAGAGAAGAATTGGTTTCTTTCCACATGCCCTGTGAAAGATCAGCTTTTATGGAAAGCTCTTTCCCATCAGATAGTTTTAAAATATAATACACGTCTATGTTATTATCTTCATCTGTTTTTATAGCCGCATTAAAACATGAATCTATTTTTATTTCAAGATCAGCAGCGTAAAGAGAGACTTCTACAGGCTCATCTGTTTTGGTACTTCCATTAAACTTAAGCGATGTGCCCCCATAGAAAGCATCATCATAATCAACAGTAATTTCAGGAATGGTTTTACCTGAAACTTTCCATCGATATGTTGGGAATATATCGGTAAGACTTCTGTTATACCATTGCTTTTGAGATTTTCTTTCTCCGTTTATATAGAAAGACTTTCCATGACCTGCGCAGAAGGAGGTTGAAAACGCTGTCCCTGTTAAAGGGGTTTTCTCATTTACAAAACTGGCTATTCCTCTCCATCTGTACTGTTTATAGTCTCCCCAGTCTATCTGTGAGAACTCTTTTTTACCGTTATACTCAAAGATACTATGCTCTCCTATCCACAAGCTTTCTTCTTTTGTCCAAAACTCCTGGATCGTCTTAGAATCATAGTATGACCAGCTTGGACAGTATAGCCCAAGAGAAAGCATAAGCTTTTCATTGTTAGCTATAAGCTTGGGCCAGTTAAACGCCGTAAGATATCCGCTTGCTTGAAGATCAAACCCGACAAAAACATTGTTTGGATCTATACCGTATTTCTGAAGATTTTTAAGTGAATTAGCAACAGTATCAGGCCGTTTGGTCGACTGCCATCTGAAATCTATAAACATTTCATCACAGATTTTTTTGTTAGTGGAAAGATCCTTCATGAAAAATGCATTCTTATCTGTGAACTCGCCCTGCCATTCTATATTTCCCTCATTGGTCATCGAGTCGTACCATACCATTGTAATCCAGGGAGCAGATGTTTTTACATACTGTATAAACTCCTTCATAAGCAAAGCATGTGTATCGTTGCATCCGGTAGTCTCCTGATTTATAAACCAACCGTCAAACCCGTAGTATTCAGTTATTTCAATTAATTTATCCGCAACTATAAAGCGACCGTCTTCTTTCTGCAGTAGCTGATCAACCCAATTTCGTCTTCCCCCATAGACATTGGGAGGAAAAAAAATTGTACCCAGAACAGGAACTCCGTTTTTATGTCCAGCATCTGTTACATCCGCACTGGGGGGAACAATTATTCCCTCTCCGGCAGAACCTGCCCACGCAACAAGATAGTCTACATATTGCCAGAAAGTAAATGGATATGTTTTCATTGACCCTATTACACCCTGCGAAGGCATCCCGCTGGTAGATGAGTTCATTATGGATAATGCCATTACTTTAAGTCTTTCATCAGCTGAGGAAACCAAAGCATGCGTGCCCACCCTCTTGGCAAGAGGAACTGATGACCTGTTGTAAAGAGCATCTCCGTCAGTTTCATACTCCCAGTCTATGATATCGTTGGGATACCAGTAGGATGATTCAGGCAAACGTGCATATACGACGCTCAATAATACAAAAATACAAATAACTAAAACTTTTCTCTTCATGTTCACCACCCCTATTTTTTCATAACCTTATTATATTCGGCTTGTACTTCATTTTGTGCATCCCAAAGTGCTTTTTCTACACTTTTCTTTCCTGTAAGCACATAATCTCTGGCTTCAACCAGCTTATCCCAAAGAAGAGCACCAACAGGTAAAGGAGGCCTTGTCTTTGCATTCTCCAACAGCTCTATGAAGCTTTTTTGTGAAGGATCGGCTTTAAGAAACTCATCAACAGCATTTCGGTAAGTCGGAATATGAAGTGTATCAACGCTGTATTGTAACTGCCCTTTAGTAGCAAAATAATATGCAAGCCTAGCCGCATCCGAAGGATTCTTGGCTCCCTTAGGTACTGCTATGCTCCATCCGCCTGCCCATGTAACAGGCTTTCCACTTTTGGTAGGAATCCCCCCGACCTTATATTTAAAATCTTTTGGTGCAAACTGTTTTATTCCTGATATTGTCCAGTTCCCATCCACTATCATGGCAAGCTTTCCAGCAGTAAACGGGTTTAAATCACCTATTGACAGTGAACTAAAAGCGTTGAGCGTTTCGTATCCAAATCTTTCAGACCATTCTTTCTGCCATGTATATGCTTCTATTATTCCAGGATCTGTGGCAAAAACAAATTTTTCAGAATCAGTATCAAATATATTCCCTTCAAATGCATATATCCACGTGTATGGCCAGCCTTGGGCAAACCATGGAATAAAACCTACCAAATCATATCTTCCTCTTTTCCCTTCTTTTGTGAGCTTTTCAGCTGCTTTGATCATGCTATATATATCTTTCGGAGGTTCTTTAAGACCAGCACTGTTCAATAATTTTTCATTGTACAGCAGAACCCTTACATCAGTATCAAACGGTAAGGCCCACATTTTGTTGTTAAAAATACATTCCTCAATAGCAAAATCATAGAACTCCTTTTTCATGACATTTATGTCAATATTATTCTTTAAAAGAAGCTCCTCCATTGGTTCAAGAACATTGTTAGCGGCCCTTTGAGAAACAGTAAACCTGTCTATGTAAACAAGATCCGGACCGGTTCCGGCATATACGGCTGTCAATAGTTTCGAGGAATCTGTCTCTGCGGCTGGAACCAAAACCATTTTTACTTTTATGTCTGGGTTTTCTTTTTCAAAAGAGTTAATTATTGCGTCAATACTGCTTTTATCAGGATCACGTGAAAGTCCATGCCAAAAAACTACTTCTCTTGCTCCAAAAACAACTAAAGATAACATAAGGATAAAGCCAACTAAAAAAACTTTGGAAAAGTTTTTCATATAAACAACACCTCCTAAAGTGAATAAAAAGTTTTCCCTCCACAACGTTTTTATTTTATAACAGGATATAGTATATTCAAAAGATATTCTTAAGTATTCAAAGAGGTTTATACCTGTATAGACAGGTATAAACCTCTTTCTTTTCAAAAATCATAATATAACTGCAAATCCAAGAACAGTAAAAATATATACCTGCTAAAAATACGATTAAAAAAGGTGTAGTCTTTTCAATGCGAAGTTTTTACTTTAAAAAATATTCAGAAGAATATTGCAAGCAAAGAGCATAAGAAAAAAAAATAACTGCCGGAAATCCGGCAGTTATTTATGTTATTGATGCTTTATAAATACTTTCTACCGATGCTCTAAGAAAATCATCAAACTCTCTGTCAGACTGCCTAACGTTCAAACCCTCGGTCAGAGCTCTGGAAAAGCTGGCTATAAGGCCATGATTTCTGGCTAACTTTTCATTTGATTCCTCACGAGTATATCCGCCTGAGAGAGCAACCACCCTCAATACTCTGGGATGTTTTATGATTTCTGAGTAAAAATCATCCACTGTCGGTATCGAAAGCTTAAGCATAACGTGACTCTCTTTCCCAAGCTGCTGAAGATGCTTAAGTATTTCAGATTTTAAAATCTCCTCTGATTCTTTTTTATCGTCACTTTTTATATCCACTTCGGGTTCAATTATTGGAATAAGACCGGCATCAATTATCTTTTTTGCAATATCAAACTGCTGACTTACAATCTTTTTTATACCGTTAATATCGGCTTTCAAAATAAGCGAACGCATTTTCGTTCCGAATATATTCCTACTCACAGCTCTTTTCAGCAACTGATCAAGATCTTTGATAGGTTTCATTAGCTGAACACCTTCATTCTCTTGATCAAGTCCCTTATCAACTTTTAGAAATGGAATTACAGACTTTTTTTCCCATAGATAGTCTGCAGTAAGTACTCCTTCTATTGTTCTGTCCATAGTTTGCTCAAACAGTATGGCTCCCAGAATATGCTCTGATGAAAAAGAAGGGCTTTTGATAATACGGGTTCTCATCTGATGTACCAAATCAAACATTTCTTCATCGGTTGTATATGACTCTTTTGAAATGCCATAAAGTGCAAGTGCTTTGGGTGTGCTGCCTCCGCTCTGGTCAAGTGCTGCTATAAAACCTTTGCCTGAACGCATTTTTTCAAATTGCTTCTGCATCATTGTATTCACCTCCATACTTGTATAATAGCATTATTTTCATGTAAGTTCAATTTGAAATTCCGGTAATATTTCATTTTTAATCTTAGATACACCACTTTCATGCTGAAAAGATTAAAAAAACACTGGTTATGTCTGAAACGCACAAAAATGAAAATTAATGTGGTATGATATTTTTTCGGGGAGCAAATTGGTATTTAGTCTGTTATTTTATTATAGGGAGGATGTGTATGATTCGTCTTATGTCTATGGAAGATTATGAAAAAGTTTATGCTTTATGGTCAGGAACAAAAGGAATGGGAATGAGGAGCCTTGATGATTCACAGGAGGGTATAAGAAAATTTTTGAACAGAAATCCAAATACCTGCTTCGTACATGAAGAAGACGGCAATATTATAGGATGCATACTTTGCGGACATGATGGTAGACGTGCGTATATATATCACGCTGCCGTAGCAGAAAAGTATCGCAGAAAAGGTGTAGGCAGTATGCTTCTTAAAAAAGTTTACGAATCTCTTGAAAAAGAAGGTATCAATAAAGCCGCTCTTGTAGTTTTTACAAGCAACACCGTCGGTAACTCATTTTGGAAAACTCAGGGCTGGGAAAAAAGAGAAGACTTAAACTATTATAATAAGGTAATTAATCCCGCAAACAAATAGCTATTTTAAATACAAGATACCGAAGGCTAGTATTTATTAATACTAAGCCGCCGATATCTTATACATAGAGCATATCTTATACATAGAGCGTATCTTATACATAGAGCGTATTTTATACATAAACCACTATCTTTCTTTTACTTAAAGGAAAGATACGGATGTTATAAGATTACTTAAAATTTTTTCTTTTAATT
>DJGH01000052.1:36995-46135 GCA_002431635.1 Petrotoga sp. UBA5851
TTTCTTTTAATTCCCTTACTTTTTTATCTATCTCATAAATTATTTTTCTAAACTCTTCGTCACTTTTCCCTGTCGGATCATCTAATCCCCAATTTTCTTCGTATGTAGCCGGTAAAAAGGGACAAACAATGTTGCATCCCATCTTTATCACTATATCTACCTTCGGAAGATTTTTTAAAAGCTTGGGGTACTGGTCTTTTAACATATCAATTCCATAGTACAGCTTCATAAGACGAACTGCATCTGGATTAATATGGTTTTCCATTTCCGTGCCGGCCGAATAGCTTTCAAAAACATCCGAAGCATAGTGATTAGCCAATGCTTGGGCAATTTGACTGCGACAAGAATTATGGACACATATAAAAGCAACCTTGGGTTTAATCATGTTTTAGCCATCCTCTTGCATTATTATCATTTTGAAGTGCTGCTTTTTCTTTAAAAATTAATTATACCAGTTATTTAACCTTCTGAAGGATTTTTATAACCTCTTCGGTTTTAAGTACTTTACCATAAGATACTACTTTTTCATCTATTACCAGAGCAGGTGTGCTCATAACCCCATAAGCTGCTATCTCTGAAAAATCCTTCACATGATCAATAGACGCATTCATTCCAAGTTGTATTAGAGCTTCTTTTACAGCCTCTTCAAGCTGATTGCACTTGGCACATCCTCCTCCTAATATCTTTACTGATGCTCCTTCGGATTTTACAGTTTCTGCTTTTTCTATCCTTTCAGAATCAGAATTTCCGTTACAGCAACAAGATTTAATTTCTTCATTTTTGATTTTTCTTTTGAATAAGTCCATAATTCACTCTCCTCTTTATAAATTTTAGGAAACTTCATTTATCATGTTTATCTTATAACTCTAAGCACTTTGCATAATCGATAACGAAGAACTGTTTAAATCCATATTTAACTCGCCTTCATACCATAACTGTTTGAAAGATATTGAACAAATAACCAACCAAAATGATTCCAACTGTACAGATTGTGATGAAAAGTGCTAAAAGTTTCGGCTTAACTGCTTTGCTCAGCATAATCATAGATGGCAGAGAAAGAGTGGTTACAGCCATCATAAAAGAAAGTATGACTCCAAGCTGTGCCCCTTTAGTAAATAATGCCTCTGCAATTGGAATAGTCCCGAAGATATCGGCATACATAGGAACACCGATTAGTGTTGCTAATATTACTCCAAAGGGATTGTTACTGCCAAGTGCTATTTCTATCCATTCTTCTGGGATCCAGTTATGGATAACAGCTCCTATACCAACACCAATCAAGATATAAGGGAATACCTTCTTAAAGGTTGAAAGCATCTGCTCTTTTGCATAAACAAGCCGATCCTTTTTTGTCAAATCAGGGGATTCAATATCTACTTTGCCTGCAGTTAGAATAAAATTTTCAACGTACTTTTCCATATGAAGCTTTTCAATAAGAGTACCACCAATTATTGCTATAATAAGACCAATAAAAACATATACCAAAGCAACTTTTGCACCGAATATACTCATGAGTAAAACCAGCGAACCGAGATCCACCATAGGCGAAGAAATAAGGAAAGAAAACGTTACCCCCAAAGGCAGTCCTGCTGATGTAAAACCAATAAAAAGCGGAATCGAGGAGCATGAACAAAAAGGTGTAACCGTTCCCAACAATGCAGCAATTACATTTGCTCCCAACCCGTGAAACCGTCCCAATATCTTTTTGCTTCGCTCAGGCGGAAAGTAGCTCTGGATATAACTGATAATAAAAATCAAGAAACATAAGAGTAGTCCAATTTTAATTACGTCATACAAAAAGAACTGAATGCTCCCCATCCAACGGTTAGTTGTGTCAAGACCTAATGCACCAAGTCCGCCGCCAATTAGTTCATTCAACCATTTCATGCCGAGTAGTTGATTTTGAAAAAAATCCCATAGATTTTTTGATGTCTCCATTATCTGCCATCCTCACTTAAAAATATATTTCGACTCATTTCTCACACAAACAGCTCAAAGTATCTTTATTTTTACCTGTACTCTTAGGTGTAGTTAAAAGCTTCAAGATCTCAACAGCAGCCTTGCTTCCNNCAGAAATCCTGTAATGAGTCCATTTCCCATCTTGTCTGCTCTCAACAACTCCAGATTCAACAAGTATCTTCATATGATACGAAAGAGAAGATTGTCCAATATCAATATTTTCAAGAAGCTGGCATGCACACTTTTCTTCATTGCGTAATAATTCAAGTATTTCTAATCTTTGCTCGTCACAGAACGCTTTAAATATTTTTGCGTATTTTTGATTTGACATTTTCAAAATATCACCTCATATCGATTTTTTTTGATATGATTTATTATATCTCTCAAATCGAAATTTGTCAATATGATCTGTACTTTCTTTAGAGTACTTTACATTATAAAAATAAAAAACTATGCTGACAGCATAGTTTTTAAGTTTTGCTACTTCCCTCGGAAGACAAAAACCTGCGCATAAGATTATGAAGAGTATCCCTAAGCTTTATCATTTCGGAGTTATCACAGTAATCCCCATTGTATATAGAGCACAAAAGATTGCTGGGAATTTTTTCAGATCTTTCCTTAAGCTCTTGTCCTTTTTTTGTCAAAAATATTCTTAAATTTCTTTCATCCTTTGCATCTCTTTTTCTGCTTATATACCCAGATATTTCTAGTTTTTTCAGAAGAGGAGTAAGTGTTCCGGAATCAAGGAACAGTGTATCTCCGAGTTCTTTAACTGTAACTCCATCTTTTTCCCATAAACTTAGCATGGCAATGTAGGAGGTATATGTAAGATTTAATGGTTCAAGAAGAGGTCTGTACTTTTTTATTATTTCTTTTGAACATACATATAAAGCAAAACAAATCTGATTGTCAAGTTTTAAATATTCATTCTTATTCATAATCCACCTCGCAGAAGATAAGTATTTAAATTTTACATTTTATATATTTTCTTTTCAAGTGAAGGCCTTGACATTTTGATTAAAATTGTATACAATTTGATTGCATGCAATTAAATCTACAAAGGAGGAACTACATATGGAATTCTTCGACATAAAAGTAAGAGATATGTACGGCAGAACAGTGACGATGCAAGAGTATAAGGGGAAAGTATTATTAATAGTAAATACAGCAACTGAGTGCGGTTTTACACCCCAGTATGATGGATTAGAAAAATTATATAAAAAATACAGACATGAAGGATTTGAAATACTTGATTTTCCATGTAATCAATTCGGTGGACAGGCGCCTGGAACAGCAGAAGAAATTAAAAAATTCTGTACTGTGAAGTACGGAGTTTCTTTTAGACAGTTTGAAAAAATTGAAGTAAACGGTGAAAACGAAGCTCCTTTATATACATTCCTAAAAAGTAAGAAAAGCAGCATTTTAGGATCGAAGATCAAATGGAACTTCACTAAATTTCTTATAAACAGGGATGGAGAGGTGATATCCCGATACAGTCCGATGGATACTCCAGAAAGAATCGATGATGATATTATGAGGCTTTGCAGTCAGAAAGAATAGATAAGTTTATAAACTTTTAGTTTGCGTTGAAAAAGACAATATGTATTTTCCCTACTTAATTGTTCTTCATAATAATGTATAATTAAAATAGTCAGATTATTTTATAGATAAGTTTAAGGGGGGAACTCATGAAGCTTCAGGTAATAATGGAGTATAATGATGAAGGTTATCTTTTCTATTTTAAAAAGTATACCGGAGCGTATGTACGGGGAAAAACCAAAGAGGAAGCATTTTCAAAAATTCCACAGGAGCTTGACTCTTATCTGAAATGGAGCGGTATGGACGAAAGTATCCCGTTGGATTCAATAGAACCTCAGATAATACAAGAAAAAAAGAGTTCTCTAAAAATCAATGATGCTGATTCTGACATAATTTTTGAATCTGAGAAAACTCCGTTTTCTTATTCAGAATACTCCGAATTGGAAAAACTGGTACTGCGTTCAGCATATGATTTTTCTAACATGTATGAAAGTATTCCGGATAAAGACCAAACAGTTCTTAAGACAAGAAAAACATTCTATGGCAACGTTCCTGTTACGGCAAGAGAAATGTATGAGCACACAAATAATGTCACAAGTTATTACGCTAGGGAAATAGGAATAGATTTTACAAACGATCCCGATATCCTTAAAAACAGATTGAATGTAATGCAGGAAATAGAAAAAAAAGAAGATTTTCTTCTTAATAACATCCTGCATGGAAGCTATGATGAGCTATGGTCTGTTCACAAAGCTCTAAGAAGGTTCATATGGCACGACAGAATACATGCCAGAGCAATGTACCGTATGGCATTAAAAACTTTCAAAAAAGATATTTATAATCCTTTTTTCTTTATCTGATTATAGTGTTACATTTTTTGGGCAATACTATATTATGAGTTATAATAGAAACTGCTTGATTATTTTGCATACCGGAGGACTTTATGAATATAGCTGAACTTCTTCTCTTGGCCTTAGGACTTTCAATGGATGCATTTGCAGTTTCTGTAAGCAATGGAATGTGCATTAAAAAGATAAAGATTTCCGATTCTTTCAGTATTGCTTTTTCTTTCGGATTAGCCCAAGGATTGATGCCTTTATTAGGATTCTATCTTGGACAGGTATTCATTGAGAGAATAAAACATCTTGACCATTACATTGTGTTGATACTTCTTACCTTTATTGGTGTAAAAATGATTCTGGAAAAAGTATTTCCTTCTCATAAAGAAAAAAAAGAATGTCCGGTTGAAGGGTTAAGAAAATCAGAACTTCTGCTTCAGGCTGTTGCCACAAGTATTGATGCACTAGCCGCCGGAGTGAGTTTTGCTGCAATGCGGACAGATATACTTATTTCTGTAGGAATAATTGCGCTCATAACTTTCTGTGTTTGTTTTGTTGGAGTACGTATAGGAAAACGCTTTGGAGATGCAGTCGGTTCATGGGCTGAAATAGCCGGAGGACTTATTCTTATACTTCTTGGATTGAAAGTGTTTATAGAACATGTAGCAGATCATGGATTTTAAAAAATAAGGTGTCCATTTAAATGGACACTTTTTTTATCTGGAAAATAAAATTTTTACTATTTTTAAGTACTGAATTTTGATCAGAATCTATAACGGTTATCTTATTATTGACATATGCTCATAATTATGATAGAATAGTTATGGGCATATGTCAATAACTGTTAATGGAGGTGATAAAATGCCAGGAAGAGATGGTACAGGACCTTTAGGAACGGGGTCAGTCTGTAACAGAAGGTTTGGAGGAAGAATGTCAGGAAGAAGTTTTTATGACTATTCAAGGCGTGGAAGATTTTCTCATACACCTTCCTTTATAAGAGATCAAGAGTTCCATACAGGTATATGGGCTCAAACAGATGAAAAAACCACACTTGAAGAACAAGCTAGATTTTATGAAAATCAGCTTGCTGATCTTAAAAAACGTATGGAGCAGATAAAAAAACAAGGCTGATACTACTTAACAGACCAAAGATAAAATCTTTGGTCTGTTTTAATTGTTGACATGAATCAATGTCAGTGATACTATCGTTAGTGATATTGCCTTAGTCAAACTTAAAGCAATGAGGTGGATAATGCCAAGACCTATAAAATGGAGGAAAATTGAAAATATACCTGTACAGTATGCTTTTATACCTGTCCGGGATGAGAATATCCAGATTGAAACTAATGTGTTAAAATTTGAGGAGCTTGAAGCTATACGCCTGAAAGATCTCTTAGGTTATGATCAGGCAGAATGTGCTGAAAAGATGGAAGTTTCAAGACCAACCTTTCAAAGAATACTTCTGAGTGCAAGAGAGAAAATAGCTGATAGTCTTGTCAACGGAAAAGGTATTCAGGTCCGTGGTGGAAAGGCAACTCAAAATATATGCAGGCTCATCTGTTCTGAATGCGGATACAGATGGGTGGAAAATTATGAAAAATTTGAAACTTCAATGGAATCAGAAATAAGATGTCCAAAATGCGGCTCAATTAACATAGCTTGTGAAAAAGGATGCAGGACAGGTTATGGTTTGGGGAATTGCAGAAGGGGTGGAAAAAGAATCAATCTTTAAGCTTTGGAGATGAAAATATGATAATTAAAGTATTAACTGACAATCGGGTTAGAAAACGGGGATTTCTTGCCGAACATGGCTTATCTTTATATATTGTCCACAGGGATCAAAATGTTTTATTTGATGTAGGACAGAGTAATGTTTACTGCCATAATGCCAAGAAAATGGATCTTGATTTAAGAAAAACCGATACTATAGTTCTAAGTCACGGGCATTATGATCACTGTATGGGACTTCCTTTCTTTCCTTCTGATGGGAAGCTTCCGCCAATATATGTAAATCGTAGGGCTTTTCAAAAGAAGTATGCTTCCGATACAATAAGCCCTCAATACAGAGATGTTGGTATTACTTTTAATGATAAAGAGTACAGCAGTATATCTTCAAGTATTGTATTTACAGGCGAAGAACATAATGTAAAAGGTTATGAAAGTATATCGGAGGATATATTTCTTATAGGCAATATATCAGAAATAACTGATTTTGAAAATGAGTCTATAAGATTCTATACCGGTGATGATTACCATCATGATAATATGGATGATGAACAGATACTTATCATGAAAAAGCAGGAAGGTCTTGTCGTCTTTACCGGATGCAGTCATAAAGGAATTGTTAACATTATAGAAAACATTAAGCTGAAATTTCCTGAAGAAAATATATATGCAGTAGTTGGAGGAATGCATCTGGAAAACGCCAGTAAAACCAGAATTGAAAGAACCATTAACTATCTTATGAGTATGAATCTTAAATATCTGATACCTTTGCACTGTACTGGAATTAAAGCAATGGTTCAGATGAAAGAGTATTTTAAAGAAAGATGTCTGTTATTATGTGCAGGAGATTCTTTAGAGATTTAATTTTGGGGGTAGAAATGGATAAAGGCTATATTCATGTTTATACCGGGAACGGTAAGGGAAAAACAACTGCTGCTCTGGGTCTGTCGTTAAGGGCTGTGTGTGCCGGAAAAAAGGTTTATTTCGGACAGTTTATTAAAGGAATGAAATATAGCGAACTATGTGCGGGAGAGTTCCTTAAGAACTTTGAAATCCATCAGTTTGGTAGAAACTGCTTCATCTTTAACAAACCAACGGAAGAAGATGTGTTACTCGCAAAAAAAGGACTTGAAGAAATTGGTAGGATTATCGAACAAGGCAATTACGATATAGTTGTTCTTGATGAGCTCAATATAGCAATTTACTATAAACTGATTTCTATTGAAGAAGTACTTGCCTTTTTAGAAAAAAAACATCCGGAAACAGAGGTAATAATAACTGGACGATACGCTCCTAAAGAACTTATAGAAAAAGCCGACCTTGTTACAGAAATGACTGAAATCAAGCATTATTATAAACAGGGAGTACAGGCAAGAAAAGGGATCGAAAACTAATAAAATACCCGGAAGATCTTTTCTCCCGGGTATTTTATTTTTTCAAACTGATTTCACACAAATGTTCATAGTATTCCATAGTCTTTTCAGGACTAATTGAACTGAAAAATACATACCCATTGCTTAATTTTATTATAATAAACGGAGCCTTTTCTTTATATACATACATTTTTGAATTGCCATAGCCCGTCACATTGAAATTACCCAATAGATAGCGTTCGGTCGCAGCTCCGTTCATTTTAAAAGCTTGTGGAAGTTTGTCTGAAAGTTGTATATCCCGGATATTTTTTGCACTAAATGAACACCCATATAGAGGCGCCAATATTGTTATCCCATCATCTTGAAATTTCATTTCAAATACTGTGAAATCCAAAATTAAAAAAACTGCTATGACGCTTATAATGAGTAAAATACTCAAAACAGACAGCAGACAGATAAAAAATCTACCTCTTCTGGTCGCCAGATTGCATGTATAACCAAGACCTGTTTTATCCTGTACAAAAGTTCTGCTGTCATTCAAATTGCAGTAAAAAAGCATTCCACATTTCCAGTAATAATCTTCATCTACTAAAAAACTTTCTTTTTCTAGTTTACGTATCTGCTTACATATTCCTTCGGATCTTTTTCTAAACAGCAATACTGTTATTACTCCAAAAACAACTAATCCTATCAATACAACTGAAAAAATATTCCAAAAAAAGGGTTTGTCGTTTATGAATAGGCTTAACCAAGCAAAAGATAAACTTTCCGTTATTGCAATGACAAACCATGAACAACTACTCCAGTATCTTTTTATCCTGTTACACATGAGATTAACTGATGTGTTTTGAGAGTATTCAATAATTTCTCCGTTGCTTAAAAAGGAAAATACAATATAACATGCACAGGAGCTTAAAAAGGATATGGAACTTAAAAACAGAAGAATCAGATCTTTGTTGCCTGAAACAAAGACCAAAAGAGGGAATATGTTTATAAGAAAAGGAATCAAAAAGTTTTTCTTGTTTATAGGGACTGTATCTTTTAGTCTTGTTACTTCCGTGTCAATTGAAATTGTTTTAAGGTTTTCACCAAACCACTGATTTTCTTCCTTTATGTTCATAAGAGTCTTGTGATGCCTGCTTATCAATCTATTAAATGTATAAAAAACAAAAAATATCCACACATATAAATATACTGTTATAATCGACGGATATTTGTAAAAAATAAGTATTGGAAAGATTTCTACAAAAAATAAAAAGAGAAAGATCCTCATCTCTTTATTAGCAGCGGATACAGCTCCTTTAACTTTTTTATCGTTTCGTGCGTAATCAGGAATAGTTACTCCAAGCACCGTCTTTTTGCCAAATTTGCATAGTACCGACGATGAATAGTAGACCGCACATAGAATAATTATCATTACCAATATGATGATTGCAGTCATCTATATTATTCCCTGTACCTTTTGCTGATTCATTGTACTAAATATATTTTCACACATCTGTATAAAAGAATTCTTATCAAGACCATTTGCCTTAGAAGAAGCAATAAGAAGAAGAAGCTCACAACTTAATCTAATCTTAAATTCATCGTTTTTTAGCTTTGCACCACATATTTTTGCACCATGTCTTCTGTCTATTTCTATGTAACCTTCACTTCTTAAAACTGAATAAGCTTTAGAAACTGTCATCATATTTACACCATTATC
>DJGH01000052.1:46230-46370 GCA_002431635.1 Petrotoga sp. UBA5851
ATCGGAACATTGCTTGTCATATCCAGAGCGATAGTCATACGCAACACCTCACAGAACTATGTATTATTTGTATTATGTATTATAATACAAATAATACAGAAATGTCAACCTTAATATAAAATTTCTGATTATTTATTCGT
>DJGH01000040.1:0-6224 GCA_002431635.1 Petrotoga sp. UBA5851
TACTATATAGAATATTTTATTTTTGAGATATAATTTAATTGAATAGGATAAATAGGAGGGAGATTATGAGAAAATACAATTTTGAAGATATTCATGACAGAAGAGGCACCCATAGCATAAAGTATGATTTTCTTAAAACTTTCTATACCAAGGATAATCTTTTATCCATGTGGGTTGCCGATATGGACTTCAAAACTGCTGATGAGATAATTGATGCAGTTACAGCGGCTGCTGAAAAGGGTATATATGGCTACTGTGGAATGGATGATGACTTCTATAATTCAATAATTAGTTGGTTTTCAGAAAGGCGTAAATTGATACTTGACAAGGAATGGATAATGTTTGTTCCTGGTATTGTGCCAGCTATCAGTATTTCGCTTCTAGGCCTAACCGTACCGGGCGATAAGATTATTTTACAGCCTCCGGTTTACTATCCATTTTACTCATGTGTTGAGAATAACGGAAGAAGAGTGGTCTTTAATAATCTCATTAATGACAATGGTTACTATACAATGGACTTTGATTCTCTTGAAAAATCTATCGATATTAATACCAGAGTTTTGATTTTATGTAATCCTCATAATCCGGTTGGAAGAGTCTGGACAAAAAAAGAGCTTTCCATACTTGGTGAGATCTGTAAAAAGAATGATCTTATAATATTTTCTGATGAGATTCACTCTGATTTAGTCTACGAAAAAGATAAATTCAAGTCTATTTTTTCTCTTAATGAAGATCTTCGCGAACGAACAGTAACTTTTTTTGCTCCAAGCAAAACATTTAATCTTGCAGGTCTTTCAACTTCATTTATGGTTGTTCCAAACCGTTCTTTGAGGGGCAAGATGCAGTCTATCATGAACTCTCTTGCTCTAAACAATATAAATATGTTCGGATTAAATGCTCTTATCGCTGCATACTCGCACGGAGGAGAATGGCTTGATCAGCTTTTAAGCTATCTTAAAGGAAATATTGAATACGTAATTGATTTTTTTGATAAAAAACTTCCTCAAGTAAAAATATTTAAGCCTGAAGGAACTTATCTCTTATGGATGGACTTCAGATTTTTGGGATTGAATGATGAAGAACTATCGAAGTTTTTTATTGAAAAAGTGGGAGTTGCTTTAGATGACGGGTATATTTTCGGAAGAACAGGAAGTGGATTCCAAAGAATGAATATTGCATGCAGCAGAAAGATTGTATGTAAAGCATGCGAAAAGATATATGAAGCAGTAAAATTATTAGAAAACTGTTAAAACATGATGTTTACAGATGTAAACTTATTTATGATATACTTGTAGGAGTGCGTTATTATATGGGGGTAGATAGGGTTGCTTTTTTTAGAAGAGAAGATAAAATCTGCATATAACAATCTTTATGAGTTTATCCGGAACAGCAATTTAATCGATTTTAAAACGGATAGCACTTCCTATCTAGAGTTTTTTACAGATAACATAAAATTTTCATCAAACGGTTTTAAATCACGGAAAGAGTTTGAAATCAACTTTGGAAAAACACCAACAGATAATATTCAACTGTTTTTCAAGGATGATAGGACTTTTTATCTTAGGTCAGGTGAAACCAATAAAAAAGAAGTATTAGAACATATATTATCTGATAATGCTTTTTCAAAGAAAAGCACAGGGATTAGTATACTATATCTAGCATATGGTACATTAAAATGGAAAAATCATGTTTTTTCTCAAAAGCATTTGTTTTCACCGGTATTTCTTATGCCGATTTCAGTTTTCAGAAAAAATGCAGATCAGTATACTCTTAAAATTCACAGTGAGCAGTTTATTTTTAATCCTTTCCTTAAAGAGTCGCTTGCTGGACTGTTAGACTTTTCTTTGCTTGATCATTATGCTGAAAGTTTTTTCAAGAATATGCCCGAAAAAATACCGGTTGACTGGGAAGTAACTCAACGTTTATTTTTATCTCTTTTTAACATTGAAAGATATATGAACTTCAAAGAGCTTGAAAACAGAAAAGAGCAGCTGCCTTCTCTATCTATCGTGAAAACACTTTATTCGGACGAAAAATCACATACGACCGTTGATAAAGAAAAGATCTACAGGCCCATGAAAATTTTACCTATAAGCATACTCGACAAATCACAACAAACTGCGGTAAAACTTTATAAAAAAAATAATGATAATTATGCTGTTTTTTCTTCATCTTTTTCAGAAAAAAATGAAGTGACAGTCAATATAATAATTCAAGCATTGGCTGAACAAAAGAATGTTTTATATGTTTATTCTCACGAGCAGTCTGCTTCTCAACTCAAAAAATCATTAAAGGAAAGAGATTTAGATAATATTTATATATCTCCTGAGCAAATAAGCGGTAAAAATACCGATACTCTAAAAAAGATACTTTCATCTTTGGACAACTTAGGCATATCTGCTCGTAAATCTGATGGTTCGGATGTAGGAGATGATCTGGTTTCTCAGTATGAAAAATCAGAAAATATTCTTTCAGAATACTATATTACTCTGAACACTTTTCTGGGTAAAACAGGTCTTAAAGTTTCAGAAGTTTTTGAAAGATATTTAGTTTTTACTTCCAAACGCAATCCGACATACCGTATTCCAAACGTTAAGAGTATGTCCAAAGAAAATTTCAGTGAAAATCAAAGTATTTTAGATGATTATTCCACCTACAATGAGATATATAAAATATACAATGATCATCCCTTAAGGGAGCTTTGCCATAATCATTTTGACGATGCCGCATCAGTTGATTCCTTAAAGCCTTTATTTACAGAGTACCTAAAATACCTTAAATTTATTGATTCATATATAAAAAAACTGATACCTGAAAGCAAGAATACAATTGACTCTTTTTATATTGATAGTTTCATTGAAATTCTGCGGTTATTGAAAGAACTGGAGTTAATAGATCTCACTATAAAGACACTTTTTACTAAAAGCCGTGAAACACTTCTTACTTTCTGCGAAAAACTTAAATTTTTCTGTGACTCTTATGAACTTGCAAGAAAAAGATTTACAGAAGAAATATTTTTCAGTTTCCCTGAGACCGAGCTTATGCTTGAACATTATACCGCCAACAAAGATAAGCAGTTTAGAAATTTTTTACCTCAGTTTTCTATAGCCAGGAAGTATTTTGTTAAGAATCTTAGAAATCCTTCTGATAAACCTAATATTGATGGCTTTATAATCGATCTGCATAGAACTTTTTCCGAAAGACATGACTTGCTTGCAGATTCTGATTTTACAAATATTGTAGGAGCGTACCTAAAAAATTCCCGTCCAAATATTGCAGTTCTTAAAAAAATAGTGGATGATCTCCGGAGTATTCTTATTCTTATAGATACATCTAAAATACCTTTTTATATAGTGCAAAATTATGAGCAGGTTACCGATTCTGAGATAAATTATCTCAAGACAGATTTTTCTGCTTTTAAAAGAATTATTCCTTCAGTTCATTCCAATGACTCTCTTATAAGCCAAAAGATAGAGCTGACAGAGAAAATAGTCAACAATTCTTTCATGCTGGTACAATGGTTTGAATTTACACAATGGCTGGAAAAACTTACTGGAAAGGAACTCAATGCTTTTCTGGATTATTTTTGTTCAGAAAATTTTGATATTTCGGTTATATCAGAAGTATATGAAGAAGCTTTTCTTTTGTCATGTATCGNNATCAAAATATTTTTCCGATATCTCCAAAAAATATAGAGCATACTCTGAAAAATATATTGAAAACAATATTGATAATTTTATTATAACTAATAACCACAAAAATATAGAGCCTGAAAAAATTATAGATCTTAGAAATCAGCTTTTTTCAAATATTCAAAATATCAGCTCAGTAGATCTTAAAAAAATTATTAACGATAATTTTGATATTATAAAAGATGTAGTACCGCTTTTTATTCTTCCGATTCTTTCAGTATCCGAGTATTTTTTTATGGCTGAAGAAATTTTTGATCTGATAATTATCGATGATGCTTCAACCATATATTCAGAAGATATTCTGCCTATATTTCTCAAGGGGAAAAGATTTATACTTACCGGCGATATTGCTGCTTCTTCGCCATCCAAATCATCATTGTTTGCAGATAACTTCTTTAATATGCGTTCTTTTGAAACAGATATAAAGGATAATTTTAGCAAAAATATACTTGAGCTTGCTTTTGAATCGGATATGCCTGCTGCAAAGCTGGTAAGGAGTTATAACCATCTTTACAACAGACTTATCAGACTGATGACAGACAATCTTTACAACTGTGAAATTGTTTTCTATCCCGATATAACCAAATCTACAGAAGGGCTGTACCTTAACTTGGTAGAAAAAGACGATCCACATACTGAAGATAAAAATTACAATGAAGCCATACAAGTAATCAGTCTTATAAATACTTACAGTAAGAGATTCCCAGAATATACTATAGGAATAGTTACACTTAATTCAAAGCAGAAAGATCTTATTTATTCTATTCTAAAAGGTATGGATGACAGTGAGCCTACTGCTAAGAATATTTTAGAGTTAATCAAAAAAGATATTGTATCAATTGAAGATCATTCGGTTTTACTTAACGAAAAAAAAGATATCATTATTTTTTCTACGGTTGTATCTTCTACAACACTTTTTTCAAATATAGAAAAACTTTCAGTATATGATCTGCTCGAAGAGAAAAAACGATTTAACACGATTGTTTCGTGTGCTAAGCACATATTACATCTTGTGACTTCGATAGATGAGCAGAATTTTGAAAAATTAAAGACTTTTCCCCAATGTGTATTCTTTTATAAATTCTTCTCAGCTTTTTTTATCAAAGAAAACTCATCTGATTTTTCAGAGCCTTCACATCGTGAAGAAAGTATATTTCTTGATTTTTTATGTAAAAAACTTTCAATCGAAGGTTATCAGCCTTTTATACGTAATGACTCATCTGAAAAGTTTATTCAGTTTAAGAACTCTGAATCAATTCTTCTTGAATATGATTATGAAATCTCTAGAGCATGTTTGAATGAAAATGAACGTGAATGCCTAAGAAACAGGTATTTTGAACAAAACAACATAAAATCTTACCGTATATGGCTTATAGATTGGGTAAAAGATTTTGCAAAGCAGTATAAGGAGCTCATAAAATTTATTGAAACGGCAGAAACTCATACTTCTGTTTCAACTAACAGAAAAAAACGTCAGTCATTCGCTGCTATTGCTAAAGAAGATATATGTTCTTCTATCCAAAGCATACTTGCAGTTTCTTCTCTTTCAGAAACTGAGATAAAACGTGAAGTAATAAGAAAGTTTGGATTTTCAAGACTTACCAAAGAAATGTCAAATCTTATAGAAACTTATATACAAGAGCTTCTTCAGAAAGAAATAATTTATTTCAGCAAGGAGGATAACATTTATTCATTCAACATTACAGATAAATCTCAGAGCTTACAAGAAAGCTGATGTTATTAAATTTAACGACATCATGAATGATGAAAACATACTCCTAAATCTTTTTACACAGATTACTTTTCCTACAAATGCTGAGAAAGAAGAAGCATGGATTGATTCGTTTTCACCAGACTCATTGTGTGAATATATACTGGCTGTCCAGAGAAACGATACCGGAAAGTTTATAGGCGGTATAGAAATAAATAACTTGGATCTAAAAAACAGTAACTGTATAATTGCTATATATATGCATCCAGAGTATCTAGGAAGGGGAATAGGTACACAGGCAATCAATCTTCTTTTAGATTTACTGTTTGAAAGGTTTTCTCTTAACAAGATTAAGCTTAACGTTTTTGATTTTAATGAAAGAGCTATAAAAAGCTATAAAAAAGCTGGGTTTGTCAAAGAAGGAGTATTACGACAGGAACTGTTTACCATGAATAAGTATCACGACATTATTATGATGTCTATTTTGAAGCAGGAGTGGAACCAACATGGCACAAAGAACTNNCCACTGAAAATAAGTTTAGAAACTTGACTGAGCTATCTAAAACAGAACTTCTTAAAATAGGAATACGTAAGTTTAACTTTGAAAAGGTAATAAGCTCCTGCGGGTTAAGCAAAGCAACAGTATATAAAAGATTTAAAAATAAAAAAGAGTTTATCAGGTATATCATTAAGCAGTTGTTTGTTGATCTTATGGGACCATTTGAAGATTATATTTCCGGCTTGAACTCACTTGACTCGATAATAGATAAAATTTTGAATGCAGCAGAAAATCTTGATAAAATAATTATAAAGTACCACTT
>DJGH01000040.1:6251-7997 GCA_002431635.1 Petrotoga sp. UBA5851
ACTTCGATGACGTTATAAATTCTGAAGAACTTACCTCTCTGATAAATGATCTTTACTACGAAACCTTTGGAAAGGTAATTATGAAAAAAATTTCCCAGTTGCAGCAGATTCATGAAATAAGAAGCGATATAGATGGAGATATAATTCTGGAGTTCGTTACTTCTGTTACAAAAGGCTTAAGTAAGTTAATGTTCGTAAAAAGCCTTGAAATGACAGGTCTTAGTTACAGAAAATTGCTGGTAAGCGCTTTAAAGGATGGTTCTAAATGATTGAATATGTTGTTTTATGTGCAGTAGGAGTAGAAAAAGTACTATGTAATGAAATAAAACATCTTGGATATAAAATAGAAAAAACTCTTCCCGGAAAAGTTTATGTAAAAGCCGATGAGGATTTTATCTATACAGCCAATATTAATCTGAGAACTGCGGAAAGAATTATGATGGTCTTAAAAACTTTCCATGCTATAACTTTTGACAGTCTTTATGAAAATATAAAGAGTATCGGATGGTCTGACTACATACCTAAAAATACAAATGTTGAAATAACCAAATTAAGCTCTGTAAAATCACAGTTATTTGCTTTAAGTTCGATACAGTCTGTTTCACATAAAGCTATTTATGACAGTTTGAAAATATCGTACAATCAAACAGAACACTTATCCACAGATAGACAGTCTTTGGAGATAAGACTTTACCTTAATAGCGATATTGCAGAGGTTTGCTTGGATCTTTCCGGTGAACCTCTTCATAAAAGAGGGTACAGAAAGCTTGTAAGTCAGGCACCGCTTAAAGAGACTATAGCCAGTGCCATGTTGCTTACAAGCGGATGGAAAAGAAAGTTTCCGTTATATGATCCTTTCTGTGGTTCAGGAACCATTCCAATAGAGGCTGCTCTGTATGCAATGAATATAGCTCCTGGTTTGTACAGAAGTTTTTCTATACAGAATCTTAAATTTTACAATCAGGATCGATTTATAAAAGCAAAACAGCTTGCTGTTTCTAAAATAAGAGAGTATGATGCTTCTGAATTTTCAATATGTGCTAGCGATAAGGACAAAGAAATTATTAGCTGTGCAATTAAAAATGCAGATAATTTTAAACTCACTCAGTATATTACCTTTATAACTGAGAGTATGGAAAAACTTGTTGATCGTTCAGGTATTGGATATGTAGTTACTAATCCACCATATGGAAAAAGAATACGTGACGAAAAGTATGCTACAAAAGTATATGAACAGATGAGGTATCTGAAAAAGGTCTTTAAGTCTTGGACATATGTTATAATTACTGACAGTGACGATTTTGAAAGTTACTTTGATATGAAAGCATCAAAAAAACTTACTATTCATAACGGTAGTATTGTGAATACGGTTTATACTTTTGACAACGCTCCAGGAAACTCTGTAAACTTATAAAACGGCGGTGGTGTTTTTGAAAAAAGCATATATACAGTATATAGCATTAATAATATTTTTGTCTGTTACAGCCTTTTCTTCACAGACTTCTCCTGAAAAGAACGGTTTTTTCTTTTTTAAAGAAGATGCTCAGGATACCTATCAGAAAGATCTTAAAGATTTTATTGTTGATTTTCCAGGAATCTGTGGATGTGAAATTCTTTCAGAAGATAGAAAAGTTTTTTTCTCATTTGAAAGTACAAAACTTTTTATACCAGCTTCGCTAAACAAACTGATAACAACATTTTCTGCACTTGAAACTTTTGGTTCGGAGTACAGATATCCTACAAAAA
>DJGH01000040.1:8003-8623 GCA_002431635.1 Petrotoga sp. UBA5851
ATTTTTTCTGATTCGAAACCAACTCCTATTTTTGGAGGAAATATTTACATAAAAGGCTTCGGAAATCCCGTGCTTAACCCTCAAAAATATAAAGATATTCTTTATTATATTGTAAAAACCTATGCTATCAAAGAACTTAATGGGGATATAATAATTGATTCTTCTTATTTTGACCAAACACAGTACTACGGAAAGGGGTGGATGTGGGATGACCCACAGCCTCAGATTTCCGCTTTAAATCTCTGGCTTGAAAATTATTCAGTTTTTATTAATAGGCCGTACCCTTTAATAGAAGATATGATCAGTTATTATACTCTTGCATCATTGAAAGATTTCGGTGTGGTTTTCAATGGAAAGATAAAAAACGGAAAAATACCCGATAATAAAACTCTTCTTTATACTCATCAATCCGAAGAACTTTTTGATATAGTAAAAATCATGCTTGAAAAAAGCGATAATTATATTGCAGAACATATTTTCAGAAGTATTGGTGCATATATTTATGGGCTAGGAAGTACAGAAAATTCCGTTAAAGTCTATGAAAGTGTGCTTTTTTCAAAACTTGGATTGCCCAAAAAAAATTATATTATTGCTGATGGTTCTGGACTGTCTATGTACAG
>DJGH01000040.1:8634-8810 GCA_002431635.1 Petrotoga sp. UBA5851
TTGAACTCACTCAATTATTTTATGTACAGTAAGTATAAAGAAAAATATCTAGATATTTTAGCAACTCCCGGAGAAAAAAGCACTATAGAAAATAGGTTCAAATTTAGTACTTTGTGGGCAAAAACTGGTACTTTATACTCTGATTCTGGAATAAGCGGTATTATAAAAACCAAAAA
>DJGH01000040.1:8872-10507 GCA_002431635.1 Petrotoga sp. UBA5851
TTATAAAAACCAAAAAAAATAATTTGTATTTTTTCACACTCATGGAAAATAATTATACTTTTTCAAACATGGAAATAAAAGAGTTTGAAACAAAATTTCTTACTCTTTTGTACGAAAACTATTAAAAAGAAGCCTCATTTTATGAGGCTTCTTTTTATCTTATAAGTCTGAGTTTGGCATATCTTGGAGTACCGTTCAATATAGGAGGATAATACTCTCCTTCTATAAGTGGCTTGGCATATTTTATAAACTCTGTTGTAACATCCATTCCGTCCTCAGTGATAAAATCATTAGGAATTGTTTTGGTATTATTTGCAACTTCTGCAAGATCCACAAGATCATATGTAACATAATAAGGGTCATCACTTATACGGTTTATGCTAACCATATATCCGTTTTTTCCCTGTAAAGCATAATGTACAGCCATGCTTCCAACAAGAACTGCCTCATTAACATCTGTATAGCACGAAAGATGACCTCCGCTTCTCTGAAGGTAATCAGGAACAGCTGTATGAACTTTGAGTTTAAGTTCCTCTGAAATTATAGAAGATATTGTACTACCTACTCCCCCGAGCTGTTTGTTCCCGAAACTGTCTGTTGCTCCAAAATGAGCAACCAGATTTCCTTTTTCATCATTAAGACCTTCTGCTACAACTATTGAGCAATATCCTGTACGTCTTACGGTATTATCTACTTTGGTAATAAACTTTTCTCTGTTAAATGGAACTTCGGGTATAAGGACTATATGAGGCCCATAATTTGCATTTACCCTTGCAAGGCTGGCTGAAGCTGCAAGCCAGCCAGCATGTCTACCCATTGTTTCAAGAATAAATACTTTTGTTGAGTCAGCTGACATGCTTTTCACATCTAGTGAAGCTTCAAGAATTGCTGTTGCTAGATACTTGGCCGAAGACCCATATCCAGGTGAATGATCCGTACCGTAAAGATCATTATCAATTGTCTTTGGAATGCCTATTACATTAAGTTCAAACCCTATCTTTTTTGAGTAGTTATAAATTTTATTTGCAGTATCCATTGAATCATTACCACCATTATAGAAAAAATATCCTATATTGTACTTTGAAAAAACTTCAAATATCTTCTTAAATTCATCTTCATGAGATTCGGAAAGCTTACGTCTGCATGATCCAAAAGCACTTGCTGGAGTGGTTTTTAAAAGATCGATTTCATAAGGTTCTTCACAGTCCATATCGGCAAGATCATCTCCGATTATACCGTTTATGCCATTAAGCCCGACATAAACCTTTCCTATTTCCCCACAGGAAAAACACTTTTTAATAACTCCGTATGCCGAAGCATTAATAACACTTGTTACACCGCCAGATTGAGCGTAGACTGCATTCTTTATCATACTTATCTACTCCTTTATGATATTAGGTAAACAGTTTGCATGTAATTATCTTTAAATAACTGTATTTGATAAAAACTCTTTTTCGTACTTATCTTCAGATTTTGAATCCTCTGTTAAAAATGAATCATCACTTTTATCAATAGCTTCATAAGCTTGATTATGATCAGCCGGAATAACCATGCCAAATCCCTGAGAGTTCTTTGCTCCTAATCCGGAATCAAAAGCAAGCCGGATAAGTTTTTTGTTTCCGGAAAGCATAAAAT
>DJGH01000064.1:0-166 GCA_002431635.1 Petrotoga sp. UBA5851
GATTTGTTAAAAAATATTTTTGAGTGATATAATTAAATTAAAATAAAAAACACCGAGTTACAAAATAACATCTATAAAGAACTCGAAATTTTAATATGCATATATTATTTACAAATGCACAGATATTTTATCGTATTTATCGGTTCTGCGATTCTCAATTTTTAAG
>DJGH01000064.1:205-27191 GCA_002431635.1 Petrotoga sp. UBA5851
ACTACCTTGATTTCTATAAGAAAAATTAATTTTTATATCTTTTATTGGGAGGTTTTAAAATTGAAAAAAGTTTTAGGTGTTTTAACGCTTCTAGTATTATTGTTTGCATTGTCTTCTTGTTTAAACCCACCTGAAAAAATGGACGATGGCCCATTAAAAGCTTCTTATAATCCTAATACAGGCTACATAAATCTAAAATGGATTTATGATGAAAAGTATACTACTTTTTTTGTTTATGCTAAAGGTACAAATGATTCCGACTATGTTCTTTTAAACTCATTAAATAAAAAAGAATTAACCTTTTCTCCTCCTCAAGGTCTCAGTTGTTCCGTTATGGTCGAAGCGGAATATAACGGTATCAAAAGTACTGGAATCACAACAACAGTAAGTACTCCTTATCTTTCTATAGTTGGCACATACAAGATATACGTTTTGTTAGACGAGGATATTTATTTTACTAATTTTGTTATTTTATCCCAAGATGAAGGAACTATGTACGCTAAATTCGGAGTTGATACATCTTATAAGTACTTTTCAAGCGCTAATTTTGATGGAACTTTTGAAAAAAACAAAGCAAGAAATATTCTTGAGTTTAAAGTACAAACAGATCAAAATACTTTTTTAGTATATAAAGGAGCCTTATCTAGAGATCAAAATTATGATATAACTATGGGAGGCAAACTTTATTTTCAAAAGGACTCTTTGGAAGCAACTGTAGGATACTGGAATACAACATTATCAGAATTGGTTCCTAAAAAACAGACAGATAAAAAAAAGAAACTGGTGGATATGCAAGAACTTTTAACTTACATGAACTCTACTAAGTAGAAAATTTTTGTTATCTATACAAAAAAAGAATTTTACTGTTATAAGAATGGAGGGAGAAAAAATCCGAGATGGTATATTAAAAAATTTTTTTATTCATGGTATAATTAAGTAAAAATAGTAATAAGGAGTTGACTTAATGGTAAAGATCGGTATCTACAGCCAAAAAGAGGGAGAAAAAACCGCTTTTCTATTAAGTACCTATAATTATTTTGTACAGAAGGCAAAGGGTGAAAAAATAACTATCGGTACTTCAAATATCAATACTGAAAAGACTTTGAGAACTCTTATGGATCAGTTTTTTTCGGTCAAAACCATCCCTGGCGCAGGAAAAGAGCAGAATCTGGATTTTTTCTTTGATTACAACGGGTTCAACTCTTACTATAGAATCTTAAGTTACCCTTATACCGCATGGGATGAAAATGCTGACTTGTCAAAAAAAGTTATTCATTCCTCAGACGGATTTATTTTCATGATTGATGCCAGATCTTTCAACGATAAAGCATATGAGCTTTCAGTAATCAAAACTCTTCAGACAATCTTTAACAAAAATAAGAACAGTTACAATCTTCCTTTATGCATTCTTGTCAGTGACTTGGAAATATCTTTGGAGTACTTCTTAAAAGAGTACTTCCCAGGCATCAGGGAGTTTCTTGATAAGTACGGAATAAACTACGAAATACTTAGTTACAACTCTATTTTGATGGAAACACAGGATCCTGAGCTTAATGAAAGTCAAAAGATAGAAGAAGTATACTTATGGCTTATCAGAAAGATTTTTTTGCTGGAAAATTTTACACCCTCCACAGAAGGCAGGCACATACCCGTTACTACCCCTAAAGATAAAAACTCGGGAAATGCCCTTAAGATAACGATAACGGTAGTCGCTGTAATAACAATATTGGTTTCTTTATTCTTCCTTGTGAAGGATTTATCCATAAACCGTGCGGGAATGGCGGAAAATGCTTATCTTAATCTTTTTAACAATTATCTCAGGAGCAGTGAGTCAAAAAACACTGATGCAAAGCATTGGTTGAATCTGGAAGAAAAAAGCACGAGCTTTAAAAATAAGACTCTTTCGAAAATAAGCAAAAACGACTCCCTAAAAGAAAAAACAGACTCTCTGATAACTGATATAAGGATCACAC
Source organism: Petrotoga sp. UBA5851 (assembly GCA_002431635.1). Lineage (GTDB taxonomy): Bacteria > Thermotogota > Thermotogae > Petrotogales > Petrotogaceae > UBA5851. The sequence goes on from DJGH01000064.1 coordinate 2,179, forward strand.
GGATATTTTTAAGCACGTACTATGTTATCAAAGAAGATTTTCAGAATATGTACACCAGCAGAGAAGAAGATCCCAAAAAATGGGAGGAGCTAAGAAAAAGAGTTGACTCTTTTAAGGATGCTTATGAAAAAACCCATATTGCCCGGTTCGGCTTTTCTGAAGATTTTGCAAGGATATATGAAAGAACAGTTCTGATTACTTCCATAATAAAAATGAGGACTGATTACGCTCTTATATTCAATGATCTCATGCAGGGCGATATTTTTAAGGCAGAACAGAAGCTCCATTCCTATATCGAGAATTATCCACGCGCACTCACCAATGAAGATGTGTCAAAAGTTAACAACTATATCTCTTTTTTATCAAAGAAAAATTTTACCGTTACAGCTCTGAATATTGATTTGTGGGATTATGACAGTCAAGGACTTTCCGTTCAGCTTACATCCGTACTAGGAAGTAGGAAATACGATTATGGCATGACAAAAGCCATTGAGGAACAATGTGCGGGGGATGTAAAAATAAAGATTCTGAAAAAGGACGACGCTCTTATGACGGCAAACCTAAGCTTTGAGGATATAAAAAACGGATTGGAAAAATCCTTTTCCCAGCCGTTGCAGTACAAGAGCCTGGAGGTTGATACGGCAGTTCTCTTCAAAAGTACTCCGGAAAGTCCGGCAGGAACGGCAACCTTTTCAATAGGCTTTGATATAGATCTTTTCCTTAAAAACCCGGCGAATTATAAAATATTTAACTGAGGGGCTTGCATATGATTGCATTGAATCAGGTAAGACAGATGATGAACATCCGTGATGCTAAAATCTTCAGATTTCTTGACCACGGGGATAACCTTTTGCTTCCTACCCAGGCTGGTATACAAAAGTCAAAAGATCTTATAAATCTTTATTTCAAATACATACCATTTGATGAAGATTGCAGGCTGAACTGCATTTTTACATTTAAAAACCAGGATATCTCTTTTATACGGGAGCTCATTACAGATGAGGTTTTTTCGTTTTTGCAGGAAAATATATTTCTTCTGGAAAGCGGGTTTACAGTTCTTGATACAAAATCACAAAAACCTTTTGTGGAACCTGAAATTACACTTACACTAAAGGAAAGAACCGAGCTTAATCATGAATCAGACTATGAAAGCATTAAAAAAGTTCTGCTTCATATAAACGCTCCGGTATATACCGAAAGAAGAATACGTTCAATTCTTATAAGCGGCGATAACACTTTCAGGATAAAGCCTTATAACCTGAGATTTATAGGTGAGCTTTTCAAATACGGTATATTTGAAGGTATAGAGCTGAAATGCCCGGCCTTGAATCCTGAACTGGGAAAGATAATACTATTGAGAGAAGAAGAAAATATGGAAGGTTTTTCAGAAAGGCTGAAAAAAGCGGTTGGAAACAATTTCTTGTTTTTTAGTTCTTCAGATAACCAAGAGATGATAAATTTTGCAGAAAAAACTCTTAAAGATATGTACAGAGAGTTTGAACTTTTAATGCCGACAGAGCGTCTTGAACTTACTGGCTGCAGATTTGTATTTCCAAATCGTGAGAACTCAAACGGCAGTAAGCTTGAGATGAAAACTTTTCTGGAAAACTTTTCAATACCTTTCTCAGAAAGATTTCTCCAACAAATACGCGATATAATGATCGATTTTGACATACAAAGCTACAACTTCGATACAGCAGACAGAATGCTTGATCTGATTATAAGTTCACATAAAACACTTGACCGGATTTACTACTTTTTAAACAGCATAAACCCAAACTTTCCCAATACAATCTCTTATGCTCTGGAAAATGCCATGGATGTTGTTGCCGTGTTTGAAAAAAAACACTCCCTGGTGCTTCTTATTCCTTCCAAAAGGCAGGAAATAAGCCAGAGAATATCGTTGCTTAAAGATAAATCGGCAATGAAAAAATTTAAAATTGAACATGCACTGGATATTTTAAAACCACTTATAGTAGCTATGGGGGAGATAAGCGATCTATGCATGAGGAACTCCTCGCTAATAAAAAGAGACCTAAAACTTTCGGAATTGGAAAAAGAACTTTATGATCTTCTCAAAAATGAGCTTATAGAAATGACAAAACCGGCAGTTTAAAGCACTGCCGGTTTTTTATTTTTTATGCCCCTCTAAGTACTACTTCCATCTGCGAAAGCTTTGTAAGCATCTTTGATTCTACTTTATTTACATCCTCGTCTGTAAGAGTTTTTTCAAAAGACCTGTAAACCATAGTTATGGTTATGCTCATCTTATCCGGATCGATTCCTTTTCCTTTATAGATATCAAAGATATTTATGCTCTCAATTATTTTTCCGCTGGACTGTATAATGCTGTGGATATCTTCAAACTTTGCCTGAACAGGAGCGATGAATGAATACTCGCGTTTTATGGCTGGATAATCAAAGGTTTTAAGCTTTTTGGATATGGGTTTTTTCATTTCAAAGAGCATATCCATATCTACTTCACCTATGTAAACACTCGACTTTATATCGTAGAGTTTGTCTGAAATATCTTTTTCCAAAAGACCCATGAATCCTATTTTTTTATCTCCTATAAATATATCGGCACTTTGGGCTTTGCTTAATCCTGTTATTTCAGCCCTTTCATATCTGGCATTTAAATTAAGGCTTTCAAAAAGACCTTCGAGCGCTCCCTTTACGGTAAAAAACGATACTTCCCTCTTGTCGGTATAATCATAGGGATTTTCCCTTCCGCAGGCTACTATTGCGGCTTTGGTAGTCTCCTTGATGCCCGTGTCAAAAGAACTGTCTCTTACGAAGGTTTTTCCTATTTCAAATAACTTTATATCCTTGTTCTGATTCCTGAAATTATATGATGCCGATTCAAGAATACCATACACCAGGATAGGACGCATATACTCATACTCGGCAGAAAGAGGGTTAAGAATTCTGATATCCGACTTATCCATCCACATATTTTTTATATTCATCATCGAGTACGTCATAGCTTCATGATAGCCTTCCTGTCTAAGGGTATAGGCTGCTTCATCTTTGAATGAAACAAACTCACTTTTTGATCCCTTGAACATTTTTACCACAGGCAACGCAGAACTAATATTGTAATACCCGTATGCTCTTGCGACTTCTTCCACAAGATCTTCTTCTATTGAAAGGTCGGGCCGTTTAGTTGGAACGGTTATATCCCATCCGTCACCGTTTGTCTTATATTCAAAACCGTATCTTCCGAGTATACTTTCTATCTCTTCTATGGGAATGACTTTTCCAAGCCTTTCATCTACATACCACTTACGCAGATGAATGCACTTAGGCTCCTGCGCTAGCGGATATATATCGGTAACTCCCTCATGGACAGTACCGCATGCTATGTCTTTTATAAGCAAAGCTAACCTGCCCATTACAAACATTGCATCATTGGGATCTACACCTCTTTCAAAACGGTATGAGGCATCTGTTGAAAGCTTATGGTACTTAGCAGACTTTCTGGTAATTACTGGATCGAAGTATGCAACCTCCAGTAAAATATTCGTGGTTTGGGAAGTTATACCGCTGTTTTGACAGCCCATCACACCTCCAAGAGCAAGTATGCCGTTTTCACCGGTAATAAGAGTTTCAGTTCCATTGAGCTCATATTCTTTCTCATCCAGAAGAACTGTTTTTTCTCCTTTGAGTGCTTTTCTCACCACAATTTTTCTTCCTATGACATCCAGATCGAAAGCATGGACAGGGTGTCCGCTTTCGAGCATAACATAGTTGGTTATATCAACGATATTGTTTATGCTTCTTATGCCGCAGATAGCAAGTCTACGGATGAGCCACAGAGGCGACGGACCAACCTTGATGTTTCTCATTTCTAGGGCAGTATATCTTTTGCATCCTTCGTACTCTATACTCACATCAAAACCATCTGTCCTGAGAAGTTTCTCATACTCCGGCAGTTTAAAGTCTTGCGCAGCTTTTATGACTTGCAGTTCCTTAGCCGCACCAATATAGGAAAGCAGATCCGGTCTGTTTGGAAACACTTCTATTTCAACAATACCGTCCTTAAGCTTAAAGTATTCTATGAAATCGCTACCCAGAGGAACCTCTTCTTTCAGTTTGTAAACTCCGTCAGACTTTTCTTCAAGCCCAATCTCTGAAAGAGAACAGAACATGCCTTGGGACTCTATCCCTCTCATTTTTCTGTCTTTTATTTCCATACCGCTCGCAAGTTTGGCTCCATTTACAGCTACAGGTATAACATCTCCTTCTTTAACAGAAAGATCTGCCGTAAGAATCTGCTTATAACCGTTTCCCATATTTACCCTGCATACGATAAGCTTATCTGCATCAGGATGCTTTTGCACTTGCTCTACCTTTCCGACAATTACGTTGCACAGATCCCCGTTTACCGCCTGTACCGACTCCACATTGGTTGTATGGAGCTTTATCTGTTTGGACAGCTCGGCCGGGCTCTTAAGAACTCTTATATAATCAGAAATCCATTCAATTGAAAGTCTCATAAGCCACCCCTTATTCTATTACCCTTATATCGTTTCTGGTGAACTCTCTCAGATTGTTCACACCATATTTCAAAAGTGCTATTCTTTCTGCACCCATACCAAAAGCAAAACCCTGCCATTCATTAGGATCTATGCCGCTATTCCTCAGAACGTTCGGATGTACAAGTCCGGCTCCCAGTATTTCTATCCAGCCTGTGTTTTTACAGACATTACAGCCTTTACCTCCACAGTTCATACAGCTTACATCCACTTCAAACCCCGGTTCCACAAAAGCAAAGTAACTTGGTCTCAGAAGCACCTGCATTCTATCTCCAAACATTGATTTAGCAAGAATTTCAAGAAACATTTTGAGATGAGCTACAGTAACCTGCCTATCTATGTAAAGACCTTCAACCTGATTGAACATAGCAGCATGCGTAGCATCTATCTCATCTTTCCTATAGACTCTGCCCGGAGATATTATAGCTAAAGGCGGCTTGCTCTTAAGCATGGTTCTTACCTGCACTGGTGATGTGTGCGTCCTGAGAATTAAATTTTTATCGGATTCAATGTAGAATGTATCCTGCATATCTCTTGCAGGATGCCAAGGAGCTATATTCAACGCATCAAAATTATACCAGGGCATCTCTATTTCCGGCCCCTCAACTACAGTACAACCCATATTTATAAAAACGTCAGAAATTTCTCTTATGGCTTTCATAACCAGATGCTCGCTTCCTACCGCCCTTCTGGCGCCAGGAAGTGTAACGTCAACCCAGTTTTTGGTTTCAAGCGATTTCTTTTCCAGCTCCCTGACCTGCTCTTCCTTCTTCTCAAGAACTGCTTCAATATCATTTTTAAGCTCATTGACCAGCATTCCGTACTCTTTTTTACTCTCCGCAGGAATCCTGCCAATCTCTTTCATAAGATCAGTGACAGTACCCTTTTTGCCAAGATATCTGGCTTTTATATTTTGCAGATCCTGAATATTTGAGATATTGAGAAGATCTGCATCAAGCTCATCAAGAATCTTCTTCTTTTCTATTGTCATAAAAATTATCCTCCTTAATTGATTCTTCTTTATTTTTATTTTCTTTTTTCTTTTTGGCAGTGCCAATTGATCTTATATAACCGTGAGTTTTTATCATGATGAATCCGGCTATGATGTTAACCGCAAAAGCGCCAGCCAGTATAAAGTACCTGTATTCGGATGCAAAATCAAAGAAAATCAGAGACAGTACCGACCCACTTAACAGCCATTGTAAAGCCTTTGAAGAAAAAAGGTTTCCGACAAGAACGGCAGCTGCTCCTATAACGACCGGAAAAAGACTGTCCGAAATACCGAAAAATTCTATATACGAACTGAAGTATACCACAGTACAGAATACAGCAAAAGAAATTATTACCCACAAAAGCCGGCTGTAATACTTAAAGCCTGCTAACATGTATCTTCCGGGAGAAAACGGCTTTAGCATACACCCGCAAAGAACTATAAAAAAAGATAAAATAAGATTGTTTATCATTTTGCGGTAAGTAAAAAATTTCGTTGGCTTAAAAAGCTCCGTTTCCTGTACATAGCTGGTCACAACAGCATTGGTTACCTTTGAAAAACTGTAATTTATATTCTGGATATCCTTAAGAACCACATTCATATACCCGCTGCCCTTGGGAAGGAGTACTTTTATCCTGCTCTGCTCCTGCTCAAAAACAATCACTGCCTTTGCATACTCGGGATATCTGTCAGTTTCCTTTATAAGGCTGTTTTCAAAAGGAACCTTGCCAATATAATAATATGGCTGGCTTTGAAAGTACATATCAAGAAAAAAATTGGTTAAACCGCTAAAGAGGAAAAATAATATGATTATGTACGAACACACCCTGATATACTTTGGCATATTTATGGCCTGCTTTAATTTATCTTTCCGGAAGCTTGTTTTCCAGAAGAATTTTTTTGATTCTTACATCCTTGACATTAGCTTCTATCTTATCTATATCTTCAATCAAAGTATTATCCGAAAGATCAAAGAAAAAAGGTCCGTTTTCAAAAAATATTTCTTCACCTTTTTCATCGGTTACACTGTCACAAACTGCTTCTATAAGCTCTTTACTATCGGTGATAGTCAAAACCGCCCCGTCTTTGGTATATTCGGACACCAAGCGGGATATTTCCGAAAGATCCTTCTGTCTTACCGACTTTTCACCTGCAGCTATAATTATAAAATGCTTATCACGCGGCTTGTTTTTCAGTATCCACAATAAAGATTCATTCCATATATCAGGAATGACTAAATGAGTAAAAGCCCGCCCCAGCCATACCGACTGATTCGCAACTATCTCATTTATAGTAAGCTTTCTGCAGTACCTGTTGGGCTCACATAATATCTGGAAAAAAAGCTTTCCTGTTTCTTTGACTTTTGATGTAAAGATTCCTGCTGATTGGCCTTTTTCAATAACCATCTCAGGAAATCCGTTGCTTGGCTCCACGATCCTTATTACTGTAGTTGATGCACCGCTTTCTTCTATTGGCAAAAAGTATTACCTCCGTATCAAAAGGCTATTTTAGACTAATTTACATTATACCAAAAAATTATTAAAAAATAAAATTTACATTCTGATGCTAAAATACTACAGGAACAAATTAATTGAAGGAGGTGCACCAAATGAAAATATTTTTGGATACGGCAAATATCCAGGAAATTAAAAAAGGTATGGAGTGGGGCATAATTGACGGAGTAACCACAAATCCGACACTTGTTTCCAAAGAAAATGCCGTCTTTGAAGACAGAATAAAAGAGATCTGTGAAACAGTAAAAGGCCCGGTAAGCGCAGAAGTAACAGCAATGGATACAGAAGGAATGGTAAGCCAGGCACAGGAACTCGCAAAAATAAGTCCTTACGTCGTAGTTAAAATACCAATGACAACAGAAGGAATAAAAGCAGTAAAAATACTTAGCTCAAAAGGCATAAATACAAACGTTACCCTTATTTTTAGTCCTCTGCAGGCTATGCTTGCCGCCAAAGCTGGAGCAACATATGTAAGTCCGTTTATAGGCAGACTTGACGACATTGGTCATGAAGGAATGGAGCTTGTTACACAGATATCAGAAATTTTCTTTAACTATGATTTTTCAACCCAGATAATTGTTGCCAGCGTCAGACACCCGGAACATGTACTCCAGGCTGCAATGTGTGGCGCTGATATATCCACCATTCCGTTTGATGTACTGAAAAAACTTTTCAACCACCCTCTTACAGATATAGGAATCTCCAAGTTCAATGAAGATTGGAAAAAATATCAGGACTACCTTAAATCAAAAAAGTGAAAAAAAAAGCACACCTTTATGAAGTGAAGTGAACCCCTTTAGTTAGACAAAATCTGACGAAAGGGGTTCACTTCATTGAGGTGTGCTTTAATTTTAATCGTTTATACTCACATTGTTTCTTATATCAAGAAGAACTTTTTCTTCACTGCTGTTCAAGCTTTCCCCTTTTAAAGCTTTCTTGGCAACATCCAAAAGTCTCACAAAAGAAAGATCATATGAGTACTTTTTTTGTACATACTCAAATAAATTAGCAACGCTATTCTTTGTTGCCGGAGATACTTTTTCGCCATTATAGCGGCTGTCACAGCTTTCAAGAAGCGCATATATGCAGTTGTGTAAGACACAAGCATGATAATGGGTCTTGGCAATACGTATCAACTGAGGAACATAAGGCTCAACATCTTTTATTCCCAACGGTTTACTCTTACTTCGACTTGCAATTTTACCAAAACTCCACAGTGCACTTATAAGCTGCCGTGATTCACTGCTGTTAAGAAAACCTGTAATCTCATTAAATGAAGATACTTTGGTACCGGTTTTCCCCAAAGAAATGAGCGCCGACTCTATTATTGGCTTTATCATTTGATGGCTTGCATTGAAGACCCCGTTTATAACTTCTTCACATCTGCTGTCTTCGGTTTTTCCCAAAGCCTCTATGATAAACCTTTTATTTTCAAATTTATGAGGAGAGTACGTCACCTCCAAGACCATTGGATTAAGCTCTTTTTTGCTGTAATCTAAAAACGCGTTGTTAAGGCCTGTGCTTTTCATAAGGTTGCCTATTATGAAAACCGCTCTCTGCACAAAAAGATCTTCCTGATAAGTTGATATTTCGCTTACAAGAAGATTCACAGCGTTATTTTTGTCGGTGCATCTGCATATGCAACCTTCAACATTTTTAATTTGCTTGAAGAAAGTTGCTTTGCTATCGTTATCTTTGGCTCTTGTAGCGTTTTTACAAAAATCTTTAAGCATTTTTATACTTGACTTTGAAACCGGATTTTCATAAGTATCTTTATAAGAGATCTGCCTGGAAGGTTTAGGGTTTATACTTCCTGAATCAGCAAATCCCTCTTTTTTATTGAAATCGACTTCAAAAACGAATCTATCGTCTTCATTGTTGTTTATGAATCCTTTTAATGAAAGTATCCCGCTTTCATTTATTTCCACCTGTACAGAAACCTTATCTCCGGCATTAAGACTTTTGTCAAACCTTGCAAACCTTTCAGCTATCTTCCTGTTAGGACGAAGAGTGTCGTTTCTGCTCCCAATATAGATCGGAAAATGTATAACATTGGTGCCGGTCTGCGGGATTGTAAAGTTATCATAAACTTTTGACCTGTAAGGAAGAGTTACCCCGGCTTTGGCAAGATGTTCAACATGCTGGCCATTAGTCTCTATACCTATGCTGTCATTTAAAATCTTCTGAAACTTCGTACCGTTATGAAGCTCATAATGATAGTATACTCCTCCGCAGGCTACTGATAAATCGGGATCTTGCATACTTATTGGTTTTAGGTCGAAAAGTCTTTGTAAACGCGACTTTATAATGCTCAGCTTGGTCATCCCTCCGTTCAGAAGGATAGCATCTACTTTTACATCTTTTCCGCTTTTCTCCTTAGCCTTTGCCATTACATCAAGCACAGGGTATACTATATTTTTAGACTCTATGCTGATACTAGTTCTTAGGCTATCTGCACTTTCAAGTGTGAGCTCATTGGCTAATATATCTGAAACGATCTTTTCATAATCACTTTTGGTAATTATTTCGTCAAGAGCTATATCATCAACTATATTTGCCTGGACAACTTCTGCATATACTTCTTCGTCTATTCCCATCATAGCGTTGTTAAGCTCTTTTTCCGCTATTTCTATCTTTGCTTTTTCAGCCAGGTTTAACAAAACAGAAAAAAGCCGGTTTTTTTCAAACTCATTAAGATTTTTTCTTGATACTTGCTTTTCTATCTTAGAATAAAGATACTCTGCGATCTTAGAGTCAAAATTATCTCCTCCTATCAATGTATGCAGAGAGATAGCATAATCTTCAATTTTTACCTTTTGGCTTTCATCCCTCCAGACCTTGTGAAGCGAAACATCAAGGGTACCTCCTCCAAGATCATATACCAGGATATTCTTTGGAGAAGAAAGATCAATAACTGTCTCCGGAACATTTCCTATGTCTATGTCCCTTACAAAATTGAAAAGGGCAGCCCTGGGTTCATCCAAAAGTATATTTCGCTCGGTTCCGTCTTCATTTAAAATTTTTATGCCTGCGTTTTTTGCCGCCTCTATGGTAGCCAAGCGCATGTCTGAATCAAAAGATGCAGGTACAGTTATTACAACATCATCCGGCATACTTTTGAAAAGTTCCTTTGCATTGTTTAAAACAAACTTGAGTATAAAAGAACTTATATCCGAAGGACTAAACTTGGTGCTAGCCATTTCATAAATCCTATCTGTACCCATAGAGCTTTTAACTGACCGCACAACATTTTGGGGATTTATGCTTGCCATATGTTTGGCATAAGGTCCTACAACCGGAATAATCTCTTTCTCATTAATGTTTTCTATGAAGACACAGGAAGGAACCAATTGACTGGTCTCTATTCCTCCTGTGGCACTTTTCATTTTCATTTTAAGAGTTTTAGCTTCAATATTCCCGCTTCTGGGATTTATCATTCCATAGGCAAAAACTGTGTTAGTTGTCCCAAGATCTATTGCACAATAATATCCCATTAAACTCCCTCCTCCTGAATTATCTCACCATATTTAGGCACAGAAATAACAACATCCTTGTACTTCCACCCAGGTGACAACGTCTTCACTTGTTTTTCATCTGAACTTTCCATAAACGGCATACCTTCATACTCTGAATTTTTGGCCTGCTCAAGAGTCAACCTTCTTTCAATGGACAGATCTATCTCGCTAACCCCATAATCACGGATAAACTTCATGTACTGCCTTATAAGAACCGGGATGGAACGAACATCTTCCGGAAATTCATATCCGGACTTTTTAAGAGCTATAATACTTTTCTCACACCTTACAAAATTATCCAGAAGATATCCATATTCCTTGGAATTAAGCGTTTGAAAGAACTCTTTAACTAAAGCCGCTTTTTCTTCCTGCTTAAAGTTCTCTATGTTTTCTTTGTGTTCATCCAAAGCATCCATAACTAGCTCTAACGTATTACGCAGATCATTTACAGTAGGAGCTTCCTCTGCACTTTTGTCGTTTTCGTTTCCTTTTAATACACTCCCGATCCCATAGTTCATGATAGAAATATCCTGACCAAAGTCATACTTTTTTCTGTACTTTCTTTCTTCCGCCATCCAATCAACCAGTTTGGCAAGACATCTTGTGGAATAACTGTAGCCTAAAAGTTCTATTTTATATAAAAAATCAATACTCTTAACTTCCTTTAACTTACACAGAAAAAGGTGCAAGATTACCTTGTCTCTCATCTTTTCCTTATTGAAAGTGAAGACCATTTTCTTTAAGTTTATGTACTCGTCTTGGGTATAACCTTCTGAAAAATAAAACTTAAAAAGTCTTTCTGCTATATCTTTGCTCTTTTTTATCATCTCTACTCTTTTATGTGGATTACTCGAAAAATCTTCCTCAAAGACCCTGTAAACATTTATAAATACTCCATTTTCCCTAAGCTNNGGATGCTCAAACGGATCTTTTATAACTGCATACATAACTTTGTTTTCCTTTAAAATACTCTCTTTAATACCTTTCTCGCTTTTTTTTGATGACTCCTCATAATAATCGAGTACTTTGGTTATGATCTCTAAATCTTTCATGCCATAATCCCCCCTAAATAATATTTTTCAAAATTTTTTACGTTTACAGCTTTTATCGAAGGCCATTTTTCATTTATCTCATCCGTAATATTCCAGCTTTTGTCCTGATTGTCCCCATGAATAAAAAAAACTTTTTTGGGATACACCTTTTCTATTAAAAAACATAAATCATCATACTGCGCATGTTTTGAGCTTATCGCTGCCTTATTACTTAAATATCCATACGTACTCTCTGTTATCAAAATATCTGCATCTCTTATAAAATCAAAAACACATGAACTTTCATACTCGTTTCTAGAAAGTGGAAAAGAGAAATCACCTGTATAAACAACCTTCTGGCCTTCATAAAAGATGACAGTCATAGCTGCACCATCTATATGACCTGCAGGAACAAATAGACAGTTAAGTTCTCCGCATGAAAACGGTTCAAAAAAATCGTAGGCGGCAATTGACATAAAAACCCGCTTCAAATCCAGGTATTGATCTATATTAAAAGTATCCAAACAGGCAGATACTCTTTTTATCAGGTTATCTTTACATTGCGGAGTTGATATGATCCTTTGAAAACCGTTTTGATAAAAATACGGAAGAGCTCCGAAATGATCCTTGTGAGAATGGGAAACGATGATTGAACCCGGTTGAGAAGAACCTGGGAAAATCCCCTCTTGGAAAAGTGAATCGATGCTCGGATACTTTCTTTCGCCAAACCTCATCCCACAGTCCAGAATTACTCTATTATTGCCCAGTGAAAGGCAGTAGCTGCTGGCTCCTATCTCACTGCCTCCACCTGTCGCCAAAAAGTAACCCTCCATATTGCCACCCCCGGCATTATGCTGCCTTCAATATACTGTACTTGGCAAAAAAATCATGGTATTTTCCATTGCCGTTATTTATTATTACCAATTTTTTTTTTGCTCTGGTGATTCCCGTATATACCAGTTCTTCTCGATCATTCTCTCCGATAAGGAGAATAACGTTGTCCATCTCCATACCTTTAAAACTTTGAATTGTGCTTATCTTTAGCTCATGACCATTTCTTGATTCCGACCAGAAATTTAACTTTCTGTCTTTTCTTATTTCTTCACATTGTTTTTTTATCATGTTGGATTTTGTCTCTTTATCCAATTTTTCATTTTCATCCAATTTTCTCTCTATGTCTTCATACTCTTGTTGAGTTTCAAAAGAAATCTTGGTAGCTTTTTGGGTCTTTTGCCTGTAAAATTTTTCGAAAACTCTTAAATACTCGATACTACTACCTAAAACAACCACATTCTCACCGTTGTTTTCTGGCTTTTTAATCTCGTGCAAAAGTTCTCCATACCCCGTGCTTTGATCGTCAACCCAGAGGTACTCTAACTTAAAATCCAAAATGCTCGTCTGAAAGCTTTCAACCTCATCAACCAAGTACTTGCCTGACAGAAATTGTTTTTGAAATCCAATAATCATAGGATCTATTATCCCTTTAAAACGTTTCAAATCGTTGAGCTTGTTCCATCTGCCGGGAATTCCTGTGTTGGGTTTTTTTTCTGCTCCATCAACAGTTCTGCCGTATATGTTCTGCTTTTCATCTCCAAAAAGAACCAACTCACCGTTTTCTTTAAGGAAAAACTTTCTTAAAATCGCTATCCATCTGCTATCGTAGTCCTGAACTTCATCAATCAGTATGGCAGAGTACTTAGGAAGATTATCCTTGACAGGAAGAAAATAAGCTTCATCAGCATACTTATTTTCAAAGTACTCTTCTCTTTCCTTTTTTGAAGCATCCGGTTCTAGTCTTCCTATTTCTATTCCGGCTTTGAAAAGTTTCCTGTAAATAAACTCATGATAGTTGTTCACAGTAAAGTTTCCCATTTCAAACTCTTTAGGAACCTCTCTGATCTTTTCCTTCATATATCCTCTTAAAGCACAGTTGTAGGTAAGAATCAGAACCATTTCGCCTGTACGCTCACAGATACTTACAGCTCTGAACGCAAGCGTAAGAGTCTTTCCGGAACCAGATATCCCTGATATCTTATAGTGTCCGGGTTTACTCTGGGAAAGTTCGTTCTGTTTTTTGGTAAGTTCTATTTTTTTACCATCGCTTATCAGATGTTTAGGAGGGAGAACTTTTTCTCTGAAGCTTTCATAAAGTTCTTTATCAAAAAGCTTGTTCAATTTAAAGTACAGACTATTTAAGATTTTCTCAAGGTATGATGCGTTTAACATATCTTGTGTAATAGCGTTTCTATACTTATCTCCATCTTCGCAGACAAGATTGTTTTTAAAAGCAAGACACCCTTGTCCGAAGCTTATAAGCTCATCCTTAGTGACGTTATTAAAGTAAACAAGAGTTTTTACTATACCGTAGAAGGATTGATTTTTAGCTTTTTTGCTTCCAAGATCTTTAATTTCGCCTTCATAAAAGCAGTCTTTAATCTTCTTAACTTGTTCAAACGGCGAAAGCACCTTCATGGAATCTTTCTTAAGATACCATGATACTTTTTTGTTTTCTTTTTTTACAAAGTAATCGTTTAGACCCCAATCTTTAATCTCTATAACAATGACTCCCGTATCCTTTTTCATTATCAGTATGTCAGGGTGTAAATCATTTATCCAGGGCTTATAGTATATTTCATAAGAATCATCCAGATTGTTTTCTAAGAAATTTAAGAGCTTAACTTCTCCTTCAGTTGGCTGTTCTTTTGAATTAATAACCGTATCATAGTTATTAATAATCATACCCTTCACCTCCGTCAGGAATTTATGTTTTCTCTCAAATTATTATTCGACATTTAAATATAGTTTTTTTATAAGACCTTTTAGCAATGTTTGAAAAAAAGATATATCTATCGACAATCAACAATTGTGAATGGATAATAAACTTCCTTAAAACTAAAAAGAATGAGTCCGGTATAATACCGAACTCATTCATAAGTGATTCAATATTTGATTTTATCTAAATTTTAAGGTTAACTTCATGACAAAAAGTATTTTATATTCTTATTCCTGAGCTTTTTTGAGTGCATCTTCCAGTGCCTTAAGATGAGTTTTTGATGTAAGCGTTGCTCCGCTTATAACATCAACCTGAAGTGACTGTGAATTCAATACCCGATCAAAAAGATCCTCAACTGTTTTACCGCCCGTCAGCTTAACAGGCTGGCCGTTCTTATCCAATGCTCCTTTTATTACCTTAATATCAGAAATTTTTCCTTCTTCTATACTAACCTGTAATTCGGTATCCCTCAAATGATCTTTGCTTCCTATGTATTCCCCAGTGTATACTCCATTTTTGAACTCCTTAAAATCTATGCTTTCTATTTTCATTCCCTCTATCTCACGCATTCCGGGAAGGCTCCATAGTATACCAACTGTTAGCCCAACTACAACAACTCCAATAATAATCAGCACCGTAATAAGCATTTTTGGTTTCCCCTTTCTTTTTTTAGTTTTTTTCATTATCCTTCTTTCCTCCTATAACATATATTTCAGCATTTTGAGTGGGGTTAAAATAATCTTTCAATCCTTGAGAGATATAAATATCCAACTTTTCATCAACTATGATTATCTGAATATCTGTGAACTGCTCAATATATCTCTGTACTTCATTAATCCCTGAAAGAAATATTATGGTTGAAAGTGCATCAGCCATAACAGCACTGCTTGCGGCAACTGTAACGCTTACAATATCTGACTGCATGGGATAGCCTGTTTTAGGATTCAAAATATGATGCCAGCGCTTTCCATTTTCATCAATAAAAAATCTTTCATAATCACCTGAAGTCACGATATGTCTACTTTCTGACTGAAGAACACCTATAAGCTCCCCGGCCTTTCGCGGATGCCTTATCCCAACATTCCATAAAGAACCTCCTGGTTTTCGACCTATAAGGGAAACGCCCCCGCCAATACATATAAACGCTGAACCTATTCCTTGACTTTCTAAAAGCGCTGTACAACTGTCGGCTGCAAATCCTTTCCCTATAGCCCCAAGATCAATCGCTTGCCCGTACTTTTTGAGCATCACCGTCTGATTTCTTTCATCCAGAATCAAATCCTTATAATTAACTAAAGAAACTGTAATTTCTATACTATCTTTTTCTGGTACGGACACAGAATTCTTATAGTTCCATAGATTTATAAGAGGAGCAATTGAAATATCAAAAAGTCCGTTTGAAAGATCTGAATATTTTTTAGATTCAGCAAGAAGCTCAAAAGTATCCCTGCTTACTTTTACCGGTTTTTTTCCGGCATTGTTGTTAATTTTCCAAACTTCACTTTTTTTTACATACCGACTTAGTTTTTTTTCCAGTCTCTTTATTTCGTTAAGCACAGAACCACTTTGCTTTGATCTATTCCTGGAAAATATCTTACATGATACTTCCGTATCCATGGCATACATAATTTCCTCTCCCTGTTTTACAGTCTACCTTCTCCTCATAATGTCCGACATCTATTTTTGTACAGCAGTCAGACTTTGCATTATAAGCTCCGTCATGACATGAATCAACTGTGGAAAGTGCTCCAGTCCTATTTCCTGCTTATGAGTATCAATATTAATTACCCCAGCAAAGATCATCATTATCATCCTGCTGTCTATGTCCGCACGCATTTTTCCCTGCGCCTGCCATTCCTCTACTATTTTTAGAAAATCACCGTAAAGAAAATCGACAGCATCCACTCCGTTTTTCTGTCTGTATGTTCTTTCAATTTTCTCAAAAACAGCTTTATTGTACCATTCAAAAAGTATAGCATTGGCTTTCATGCCTTGAAAATTCAGTTCCATCATTTTTTTTACAGTGTCCATAGGACTCATAGATTTATCAAGTTTTTCAAAACATTCCTTTTTCAGTTCTTTATTTTCATGCAGAAAAATTTCCATAAAAAGTTCTTCTTTTGAAGAGTAGTAATTGTAAAAGGTTCCCACAGAAATACCTGCATTTTGGGTTATATCAGATATGGCTGTATCTTTAAAGCCTTTGCTATAAAATAGTTTTCTGGCACAGTTGTAAATTAAATTTTTTTTATCCTGCATATTTCCCTCCAAAAACTGAATGAATATTTTTTTATTCATTCATATAGTATCACAATGTTTTTATTTTGTCAATTTTTTGAGAGTACCACCAATCTATTTTAAATACTCTACTCTTTATAAAAACCCCCTTTCTTTTTACAGAAAGGGGGTATTTTACTCTATTATGTCAAGCTTCATAGCTATCTTTTCCGCTGACCTGTTCTGAAAATCAACTATATACTTTGCATCCTGACTGAAAACTACTGCCCTGGAAAGAACGATCCTAAGAATACAGCACTCAGGATCATCTTCGTTCACATGCCTGTCATAGAATTTGAAAAAAACCTTTCTGAGAGTTCTGGCAAGCTCCAAATTTTCCGGTTTTTTGGGATTGCCCATATTAACACCTTTTCCCCAGAACTGATGAATTTTATAACACCCTGCAACCCTTGGATCTTTGGCAATATCTTTCATTTTGTGCGATGCCGTATGTGAAACCACATAAAGACTTCCGCCATGATAGTACCCATCAACCACTCTCACACTCGGACCAGAATCAGAAAGAGTTGCAAGAGAAATACAAACATCATACCCCATCTGAGAATCCATAACAGCCAAAGCCTCTGAAAAAAAATCCATCCTTTTCTCCCCCCTCTTCTGCTGAAATTCTCTAAAAAATATCCGGATCGTTTTATTAACATTTACTTTTTAGATATTTCATTCATAGACTTAATAAATCCTTTTTGATTAAAAATAAAAAATCTGTAAGTCTTACCGCTTTTTAATTCTATTGTAGTCATAGGAAGTATCCACAAGACCCTTTTAAAGTTCATAGAACTGATATCACTGTAAACAAGCCTTAACTGTTTATACTCTTCAGGTACTGTAAGCTTCTGACACATGAAATAAAATGCATCATCTTTCAATTGAACCGCTCCGCCACACAGACCATTTATAACTGCACTTGCATAAAAACTTTTTTTCATATCAGCCTCCGTTCTTTGTATTTCACACTTTCAAGATGACTGCTCTGCAGTCCTACCTGAAAATTTCTTCCTTGCTCATTTTAAGTACCACTTCTATAATATCCGGATCAAACTGTCTTGCGGTGTTGTCCTTAAGCTCTTGGTTTATCTGTTCCCAAGTAAGCGGCTTTCTGTAAGATCTTTTGGAATACATCGCGTCAATTGAATCAGCAACACATATTATTCTTGAAAGCAGCGGAATATCAACACCTTTGATTTTATTGGGATATCCATTCCCATCGTATCTTTCGTGGTGGTAAAGGACAATATCGGCTATCTCTCTGAGGTTTTTTGATTTTGAGAGGATATCATACCCGTATGCAGGATGCTTTTTAACCTCTTCATACTCCTGATATGTAAGCTTGGCGGGTTTGTTAAGTATATCAGTTGGAATGAGTATCTTTCCTATGTCATGCAGAAGTCCCGCCCAGAAGATCTTTTCCATATCTTCCTGACTCATCATCATCTTTTTAGCTATGTTTAGAGATATCTCGGCAACATTGCTGGAATGACCTTTAGTATACTCGTCATGAACCTCCAGAATATTTACCATGGAAGTTATAACTTCCTTCTGGAAGGAGCTTCTTACATCAGAGTATCTTTTGAAAGTAAGAAATGCGTTGGCAATATTGGAAAAGGCTTTTAGAATCTTTATGGAATCTTTTGAAAATGCTTTTTCAGAATTTTCATCAATATCAAGATCTATATTTCCAAGATACTCCCCGTTAACCACAAGAGGTGCTATAAGCGAGTACCTAACAGGCATAGAAGCTTCCTCTATTTTTTGGTATATACCGTCTGGAAGCTCTCTATTCTGATCTCTCAGCTTTTCAACAATAACCGGTTCACAGAAAAAGACCAGATATGATTTTTTTAACGGTATAAGCCTAAGCTTTTCCAGATCATGTCCGACAGCGGCAACAAAAGTCCATTGATCACCGTCTACGAGAGAGATGCTCCCATAATCGGACTCGGGAATTATACGCATAGCTGTTTCCAAAAGTCTTTTAAAAAAAGTTTCATCTTTATTGATAGTATCAAAGAACGCTACCGATGCCATGTTTATAAGATCCTCAAACTTTTCCGAAAGCTCTTCGATCTGCTCGAAAGAATGTTCAAGCTCTTTATTTATAGCCACTAATTCGTTATTGGCATATGTAAGTTCACGGTTTTTTTCGTTCAGCTCTTTGGTTTTTATGTCTACAAGTCTTTTAAGAAAGTAAGACCAGAGCAAAAATACTGCAAATATTATACCGCAAGCAACCATTCCTATATAAAGGATCTGTCTCATTATATTTGAAGGATCTGTCTGACCTTTCCACTTTTTCAGGATATCCTGAACCTTTTCTGAAGGTATCTTCGCAAAACCCTCTTCCACAGCCTGAAGTATGTCTTGCCGCCCCTGAGGCACACCCCTTCTCACTTTTTCCGTATAAAGCGGTTCTGATATTTTAAACAGATCAAGAACTTCATACTTGTTTAGATAGTAAAGCACTGCCGGCTTATCGGCAACAAAAACCTTTATTTCACCGGAAATTGCTGCCTCCACAAGAGCTTCGTTGGTAGAGTATTCTATCAATGTTTCTATACCATTAGTTTTAAGATAGTTAACGGCAAAATCTGATCCGACGGCTCCTACTGTAAAGCCTTTTAGGGAGGATGCAGAGTTAAGAGAAGTTATCATGTTGCTGAAGAATATTGCGGCATCAACGTTATCGTACGGTTTGGAGAAATCTATATACGCATCTCTTTCAAGATTATAGAAGATGCCGTCCATAACATCAATTTCATTGTTTTTAAGCATTGCAAGACCCTCTTTAAGGGTGACTGGAACAAACTCAACCTCTATACCGGTCTGCTTTTCCCATTCGTTCCAAAGGTCAATTGACAGCCCGGAAAGTTTACCCTGCTCGATTTCAAGAACATACGGAACATATGCCGGGGTAACGGCAACATTTATTTTTTCAAAAGCCCACAAAAACGTTGCAGACAGAAAAATATACCCTAAGATAAAGTATTTTAGTCTCATGCTCCACCATAATATTAAAAATAATATATTAATCCTGATAACCAGGTTACAAAATATATTATATCATAAATTTTTGATTTATTTTGTTTTACTTATATGTATCTGAATCCTGTAACTGCAAATGTATGCAGTTTATTGTTCCTGCTTTTTTTCCATACAGCCGTAACCGGACAAGAAAACTCCGGCGCAAGCCTGCCGTTCAAAACCCAGTACTTTGAATCCATATTATTATATATCCCTGGATTGGCAAGAATTTCAAGCTCTATAGGCTTATCGGCAAACCACACTTCGTTTATGCTACTCTCTGCTGACAAAACAGAAAAAATTTCATCCTGTATGGCTTTGTCTGGAAAAGGTTTTATATTTACCAGAGCTATATTCTTTGAAAGTGGCCCTATTATCTTTACGTTAGCAATACTTCTTTCATACTCAAACTGATCAAGTATGTCATGAATAACTTCGTTGGAAAAACAGACCGCTCTTGCATGAAAATCTTTTGACACATTCATCTTAAGAAGATGCTTCAGCTTGCATCCCTCGCGGTTGTAGTTCTCGCCTATTTTGGGAATGGTTACTCCGTAATATTCAAGAATTTTTCTTATTTCAACTTTTTCCAAGCCTATAAGCGGAGAATAAAAACCATCCATAAACTTTATTCCGGTTTTACCCCAGCTGTCCGAAAGGTTTGCCCCTGATGCGATTATGCCTTTATACACAAACTTCCTGACCTGACCCATCTTTATGTTTTTGGTACAGCTGTTGCAGTTGGGTCCATGATACATCAGGGCAGTCTGTTCATCCTCCCCGGGAATGAAAAAAAGTCTCAGACCCATTTGAGCCGAAAGACTCAACACCGCTTGAATCCCTTTTGAAAAAGAGTACGGGCCGAAGCATACATTAAGCAAGGTTACCCTGTCGCTTCCTAGGGCATCTTTAGCTAAAAGTGCAACCACCGTACTGTCAAGCCCACCGGAAAAGGAAACATAAAGTCTTTCCTGTCCGACAGTCTGCACTATATCTTCTTTGATTTTTTCCACAAGCTCCAAGATCCCATCCAATTTGAACACCTCATTCGTCTTTTTGAGCATAAAAATTATACATCATATTTTTTATCTTAAGATATTTTTACAGTCAATTAATATTCTCCATACTCTTTATATTTAGTGACTTATGATATTGTTTACCTTTGTTCTTCTAAAATTTTCAGTAATTTAATATTCGCAGGCATTTATGGTATAATTTTATATAAGAAAAACTTTTATTATTTTAATAAGGGGGAATACCATGAAGTTTTCCGCAAAACTCATTCTAATAGTTCTTGTTTTCGCCATACTTCCGATGCTTGTTTTTTGGAAGATCTCTTCGAGCGAAACCCAAAAAGCACTTAAAACACTTACTTTGTCTAAAGTTCAGCTTATTTCAGATAAGCTTTACGATGATCTGTCGGCCTACTATGCCGGTTTTCAGAAATCTGCCGAAACTATATCTAAGATAGATTTTCTTCCCATGCTTGCAAAAAATTACTCAGACTTGTTTTCAAAGAATGCAAAGATGTCAGAGTATGTAAAAAAAGTATATATGGATATGAATTCTGAAAACGACAAAAAGATTTTGGAACGACCCTCCGTAGAAACACAGCAGCTTCTGGAGGAACAGTACGGTGATGACTACTACTCAATGAGTGATTATGACCTTTTTCACAGCAACTACCATAAGGTTCTTCTGAACTTCACTGCTACGGAAAAGCTCGAAGACCTTTATCTTATAGACAAAAACGGAAATGTCATCTATTCTGTATGCAAGGAAAAGGATTTTGCCCAGAATATCTCCTCTTCAAACAATCCTATAGGAAAGCTATTAATCCAACTAAACTCCCAGAATGTTGAAAATACCTTTCCAGTGCTCGGCAACTTTTCCTACTACGAGCCTAAAAACAAGTATATGGCCTTTTATGGAATACCTGTAAAAAAATACACTATAGAAGGATATCTTGTTATAAGTAAGGAAATAAAAGATATTGCGGACATCGTAAAACGAGAAACAGACAAAAACAGCTCTCTGAGGCTGTTTATATCCGATGAAACCAATACCGTCCTTAACAGCATACAAACTTCTGCGGAGATAAATTTCGCAGGTCTGCGGAAAAATTATCTTCAGACTGAGGGAACTGCAGAGTATAAATCATATGATAGCCAAAATGTACTGACAGCATATAAAAATCTTGCACTAAGCTCCGGTTCACTTATGCTGGCTGTGGAAATTCCAAAGGAAATTGCCTTTGAAAGTCTCAGAAGGATAGATCTTATAAACGCCTTAATAATTGTAGTGGTGGGAGTTGTCGTTGTTATTCTCATC
This sequence comes from Petrotoga sp. UBA5851, assembly GCA_002431635.1. Lineage (GTDB taxonomy): Bacteria > Thermotogota > Thermotogae > Petrotogales > Petrotogaceae > UBA5851. Next base: position 24,188 of record DJGH01000064.1, read on the forward strand.
ACCTTGTTCTCCAGTTATCTCATAAAACCGGTGGCAAAGATAAAGACCTCTGTTGAAAACATTGCACGGGGTGATATATCAAAGCTTGTAATGATAAAGAGAAAAGACGAGTTTGGTATGATGGGAAAGCTTTTCAACCAGATAAGCGGATCTATAAAAGACATAGTACTGAAGATACGTACAGAAACGGCCGAACTTGACAGCTCATCGGTTATCCTCAGGGATAAATCGCAGGCAAACATAGAGCTTTCGCAAAAACTTAAAGAGTCCCTGAATATGATTCAGAAAAATACCGAGAATGTCGCAGCCTCCGTTGAAGAAACCACTGCAAGCATAGAAGATGTTTCATCTGGTGCAAAGCTTATAAGCACCTCGGCATTGGAGCTCAACTCTAAAACAGATGAGATTGTCAATAAAATAGGTGCAAGCAAGAATGAAATAACCGTTATGCTTGAAAATGCAGATAAGATTAAAAACCTTATGTCATCAAACAACCAAAACATTCAGGAACTTTCCGGAAAAACAGAGTCGATAAAAGACATCACCCAGTCTATCCACAGTATTGCAGAGCAGACTAACCTTCTTGCACTTAACGCTGCTATTGAAGCGGCGAGAGCAGGAGATGCCGGGAGAGGTTTTGCAGTGGTTGCCGAAGAAGTACGTAAGCTCGCGGAAGAAAGCAAAGTCGCAGCGGCAAAGATTGAGGATAATATCGAATACCTGGTCAACGACTCCATGGAGGTCGCAAAAGAAAGTGAAGGAGTAACAAACAATGTAATTGGAATAGTATCAAGCATTAAAAATATAGGAAAAAGCCTTGAAGAAGTGCTTGAATCAATCTCAATGATATCTTCCATGATAGATAACACAACATCAAGTGCACAAAACCAGGGAGAAAACATAGAACAGGTCGGAAATGCTATGAACACTATAAACACAGCAGTAGCTAATATAGTTGCGGAGATAGACTCCATAAATCAGGAGATCGATACCCAGTCGGATATAATAAAAGAAGTCGCCAATATTTCCGAAAGAATAAACGGCACTGTGCTTAAGCTTAGTGAGTTCGAGAAAAAATTCAGATTATAAGGGGGAACATATGTCGCAGACTGCCGAATTTTTAGGATGGCTAAATGTATCTCTTGTGATCATAAATACTATGCTCTACTTAACCAGGCTGATTTATAAAAAGATCGTATCTAAAAAAAACAACGGTTTTTGGATAACCTATAAAAAGATGATGGCAGTTCTAAAAAAAGTGCACATATTCAGCGGAGCTGCCGTTATAATCCTTGGACTGGTACACGGACTAATGATGCTTGGCGGTAGCTTATATATTCACACCGGGTTGCTTGTCTGGATAAACATACTCTTCCTTTTTGGCATATTTGCACTTTCAAAGCTTTCAAAAACTTTTAAAAAGATATGGATCCTTCCCCACAGACTCTTAGCTATTACATTATGGGGACTGTTGATTCTTCATCTTATAAAACCATGGCTTCTGAATTAAATACACTCTGCTGCCATACCGGCGGCAGATTTTTTTATATAAAATGTGGTATTAATTTATTATATATAATCTGGATATTTTTTTAATACCTTCTCAGTCATAAAATATCTGAAGAGGTGATAAATATGATAGAACTTATTAAACAGAATCTTTTTTCTTTTTACAGGATCGGTATTAAAGAAAGAAGCAGGAATGACTATAAAATGCTTGACTATTCCTATGCCGGAGAACGTTGGCCGACAAGGGTATGGATAAAAAACAAAGAAGTATACGATGAAGAAGAACTTGAACTTTTTTTCTCAGATGATTATTTCAAAGGAAAAAACATCTCATGGTTCCTTGAAAACTGCAGTACCGGAAATCAAATTCGCGATTTTGTTATTAAAAAAGGATATACTTTTTTATATGAGTCAGCAGGAATGATCAAAGACTGTCAGGATTTCATTTTTTCACCATATGCAGATCTTTCAGCGGAAAAAGTGATTACAGAATACAAACTTGAAATATTCAAAGAAATTGTCTCAAAAGGGCTTTTTGAAAGAAACCCCGGGGAAATAAGCGAAAGCATTTTTATGAATCTGTTTAAAAACAAGAATATAGAGTTATATCTTCTTTCAGAAAAAAACAACTATATAGGAACCGGCGGAATATTTCTTGATTCCTCCAAGAGCGGTGGAATTTATATGATCTGTATAGACAAAGATTTCAGAAAACGTGGATACGGCAAGTATATAACATCCTTGTGCATGAACAGGATTAGAGATCTGGGTTACAGATACTGCGTATTAAATGCGACTCTTTTGGGAGAACCTATCTATAAGGAACTGGGCTTTGTTTCGCCTGTAAGCTTTTACATCCTGCGGAAAAAATAGGAGGGATAAATATTTTTTTTGACATTGATAAAAGTTCAAAAACACCTTTATACAAACAGATAGTCTTAAAAATTTCAGGTATGATAGATGACGGAAGTCTGGCGGCAGGTTTCAGATTGCCGTCATCTCGTACCCTCGCACAAACTCTAAGAGTTAGCAGAACATCTGTGGTAGCCGCATATGAAGAACTTTGGTCATGCGGATATATAGATACCAGGCAGAGCGCATACTCATATGTCAGAGATATCAATACCAATCCTTCATTCTCAATGAATGATGAGATACTGTCGGATGAAAAACTTAATTCTTCAAGGATAGATTTTTTAAAAAAAGAAAAATCTCTTTACTACAACAGCTCCTGCATAGATATGATGTCGCTTTTTCCGGATGAAAGAACTTATCCTGTTAAAGAGATGAAAAAATGTTATCGGAAAGTTCTTGAAAGGTATGGAGAAAAACTTTTCACCTATGCAGACAAACAGGGATATCAGCCTCTTAGACTTTATTTATCACAGAGGCTGAAAACCATTGGAATAAAAGTAGATGCACAGGATATACTCATAACAAATGGAACACAAAATTCTCTCGATCTTATAATGAGGATGTTTAAAAAACCGCAGCA
>DJGH01000064.1:27238-27422 GCA_002431635.1 Petrotoga sp. UBA5851
GCAGCAGCGTATAGCCTTTGAATCGCCTACCTATGCAAATTTTCTATCTCTTTTGAAGCTCCATGGATATGAATACTTTGAAGTTCCTTTGAAAAATAAACAATTCGACTATAAAACCTTTGAAAAGGAAGTAATAACAAACAATAATTTTTCTTTTATTTACCTTATACCTGATTTTCAAAAC
>DJGH01000018.1 GCA_002431635.1 Petrotoga sp. UBA5851
TTTCATTTTTGGTGTTTTATGAATATACTTTTTATGACATTTCCATTTTATTTATAATATTATTGTTATAGGAAAAGGTTGAAAAATTATATATGGTGATGTTTATTGAAGAAAAACAAATTTTTAGCTGTAATTATAGTAATTTTGCTGTTTTGGACGGGAATTATACTTTTTTTGGGTTCCAGAGGACCTGTTGAATCGTATAATCAATCTGGCGGAGTATATAGTTTCCTAAAAAAAATTGATACTGTTCTGGATTTTACAAATAACAAGTTCTTTTTGGATTTTGAGCTGTTTTTGAAAAAGTTGTGGTTTGGAACGGATAAAGTATCTTCTATGGCGCTGTTAAGAAAAAGCGCCCATTTTGGTATATACTTTGTACTGGGGATAATATCGTTTATATTTTCTTTGGTTTACAGTAAAAAGTATCTTATGGCGGTTATAACGGGTGTAACCTTTCCTGCTTTTATAGCTTGCTTTGATGAGTATAATCAGGAGTTTTTTGAACGCGGAGCGGCTCTTACAGATGTCATGATAGATATATCCGGTGCAGTTGCCGGAACAGTATTAGCAGTATGTGTTATACTTGTTGTGAAGTTAGTTTTACATATAAAGAGGAAAAAGGGAGAATAAAAGCGCAGGGCACATCCCTCCCGGCTAAAGCCGTACTCCCCTGAAGGGGAAAAGTATATGTGTTATTGATTTTCATTTAACTTGAAAGTATATGAAAAAGAAACGGGAGAGGAAAGCATGAAAAAATTTTGTTTTTGGGGTATTTGTTTTTTGATGTTATTTGGTTTATACGGCTGTATTATAAGAGGGGATTCGAGTCCTGTTCCGCAGGCTATCTCTCCATACAATGGGGAAGTCAGGCGTATGGATCCCGACTTATACAAGCAAGATGATTTATATACTCTTAACTTTAACTGGACCTTTCCTACTACAATATCTACAAACTTGCAATATGAGTTTTATTACTCTGATGCTTCTTCAAACCTAGTTATTCCTGTAAAAACCGTTTATTCAAGATCTACATCTCATCAGATAAATCTTTCTGAGGGTAAGACTTATTACTGGAAGGTGATAGCTGTAGATAAAAACACAGGGAAAAAGTATCTTCCGACAGCTTATTCATGGAAGTTTACAATAGAGTTTAAAAAATAGAAAGGGAGGACTACGATGAAGTTTAAGCCGCTTATGTTTATAATACTGCTCATGAGTTGTTTTTTATTCGGATATGACCTGAGGATAGCCGATACACTTGGAATATGGGTTGAAGGTTATCCGGACTACTCGTCTACCGTTACCGTAGGACCTAACGGAGAGATTACTATTCCGACCATAGGAAGGCTCTATGTGCAGGGCATGAGTATTGAACAAGCAGAAAAACTTATAACAGAAAAGATAAAGCAGCGCATAACCATGGCCAAGGTGGTGGTGGGAGTACTTAACTTTTCTCCGTTCAAAGTATATGTGCTTGGTAATGTTGCCAAGCAGGGAGCAGTGGAGATAAGGAAAGAATCGGTAAAACTATCTGAACTAATAGCTATGATAGGCGGAATAAATGACAGAGGAAAGTCTTCCACGGCAGTTATACGTCATAAAGACGGAAAAGAGCTTACTGTAGACATATCCAAGTACTTCGGAAACCTTCTTAAAGATGACCCGGAAGTTAATGAGGGGGATTTTGTCTTTTTCCCTTACTATTATTCCAACAGCATTGCTCTGCTTTCAGAGTTTGAAACAAGGCTTTTTGATTACTATGACGGGATAACCTTAAAACATATAGTATCTTCAATGAATATATCTATGTCTGTTATTGAGGATGATATAAAGATACTCAGAAACAGCGATCTGCTTTCTTTTTCGATTAAAGATATATCAGCTGGGAAAGATCTTGTTCTTGAAAAAGGCGATACCATAATAGTAAAAAAATCGCAGAACTATGTGTATCTGTACTACGATTACTCGGTTAAGACCATGACGTTTTATGAGGGGCTCAGCATAAAAGAAATGATATCAAAGCAGGATTTAAACATGAATACCATAGAAGATACTGTTCAGGTTTTGAGAGATAATAAAACCATTAATGTATCTTTGAAAGAAGTTATGAATAATAAGGATTTTCTTTTAGAAAAAAGGGATACCGTTATTATTAAAAAAGCACGAAATAATATATACCTTTTCCATGATTCGGATCTGAAATCCATAAACTATACTGAACTTCTAAGCGTAAGGGATTTGGTTCAAGGGCTTGGGAATCAGAATACGCTTGAGGATGAGATAAAAGTAGTAAGAAACGAGGAGATAATAAAACTATCTTTAAAGTCTGTAGTCTATGAAAAAGATTTTGATCTGGAAAAAGGTGATACGGTATTTATTACTTCTTCCAAAAATAATGTTTACTTATTTTACAACTCTGACGTCAAATCTATAAATTATAATGACAAACTGACGTTAAAAGATATCTATATCAGTCTTGGCGGCAGTATGAACAACTATGAAGACCAGGTCAGAATAATCCGTAACTCAAAAGAACTTATATTCTCACTTAAGGATGTGATTTACGGTTCTGATGTTAAGCTTTTTAAAGATGATAAGATATTTGTTAATTCCTCCAAAAACAATATATATCTGT
>DJGH01000047.1:0-144 GCA_002431635.1 Petrotoga sp. UBA5851
ACCTATAAGGTTTTGAAACAAACCATCAGCTGTAAATTCAACTCTGCCTGTCTTGTCTTCCTAGCATACCTATAAGGTTTTGAAACTCCACTACCTTAGCTTTCTGACAAGCCACAGCTTCAAACTTCCTAGCATACCTATAAG
>DJGH01000047.1:211-3262 GCA_002431635.1 Petrotoga sp. UBA5851
TACCTATAAGGTTTTGAAACAATGTCGTCAAGAAACTCTTCAACATCTCCAAAAACAGCTTCCTAGCATACCTATAAGGTTTTTGAAACAACCTGTATCTTCAAGTAGAACCTTGGATTAGGAATAAAAAAAGAGAGCCTTTAAGCTCTCTTTTTTTATTATATCAACTTATTCTGTAGTTCATTTTCTTTATTTCTTTTTCTATGTTTTCAATACTTTCCATGACGCCTTTATCGTCTTTGAATACATTTTTTATAGATTCTTTCTGCTCGTTAAAAAAATCATCAGATTTCTTCAAAATATCCATTAAATGTTGTGCTTTTTTAATATCACCAGTATTTTTCACTTTTTCGATTTCTTCAACTGCTTCTTCCCTGTATCCTTCTATTATATTCATCTCAATATCATCATTTGGATCATCAGAAATATTAAAATAAAAACCATAAACTATTTTTTCAGATTCATCTAACTTTTCAAGGTCAATTACCATATTTGACGACCTCCTTTTTCTCACTCATTCTGATGAAAGTTTTTAATGAATTTCCTTTTATATCTGCTGAAACAAAATATTTTTTATCCTCAATTATGAATTCTCATGCACTTAGTGTTCTTATCAGATCTGTCCTTTAGTTTTTAGTGTAGTGATAAATCTTATGGTTGCTTCCTGCCATGACGGCATTTCATATCCTGTTGTTTCTTTGAATCCAAAGTTATCAAGTACTGTATAGTCAGGTCTTTTGGCGGGAAGATTAAATTCTTGTCTTTTTGATCTTTCCAATACTCCCTGCCAATTGATCTCTTTAAGTATAAGCTCTGCCCATTCGTATCTTGAACATGATGAGTTTGTTATGTGGTACGTACCATAAGCCTTTATCTTAATTATATCCCAGACTGCTTTTGCAAGGTCAGAAGTACACGTTGGAGAACTAACTTCATCGTCCACTACTCTTATTTTTTGTCTGGATGATGCCCATAAAAGTACTTTTCGGAGAAAATTTTTTTCTCCGTCACCAAAAAGCCAGCTTGTTCTTACTAGGTAGTATTTATTATTGAGTTCTTTTAAGAATCTTTCTCCAAGAACTTTGCTTTCGCCATATTTGTTTATGGGATTTGGTCGGTCATATATAGTATAGGGTACGTTTCTGTTGCCAGAAAATACATAGTCTGATGAAAAATGAACTAGTTCTGCGCCTGTTTCTGCTGCAACAATAGCTAAGTTACGTACTCCTATTGCATTTACCGAAAATGCCTTTTTCCATTCTTCTTGGGCTTTATCCACGTCATTATATGCAGCACAGTTTATTATGTATTCTGCTTGAATGTTTTTAAGGATTTTCCTTGTTTTTTCTAAATCTGTTATATCAAGTTCCTGTATGTCCAAGGCAAGTACTTCTCTGTTTTTTTCTGAAAGAAACTTCTGAAATTCTTTTCCTAACTGCCCATTTGCTCCTGTTATAAGTATCATATTATTTTCATTGTCCTATGAAAAGTTTTGTTATTTCTTTGAGCTTTTGAGGAATAGATATCGATTGCGGACATAACGGTTCACACCTTCCACATTCTTTACATAAGGCAGAGCTTTTCTTAAGCCTAGACATCTCATTATATGTGTATTTCGCATCTTCATAGTTGTCATATATTCCGTATTCGTTGTACATAGCAAAGTTTCCTGGAATATCCACGCCAAACGGACACGGCATACAGTATTGGCACTTAGTACAGTTTACTTTTATTTTGCTAAGGTATACTTTTTTTACTTCTTCAATAACGTTTTTTTCTTTTTCAGTAAGGCTGCCCGCAAGAGCCTGTGATGCTGTATTTATGTTTTGGATTATGTGAGATTCCTCATTCATGCCGCTTAATATAACGCTGACTTCTTTATAGTCCCATATATAACGGAGTGCCCATTCAGCAGGGGTTCTGGAGTATCCGGAATTTTTATATATTTCTAATGCCTGAGGAGGAACTTTATTAACTAAGCTTCCACCGCGCAGAGGTTCCATTATCACTACTCCCATGCCTTTTTCAGCAGCATATCTGAGTCCTTTAAGTCCCGCCTGGTACTCTGTATCCATAAAATTGAACTGTATCTGACAGAAATCCCAGTCGTATGAATCAGTTATTTCTTTAAAAACATCATATTCATCATGGAAAGAAAATCCTATATGCTTTATTTTTCCGCTCTTAAGTGCTTTTTCAATAAAATCAAAGATATAGTTCTTTTTAAGGTTTTCCCAAAATTCTTTTCTTAAGGCATGAATAAGGTAAAAGTCAATATACTGGGTCTGTAGTTTTGCTAATTGTTCATCAAGGTACTTGTCCATATCCTCTCGCGATTTTATCAACCAGGAAGGAAGTTTGGTTGCTAGTTTTACTTTTTCTCTGTAGCCATTTTCAAGCGCCTTTCCTACTACGGTTTCGCTGTTGCCCCCATGATAAGGATACGCCGTATCAATATAGTTTACACCGTTATCAATAGCCATACGCAACTGAGATATGGCTTTTTCTTCATCTATCTGGTCATTTTTTCCGTCTTTGACCTGAAATCTCATGCAACCAAAACCCAAAACTGATACTTTTTCATTTGTTTTTCCCATTTGTCTATATTGCATTTTTACCTCCCCGACTGATGTCTTTGCTGTATATTTTAAAATCATTTTCCGAAGGAGCAAAACTCTCTTTTTCAAATGCTTTTCGTGAAGAAATGTTATTTACCCGTATGAGTGCAGTCAGTATTTCACAATTTTTGTTTTCTACGTAATCATATGCTTTTTTTATAAGCATTCCCGCTATTGAATGTCCTCGGAATTGAGGTAAAACTGCTATAAGGTCTATCCAATATCCAGAATAGTTAAGTGTTTCTGCTTTCAAAAGCGAGATGAACCCTACTGCCTTTTCTCCATAGAAGGCTATAAATACTTTATTTCCGTGATTTAAGGCTGTATCGTCAATCTGCTGATCGGATTTGGTACATTCTTTAAAAGTCTCTCTGTCAATATTTTTTATATATCCAGAAAAACCTTTTTCATACTCTTTTATTATTATCTGCAT
>DJGH01000063.1:0-5623 GCA_002431635.1 Petrotoga sp. UBA5851
TTACTTGTTCCTTTAGCCACTAAGTAACTTTTAGATTAAACAGAACAAAAAAACTATCTTGAACCTTTTTCAATAAAAGATTTGCTTAACGAACTGGAATCAACTGATCGGATTATATCGCCGTAGTCTTTATTAACTCAGTTTGGAAACCTTACAATTCAAAATCTTTCTTTTGCCTATGGTAGAAAAAATTCCTATGCAAATAAGAAACCGGCTAAGTTACTTAGCCGGTTTTTACAATAATATAATTTTATGCTCTGACGAACTTTTTACTTCCATCCTGAAATTTAAACTTAACAACTATACCTTTTTGTGGTTTTTCCTGACCATTGAAAATTTTGAAAACATTGGTTTGATTTATCCCATTCTCCAAAGCTTCTGCAGAGATATGCGCCTCAAAAGGCTCCTGCGAATATATAAATACTGTGACTTCTGTCTCCTGCATAAGAAAAACCTCCTTTTAATCCGTTTTACGGATTCATATTATATAACCTTTGAAGAATCCAAGATAAATGTGACCGGACCCTCATTTACAAGACTTACCTTCATTACAGCCTGAAAAACCCCTGTAGCAACCTTGAGATTGGTTTTGGAAGTTAAAATTTTCAGAAATTCCTCATAATCTTTTTTGGCCTTTTCCGGTACTGCACTTTCAGAAAAAGAGGGTCTACGCCCTTTTCTGCAGTCACCGTATAATGTAAACTGTGATATCACAAGAAGTTCACCCGAAATATCAGTAACAGATAAGTTCATCTTCTCTTGATCATCTTCAAATATTCTCAGATTGAGAAGCTTATCCGCCATCCATTCAAAGTCCTCCTTTTTATCAGCATCCCTGAAAGCTGCCAGAATCATTAAACCCTTATCTATTGAACCCTTTGTTATATTATCCACATCAACCTGTGCATGACTAACTCTTTGTACTACACACCTCAAAATATATCACTCCTTATGAACGTCTTACTCCGCTCACTCCGTTTACCTCTGAAATCTTTTGTATGACTCTAGTCAGATGTTCTACATTATTTACTTTTACTCTCATCTTAGTCATAAGACTATTAAGCTGCCTTTCCATCTCGTACATCTCTATCGAAGCTCTTTCAGCGGTTATAACACTTCTTATGGAATTCATAACTTCCTTGCTTTTCATCTCAATATTCAATGTTGCTGTAAAAATATAGCTATCGTAGGAGTTCCATGAAACCTTTACAACTTTTTCATCCGATACATCTCTTATTATCTTACAGTTTTTTCTGTGTATTCCTATCCCACGCCTGCTCAGAACACCTATAATCTCATCACCTGGCACTGGCATACAACACTTGGCATAATAACTTTCTACCCCATCCATTCCCTGAATTAATACTGTTGGTTTGGAAGAAGAACTTTTACTTTTTATAGAAGACTGTTTTTTATCTTCTGTACCTATCACATAATTCTTTATAGTGACATAGTTGACATCATCCAACGAAAGCTTGGCATATAGATCCTCATCGTTTTTAATGTTAAACTTAAGATAAAAAGCGCTCTCCTTAAGCTTTAAGAGTACATCTTCTATTGAAAACCCAAGTTTTTTAGCTATTTCCCTAAACTTATCCTTTCCCTGCTCTATTAAAAGCTGTTCATTTTTCTGTCTGTAATACTTCTTGATTTTACTCTTTGTTCTTGCAGACCTAGCATACTTAAGCCAGTCCATGCTTGGTCCCTGAAAGTTTCTATTGATTATTATCTCGACGACATCACCATTTTGAAGCTTATGAGAAATAGGAACAATCTTACCGTTAATTTTTGATCCGGCAAAATGATTGCCGACATCGGTATGTATTGCATAAGCAAAATCTATAGGAGTAGCATCTTTTGGCAAATGTATGATCTCGCCATGGGGAGTAAAGACGAAGGTCTCGGCAGTATCAAGCTCAGATTCAATTTCATTAAGGTCAAAAGCAGATTGGGCAATATCCTTATGCAGCTCCATAAGGTTTTGAAGGAACTTAATTTTTTCATGTCCTACCCCCATCTTATATGCCCAATGCGCAGCAAGACCGTATTCCGCCTCCTGATGCATCTGCCAATCTCGTATCTGTATTTCAAGAGGTTCACCTTTGTTTGTAATCACTGTAGTATGGAGCGACTTATATCCATTGAGCTTAGGCGTCGCAATATAATCTTTAATTCTGCCAGGTATCGGCGGCCACAGAGAGTGTACAATTCCCAACGATGCATAACACTGGTTCTGATTTTCAGTAATAATTCTCAAGGCTATGAAGTCATAAATTTCATCAAAGCTTTTTCCTTTACGAACCATCTTATCCCAGATACTGTAAATATGTTTAGAACGTCCATAAACCTTTGCGGTAATATTATGCTTGGTAAGCTCAGCATTTAATAAGTTTGAATACTCTTCAATACTCTTCTGTCTGTCAGAAAGCTTATTATCAACACGCACCTTTAACTCGTTATATGAGTCCGGATATAGATAGAAAAAAGATAAATCCTCAAGTTCAGCTTTTATGGTATGAATTCCTAAACGATGCGCAATTGGAGCATAAATCTTAAGAGTTTCCTGCGCTTTACTTGTCTGCTGAGCATGAGATGTATATGCAAGGGTACGCATATTATGAAGCCTGTCCGAAAGCTTGACAATTATAACTCTAAGATCAGTTGACATAGCTAAAAGCATCTTCCTTAGGGTCTCTATCTTTTCTATAGATTTAGTATCAGCCTTGGAAAGCTTTTCATTAAGCTTAAGATTACTGATTTTTGTTACCCCATCAACTATACGAGCAACATCATTTCCAAATTTTTCTCTTATTACATCAATAGGAACTCCGCAATCCTCACATACATCGTGTAAGAGCCCTGAAGCAATGGTATCAACATCCATATTAAACTTTGCCAAAATACGACCTACTTCTTTAGGATGCTCAAAAAAAGGTTCTCCGGAGGCTCTCATCTGCCCCTGATGGGAACTCTGAGCAAGATTATAGGCAGTAATTATTTTAGCCGCTTCATCAGCAGTCAATTCACGTTTAAATATACTTTGTATTTCACGAAGGTACTCCTGCGCCTGCTCCATTTTTTCACCTCTCTTTACAAATTATATCATAACTTTATTTTTACTTCTATACTTATACATCTGGGCAGGTTTTATATTATATCGTATGATATAATATAAGTCGTTCAAGTATTGTATAATTTGCTCAAATTGCTATATACTCTTGTTATGTGGTAAAATTATTCTATACATAATGGGAGGTGTTCATGGATGAAAAAGTTCTTTGTTATGTTATCAGTTTTACTGATTTTTGCATCTTCAGTATTGGCAAAAGATATTAGCTTTGATAAGACCAACTATGGTGGGACTGTTCTGATATGGCCTATCGGGGTAATTTATACAGGAGTATCCGGATACTATAGAATGGGTACCGATCTTAACATAAATATTATGGATCATACTTCTCCTATAGTAGTAGCAGGACCAAGTTTTGACGCAGGTTTCTGGGCATTGGGAGGATATAGCTCATTTTATCTGGGTCTGGGTGTTTCAGGAGAGGTTCTTTTCCCACTAAAAAACTTTAAAGTAAGTTACTTCGGCTATGACTGGTATCCGACACCGGCTCTTGATATTACTGCAAATTATTATTTAAGTGGTTTTCCGTATACAGATTCAAGCTTTATTTGGAGACCTCTTGCTGATTTAGGCCTTGCCATTTCAGTTAATCCGCACATTACGGTTATGTCTGACTATGAAAAGGGAAATTCCGGCCTTTCATTGGATTTTTGGCTATTCCCTTTAATGGTTGGTCTCAGCTATTGGCAGAATTAAAAAGAAACAATTATTTTTTGGGAGGTACATGATGGACGTTATCCTTGGAAGACAAAAGATCAAATGGGTAGAAAAGCACATGAGGATAGTAAACTTTTTGAGAGATTCATACAAAGACAGTCAACCTTTTAAAGATGTAAATGTCTCTATGGCAATACACCTTGAAGCCAAAACGGCCTATCTTTCAATTGTAATGAAAGAACTTGGAGCCAATGTTTTCATTACCGGAAGCAATCCACTTACTACACAGCCGGATGTTGTAATGGCCTTGAAGGAGTACGGCATAAATGTGTTTGCAGAAAAAACACTTGATGAGACGATCTATTGGAAAAATATTGATAGAGTGCTTTCGGCAAAACCGAATATTATAATAGATGATGGCGCAGATTTAGGAATACGTTTTTTTGAGAACTATCCTTCAGATCTTAAAAACTTATGGGGAATCTGTGAAGAAACAACTACCGGAGTAAAAAGATACAATTCTTTACGGAAATGTGGGAAACTTCCTGTTCCGGTAATAGCGGTAAACGATTCATATATGAAGTATCTTTTTGATAATAGATATGGTACCGGTCAATCAACCTGGGATGGAATAATGAGAAGCACAAATCTTACAATTGTAGGCAAAACCGTAGTTATAGGCGGTTATGGATGGTGCGGAAAGGGTATTGCTATGCGTGCAAAGGGCTTGGGAGGCAATGTAATAGTAACAGAAGTTGATCAGATAAAAGCAATAGAAGCACTTATGGACGGGTTCAGAGTAATGCCTATGGATGAAGCGTGTTTGCTTGGAGACATCTTTATTACAGCTACAGGTAATATTGATATTATAACCGAAAACCATTTTCTAAAAATGAAAGATGGCGTTCTTCTTGCCAATGCAGGCCATTTTGATGTTGAGGTAAAGGTTGCTGATTTGAAAAAGATATCGGAATCTATCACAGAAGTTCGTCCGGGAGTGGAAGAATGTGTTCTGAAAAACGGACACTCGGTTTTCCTTCTTGGAAAAGGTAGACTTGTAAATCTTGTTAATGCTGACGGACATCCGGTAGAGATAATGGATCAATCTTTTGCATTACAACTTGAAGGTGCCAGATATATTCTAAATAATCACTCCACTATGCCTAAAAATGTTTCTCCAATACCTTATGACATTGATATTAAGCTTGCTTCAATAAAACTAGCATCTTTGGGCGTAAAAATAGACTCTCTTTCCCAGGAGCAGAAAGAATATATGCAAAGCTGGAAATGACTAGAAATATGACTTTTATCACTTTTTTAATTAGTTCGGATATAGTATAATCTTTACGACACTACTGAGTAGAGCCCCTAGTATTTTTTCTAACGTCCCTTGTGGACGTTTTTTTATTTTTATTAATTAATGATATAATTTATTAATACAGATCAGGGAGGGAATAAAATGGAAAAAGGAATTATAGGGGTTTTAAAGTACGCTCTATCAAGGGAACTGGAAGGAAGAAACTTCTATCTTCAAAAAGTATCTGATATACGGAATGAATCAGTAAAAAAACTTTTTCTGGAGCTTTCAGAAATGGAAGATGAACATGTTGAATTTATAAATAAGCTGATAGGAACTGTCTCAGAGAATACTACAGCCATAGCCGAGTTATCGGCTGACGATAACTTTTTTAATTCAAGAAAAAACTCAGAGTTTTCATATACTACTCCACAAGGGATCCAATCCTATGATACTTCCGAAATCGCCATAATAAGAATGGCATATCTCATCGAAGATGATTTTATGAAGTTCTATGAAGAAGCTTCTTTTTATACACA
>DJGH01000063.1:5639-7229 GCA_002431635.1 Petrotoga sp. UBA5851
TTTTAAGTCTTGCCAAATGGGAAAAAACGCATAGGGATGCACTCTATGGTCTTTATAGACAGTCAATGCAAGACTATTGGTTTGATATGAGGTTTGAGCCCTTACTGTAATTTTTTACATATAATATTGCTGCAAAGTACGTCTCTCTTGGCTTAATCATCAATTTACATTTGAATAGTTTAATACTATAGACGATATTTTTTCTGGGAGAGATAATATGAATTTTTTTAAGAAACTGAATATGAGTCCTACAATGAAGTATGCTATTGCAGAAGGTGCAACATACAATGCTGCTTATATAGGAACGCAGGGTTTTATATTTACCACGCTTTCAATATACTTTAATGCAACACCTTTACAGCTTTCGATAATGACTACGATGCCCCTTGCCGCTTCGATGATCCAAATAATAATTCCATATCTTTACCGCATATTCAGAAATAGAAAGGAACTTCTTGTTATAACGGCTTTTTTTGCAAGGATAGCGACACTCCTTATACCTATTTCAATACTATTTGATTTTACAAACTCTTATATTCTTTTTTTTGTAATGATGATTTTCAGTATTTTCAGTTCTTTTACTGGTAATGTATGGACATCTGCAATGAAACAGATTGTGCCTGATTCTGTACGAGGTTCATATTTTGGTCTGCGAAATTATATCACAAGTATCGTTACAGTCGTTTTTACAATGGTGTACTCGTATCTTATGAAAACCGACAGTACTAAACTTGGTCTGTTGATTGTAAGTACACTCATGTTTATATTCTTTATTTCATCAGTCTTTTTGCTTTCTAAACACAACATACCCGACACATTAATAAAAAAAGATAAAATTGATAATCCTTTTACACCATTTCAGGATAAAGATTTTAGAAAATATCTTTTGTTCACTTCGTTCTGGAATTTTTCTATTGAATTCTGCAAACCTTTTTTTTCATATTATCAGGTTGCCATTCTTAAAGCAGATTATACCTTTTTAGGATTTGCGTCAACTATAAGTGCCCTTTTATCAATGTTTCTTTACATATTATACGGAAAGTTCTCTGATAAGTTCGGAAACAAAAATACTATAAGAATAGGCATAATTTTTTCCCTTACAGGTCCTCTCATCTTTCTTTTTATGACACCAGAAAACTATATAATGATGACTCTCCTAGATGCTTTTATTACTTCGTTTGCATGGGCGGCAATCAATCTGGGATATTTTAACCTTCTTCTGGAATCTGCAAAAGAACCTTCAGAGATGTATTTTTCACTTAATGCTTTTATATGCGGCATCAGTGCTATAGTAGCTTCCTTTATAGGAGGAAATCTTGGAAATATGCTTCAAAACAGGTCTTTTATAATTTTTGATCATCTTTTCTTTGGAATACAGCTTATCTTTTTCCTGGAGATAGCTCTGAGAATAGTTTCTATACTTATTCTTAACCGTGTAAAAACAGTAAAAGGAGAAAAGAAATTTACCATATTTGATATACTTCCTGAAATAAATAATATGCTTAAAAGAAATTAAAAAATAGCCTCAAAATTGAACTGACCCCAAAAAGTTAGACACAAATTGGTAAGACATTAAGCTATTAACAAGGA
>DJGH01000067.1:0-4944 GCA_002431635.1 Petrotoga sp. UBA5851
CAATTTGGTTGAAAAAGGCATAATAAAAAACAATTCTGTTGAAGTTCTCTCCAGTGAAGAGTGGAAATTTTCAAAATTTATCGGTAATATAGGTATATGTGAAAAGAAAAATATAGAAGAAAAAGTTTTCTTTAAAATGCTCAGTAAAGAATCTCAGTATAAGAAAATAATCAAATCTTTGGAGGTGTAGAAGTCTTGAAAAAAACATATATACTAATTTTGTTGCTTTTATTCGGAATCACACTAATAGGGTCGGTTTTTACACCTCCCGTAAGAAATTCTTATATTACAGCTTCTTTTGGTGAGTTCAGAGATACCGGAGATAAACCTCATTTTCATCTAGGCATTGATTTTTCAACATTTAACAGGGAAGGAATAAGTGTTTATTCTGCAGCATCCGGATATGTTTATAAGATATGGATGAACGATCCTATATACGGTAATGCGGTTTTCATAAAACACGAAGATCTTAACCTGATTACTGCATACGCACATCTTCAGGATTTTGGAGATCGTATAAGATACTATTCCGAACTAATAAAAAAAGAGTTTAAGGGAGAAGGTAAAATTGAAGCAGTATTTCCAAAAGATCAGATCCAAGTTCAGAGAAATGAACTAATAGCTCTTTCAGGAAGTTCAGGTGCTGCTGAAGCGCCCCATCTTCATTTTGAAGTCAGAGAAGCTAATGAAAATGGCGATATTATACGTGATCCTCTTGAATATCTTGATTATGCTGAAACACGTACAAAAGCACTAGAGCTTTTAGGGGTAATTTCAGATAATGCAGAATATAAGCCAGATTCATCCAACAATGTGACAATAAAATTTTCTGGTCAGTATCCCAAAATAGAGATAAAAGTAAGAGAAGTTTTAGGAAAAAATACCCCTGTTATGCCAAAGCGAATATCTTTGAAGATAAAGGATATGCTTGTCTATCAGATTGATTTTTCAAAAATACTTGAGAGCGAATCATACAATCCATCGGTCGTGTTTGGAAATTCATCAACAATGACGCTTTATGCATTGAAAATGTTTTCAACGGAAAGTATTACTCCTATTCAGGTAAATAACTGGAATCAGTTTACAATGAACAATCAGAATAACTTTACCGGAGAAGTTACTTTAGAAGATACCTGGGGAAACAAACAGACTTACAAGATCAATTTTGTTAGAAATTAAACTGTTACTGTTTTTTAACCTGAAATGATGTAAAATATTTGAGTAGTGATTATTTATATTTAGGAGGTCTACTATGAAGGGATATTTGTTTACAAGCGAAAGCGTTACAGAAGGACATCCTGATAAGATGGCCGATCAGATTTCAGATGCTATTCTTGATGCTATTCTTGAAAAAGAAAATCCACACAATAGAATAAATGCAAGGGTAGCAGTTGAGACTCTTGTGGCTACCGGTATGGCTGTTGTTGCCGGTCAGGTAAGAACAGATGTTTATGTTGACATACCTGATATAATAAGGAAAACAGTTATTGATATAGGCTATACAAGGGCAAAATATGGTTTCGACGGAGAAACCTGCGCTGTTCTTACATCCATTGATAAGCAGTCCGATGATATAGCTATGGGAGTTGACAAATCTCTTGAAGCAAAAGAAGGAAAATCTCATGAGGATCCTTATCTAAAAATAGGAGCAGGTGACCAGGGAATAATGTTTGGTTATGCATGCAACCAAACACAAGAGTTAATGCCTTTGCCTATTATGCTTGCTCATAAGCTGGCTTACAGAATGGGACAGGCAAGAAAAAATAAAGAAACAGAAATATTCCGTCCTGATGGAAAAACCCAGGTTACGGTTTTTTATGATGAGAATAATAAACCTGTTTCTATAGACACTGTACTTATATCGACCCAGCACGATCCTCAGGCTTCAAAAATTGAAATTGAAAATGCTGTAAGGGAATGTGTAATAAATCCCGTAATTCCAAAAGAATTACTAACCAAAGATACTAAAATTTTGATTAATCCTACTGGAAGATTTGCTATGGGAGGTCCGCAGGCTGATACAGGTCTGACAGGCAGAAAGATTATAGTAGACACTTACGGAGGATGGATACCTCACGGAGGCGGTGCGTTTTCCGGTAAAGATCCTACAAAAGTTGACAGATCTGCACATTATTATGCTAGGTACGTTGCGAAAAACATTGTAGCTGCAGGTCTTGCCGATGAAGTGCTGATACAGCTTGGTTATGCAATTGGCGTTGCAGAACCCTTATCTATACTTATCGACACTAAGGGAACAGCTAAAGTTGCGGCAGACAAACTTGAAAAAGTTGTTAAGGAGATTTTTGATTTCAGACCGGGAGCAATAATAAGAAATCTTGATCTCTTACGCCCAATTTATAGAAAAACGGCTGCTTATGGTCACTTTGGAAGAAACGATTCAGAATTTACCTGGGAAAGAACCGATAAAGTTGAGGATTTAAAGAAAGCATTCTAAAAGGAGGTAACAAAGTGCCAAATATTGATTCAGCAAAAAAAAGAGTTAAACAGGATGAAGTTAGAAAAGAAAGAAACAAAGCTTATAAGTCAAGGTTTAAGAACTCGATAAAAAAAGTTCTTTTAGCAATTGATAAAAAAGCAGAAAAAGAAGAACTGATGACACTTCTTTCCGAAGCTTTTAAAAGTATTGATAAGGCTGCTTCAAAAGGTGTTATTCACAAGAATCAGGCAGCTAGAAGGAAATCAAGACTACATATCAAAGTAAAAAAATTTTTAGGTGAAGTAGCTCCACAATAAAAATGAATACTCCCGGCATATGCCGGGTGTTTTTTTAAGGGTGAATATCATGAATACAGCAGCTTTAAAATATGTTACCCAGCCCAAAACTTTTGATAAGTTTCCTATCAGGTGGAGTGAAGTTTTTGGAAACAAAAATAAACTGATTGTAGAAATAGGTTTTGGTAATGGGGAATTTATGGCCCACAGTGCCATGAAAGATACACAATTTAATTATATAGGATTTGACACTTCTATAACCTCATGCTATAAAGCACAGGTTAATCTTTTTGATCTAGGAATAGAAAATGCTAGAATAGTACTGGATGATGCCAGATTTTGTATTAGAGAACTTTTTCCACAGGAAAGCATTCATAAATTAATTGTTAATTTTCCTTGTCCATGGCCTAAAGCCAAGCAGGAGGATAGAAGGATATTTATATATTCATTTATTGATACAATGGCAAATGTTCTTAAAATAAATGGAACAGTTGAATTGGTAACAGATGTTCAATGGTATGCTGAGCAAGTCTATGAAAAATTCGTATCTGATGAGTGTTTTCATGCAGAGGTTATTAAAACTGATTTTCAAAGAGAAGTAAAAACGAGATATGAAGAAAAATGGGAAAAAATGGGAAGGAATAAGTACATGGTTTTGGCACATAAAAAAGCTTCAAGACCAGTTAAACGAATATTAGAAGGAAGTGAAGACATGCCACACAAACTTGTTGAAAAAATTGATCTTTCAAAAGCAAACAATCTGTTAGATAAAAAATTTTCTTGTGAAGAACAGACATTTATAGTAAAAGAATTTTTTTATAATCATGAAAATAACAGATATATTTTCAGGGTTTTTTCAGCAGATGGTGATTACTGTCAGCAGTACTATGTAAAAGCAGTAAAAAGAGAAGATAAGTACCTGGTTAAACTTGATTCAACAACGATACCTTTTAGAACACCTGCAGTTAAGTGGTCAGTATTGACTATTGCAGATGAGATCAGCAAGTAAAAAAAGGAGGGCGAGAATAATTGAAGATAACGGTTCTTGGCGCTGGAAGCTGGGGAAGCGCAATTTCTAAGGTTCTTTCCTTGAATGGACATGATGTAAAGGTTTGGACAAGAGAAGAAAAAATATATAATGCTTTTCTTAACGGTGAAAATCCTTATTATCTTCCAGGAATAACTCTTCCTAGGACGATTAAACCCTTCCTGGAAATAGATAAAAGCATAGAAGAGTCTGAAGTAATAGTAAATGCTATTCCTGCACAGTTTTCAAGAAGTGTTATGAAACAAGTTAGAGGCCTAGGGAAAAAACTATTTGTAAATCTTGCCAAGGGTATAGAAATAGAAAGTGGAATGCTTATAAACCAGATTTTTTTTCAGGAGACAAACTCAGAATTTTACTGTACACTAAGCGGTCCGAGTCATGCAGAAGAAGTGGCTAGAGATATTCCGACCACAGTTGTAGCATGCAGTAAAGATGTATCTACAGCTGAGTTTGTACAAAAAGTATTTAGCAATGCATCCTTTCGTGTATATACAAACAGCGATGTATCTGGGGTAGAAATATGTGGTGCATTGAAAAACATCTATGCAATTGCCTGTGGTATAATTGATGGTTTTGGAACGTGGGATAATTCAAAGGCTGCTTTGATAACCAGATCTATGGTAGAGTTAGCCAGATATGGTGAAAATAATGGGGCAAAGAAAGATACTTTTTTTGGTTTGGCAGGTGTTGGAGATATGATCGTAACTTGTACTTCTCTTCATAGCAGAAACAGACATGTGGGAGAAATGATAGGTAAAGGAAAGTCTCTCAACGAAATAATAGAGAGTATGAATCAAGTTGCTGAGGGAGTTTATACTTCAAAAGCACTGCATAGAATATTAAAGGAAAGATATACTGACATGCCTATAGCGGAGAAGATATACAGTATACTATACGAGAGTTACGATCCTAAAAAAGCTATAAGCGATTTAATGAACAGGGAGCTCAAAGCAGAGTAGAATATAAAGTGGCAGTAAAAGTTAAGAAAAAAAATAGGACAATCTGCCATATTGTTGTTGTAAGAAAATGTTTACATAATAAAACCCAAATACTGGAAAAAAGAATAAAACTCTTTTTATAAAAGAGTTTTATTCTTTTCTTTTAGAAAGCTCTTTTATAGGCATAAAAAAGGATAGTCTTAAAATATTATGCTTCTTATATGA
>DJGH01000067.1:4959-17406 GCA_002431635.1 Petrotoga sp. UBA5851
AAGTATTTGATATAAAAAGTATCATTGTAGTGGTGTTTTTTTTTTAAGTAATAGTTACCATGTAAATTCATAGTTTTTTTTATTTTCCCTCTACAGGAAAAGAAAAGCGGACTTCACCTGCTGAAAAGTCTATTAAAAAAGGAGTTAAGCAAGTTCATAAAAACTTTTCTTGATTAACCAAAATGGATATGATAATCTTTATAGTGCTATTATTTGATAGGGGTTGATTTTAGTGACAACAAATGAGTTACTTGAACAGATAAAGTTGAGAATATCTAAAGAGACATGGAACAACTGGTTATCCACAGCCAAAGTCCTTGCAATAGAAGGTGACTCAGTAAGAGTAGGGTTGGGCAATATATTTATTAAAGAAACTGTTGAAAAGCGTTTTGGGTCTGTTATAACCGATGCCGTTACAGATGCTTTAGGAAAAAAAGTATCGATAATTTTTTCTGAGATTCCTATTCAGGAATCATCCAGCATATATTCGGGTCCTATAATAAAAAACAGACCTTTAAAGCTTTCAGAGGTAAATACTGAATTTACTTTTGAATCATTTATAGTAGGAATAAACAATAAGATAGCATATCAGTCATCACTTGAAGTTTCCCGCAATCCCGGAAAATACAATCCTCTTTTTATATATGGTGATGTGGGTATAGGTAAGACACATCTTCTTCATGCTGTTGCTAATTATGTGATGGAGCATTCTCCCGATCTAAGAGTTATGTATATGACAGCGGAAGATTTTATGAACGAAATGATGAAAGCGATAAGAAATCAATCTATGGATGACTTTAGAGAAAAACTAAGAAAAACCATAGATATTCTTCTTTTGGATGATATACAGTTTCTTATAGGTAAAAACACTGCTCAAACTGAGCTTTTTCATACGTTTAACTCTCTTTTCAATGCTGGAAAACAGGTGGTCATATGCTCTGACAGAACTCCAGAAGAACTATCGACTTTTAATTCAAGGCTGATAAGCAGGTTCGAGATGGGTTTTCTTGCATGTATAGAACACCCAGATACAGATACCAGATTTCTTATTGCAAAGAAAATGGCTAATCTGATTCCGGTGGAACTATCGGACGAAGTTGCAATGTATATTGCACAGAATGTTGATTCCAATCTCAGAAAACTCAGAGGAACAATAATGAATCTTATGCTTCATAGTAAAATGTCAGGAAGAAACCTTGATTTGAATGAAACCAAGAAAATTCTTAAGATGTATAAACAAAGTAATGATATTAAAAAGATGGATAACATAGAAATAGATAAAAACATCAAGGTTAATAATATAATCAGTGCTGTTTTGTCAGAGTTCAGACTTGAAAAACAAGAACTTTATTCTAATTCTAGAAAGAAATCTGTTGCACAAGCAAGACAGCTACTGGCATATATGTTAAAAGTATATACCAAGCTGAATGTGAATGAAATTTCTAAGGAGCTGAAAAGGAATCATTCAACTATAAGCCAGTCTATTAAAAAAGTCGAGCAATCACTGCTTGTTGGCAATAATATATTGAAGAATCAGCTTGATGAGATAAAAACAAAAATCGAAGAAGAGGATTTGGATTTCAATGTGGTATAAGGCGCCGTATATTCGGTGCCTTTTTTTATAGTTATTCAAATAGCTGGAATAAATCAAAATAGATGCTTAAAATCACCATTTTTTAACTAATAATATAAGACATAGACATTGAAATTTTTTTCATTATGTACTAAACTTTATATATAGAGAGAAAAAAACGATATAAAGGAGAGATACTATGAGAGCTGTGATAAAAAAAGAAAGAGCTCCTGGTCTTACATTTCAAATGATGGAAGAACCTCAGATTGTTAATCCGCAGGATGTCAAAATCAAGATTCTTAAAGCTTCTATATGCGGAACCGATTTACATATATATAAATGGGATCAATGGTCACAGGAAAGGATTAAACCTCCGCAGATAGGAGGACACGAGTTTGTAGGAAAGGTAATGGAGATAGGCCCCGCAGTGAAGGGGGTTAAGCCTGGAGATTATGTTGCCTGTGAAACACACATTCCCTGTGGAGTATGTTATCTTTGTAAAACTGGTAATATGCACGTATGCAGCGACATGAAAATACTAGGTGTACACAGAGACGGAGTTTTTGCTGATTATGTTGTGGTTCCTGAAGTGGTACTTTGGAAAGTAGATAAATCTATTCCTTTGGAATATGCTTCAGTTATGGAACCTTTAGGGAATGCAATCCATACACTTTCATACGTTGATCTTAGGGCTAAGAATGTTCTTATAACTGGTGCCGGACCCATAGGTGCAATGGCAATAGCAGTTGCAAAGATAAGTGGAGCGGCATCCATAATAGTGAGTGAGGTATCGGAATATAGGAGAAATATGGCTCAGTCTTTGGGAGCAGACCTTCTCATAAATCCTGCCCAGGAAAGTCTTCAGGATAAAGTAAAATCATTTACTAATGGACATGGAGCAGATGTCTTAATAGAAATGTCCGGAAATGTTGAAGCTTTGAATTCCGGTATGAATGCTGTTCGTAACTGTGGTCAAATAAGCATATTGGGAGTATTTAAAGATGCACGGATACCTTTTGAAATGAACACGGCTGTATTCAAAAATCTTAGTATTTTTACTGTAACAGGAAGAAAAATGTTTGAAACATGGCATCAAGCTGAACAATGGTTGAAATATAGAAAAATTGATATAAGTAAAGTTGTTACCCATTCCTTTGATCTTGAGGATTTTGAAAAAGGGTTTGAACTGATGGCCAGTGGGAAATCCGGAAAGATAGTTCTCAATATCAATAAAGACTGATTAAGGGGGATAAAATGGATTTAATAAAAGAACTTTGTGACGAGATGAATCAATTGAAGGAGAATGGTCTAGCACTTAACATAAGAACATTGCAGACAGCTCAGGGGCCGTGGTTAGAGATAGAAAACAAAAAAGTACTTAATATGTGTTCGAATAATTATTTAGACTTTGCCAACAGATCCGAGTTGAAAGAGGCAGCTAAAAAAGCAGTTGATGAATGGGGAGTGGGACCTGGAGCAGTCAGATCCATAGCCGGAACACTTACAATCCACGAAAAACTTGAAAAAGAGCTTGCAGATTTTAAGAATGTTGAAGCTACATTGGTTTTACAATCGGGGTTCAATGCTAACCAAGCCGTTATTGCTCCTATAACTGGAGATAGTGATGCAATTCTCTCAGATGAGCTTAATCATGCGAGTATTATTGACGGAGTAAGACTTTCAAAAGCAAAAAGATATGTATGGGCACACAAAGACCATAAAGATCTTGAAGTACAGCTTCAGAAAGCAAAATCGGATGGTGCCCGTAGGATGCTTGTAATAACTGATGGTGTTTTCAGTATGGATGGGGATATTGCCCCTCTGCCTCAGATCAGCGAAGTATGCAAGAAATACGAGGCTTTGCTCATGGTGGATGATGCACATGGAGAAGGAGTCCTTGGCAAAAGCGGAAGAGGAATAGTTGATCATTTTCATCTTCATGGTCAGGTTGATATTGAAGTAGGAACTTTATCCAAAGCTTTTGGTATTGTAGGCGGATTTGTTGCGGGTAAAAAAGGATTAATAGAGTATCTTAAGAATAAAGCCAGACCTTTTTTATTTTCCAGCTCTCTTTCACCTGCCGAAACCGGTGCAGCTTTAGCCGCATTAGAAATACTTAAAAAATCTGATGAGCCTGTAAGAAGACTATGGGAGAATGCTGATTACTTCAAGGTAGAAATGAAGAAAATGGGGTTTGATATCGGAAACAGTGTTACGCCTATTACTCCTGTGATGCTTTATGAAGCTTCAACAGCGAAGGAGTTCAGTAAAAAGCTTTTTGAAGAGGGAGTGTTTGCTTCTTCTATAGGTTTTCCGACAGTTCCCAAGGGAAAGGCAAGGATAAGAGTAATGATAAGTGCAGGGCATTCTAAAGAAGATCTTAAGTTTGCTCTTTCAAAGTTTGAAAAAATAGGAAGAGAAATGAAAGTAATAAAATAGATACTTAAAAGATTACGCGCAGGCGTAATCTTTTTTTATGGTTGAAAAACTAAGTTATTAATTGGTAATATATTAAGTTACATTCTAATGTTATAATCTCCTACGAAAAAGGAGGAAGGAGTTTATGGAATATAATAACGATATGATTTTTGATATAGTAGTTGTGGGAGCAGGTCATGCAGGCATAGAGGCAGGAGTAATTTGTGCAAAAATGGGTATGAAGACTCTTGTTCTGAACATAAACCTTGATACGGTCGGATGGGCATCATGCAATCCGGCTATAGGTGGACCGGCCAAAGGTGTTGTTGCCCGCGAGGTTGATGTTTTGGGCGGAGTTATGGCAAAAGTTACCGATAGTACTATGATTAATGTAAGAATGCTTAATACCAGCAAAGGAATAGCTGTAAGAGCACTCAGAGCTCAAATAGACAAGTATGAATACTCAAGGGAAATGAAGAGAATTCTTGAAAGCACAGACAATCTTTATCTTCGTTACGGTGTTGCCAGAGAAATTCTTATTGAATCCGGAAAAGTAAAAGGATTAGTAACGGAATTCGGTATGAAGTATGAGTGCCGTGCAGTGATTTTAACTACCGGTACTTTTTTGGGAGGAAAACTTTTTATTGGTAGAGAGGTTCAGTATGGTGGAAGACTTGGAGAACTCCCAGCAAATGGCCTTACACAAAATCTTATTGATCATGGAATAAAAATGGAGAGATTTAAAACCGGAACACCTGCAAGAATAAGAAGGGATTCTATAGATTTTTCAAAAATGGATATTCAAGAGACTTCTTCTGAACCACAAGCCTTTTCGTTTTTTANNTTGCTGGTTAACACGTACCAATAATAATACGCATGACGTAATAAGAAAATATATATCATTTTCACCCCTATATGGTGATGTAAAGCTTGTGCAGGGAAAGGGACCACGATACTGTCCTTCTATTGAAGATAAAGTTATGAAGTTTGATAAACAATCTCATCAAATATTTGTTGAGCCTGAATCAAGGTTTTCTCAGGAGTATTATCTCAATGGATTAAGTACGAGTTTGCCATTTGAGGCACAGATCGGTATCATACGATCCATAAATGGTCTTGAGAATGCAGTTATTGAAAGACCGGCTTATGCGGTAGAGTATGACTATGCTTGTCCTGATCAGCTGTTTCCCACACTTGAAAGTAAAAAAATTGAAAATCTCTATTTCGCAGGACAGATAAACGGAACAAGTGGATACGAAGAAGCTGCGGGACAGGGAGTTGTTGCAGGAATTAACGCTGCTGCCAAGTTTAAAGGAATGAAGCCTTTGATACTTAGGAGAGATGAATCTTACATTGGAGTCATGATTGATGATATAATTAACAAAAGCGTAGATGAACCATACCGATTACTTACATCAAGAGCAGAATTCCGGCTGCTTTTGCGTCATGACAATGTACATCTGAGACTTGCAAGATATGGTTATGAGTATGGTCTCATATCGCAGGAGTTTTATAGTTCTGTTCAGGAAATAGAAAAAGAGGTTAATTTAAATATTCAAAGAATATCAAGGATAAATGTTTATCCATCAGCTGTAAACGATATTCTAATATCATACTCTACTGAGCCGATTGAACATACTATGAAACTTGGAGATATACTTAAACGTCCCCAAATTCCATATGAGGCTTTGAAAAAGTTAGACAGTATACCGATTCAAAATGATGAAATTGCTGAGCAGACAGATATATACTTTAAATATGGTGGTTACCTGAAAAAAATGGAAGATGAAGTAAAGAAAATGAAAAAAATGGAAGAGATAATCATTTCAGATGGGTTTGATTATGATCAGGTTCATAACCTTGCATTTGAGGCAAGAGAAAAACTAAAAAAAATAAAACCTGCAACCATTGCCCAAGCAATGAGAATCCCTGGAATCAATCCATCTGATATATTAAATCTTTCTGTGTACGTCAATAAAAAATAATGTAAATTTTATATGATCCCTTTTATTGAGTAAGATATAAAATAAAAGGGATTACTTTTTTACAGCATTGGTTTTACTTTTTATACTTAAAAATATTGAAAAAGCTATAAACACAATAATAACTATACTTATCGGCTTGAGGAAAGTACCTGTAATCAGTTCCCTTACTGAACCGCTTAAAGATAATGCCCTTCGGAAGTTAGAATCCATCATCTCCCCTAGAACAAGCCCTAGGACCATAGCAGCGGTTGAAAAACCTGTTTTCCGCATAAAAAATCCGATAATTCCAAAAATTGCCATTATGGATACTTCATAAAGACTCGAATTCACAGAATATGTTCCAACTATACAGAGAATAGCTATTAAAGGAAGCATTATTTTTTTAGGCACCAGAACAACCTTTGACAGTACTGGTATAAAAAGAAATCCCAAAATAATAATAAAAAAAGATCCAATCAGTGTTGATAAAACAATGAGTTCAAATGCCTGCGGATTTTCTTTTATAAAAAGCGGTCCCGGTCTCAAGCCATGAACATAAAAAGCAGAAAGCATTACAGCTGTTACTGCATCACCAGGTATTCCTAGAGTAAGCATAGGTACGAGAGCGCCTCCTATGCATGCATTATTAGCGCTTTCGCTGGCTGCTATACCCTCAGGAGCGCCTTGACCAAATGGAATTTCTGGATTTTTTGTATACTTCTTTGCACTGTCATAAGCCAAAAGAGAAGCTACTGGAGCACCAGCACCTGGAAGAATGCCGATTACAGTTCCTATTGCACTTGATATCAACGATATTCTCCAGCATTTTAATATCTCCTTAATAGAAACTCTTTCATTATTGTTGAATAGGGAGATTTGAGAATTGGTTTGACTTGAGATCTGCTCAAGTACTTCAGAAAATCCAAACAATCCTATCAGTACAGGGACAACAGGAATTCCCAACTGAAGATTCATAGAACCGAATGTAAATCTTGGAACTCCCATTATAGAATCAATGCCCACCATGCTTAGCATAACTCCAAGGAGAGCACTAATATGACCTTTTAGAATGTTTTTTGAAGTGAGAGAACCTACTGTCGTAAGGCCAAACAGAGCGAGAAGAAAGTAATCTACTGGAGAAAATGAAAGTGCAATTTTTGATAACGGCTTTGCAATAAGTGAAAGAACAATTAAACCAAATACTGTGCCAATAAAAGAATATACAGTTGCTATCCAAAGAGCTTTTTTAGAGCTGCCGTTACGGCTCATTGGAAATCCATCAAAGGATGTTGCCACAGATGCCGGTGTACCTGGTATATTGACAAGTATAGAGCTTATTGCACCGGAATATACTCCTACGACATATACTCCTATCATCAGAGCAATGGCATCATAAAAAGACCAAGAATAAGTAACTGATAAAAGCAGTGCAGTTGCCATTGTTACCGACAGACCTGGGAGTGCTCCTATAACAAGTCCTATGAAGGATCCTGAAAATAAAATAAGTATAAAACGCAAATTGAAAACTGATAAGAAATAATCCATGAAATCACCCTATGGGAGAGCTACATTAAGTATCTTTCCGAATATAAAAAATATAACAGTTGAAGATAAAAATGATACAATAAGATTTAAAATTATATTTTTTTGTCCTGAAAGCATTGAAAGTAAAAAAACATATAAAGCTCTCGTATAATAAAAGTGCATGTAGGGAACTAAGAAAATATAAGAAAAGGTAAGAATAATAGTAAAAAGCAACTTCCATGATCCTTTGGAAATACTAGTATTTTTGGAATCTTCTTTCTTTTGTAACGAAGAAATAAGCCAAAATAAAGACAAAAGCAGAATAAGAATTGATACAATCATGGGAAAAAGGCCCGGAGAAAGACCTACCGGACCATATTTTAGAAGTTCTGCTGAAAGAAATATAAAAAATGATGAGAAGATCAAAAAAAACAGAGAAAGTATGAATTCAGAGTTCATTGTTCAAAACGTTTAATACCGTATTGATCAGGGCTATTGGGAGCAGCTCCTGCATCATATAAAAGCCAAGCAACAATAGAAGTCCATCTTTTCCAATATTCAGTTACATCCTGATTTTTTATATAATCCATTCTATTATAGTAGCTTAGATTAGTGAATTCGATCCATTTTGGATCAGTAAATGCTGAAGTAAAAGCTTTTTGGATAGTTGTTCTCACTTCAGCAGGAGTTCCTTTTTTAATAAGAATGCAGTTAGGAAATGTAAGCGGTAGATAAGGTAGAAGTTCCGGTACAGCCTGGGTAATAGCTGGAATCTCTGGCATCGCAGCAATTTTTTCTTTGCTAAAAACAGCTAAAGCTTTTAAATCACCGGATTTAATATATTCGAGAACATTCGCAACATTTCCTACGGTAAATTCAACCTGTCCTGAAATCGTTGCAAGCATCGCCGGATTTCCTCCTCCAAAAGGAGTCATTGAAACATCAAGACCTGATTTTTTAAGAAGAAGCCCCTGTATATGCCCACTTGCACCAGGACCTGAGTAAGACATACGAATTTTCCCAGGTTTATTTTTTATATCCTTTACCAAATCATCCATAGTAATATATTTTGAGTTTTTTGGAACGACAATAACCTTTTCATCTTCAATTACCATAAAAATTGGATCAAAATCCTCAAAACCAAGTTTACTCGACCCTAAGACTCTGAACATACCGAGAGTCTCAGCTGAAAACAGAATATTATAGCCATCAGAAGGTTTGGCATAAAGCTGTTCTGTCCCTATAGCTCCTGAAGCACCTGGAATATTCATGACAACTACTGCTACACCGATATATTTTTCAAATATAGGAGCCAAAGCTCTTGCGACTCTGTCTGTTATTCCACCAACAGGCCAAGGAACAATAAGATTAATGGGTTTTTGAGGATAGCCCGCGAACAGAAATATAGCAAATACGAGGATAAGTATCAAAAATGTTGTTTTTTTAGTCATCTTCTCTTTCATTCCTCCAGTATGAATTTTTTGCAAAGAAAAACAAGGGGATTACCCCTTGTCATGAAAAAACATTAATATTATTTATGCATCATGCTGTCAGAGAATTTAATTATAAGAACATCGCTTATGTCTGCCCCAAAGTCTTTTGAATCAGAATAACCGACCATATAAATATCTCCATCATCTGTTATGTCCAAAGAGTAAACAACGTCTCTTCCTTTGCCACCTATAGCTTTGTTATAGATTTCATTACCGTCTTTATCGTATACTAAAAGCACCGCATCAACATTATTGGTTTTGGGATTAGTAATATAACCGCCTATGTACATATTTCCATTCTTGCTTATCTTTATTGAATAACCATGATCAGAACCTTTCTGACCGAAGGTTTTCTCCCACAAGAGATCGCCTTTCCATGAAAACTTAACTACGTAAATATCAGAAAAACCTGCCCCATTAAGATCACCGGTATAACCGACAACATAATACTCATCGTTAAACTCTTTTACTTCGAAAGCCCTGCCGTAGCTCTGACCTGTAAAAACCTTCGACCATATCTCATTCGCTTCAAAATCAGTCTTTACTACATAAAGGCTTGATATACCAGTATCATAGTCAAATACAACTCCAGAAATTACAAATCCGTCAGATACTTTTTCTATCCCCAATGGCTTCACATCTTTAAAGGTATCTGCACCTGAAAGCCATCTGTACCATATCACATTTCCTGCATCCTTGTCTATTTTTACCATGTACCCTTTGTAGTTAGAATTACTTTTATCGTAAGGATCCTGAGCATATCCAACAATAATATAACCGTCTTCTACGTCTACTCCTGCACTAGCTTTATCGTTCCCTAACTTTGGAATGTATGTCTCCCAGTAAACAGGACTTACTTTTGCAAGATAGTAATCAAAGCCTTCAGAAAAAGAGTTTGTCGCACCAACTAACACCATATCTTTTCTTGAATCTTCAAAAGCCCATAAAGCCCAATCTGAATAAGCTCCTCCAAATTCACTTTTTGAAACAAGATTTCCAAATTTATCGAATTTCAACGCGATGGCATTTTCATTATTGCCTGTTTCATTAGAAGAACCTATTGCATAAAATCCATCATTTGTGGCTTTCACATAAAAAATTTCCTGAATTCCAGGCATTTGATATACTCTGCCCCAATCCATCTGTGGAACTGCAAAAGAAACTAAGGCAACTAAAATAACGACAAAAGTTATAATCTTTAGTTTCACATTTATCCCTCCCATATGTATTAAAAATATCTTATTTTAAGCAATAGAATACTTTCTGATATATTATACCACAAATAATACAGTTTGATTATAAAATTCAAAAAACAGGTATATGTAAACTAAAAAAGACTATATGTAAAACTTAATTATATTCTACCATACTTTTTTATTAAAACAAAAGGGCGGATAGCCGCCCTTTTGTTAATTATTACTATCTGTTTCGTTATTTGGTGCTCTTGTTGTGTCGTTTGGATCTGAAGTGCCTTGGTCAGCTGGATTTGACTGTTGACCCTGTTGATTTTGATATAGATGCTGGCCAACCTTCATGGACTCATTTTTTATATCGTCAATCAAAATCTTTATTTTTCCGATGTTGTCCTGAGAAAGAGCCTCTCTTAGTTCTTTAACTTTTGATTCAAGACTATTTTTTAGATCAGAAGGAATCTTATCACCGTTTTCACTTAAAAGCTTATCTATCTGATAAGCAAGCTCATCACCCTGATTCTTAAGTTCAACTTCTTCTCTTCTTCTTTTATCCTGTTCTTCATATACTTTTGAATCGTTTATCATCTTTTGGATCTGATCAGGATCAAGTTTCTGTCTTCCTGTAACTACCATTGACTGAAGTTTTTGAGTGCCTAAATCCTTTGCGGAAACATTTACCATTCCATTCGAATCGATATCGAAAGTAACTTCAATCTGTGGAACACCTCTTGGTGCTGGAGCTATACCTGTCAGTTTAAAACTACCAAGCAGAAAATTATCTTTTGCTATAGAACGTTCTCCCTGGAAAACACCTACTTCAACTTCGGTCTGAAAATCAGCTGCAGTTGTAAAAATATTACTTTTTTTAAGAGGAATCTTACTGTTTCTTGGTATTATAACCTGCATCAGACCGCCTTTTACTTCAATACCTAGTGAAAGAGGGGTAACATCAACCAATACTATATCTTTATCAGTTTTTCCGGTCATAATTGCAGACTGAATGGCTGCTCCAACCGCAACTGCCTCATCAGGATTTACGCTCTTGTTGGGCTCTTTTCCAAAGTAGTCTTTTATAAGTTTTTGAACCATTGGTACTCTGGTTGAACCTCCCACCAAAAGAATTTCGTCAATTTCATTAAATGAAAAACCTGAATCTTTTATAGCATTCTCAACAGGTCCCCTTGTGGATTCTACCAGATCTCTGACCAGTTCCTCGAACTTGCTTCTGGTTAGTNNAGTTTTCTTTCCAGGTGCATAGGTGTGCCGTTTACAACTGTAATAAAAGGAAGATTTATTTCTGCTTCATACTTGGTAGAAAGTTCTATTTTTGCAGTTTCAGCAGCATCTTTTAGTCTCTGGAAAGCCTGCTTGTCATTACGCAGATCTATTTTGGTTTCATTTCTAAACTCGTTTATAAGCCAATCTATTACTCTTTGGTCAAAATCGTCGCCACCAAGATGATTGTTACCAGAAGTAGCTTTTACTTCTACTATTCCATCACCTATTTCAAGAACCGAGACATCAAAAGTACCGCCTCCAAGGTCATACACAACAATTTTTCTGTCTCCAGAAGTTTTGTCAAGACCAAAAGCTACTGCAGAAGCGGTAGGCTCATTTATTATTCTCAGAACCTCAAGGCCTGCAATTTCTCCAGCTTCTTTTGTTGCCTGTCTTTGAGAATCATTAAAGTAAGCCGGACATGTTATAACAGCTTTTTTAATCTTACCGTCAAGATAACTTTCAGCATCTTTAACCATTTTTTTCAGTATAAACGCGCTTATTTCCTGTGGTGTATAATTTTTCGAATCAATCTTTACCAGATGATCTGTTCCCATATATCTTTTAATTGAACGGATTGTTTTTTCGGCATTTAATATTGCCTGTCTTTTTGCAGGTTCACCGACTACTATTTCACCGTCTTTTCCAAAAGAGACTATTGAGGGAGTTATTCTTTTACCTTCTGCATTTGGTATTACTTCCACGTTGCCGTCTGGTTTCATCCAAGCTATTGCGGAAAAAGTTGTTCCCAGGTCTATACCTACCACATACTCCTTATCAGCCATATAAAATACCTCCTTTATGCATATACAAATATTTTGTTAGAATTTTCAAATTGTTTTTTTCTGAAGAAGTCATTTTTTAATCTTCTGAAATTATTATACTTCAAAAATCATAAGATATCAAGTTGTTTTTTAAAAACATAAAAAAACTTATACTTCTATTATATAGTGATGTATAAATATACTAAATACTTTATTTATAAAAATGTATATCACTCGTTA
>DJGH01000067.1:17476-32730 GCA_002431635.1 Petrotoga sp. UBA5851
TTCTGCAACAATGTTAAAAAAGTAATTGTAATTAATATCGTGATTAAGGTATAATTAATATATATAATTTTTTGGAGGATATATTTTGTTTGTTGATTTTCACTCACATAGTACTTTTTCTGACGGAACATTTACTCCCAAGGAACTTGTAAAGATGGCAAAAGATAAAAATCTTCAAATGTTCTCTATTACCGATCACGATAATATAGATGGTCAACAGGAAGCTTTTTCAGCTGCAACTTCCTTTGGAGTCGATTATATTGCTGGAGTAGAGATAAGTTGTGAATATCCAACGATGCTTGATATGCTTGGCTATGGGTATTCATTGGGAAATAAGTATTTGACTGAAACTTTGGAGGAACTGAAAAAATACCGTATCAGCAGAAATGTGATGATGATTGAGAGGCTTAACAGCTTAGGTATTGAGATTACTCTTGAAGAGGTTGCAGCTCAGGCAGGTGGTGATGTAATCGGAAGACCACATTTTGCAAGGGTAATGCAGAATAAAGGGTATGTTAACACCAAAGAAGATGCATTTGAGAAGTATTTAGGCGATGACAAGCCAGGATATATAAGAAAGAAGAGGTTAACTCCCCAAGCAGCCATAGAACTTATAACGCTTGCTGGTGGAGTTGCTGTTTTAGCTCATCCTAAATACCTTAATCAAGACTATACAAGGTTTGAAAACCTGGTAAAACATTTGAAAGAGTGGGGATTATGGGGAATGGAAGTATTCTATTCAAAAAATTCTTATTCAGAGAATGTTTTTTTTGAAGAAATTGCCTTAAAATATGAGCTTTTCATTACAGCGGGCAGCGATTATCATGGTGCCAACAGCATTGATGTATCTTTAGGCATGAATGTTGATACAGAAAAAATTATAAAGACGGTGCAATATTTCAGATAAAAAACTTTTAGGGGGGCTCAATATGAAAAGTTCTGATTATCCGGTTATCGTTCTAGGACACAGAGGGTATAGAAAGTTGTATCCTGAAAATACGTTATTAGCTTTTAAAAAAGCGGTAGAGTTTGGCGCAGATGGTATTGAGCTTGATGTCCGCAAGGCAAAGGATGGAAGTATAGTGGTGATACATGATCCTGACTGTGAAAGAGTATCAGGATTGAGAGGAGTTATANNTTCATATAAAGAAATCAGAAAGCTTCGTCTTCCGATGAATCAGTATATCCCTACTCTGGATATGGTATATGCCGAGCTTGGGGAGGATGTATTTATAAATGTCGAGATAAAAGATATTGAGGCAGTTGAGACTTCTCTTCAGATAGTAAGAAGTTTTAATGCCGTTGATAGAACTTTATTTTCTTCTTTTATTCCGCAGGCACTTTATAAATTGAGAGAACTTCAGAGTGATGCGTATCTTGGTCTTCTTGTGGATACAAAGGATCAACTGTCCGATATATCAAAAGTAAATGAAAGAGTAGGTCTATACTCTTTGAACGCTCCTTTGGACGGCATAAAATTCTTTGGAATAGAAGCCTTTAAGAACCTTATTGCAAAGGTGAAAGAAGAAGATATAAAAGTTGCTTTATGGCATTTTGATGAGGCTGAATGGGTTGAAAAGATAAAAGGATACTATGACTGCATAATAACCGATGATGTTCAGGCGATAGTAAGTAAGCTTGAAGAACTGTACTGACCGGGGTGGTTTATGTATCCAAGACTCAATATACATAAAGAAATTATAGCTAAAAATGCCTATTACTTAACTTCTTTTTGCAGCAGAAACGGTATTTCTGTGGCTGGAGTGACTAAAGTCCTCTGCGGAAGTTTAGAGCTTGCAGAGATCTTTTTAAAAAATGGTGTTAAGATAATAGCTGATTCGAGAGTAAAAAATCTGGATAAAATAAAATCGAACTTTTCACAGGCATATACTATGCTTATAAGGATTCCCATGATATCCGAACTCAGACAGGCAGTATCTGTTTCAGATTGTATTCTGGTAAGCGATATCCGTACGCTGACTGTTATATCAGAAATCTCCCGTGCGAACGGAAAAATTCCCGATATAGTTTATATGGTGGATATGGGAGATTTAAGGGAAGGAGTCTGGTTTGAGCAGGCAGTAGAAGAAATCAGAACAGCTTGCAGTATCAGAAATATAAATCTGTCAGGTATAGGTACTAACCTAGGATGTTTTGGCGGAGTTCTGCCGACAGTTGAAAATATGAAGAGGCTGGTGGAGATAAAAGAAAAAATAAATGTGAGTACTATTAGAGATATCTCAGGAGGAAGTACGGTTACTCTCAAAATGCTTGAAGATGGTGTACTTCCCAAACAAATAACCAACCTTCGAATAGGTGAGGGCATTGTATGTGGTACAGATGCTACTGGAGGAAGAAATGTTCCCAATACCCTTCAGGATACAGTATTGCTAGAGGCTGAAATAATAGAGATTAAAGATAAACCATCTTTGCCTTATGGCGAGACGGGCTATGATGCGTTTGGTAGGAAGCATGAGTTTATAAACAATGGAATAAGAAAAAAGGCCATACTTGCTATAGGTGAGCAAGACGTTATTTCTTCAGGAATGACTCCTTTGGATAAAAACATAAAAGTTATGCATTCCAGCAGCGACCATACGATTATTGATGTTACTGACTGTGAGAATAACTATTGCATAGGAGATATAATTGGTTTTAGGTTATCTTATGGAGCTCTTCTGCGTGCAAGTACGAGTCCTTATGTTGAAAAAATATACAAATAAAAACTATCCCCTTTCATTCATGGGGATAGTTTTTTAGTAATCGTTCATACTCATAATTTATGGAACTTAACACATAAATAGCTGCCGTTTCAAATCTGAAAACAGTATTTCCCAAATTCACTACATAAAAAGAGTGTTCAGAAAAGAATTTTTTTTCATTCTGAGAAAAACCTATATCGGGACCGAAAACTATATTTATTGAATTTAAATTCTTTTTAAGCTCTTCTTTTAATGAGCCTGTTCCTTGGAAATCAAAAACAAGAGTATTTTTTGAAGGAATATCTTTTATACTTGTAAAGTAAAAATTAGGAAAATTACATAAAAAAGATTGTTTCGAGCTTTCTGCGATCAATTTCAGGAATTTTTTTTGATCGTCGTATTTAAAAGTAGATCTTTCACCATTAAAAACTGTTATTGAAGTTACCCTGTGTTCCACAGCTTTTTCAATAAGCATTTGCATCCTGTCCCATTTTGAAGCACCAATAAAAAGATTTATTTCCGGAAGAAAGGAATAATGTAGATTCTGTACCTTGATTACTTTGAGATCTACCGTTTTCTTGTTGATTTTTATTACAGTACACTCAAAAAGTTTACCTTTTCCATCAGTTACATTGATTACTTCATTTTCCTTTATTCTTACAGAGCGCAGGTGTGCAAATTCTTCTTCATTTAGGGAAGCATACTCTCCGTTAAAAGAATCTAGCAAGAAAACATTAGGCATATTTTTATCCTATATACTCTTTTTTCATATATGGAATAAGAACATCAGGAACTTTGATTTTTCCGTCAGAAGTCTGATAATTTTCAACTATTGCCACAAGAGTTCGTCCGATAGCAAGACCTGAGCCATTAAGAGTGTGAACGTACTTAAGCTTGTTATCCTTATCCCTGAATCTTATGTTTCCCCTGCGTGCCTGAAAATCGCCGTCATTAGAACATGAGGATATTTCTTTATAAGCATTATAGCTTGGTAACCATACTTCAATATCGTAAGTTCTGATGGCGCCAAATCCAAGATCTCCGCTACACAAACGTATGACTCTGTACGGAAGTTCAAGCAGTTTTAAGACTTTTTCGGCATGTGACGTAAGAGTTTCAAGATCATCGGCTGATCTTTCAGGGATTGTATGCCATACAAGTTCAACTTTATCAAACTGATGCTGACGTATAACTCCTCTTACATCCTTGCCGTAACTTCCCGCCTCGCGTCTGTAACATGGAGAATAACCGCAATACTTTGCCGGCAAATCCTTGAGTTCGAGTATCTCGTCTCTGTGCATGCCTACTAATGCCACTTCTGATGTAGGAATGAGAAAAAGGTCATCTCCTTTTGTGTTATAAAGGTCTTCCTCGAACTTTGGAAGCTGTCCGGTTGCTGTTATGGTTTCTCTTAAGACCATATGAGGAGGCATTACTTCAGTATAGCCATGTTCTGATGAGTGAAGATCCATCATGAATGCTCCAAGTGATCTTTCTAATCTGGCAAAATCGCCTTTCATAATTGTAAACCTAGATCCTGAGAGTTTGGAACCTCTGTCAAAATCAAGTCCGTTTAGCTCACTACCAATTTCCCAATGAGGTTTTGGTTCAAAATCAAATTTTCTTGGGACACCAATTCTTCTGATTTCCGGGTTAAATGTTTCATCCTTTCCAATTGGAGTATCCTCATCGTATATATTGGGAATATAAAGAAGCCTCTGCATGTACTGCTCATCAAGCTGCTTCAATTGAATTTCTAATTCTTCAGACTGCTGATTAAGCAGTTTTCCGTTTTCAATATTCTGGCGAAGTGCCTCTTCATCACCCTGTGCTTTTAATCTTGCAACTGCTTTGGAATTTGTATTTTTAAGAGATCTTATATCTTCTACCTTTTTGAGAATATCGCGCCTTTTTTCATCAAGAGTAACAAGCTCATCAAGAATCAAGGTTGAAGAATTTCTATTTATAAGGCAGTGTCTTATCTTTTCAATGTTAGTTCTTACAAACTTCATATCAAGCATAAATAAGTCCTCCTAAATATTATTTGGTTTCTTTGACTTCCAATGTAAGGTTTATTCCTTCTGCTTTCATTTCATTTGTATCAGTTCTGAAAGTCGCATTCTGTGTTTTAAGGTCTATTTTTTTCACATCGTTTTTTATCCATACGTTGCCGCTAAGTACAAGAATCTTAGTAGTTTCATTGTAAGAAAAGTTTTTTGCCGAAATCACATAATCTTCTTTTGATATCTTTACTAACTCATTTGAAGAACCAGTATAATTTTTTTCTTTATTATTAAACTCAAGAACATCGCATAAGATATAAAGGTCTTTTTTATCAACTACAATCTTCACAGATACTTTTTTTGAAAGCTGACCCTTTTCGGTACTAAGATCAAACTTAAAAAACTCTGCTGAA
The DNA here is from genome assembly GCA_002431635.1 of Petrotoga sp. UBA5851. GTDB lineage: Bacteria > Thermotogota > Thermotogae > Petrotogales > Petrotogaceae > UBA5851. The sequence continues at coordinate 22,595 of DJGH01000067.1, forward strand.
GCGTTTAATGTTGATGTTTTTATAGCTGTTGCCGAACATACCATATCGCGCCAATCATCGTCCAACTGAGTAATAGTGGCTTCTTCTGTCATCATGGTTAGATCTGATTTTTTTATTATAACGTTATCTTTTAAAGTATGCTGCTTATCTCCTAAAGTTCCGAATCCGGAGCTGACCGAAATCTGACTTTGAGCAAAAACAATACTTATAGTTACTAAGAAAACAAAAAACATAGTGATTTTCTTCATAATTCGAGCTTTCCCTCCATATATTTTTGACAAGTTTTCATTCCATCATAAAAGGCTATACTATCCAAAGGATCTTTTAATTCATTTTCACAAGTTATTAAGTCATTATCTTTGCTTATGATTCTAAATAATTCTCTTGTACGTGCATAAGAAATTTTTAAAAGAATCTCTGCAGCATTCATAGCTTTGGGAATAGAACCACCTGCTTCATAAGAAATTATCAGTCCGTCTGGAGAGAGATTATATGGCGAAAGACAGATATATGAAGAAGGAATCAAAAACATATCAGATACTTCACAAAATTTATAATAAGGAAGTATCGATAATTCAGACAAAAGAACCTGCGAAATCCTGGTTTTCCGGTCAAGTAGGAAAAAATTTCCTGTTTTTATGTCAAAAACTTCAAAATCAACTCTATGCTTGAGTTTTTCTATGGAGAGAGTACCGAAACGTGAATCAAGATATTTAGAAAAAGCTGTCTGATTTTTAAGTTCCAGACCAGATGTACCAAGTTTCAAAAGGGTTACTGCCTGTTTATATCTGCTGGAAAAAAGATCTGAATCAATAAGTGGTTTAATAGGATTATCTTTTTCTTCAATAAATTCTTTTAAATACTTATAAAAATTTTTTCCATGCATGCCGTAAAAAAAGCCTATAAGACTTGAAGCTCCACTTACAGTCAGATCTATATTCTTATCCTGCATAAGAATATTACTAAGAGCTCCACTATCCCAAATTATACCCTCAAAAAGACCTCCCATAAAAATATTCATGTTATATCACGGCTATATACTCTTTTAGCCTTCCTGTATATTTCAAAGTACTTATCAAAGTCATACCATTCAACTTCTTCAGAAAAAGTATAAACTTCGTCTGCTTCATTAAGCTCATTTCTGGTAATTAAAGCTGTTTTAAAAGAATCAATATAATTCATATAATCCATTCCATCAGAGAATAAATCTTTAAAGATGACTGGGTTTATGTTATTGGCTATTATATACTCTCCACCCATTTTTCTTGCTAAAAAAACAGGTACTTCAGAAATTGCTCCTCCATCGACCAGCTCCATACCTCCCAGTCTCATAGGGGAAAAAGCTCCTGGAACGTTTGAAGATGCCATTATAGCATCAATAAGATATCCCTCTGTTATTTCAACCAAATGTTCAGAATTTATATCAAAGGCTACTACTCCAAACTTGATCTTACAATCTGAAAAACGTTTTTTACCGTATATCTGTTTTAAAATATCATATACGAGATCATTCTGAACTATACCCCTAGAAGAAAGAAGCTTTGTGAAGGAGTTTACTTTTGAGGATAAAGCATTGCTCAGATCAATAAACTTCTGAGAATTTTTTTTTATTATAGCCTCAAAATCTTTCAGAAACTCATTTTTTGAAGGATTTAAAGCATAAACGCCTCCAATAACTGATCCGGCACTACAGCCTGTGATGATGTCAAATTTTATGTTCCTTTTTCTGACAAGCTCACTGATGAGGGCAATATGTGCAATTCCTTTTACTCCTCCGCTTCCAAGTGCAAGAGCGTTTATCATTATTTCCTCCAGTTTACTTACAGAGAAGGACTAAGTAAAAAGTAGGTTATCAGAGCACCTACTGCTACTCCTAGTACTCCCGAAAGGGTCGAAGACCAAAAAATATCTTGATTAGGCTTTTGTAGTTCTGATATCTGCTTTTCCATCTCTGTAATTTTTGATGAAAGCTCAGAAGATGCTGTAACTTTCTGAACTGATGATTCAATATCTGCTACTTCCTTTTTTGATGCTTTTTCTGCATTCAGTTCATTGTATTTTGAGTCAAGTGAAAGAACTGTTTTTTTGATATCAGACATATCTGATTGAATTTTAATTAGATCAGATGCAAGATCAGAAGAGAGCTCACGTTTTATTTCTGTTTTCATATTGTTGAGATCAGCTGTTCCGGCAATTTCGGTAGCCGCAGAAGAGGCAGCCTGATTTTTAAGCAGTATATAAGATTTTACTAAAAAATCATAATCTTCTTTTAATTTCTGTATTTCTTTTTTATTAATTTCTGAAACAAGAGAATTGCTCTGTTTCAAAAGATCAGAATTATATATAAGTTCCAATTTGTTCTGATTCTCATAGACAAGAGAAGAAAGTTCTTCTAACCTTTTTTCATTTTCACCGACTCTTTTTCCTATAGATGCAACATTTCCAATAGTATTCAGGGTATCTTTATCAAGCTTTATAATTGATGAAAGCGAATTTATCTGAGATTCAACAGAATCTGTTCTCAATGAAAGCTTTTGAAAGCTTTCATTTTGTATACTCTGAGTTTTTTCTGCCATTTTGAACTTCTCATCATATTCGTTAGCTTTAACAGTGTATATGTATAGTTGAGAAAACTTATCAGAGTACATATTAAGATATTCCTGCATAAGTCTTACTTCCTGCTGCAGATTGACAAAATCATTTTTAACAACGTAATCAGTTATACTGCCAGGCTTAGTTATTTCTGAGTTATTTTTTATATTTTCGAGCATTTGACGAAGTTCTCCGATAAAAGAATTAACATCGGAATTTTTACTCTCTAATTCAGAAAGTTTTTTTGTAAAATACTCACTTCTGCCGTCATATGTTTCTATAAACGCATTTATGTACTCAACTCTGTTGTTAAGTTTATCATAAAGGGTTCTGATATCCTTAATATCATCAGCAAGAGCTTGCGTATCCTTTTTAATTATGAGAAGTTGCTTATCGTCCTGTAAAGTGTTTTGAAAAGAGGGAACAGTTTCTTTTGATTCCAGGTAGACAAGCCGCGAGATAATATCATTAAAACGCTTTTCATATTGATTCTGCCCGGAGTATTCAAGGGCAGCTATGCGATCTCTCAGATTGCTCAAAGTTGCTTCTGCTGTCTGATTGTAAAACCCTATGTGGCTGTTTACAATATTTCTTAAAGCTACTTTCATTCCTTCCATCTCACTGTCAAGCCTTTGTTTGGCATAATCATTAAGTTGCTGACGATTTTTTTCCTCATATTGGGCAAAAAGAAAACTTATGGAATCAGTTGTTTTGTCGAGCTTATCCTCTATTCTCAATAGTTCAGATTGAAAAAGATCGACCTTTTTATTTGACTGTTCTGAAAAAGACATAAGGGTTTTAAGGTAGGCATCGGCTGTCTTTTTTGCGGTATCGTTTGCAATAGTCGCGGCACTGTCAGAAATTATTTTGAATATAGCGCTATCCGTGTCAAGAGGTCCGTCTACGTTCATAAATTTTTCTAGTGCTTCTATTCTTGATTTCTGTTGTGCGATATCGCTGTTTAATCCGGAAATTTTTGAATCAATTTTTTTTTCCATAGAAATTATTTTTCCATCATAATTATAAAGAGTCGTTTCTATATTATTGATACGGTTTTCAAGGCTTTTGATATCAATCTGGGAAATTCTTTTTTCAAAATTATCAAAACTGCTGGAGTATTTTTGGTCAAGGTAATCTATAAGATTCGCTCCGAAAAAGGCAATATCAAATCTCATAACGTTTGAAGAACCATTGAATCTGCCCTGGCTGTCTAGTTCAAGCAGACCATCGGATACCATACGCACAACCTGTGAATAATATGGAGAAGAAGGTTTAAGGTCACGTATGTCTAATGAAAATGATAAAATAGAAATAAAAACAAAAACAAAAACAAGGGAAAATTTTCTCATCTTTTTACCTCCGTTTACTTTAAAACAGCAAGATCATCAATGAAAATGGACTGAGCAGCATCAATGTATATTCCAAACTTTATACCTTTGGTTTCTATTACATGAGGACCTTTCGAAATGTATACTATAAACTGTGATGGTGGATAAATTATTCCGTCTATTTTATACTCTCCTGAAGAATAAGGTCTTATGGGAATTTTATCTTCAAATGTAAAATTAAGGTTTTTAATTTCCTGATCAGCTATATCTATTTTTTCAGTTTTTTCAATATTCTGATATTTTACTGTCACAGTATGTCGTCCTGAAGATAAGGGATAGCCAAAAACACCAAAGTATCCTATGAGCTGGTTATCAATATATATCAGAGTACCGTCGACATTGTTTATTACATTTACGAAACCATAGCCAGGTGACTCGATTATAAGAACATTATTTTTTCCTGACTCGGCAGAAATATTGTATTTTTTTGTAAGGCTTTCAAACTGAAAGGTCTGTTTTTTAGAAATAATATTTGCAATGAATTGTGCAGGTACTGTACTTATCTCATTTTGATAAGAGACGCTCTTTTTTTCTGAAGAGTAAAGATTCATAACTGTTATTTTATTTATGTCAATAATCTTTGGAGCTTTCTGGTCAAGCCTTATACCAAGCAGATCCGAAGTACTTTTGTTGTATATCTGAAGGAAATGTTCTTTTTTGTCAGCAACTATAAAAGATATACCTGACCCAAGGTTTATTCCGTCTAGATACACTTCTGCATTTTCTGTATTAAGAAGCTTGAAAGTTCTTATATCTTCCTCTAAACTTACAGTATAACTTATCTGAGGAGTAGCCTCACTTATGTTCGCAGAAAGCTTCTTAGGAGTATAAAGAGCTTTTGATACCGTAAACAGATGACTTCCCATAGGAATCTGCGCAGTAAAGGGAGTTATTCCAAGATACTCGTTATTCAACGTTACTAAAGCCCCAGAAGGTTCTGAAGAAAAAGATACCGCTGAAGCTTTTACCATTGTAAATACATAATCGTTTGTTTTAGAGTCGGTTTTAAAACTGAAATCCATATATCCAGGTGCTTTTAGTACAATATCTTTTCCCTCCAGGGCAATTAAAGCTGTCGCATAAGGAGTGGATCCCAGATTTTTTGAGCCTATAAAAATACTTGCATCAGAAGGTACAGAAGATATATATGCAAAGTCAGTTCTTTTGAGTGTAACAGATAACTTGTTTTCATAAAAAGGTCTTAAACCGATTGTAATTTTTTGGGAAACATATCCTGCCTGCTCTATCGTCAATTCCTTTATCGTAGAGGGCAGGTAAGTTTGGGTATCGTTAATAACTTTCTGGCGTATGTTATTGTTGTTGAACATGTAATTTATATAGAAACTGTCACTATTCGTTTTAATGTTGAGAATACTTAACGGAACCTGTAAAGCTGAAACCTCTACCTTTGAACCTTTGGTACCGGAAATATCTAATGAATAATCTGAATATCCAGGCTTTTTAACTTCCAGCTTATGGGTTGTATCTGACAGATCTACGCTGTATACGGTCTTTTCAATGATTTTTTTAAAAATTCCATCTATAAATACTGAACTTCCTTCTAAACCAGAAAGAGCAAGCGTAAATGAAAAAGATAATATGTATGCCAAAAGAATAAAAACCGTTAAAAAGAGTCTTTTACCGATATTCCCCACTCTTAACCACCTCTTTGATTGTTTTTTGTAGCTCACTTAATTTTTCTATAAGTTCTTTTTCATTTCCCAACCTATCGATAACCGATTGCATAACTTCCACTCTTTTTTTGATTACTTTTGTAATAAGTTCTCTCCCAGAATCAGTAAGTTTGATCCTGTATACTCTTTTGTCTTCTTCTGACTGCTCTCTGTCCAGAAAATAAAGTATTTCCAGTCTTTTTATCAGACCAGTTGTAGTACTTTTAGTTACTCCAAGATTTTTACTTATTTCACTTAACTTTTTCTCCCCGTCGAAGTATAATAGTTGTAATACATCAAACTGAGCAGGAGAAATGTCGTAATCTTTCAGAACTTTCCTTCCAGCTGCCCTGATGTTGAAACAGATAGACCTTAAGATGCTTTCCATGTTTTCCGCGTTCTTATACATTTTGATACCTCCCCGAGTTTTAAAATTATTATTATCACAAATTACAAGAATTTGTAGTAAAATAATTACAATATATAGCTATTCTATCATAAAAATCTGGAGGAACAAAGAAATGAGTAAAAATATAACCATAACAGCTATGCTTTCTGTGCTGACTATAATACTTTTTTCATGTCAGATGTTTATCCCTGTGTTAGGTATCTTTATTGCTTATTTTTCAATTATTCCACTAATGTTTATATATGAAATGACTAATACTAAATATTTTTTTATGTCGCTTATTACATGCATATCGATGGTTATGATTCTGAACGATCCTTTTGGATGGATTTTCTTTGATCTGCTTCTGATTCCGCCCGCAGTAACCACTGTAGCAAAAAGCAAACTTCTCAAGGTGATAATGATCATTCCTATAGAGATAGGCTTTCTTCTCTTATTTAAGATACTTGTAGTAAATGGTTCAAAAATCGATATGATTTTATCAAATGTATGGTATATACTTGGTATACTGTTTTATTTTGCCGGTACTTTCTTTTATCGTAAAGCTTTTTTGGTATCAAAGTTGCTACTAAAAAAAATAAAGTACTAATTTAACCAATTGGCATAAATTATGATAGAATATAAATTATATATTTATTTAGGAGGAACAGTGATGAGTATACTAGAGACTATCCAGAAGATTATAGAAAAAGTTCTTGTTGATATGGGAATCTCACAGAGTCTGGATTTTAAAGTTGAAGTGCCTCCACAGGACGATTTAGGAGATTTTTCAACCAATGCAGCGTTTTTGTGCTCAAAAATATTGAGAAAATCTCCAAAGTTAGTTGCAGATGAGATATCTGAAAAGCTTAGACAGCATGAGACATTTGTGAGGGTTGACAATATAAACGGTTTTATAAATATGTTTCTGAATCATGGTGTATATCAGATGGCATGTGCCGGAATAATAAGCAATCCTAGGAATATCGGTAAAAGCAATATCGGAAATGGCGAAAACATTCAATTTGAATTTGTAAGTCCCAATCCAACCGGACCACTTACAATTGCCCATGGAAGACAGGCTGTTATAGGGGATGTTTTATGTAATATATTTGATGAAAGCGGTTACAATGTACAGAGAGAGCTTTATATAAATGATGCTGGACAACAGGTAGAATACCTTTCAAAGTCTGTGTGGATAAGGTATAATGAACTTTTAGGCATTAAGTATGAGCTTCCTGAGGACGGCTATCATGGAGAGTATATTATAGATGTTGCAAAGGAATTTAAGAACGAATATGGTGAAAAATATAAAGATATATGGAATGATGAAGTAAATGATTTTTTCAAGGAGTACTCACTTAAAAAAATGCTTGCTATGATAAAACAGACTCTGAAAAGACTTGGAGTAAATTTTGATGTCTACTTCAGTGAGAAGCTTCTCATAAAGGAAAAAATAGTAAGCAAAATACTGGATACTTTGGAAAAATCCGACAGCACTTATGCGAAAGATGATGCAGTTTGGTTTAAAGTATCAAAGTATATTGAAGAGAACGATAAAGTTCTCATCAGATCGACTGACAATCGTGCAACCTACTTCTGTGACGATATAGCGTATCATTACTACAAGTATCATAGAGGTTTCACTAAGGTATACGATATCTGGGGAGCAGATCATCAAGGTCATATTCCGCGTATGAAAGCTTCAATGAAAGCTTTGGGGATACCAGACGATTTTTTCAATGTTATATTGCATCAGTTTGTTACACTAAAAAAAGGTGACGAGGTAGTTAGAATGTCCAAAAGAGCAGGGAATTTTGTTACTTTGGATGACCTTATAGAAGAAGTGGGAACGGATGCAACAAGATATTTTTTTGCTATGATTGATCCTGACACTCCTATGAATTTTGACCTCGAACTTGCTGTAAAAAAATCTTCCGATAACCCAGTCTTTTATGTGCAGTATGCTCACGCAAGGATAAGCAGTATCCTTAAACAGGCAGAAGAGCGCAAGATTGATTTTAAGATGTTCGAAGGGTTAAGTGAGGTAAAAGAGAAAGAAGAGCTTTTATTGATAAAAGAACTCTCTCTCTTTTCAAATGTGGTTGCAGAAGCAGCAAAGAACAAAAAAACGAACTTTATTACAACATATCTCGAAAAAGTGTCCAGCAGATTTCATACTTTTTATACTAAGCATTCTATTTTAAATACAGAGAATCCACAATTGATACAGGCTAGACTCAATATATGCCTTGCAACCAAAATAATACTTGAGAGAGGATTGGCTCTGCTCGGAGTCAGTGCTCCCGAAAAAATGTAAGGGGGTTAACAATGTACGAAATACAGAGAAATCCTACGGAAAAACTTATCATTCAGAAAAACGAGTTCAAAGGAAAAGAGTATATTGATATCCGGATTTTTTATGAGGACGAAGGTGAGTACAAACCAACAAAAAAAGGAGTCACATTTAATCCAGACCAGATCGATGAAGTTATAAAAGCTCTTGAAAGTATAAAAGAAGAGTCACAGAAATAGAGTATGTTTAAGAATTTGCGTCAATACAAATAAAAAGATATAAAATATTTTATAGTCACAGGTGTAGAGCCAAATATATTGGCTTATTCTGTATATAGTATTTTAAAAGTTTTTTTCTAGTTATAAAGATTTGAGCTGATCGAAACATAGTTTAAATTTAGGAGATAAAAATGCTGGATAACAAAGGTTTTGATTTATGGGCTGATGGATATGACAAAGCAGTTAATATTTCTGATGAAGAAAACAGATATCCTTTTGCCGGATATAAGAATGTTCTGTCGGAGATTTATCGTAAAGTATTAGAAAAGAATACGCCAAGCGTTCTTGATATTGGTTTTGGAACAGGTATTCTTACTGCTAAACTCTATGAGCAGGGATGCAAAATATATGGGCAGGATTTCTCTGCCAAAATGCTTGAGATCGCCAGTAAAAAGATGGAGCAGGCTCAGTTTTATCAGGGTGATTTCTCACATGGTCTGGTAAAACCTCTGAGAAAGTATACATATGATTTTATAATTGCAACCTACTCACTTCATCATCTTACAGATAAAGAAAAAATATCATTTCTTAAAGAGTTAAAAGAATTACTTAAGGCAGATGGGATGATTATTGTCGGGGATATAGCATTTGAAACAAGGATTGAATTGGAGAAATGCCGTATTGAAGCAGGACGAGAGTGGGATGATACTGAAGTATACTTTGTAGTCGATGAGTTGAAGAAGGAGTTGCCGGGATTAATGTTTGAAAGAACTTCATACTGTGCGGGAATATTATACTTAGAACACTGAACGTCATTTTAAATCGATTAAACTTTGATAACCATTAATTCTGGTTTGTTCCATAGAAATTCTATACACCTTAAAAAATTAAATGCCCATTTAGGGTATTTAATTTTTTAAGGCAGCAAGTATAAGTGAAATACTCTGCACCTTTTAGTTTCAATTTTTTTGCCCAATATGTATGATTTGACTAATAAGAGAGCTTAAAGTGCGTTCTCAGAAGAAAAATTTTTAAGATTTTCTGCATTTTCTATTTCGTCAAACTTTTTAATTTCTTCTGCATTTTTAAGATAGAAACTCATCGCCTGATTAAGCACACTAGTTATTGTAATATGGTTTCTGGTTGCAAACTCTCGTATCTGTTCATAAAGATTTGCGTCTAGATAAAGATTTACCTGCTTGACGTCACGCATATCATGTCAATCCTCCTTCATCATATATTATACTTTGGATTTATGATAAGACTTACGTGAATATAAATTAATTCTATCTTATATAGCTTAATAAAATGTAAATTTTAGGTAAATATAATTTTGATAAAAATCAACCATAGTAATAGCAAAGGAGCTATAGACTTTTTATACGCGAAAGTTTCTGATATAATTTTAGTACATACGAAGATAAAAGAAAGGAATGGAGGAAAGAAAATGAAAAAAGCATATTTATGTATAGCATTGATTCTTTTGATTGTGAGTGGTTTTTCTGAGTATATTGCAATTGGCGAAGACGGGAGGATCGTTCAGATAACAGAGGAAAGTCAGTCTGTACCTTTGGGATTAAA
>DJGH01000067.1:32751-33539 GCA_002431635.1 Petrotoga sp. UBA5851
ATTGACAAAGATTTTAACCGAAAGTTTTTGGATCTTTTGAAAGGAGCTGAAACAGAGACTGTATACGATACTCCTATACAGATTGTTTCATATCAGTTTGACAGAATTATGGTAGATTCTTCTATAAAAAAGAGATTTTCATTAAGCATAAAGAATACTTCATATAAAGCTGTAACTTCTTTTTCAGTGAAAATTTTGGCTTATGATATATATAATTATGAACTTCCAGTAGATTATAAGCAAGATAGTACTGTCACAGTTGAGAATATTATTCTGAATCCTGGAGATACATACGACAATCTTACTACAATGAGTTTTTATTTTCATGATTCAATATATGCGGTAGTTCCGTTTGTTATTAGCGTTGTATATGCCGATGGAAGTACCTGGCAGGGCAGTATAAGATAGTTCAAGGAAAGACGGTTAACCGTCTTTCCTTGAACTAAATAGAAGTTTTAGGAGAATAAGGGTAATGATTGTAGAAAAAACACCCATAAGTACAAAAGATATTTTTAAAGAAAAACTATTGCCTATAACTCCAAAGAAAGGAAAGAGAACCATCATATATAGACTGAAAACCATTGAGCAAAAAGAAAGGATAGTAGCTCTATTCTCCGAAGGTATCCTTTTATTGATATAATTGCATGAAACGACATAAAGAACTCCATCTGCGATATTTGTAAGGATAAAAAACACATATGGTATTTTTGAAAAGGCTATTGCCCATATGCTGAAACAACTCATAATACTTAGTACTGCAAAAAGTTTTTTTTCATCAAAAATTTTTT
>DJGH01000067.1:33563-33930 GCA_002431635.1 Petrotoga sp. UBA5851
TTTTCAAGTTTGTGAGCGAAAAAAGCACTTGCAGCACTTGCGATGGACGATAATGCCATAAAAAATCCTATACTTAAAGGGTCATAACCAATAGAAAGAAAGTAATTCTGCAAATAAAAAAATAAAGTGGTTGTAAACATTAAAAATGCTTCAACGAAAATGATTACGAACAAAAGTTTTTTGTCTTTTTTTACTATTTGGAAACTTTCAAAGGTTTGTTTAAAAACATCTTTAATATTCTTGTATCCGGAATCACTTTTGATAAAAGGTTCCTTAAAACTCAGTGATTGCAAAATAGAGATGACTCCAATTATTATAGCTCCGGTATACGCATACATGTAATTAAAATTTGAAAGATATCCACCTA
>DJGH01000067.1:33940-35835 GCA_002431635.1 Petrotoga sp. UBA5851
TATGAACCGAACATTGCACATTGAGTAATAACTTCATTATGACCTGATATCTTAGTAAAATACTTTTCATTTCCGTTTTCTTTGAGGGAATCATAAATAAGTGCCTGACCTGCTCCGGATTCCATAGTATAGGAGAGAGCACATATTCCCATTGCACATGCATACATAAAAAAACTGTTGGAAAAAAGTATTATCAAAAAATATAGTACTGAAAATATTCTGCTTAGAGTCCGGCTAACTTTCCTTCCAAAAATATCTGCAATTGCTCCAGTCGGTACTTCCATTGCAAAAGAAGTGATATGAAATATACTCTCAAGCATGCCAAGCTCTATAAGTGACATTCCTTTTGATGCAAGATAAATCATCCATATGCTACTTGTAAGATTAAAATTATATAAAAATGTGAATAAATAATTTCTGTGAATATTTTTTCTTAACTCTGCCTTATAGTTCATTTTTTTCAACTCCTTAGTTTTTTTAACCTCCGTCGAAAAAATGAACTACTGATCCAAAGTATCTAAGTGAAAAAATTGTTTTCATGCTTGTACCTCCCGTTTTTTGGTTATTTTCCAAAGTTAAATATATTATACCATTGTACTCATAAGGAGTGATAGGTATTTACAAGATATTTATCGTTGAAGACAATTTAAAAGCCATTAAGGAGTTAGAGATTCTTTTGAAGCGTTATGGATTTGAGATTATCTGCGCAAAGGATTTTTCGAATATTCCACTTCAGGTTCAGAATGTAAAGCCTCATCTTATACTCTTGGATATAAATCTTCCACAATATGACGGATTTTTTATATGCCAGAACATACGTGCAGTTTCAAAAATTCCTATAATTATTGTGACTGCAAGAGATAGCGATGTTGATACTATAATGGGCATAAGATTAGGAGCAGATGATTACATAAAAAAACCATATTCACCGGAAATACTTGTGGTTAAGGTTCAGGCAGTTCTCAGAAGAGTATATGAAATGGCATCTGCTGATGAGTCATGTATGAAGTATAAAGGTCTTTTTTTTGATCTGAAGGATTACTCTTTGAGGTATGAGGATAAAGCTGTAGAACTTACAAAAAATGAAGTTAAAATACTGTTTTTACTTATGAATAAAGCTGGAAGCATAGTTACCAGGGATGAACTTATATATGAGCTTTGGAACAACGATGAGTTCATAGATGACAATACTCTTACTGTAAATATTACCAGACTAAGGAAAAAATTTGAGAGCTTGGATTCCTCTGTCATAATTGAGACCAAGAAAGGAGTTGGATATATACTAAAATGAAGTTCAAAGAGTACATAAAGGAATATGAACTTTTTATTTTTTTTGAACTGCTGGGACTTATAATAATTGATACGTATCTATTTCTTATAAATACATTTTTTCAGCTTATCATTATAATAGATATTATTTATCTTTTGTCTCCGCTTCTTTTTATGATCTATAATTTTCATAAAAAGAAGGAGTATTACTCTACAATATACCGTACCATGGAAAATCTTGAGAAAAAGTACTTTATCAGTGAGTTCATGACAGAAGAGTCCTTCATCAGTCTTGAAAATGAAATAATGAAAGATATTCTTAACAAGATGTTTCTTTCAATGTATGAAGATATAAAAAATTCCAGAGAAAAACAAATAGACTATCAGGAATTTCTTGAAATATGGATTCATGAAGTAAAAAACCCGCTGCTGACACTTAAGCTTATTGTTGCAAATAATAAAACCAAAGTAAACAAAAGTATTCTGGAAGAATTAGAAAAGATTGAAAATCTCTTGGAACAGATCCTTTACTATTCACGATACGAAAACCTTGAAAATGACTACGTAATAAAAGAGACTCTCATAGAAGAATTTGTTAAAAATGCCATAAAAAAACATTCCAGACA
>DJGH01000067.1:35886-43626 GCA_002431635.1 Petrotoga sp. UBA5851
ATATAGTCAAAACAGATTCAAAATGGATGGAGTTTGTATGTAGCCAGATTATTTCTAACAGCATAAAATATATCAAGGATAATCCTGAGGTAAAAATATATTCTTTTGAGGATAATAGTTCTGTTGTACTTGTTTTTGAAGATAACGGTATAGGAATCAAATCTAAGGATCTTAGTCGGTTGTTCTCAAAAAACTTTACTGGCTATAACGGAAGACTGGAAAAGGGTTCTACTGGGTTTGGATTATATATCATTAACAGAATAGTACATAAGCTTGGTCATGAAATCTCAGTAGATTCCCAGGAAGGCAGTTATACAAAAATAGAAGTGAAATTTTCCAAAGCAGTCCACAAATGGTGACTGCTTTTTTATTATAAAACATAAGAAATTTATCTTACAAAATAGTAAGAAAGTTGAAAGATTGGAAAATCAACTTTTCCAATAGAAAATATTAAAATATTGCTAGGAGGTGGATGAATATGAAAAACATTCTTAAAATAGAAAAATTGGAAAAGATTTACGGGCTAAGAGGAAATGTCTACAAAGCTCTTGATGGAGTAAGCTTTGATGTATCTGAAGGAGAGTTTCTTGGAATAATGGGACCAAGCGGAGCCGGTAAGTCTACCCTTCTGAATATCATATCGACTATTGACAAACCCACCAGCGGTAACGTAGTAATTAACGGACAGAATATTATCAGTATGAAAAAGGATGAGCTTTCCAAATTCAGAAGAGATAGGCTAGGATTTGTTTTTCAGGAATACAATCTTCTGGATACACTTACTGTAAAAGAAAATATTGCATTACCCCTTTCATTGGCCAATGTCTCTTACAGAGAGATAAACCGCAGGGTTAAAGAGGTATCTCTTAATCTTGAAATCATAGATATACTAGATAAGTTTCCTTATGAGATTTCTGGAGGTCAAAGACAGAGAGCAGCAGCAGCCAGAGCAATTATTGCAGATCCTGCACTTATTCTTGCTGATGAGCCTACAGGAGCTCTTGATTCGCGTTCATCGGAAACTCTTTTGAGTACACTCAAGAATATAAACGAAAACATGAACGTTACTGTGCTTATGGTAACTCATGACCCATTCGCTGCAAGTTACTGCAAAAGGATTCTTTTTATCAAGGATGGAAGAATATTCAATGAAATAGTAAAAGGTGAAGATGAAAGAAAAAAATTCTTTACAAGGATTCTTGATGTACTGGCAGTTCTGGAAGGAGATATAGGAAATGTTATTTAAGCTTATAAAAAGAAATATAAAAAGAAGTTTTAGAGATTATGTAATATATTTTGGAACTCTGATACTGTCAATTGCAATTTTTTATGTGTTCAACTCTCTTGATAGCCAGCCCGCATGGTCCGGTGATGAGTATCCTCAGGCTAGAATAGTTATTTCATCTTTAATGGGAGGCCTTTCATTCATAATATCTTTTATTGTTGGATTTCTTATTCTTTACGCTAACAACTATATTATAAAAAGAAGAAAGAAAGAGATAGGTCTGTATATGCTTTTAGGAATGAGTCAAAAAAAAGTTTCATTCATGTTGCTTTCAGAGACGATAATAATAGGATTTCTTTCATATGTGGTTGGAATAATCATAGGAATATTTGTTTCTCAGGTTTTTTCGCTTATAACAATGAAATTTTTTGATATAGCAATAAATAAAATTGAATTTGTGCTTTCATATCCTGCAATAATAAAAACTCTCATCTTTTATGGTATTACATTTTCTCTTGTAGCAGTTTTTGGATCATTTGGAGTATCAAGATTTAAGCTCATAGACCTGCTTATGGGAGAAAGAAAAAATGAAGAGTTTAAAGTTCGTAAGAAGGCTGTGGTTGGAATTATTTTTGTTCTATCGTGCATAGATCTTTTTCTTACATATTATTTTGCAGACTATGTTGCAAGTAGGCTTTGGGTAAGTCCGCAGTCAATATTTGCAATAATATTGGGCGGAGCACTCGGAACATACGGACTTTTTTATTCTGGCTTTTCAATGATATTCGGAGCAATAAAAAGAATGAGGAAGTTTTATTTTTCAAAAATGAATGCTTTTCTTTCAAGACAACTTCTGAACAGGTTCAACACTGATATGGGAATGCTTGCAACACTCACGGTTCTTTTTACATTAACGTTAAGTGTTTTTATATCTGGATTGGGATTGAAAAATTATATAGAAAGCAGTGTAGAAAGCAGTTCTCCATTTTCATTCAATATCACTGTATATGAAAATGCTCAAAAAATAAAGCAGGAGTTTGATGAAGTAGCTTACAGACTAGGCAAAGAGTATCTTAAAGATTCATTAGTGGTTAGATCATTCAGAAGTGATGTAAGGATTAAAAGTATAAGCCCGGATAAAGAGTATTCTGGGAGCAGCGAACTTTTACGTAACTATTTAAATGATGATTTTTATATTATGTTGCAGAGCGATTTTAACAAACTCATTAAAGCGAAGAACATAGGAGAAGAAGAGCTTACCGGCAACGAAGTACTACTATATGTGCCTGATGGTAGCAAGGATTTTAAAGAGTATCTTGAAAATGAATTATCCTTTAACAGAAAACTTTTTCTTGGAGATATTCAAATTGAGATCAAAAAATTACTTCCACAACAGAAAATAGGTAATTTTATGGTCTTTGGCAGCTGTGCACTGATTATACCTGATAAATTTGATTATATCACACAGGGATATAAAACTATATGGAATATTGATTATAATTTTAAGACCGGCTATCCTTCGGAAATAGATAAAGAGTTTAAAAAAATATCTACTCAATATGATTTAAGGATGAATACTCTCAAAGATACAAAAGCTAACGCTTCAATGTCAAGAGTTCTTGTGATATTTGTAATTCTTTATTTAGGCATAACTTTGCTTATTGCCAGTGCCGCTGTTATGGCTCTTAAGGAGCTAACCGGAGCGATAGATAGCAAAAAAAACTATCAGATGCTTTCCAAACTTGGGGCAGACGACATGCTTATAAAAGGGACCATAAAGAAACATATGAGATTTTATTTTTTTATTCCGCTTCTTGTGGCCTTCTTTCACAATATTTTTGCAGTAAACTTTATTACTAAGTTTCTAAACGCGTTTAATGCTCAGAACACTTTTTTGATTACTCTTATTGCTATGGGAGTCTTTCTGGCAGTATACCTGATTTATTACTACATAACCAGCAGGATGGCCATACGGATAATAGTTAAAGAGGAGTAAAAAAACAAAATATTTGTCTAAAAAAATACGGTGCTGAAAAGCACCGTATTGAGCTTACTGATTAAGTTTTTTCTGAATCTCAAGGACTATGGCCTGTGAAGTAGCAAGATTTGTTGCAAGCGGAATATCGTGAACATCACATACGCGAAGCAGTGCCGAGACATCAGGTTCATGAGGCTGGGCAGTAAGCGGATCACGTAAAAAAATAACAAAATCAATTTCACCCGAAACAATCATAGCTCCTATCTGTAGATCTCCACCGTAAGGACCTGACTCAAAAGTCCTTATCTTCTCAAGACCTATTTTTTCTTTAAGAATTGATCCGGTGGTTTTAGTGCAGAAAAGTTCGCAGTTACAAAATACATCCTTCCATTCACGTACAAACATAGCCAAATCAATTTTCTTTTTGTCATGGGCAATAAGAGCGACTTTTATCATTGAATATCACCTATATTTCTGTGTTTGAAAGAGCCGTAACAAGTTTTACTGTATTTTGGACATCATCCATGCTGACCATTTCGTTGGGAGAATGGACATATCTTGTTGTTATTGAGATCGTACCTGAAGGAATACCGGACTTAGTACGCTGATAACTGGCAGCATTCGTTCCTCCGAAAAGGAGAACTTCAAACTGGAAAGGAATCATGTTTGCCTGAGCAGCCTGCTTAAGTTTATTTACGACAACAATATCGCTTACACTGGCGGCATCTTTGATCTTTATGCAAGGTCCCTTTCCTAGTTCCATACTTATACGCTTAAGTGCTTTTGGAGTATCCCCTGCGGCAGTAACGTCTACAGCAACAGCCATATCGATATCATAGTTGAAACCAGCAACGCTTGAGCCTACTAATCCAACCTCTTCCTGTACCGTAAATGCATAAATAATGTTATTCAAACAGTCTTTCATGTTTCTAATGTTTTCGATAAGAACGGCACATGCGACCCTGTCATCCATAGCCTTTGAAACTATCCTATCTCCAAGGTCTGCAAAGCAGGCTATATATGTACCAAATGTTCCTATGGGAGCAAACTCCTCGGCTTGTGTTCTACAGGAAAAGCCCAGATCAAGATAAAGATTTTCAAATGAAAGATTTTTTGAGTTGTTTTTAAGATCTTCGAGAGTTTCACCTTCAACTCCAAGCACTCCAGTTCTGTTTTTAAACTGTACTCTGCATCCGATAAGAGTTTGAGGGTCAACGCCTCCAACAGCTTCAACTTTATAAAATCCGTTGTCGGAAATATGAGTTATTACAAGACCTATTTCATCCATATGAGCATCAAAAAGAATAGTTTTCCCTGAGCGTCCTTTTTTGAAAGCTATTAAATTTCCTATTTTGTCAATCTTATACTCATCAACATAATCTTTTATTTGCGAAATAATAAAGTTTCTTACCTCATCTTCCCGTCCACTTGGGGAATATATTTCTGTTATATTTTTAATTAGCTCTTTNNTTAAAATCCTCCCTTCAACTGATATTATTTTTATAAGTTCAACAACTGAATTATAGTCATTTTTGTTTATTATACTGTTTGCTGAATGAATATAACGGCACGGAGTCGATATTACGGCACATGGAATACCGTCAACTGTTTTCGTAAGTCTTGCCGCATCAGTACCTCCAGCAGTTCTCATTTTAAACTGATGCTTTATATTGTTTCTTTTCGCTGTCTCTACTAGATATTCAAATATTCTTTTATCAAGAACAACTCCGCTGTGCATGAATGTAAGAACTGCTCCATCACCAAGATGAGTTGCCCAGCTGGTTTTTTCAAGTTCTGGATTATCTCCGGCTGTTGTACCTTCCAAAATAACCGCAGCATCAGGCTGTATAGAAAAACCTGCTACGCCGCTGCCTCTAAGACCGGTTTCTTCCTGTACAACAAAAGCAAAGTAAGTATCATAAAATGGTTTTTTCGATTCTGAATCAAAAAAATCAATCAGATCCATCATAGCGCTACAACCGCATCTGTCGTCAAAAGCTTTACATACGGCATACTCATTATTTTCATAGTATTTAACATCAAAAGTAACCATATCACCTATCTTTACTTTTAATTTGGCCTCATCTTTATTTTTAAATCCAGCATAGGCTTTTATTGAATCATATCCAGCCACAGCCGTCAGATTGTGGTCAAGATGAATAGGAGTTGAGTTTAGTATTGCAACTATCTCATCGTTTATCTTAAGCCTCTGAGCTTTCAGTACCCTTGGATCAACTCCTCCTACCTGTGCCACACCTAAAGTTCCGTCCTCATATATCTTGGTTACCATAAGGCCAACTTCATCCATATGTGCTGCAAACATTATTTTTTTGGAAGAATCATTACCCTTTTTAAATGCAATAAGATTTCCAACATTATCTACAGAAATGGAATCTACTTTGTCTTGGATATTTTTTTTGATGAACAGCATTACCTTTTCTTCTTTTCCGGATATTCCAGAAATTTCAACAAGTTCCTTAAGATATTTTTGCATTCTTATCTCCCCGCTTTTGAAGCAAAGATAGCCAATAATCTTGCCGTATAGTCGATGTCTTGTATAGAAACAGTTTCAACAGGTGAATGCATATTTAAAAGAGGTATAGAAATCAATCCTGTTTTAATGCCGTTTCGTGCAAGCTGAACCACATCTGCTTCAGTACCGCTTGAACCAGGCACAGCTTCTATCTGGCACTGTATGTTATTTTCCTGAGCTAAAGAACTTATCTGTTCAAAAACAGATGGAGTTATAGGAGCACCGACAGCGACTACCGGACCATCTCCTAGCTTATATGTTTCAAAATTAGGATTGTTTTCTGAAGCAAAAGTCACATCAACCACAATAGCGTAGTCCGGATTTACTTCATAACTCATGCCTTTGGCACCTATAAGTCCTATTTCTTCACCCTTATTGAAGCATAATACAAGCTGACCGTCAAAATTAAGGTCATTAAGATAATCAATACTTCTCATTAATGCAGCTACACCTGCCCTGTTATCAAGAGCCTTTGATGTGAGCTTATCTCCCTGCATCTCAGCGGCAAAAACTTCCAAAGTGCCCATATCTCCGACTTGAAGGTCTTTGGTTCCTCCTGATACAGAAAAATCAACAAAAATCTGATCGAAAGAAGGAGATTTGTCCTTGGTGGAAGGAGCTTGCAGATGTGGGGCAAGCATGCCAATTATGCCAATTTTGTTTCCAGAAGTTGTTCTGAAAACAACTCTTTTGGCCAGAAGAGTTCTGGGGTCAACTCCTCCAACACCTGCTACTCGTGCATAATTTGAGTCTGTTATTCTGCTTATAACAAGTCCGATCTCGTCAGTATGAGCAAAAAAAGCAATTTTCCTGCTTCCATTCCCCATTTTTACTAAGAGACTTCCTGTACCTTTTCTTTCATAAGTAAGGTTTTTGTAATTTTCTCGGAGTATCTTTTCTATGGTTTTGAAGGTTTCTTCTTCATGTCCAGATACACCGAAGGAATCTGTGAGTTCTTTTAATAGTTCTATAGTTTTCATTAATAACCCCCCTATATCTCTAAAGGTTCCACAATTGCTTTTGTTCCTTCAATTCTAATGGAGATCGGACCTTTTGGCCAGTCATGGTTATAAAAAGGCACTTCTGCAATTTCAACAAGCGGAGAGGCCATTTCAGAAACAACAATAAAAACATTTTTTTTGGTATTAAGACCGGCTCGGAGTATACCAGAAACTTTTCCGAAAACAATTACGCTTCCACCAGCCTTTACTTCTGCACCGGAGTTGATGTTTCCGAATATAATTATATCCCCTGGGTTTTCAATTGCCTGGCCAGAGCGGACATGTTTTCTATAAATTTTTGTATTTGTAAGTTCAAGTTCCTTTTTGTTTTTTTTCATGGAAGGAAGCTCACCAAAAAAAGAACCGGCAAGCTTAATACTTTGCGATACAGCAAGTTTGGCTATTTTTGGTATCATATTGAACTGACTTTCATCTTCAAGAAATATATATATGCTGTCGCCGATATTGAAAAAGCTCTTCATGGTGTTGAGTTTTTTTTCAAAGCTCTCAAGCAGTTCCTTTTGAGTATAGCCTTTCTGAAAGAAAAAAACCATATCCCCATCTATTATCTTTGCATAAATGATATCTTCCATAAATGCCCCCCGTTAACTATTGTATGTGAAACGAACAGTACACAATCTCAATATATCATACCACAAAAAGTAACTATAAGAAAAATGCATTTATTATCTTTATCGGTAAACTTCAGATTAATTAGTTTCTTTGGGATTTAATGAAGTCTTTTTCACTATATAGTCGATAGTATTTAACATCCGTATTTGTAATATTACAAACTTTAATGTAAAATAATACTGTAAGCTTATCTTGTACTGGAGGTGTATCTGATGGATCAGGAAAATAAAATCAATGAACTTGTTGAGAAAAAAGCTCTTTGGTATGAAAAAACTTTCAAAAAGACAGTGAGCAGATTTCCGGAGAGGAAAAAGGAGTTCAAAACATCTTATGGAAAGGTGGTCGATCCTGTTTATACTCCCGCCGATGT
>DJGH01000067.1:43676-52372 GCA_002431635.1 Petrotoga sp. UBA5851
TGGACGATGAGACAGTATGCAGGATTTGCCAGCGCCGAAGAATCAAACAAAAGATACCGTTATCTCTTAGAACAGGGACAGACAGGGCTTTCAGTTGCATTTGATCTTCCTACCCAGATAGGATACGATTCAGATGATGAAATGTCAGAAGGAGAAGTAGGAAAAGTTGGAGTCGCTATTGATTCACTGAAAGACATGGAAATACTTTTTGATAGTATACCCTTGGATAAAGTGAGTGTATCTATGACGATAAACTCAACCTCAGCCATTTTGCTTTCAATGCTGATGGCCGTGGGCGAAAAACAGGGAGTACGCCATGACCAACTTAGAGGAACCATTCAGAACGATATTCTTAAGGAATATATTGCTAGGGGTACCTACGTATTTCCTCCAGATCCTTCAATGAGAGTTATTGTAGATATCTTTGAATACGGATCCAAAAATCTTCCCAAATTCAATCTTATAAGTATCAGCGGTTACCATATAAGAGAAGCAGGAGCAAATGCCGTTCAAGAAGTAGCTTTCACCATAGCAGACGGTATAGCTTATGTTGAGGCAGCAATTAAAGCTGGTCTTGACCCAAATGTTTTCGGAACCAACCTTTCATTTTTCTTCAACGCTCATAACAACTTCATAGAGGAAATTTCAAAGTTTAGGGCAGCCAGAAAGATATGGGCAAAAGTAATGAAGGAAAGATTCCATGTCACCAACGAAGAGGCACTTAAACTTAAGTTCCATACCCAGACGGCTGGTTCTACCCTTACTGCCCAACAGCCGATGAATAATATAATAAGAGTAACCATGCAGGCATTATCAGCAGTTCTTGGCGGGACACAGTCGCTTCATACCAACTCATTTGACGAAGCACTCGGTCTGCCTACACAGGAATCAGCAACCATAGCTCTTAGGACTCAGCAAATTATAGCGTATGAATCAGGAGTAACAGATACCGTTGATCCGTTTGCAGGATCATATCTTATAGAACATCTTACAAAGGATATTGAAGAAAAAGCAATGGAGTACATTAAAAAAATAGACGACATGGGCGGAATGGTCAGGGCCGTTGAAACAGGTTATGTTCAAAAGGAAATTCTTAATTCTGCTTATGAAGCACAGTTGAGAATAGAGAAAAAAGAAGACGTAATAGTAGGTATGAATGAATTCACAACCGAAAAGGGAAGTAAGCCTACGCCGATACTTAAGGTTGACACATCGGTTGAGGAAAAACAAAAATCTAAGATAAAAGAACTTAAAGAAATAAGAGATAACAATCTGGTAAGTGAGAAGCTTTCAAGTCTTAAGCTGGCTGCAGCATCAAAAGAAAATATAATGCCTTTTATATACGAAGCAGTAAAAGCGTATGCCACACTTGGTGAAATAACAAACGTTCTCAGGGAAGTATTTGGCGAGTTCAGAGAATCGGTTATACTATAACGGAGGTGAGTTCTGATGGAAAAAAGAATTAGAGTTGTAGTTGGAAAACCTGGGCTGGACGGGCATGATAGGGGGTCTAAAGTTGTTGCCCGTGCTTTGAGAGATGCAGGTATGGAAGTTATATATACAGGTATCAGGCAGACTCCTGAAGAAATAGTGAACACTGTTTTACAGGAAGATGCAGATATTTTGGGTCTTTCTATACTTTCAGGCGCCCCCATGAAACTTTGCCAGAAGATAATAAAACTGATGAAAGAAAAAGAAATAAATGTTCCGATCTTCCTTGGAGGAATAATTCCGGCAGATGATATTCCTGAACTCAAAAAAATGGGAGTAAATGAAGTTTTTGGTCCGGGCACTTCATTTGAAGATATTATCAAAAGGGTGAAGGAAATTGTCTTGGGAACAGCAGTATAATTTAATTTCAGATGATTTTTTTAAAGGCCGTATCTATGCATTGGCAAAGATGATTACTCTTGTGGAAAACAATCCGGATTCTGCGTGGAAAATCATTGAAACTCTCAAAAAAAATACTCTTCGAGATGCTCCGACAGTTGGTTTTACAGGCAGCCCTGGTGCAGGGAAAAGTACCCTGGTTTCGGCTTACGTAAGTATGATGGCAGCGAAGAATCAAAAAATCGGAGTAATAGCTGTAGATCCAAGCAGTCCTTTTACAATGGGAGCATTTTTGGGTGACAGGATAAGGATGCGGGATATTTCTGAATCTGAAAATGTTTATATAAGAAGTGTTGCCTCAAGGGGCAGTGTAGGTGGTCTTTGTGATGCTATATACGATATCGTTGATGTAATGAAGGCTTTTGGTTTTGACAAAATAATAATAGAGACTGTCGGTGCCGGACAATCAGAGATAGAAATAGTTTATGTAGCAGATACAGTTCTGCTGGTTATGTCTCCGGACTCTGGAGATGAAATACAGATGTTTAAAGCTGGTATAATGGAGATTGCAGATGGATATGTTGTCAACAAGATAGATCTTCCACAGGCAAATGCCTTTTCAGTAAAGCTTAGAAATACACTTGCTCTGGAAAATGATGTAAAATCAAAAAGAAAGGTTTTTGAAGTCAGTGCCTCAAAGAATATCGGAGTTGAGGAGCTAGAGAAGTGGATAGACGAGTTTTACAGCGATATGAGTTCTAGTGGTGAAATTTTTAAGCGTCATGAGCGCAGACTTAAAAGAAGGGTCAGAAGCAATCTCATGAGAGTCATGGACGATATAATTTCATCTCAGGAAGTTGGTAAAAACAGTTTAAGAGAGTTTAAAAGCTTAATAGTAAAAAAATATATTCAAGAGGAGGCATGTGATGACTGAGAAGATTGATCATATAGGAATAGCGGTAAAATCAATAGATGAAGCGCTTAAGCTTTATAAAGATTTGTTGGGAATAGCTCCTTCGCATGAAGAGATTATGCCAGAAAGAGGTCTGAGAGTAGTGTTCATAGAAATTGGAGGGAGCAGAATAGAACTCTTGCAGCCTGTTTCTGATAACTCTGAAGTGTCAGCTTTCCTTGAAAAGAAAGGCGAAGGTATGCATCATATTGCTTACAAAGTAGATGATGTAAAAGCTATGATAACCAAAGCCAAAGAGTTAGGACTTAGAACTCTTTCTGATGAGCCTAAAAACGGTGCACATAATACCAGTGTGGTTTTTATGCATCCGAAATCGGCTAATGGAGTTCTTGTTGAACTCGTGGAACATAAAAAGTAATTTCCATTATAATATAGGAGGTCGGAAAAGATGTCAGATCCCAAGTTTTTGGAAAAGCTTGAAGATTATAACAAAAAGCTGCAAAAGCTATATGAATGCGGCGGAAAAGATAAGATAGACAAGCAGCATTCGAATGGAAAACTTACTGCCAGAGAAAGAATAGAGTATTTGGTGGATGAAGGTTCTTTCGAGGAAGTGGATATTTTTGTAAAACACAGGAGTACCAATTTTGATCTTGACAAAAAGCAGTTTCCTTATGATGGTGTTGTGACCGGTTTTGGAAAAGTAAACGGTAAAAAGATTGCTATTTTTTCTCAGGATTTTACAGTTCAAGGCGGATCTTTGGGTGAGATGCATGCTAAAAAAATAATAAAAATTCAAGATCTGGCCATGAAGTATGGAATGCCCATAGTAGGAATAAACGATTCAGGAGGAGCAAGGATACAGGAAGGTGTAGATGCACTTTATGGATACGGAGGGATATTTTACAGGAATACTCTTGCATCTGGTGTGGTTCCGCAGATAACAGTCATCTCTGGTCCATGTGCCGGCGGTGCAGTCTATTCTCCGGCTATAACAGATTTTACAATAATGGTCGATAAAACTTCGCAAATGTTTATTACAGGTCCCAAGGTTATAAAGTCTGTAACCAATGAGGATGTTGATGGAGAGAGCCTCGGAGGGGCAAGCGTACATAATGCCAAAAGTGGAGTAGCTCATCTTAAGGCAAGTGACGATAAACAGGCTATGGAGTATGTAAAAAAGCTTCTTTCTTATATTCCATCAAATAATCTCGAGACTGTTCCGGATGATGATGGCGACTTCTCATTTGAAATTGATAAAAAAATATACGACCTTGTTTCACCTGATCCTAAAAAAGCATACGATATAAAAGATTTGATTGAAATTATTTTTGATGATGGAACATTTTTTGAAATACAACCTGATTATGCTAAAAATATAGTGGTAGGTTTTGCACGAATTTCCGGAAAGTCAGTAGGAATAATTGCAAATCAACCCAAACAGCTTGCCGGATCGCTTGATATAAATGCTTCGGATAAGGCTTCGCGATTCATAAGATTTTGTGATGCTTTTAACATTCCTATAATTACTTTTGTAGACACTCCAGGTTATCTGCCGGGAGTAGGTCAGGAGCACGATGGAATTATAAGACACGGGGCAAAACTCTTGTTTGCATACTCAGAGTCAACTGTTCCCAAAGTCACGGTTATTATAAGAAAGGCATACGGTGGTGCTTATATTGCTATGGCTTCGCAGCATCTGGGGTCTGATTTTGTTTTTGCATGGCCGACCGCAGAAATAGCAGTTATGGGTCCTGACGGAGCAGCAAATATTATTTTTTCCAAAGATATAGAAAGCTCAAAGGAGCCTGAAATAACAAGAAAAGAAAAGATAGAAGAGTATAAGAAACAGTTTGCTAATCCCTATGAAGCAGCAGCAAAGGGCTATATTGAAGATGTAATTGATCCTGCAACTACAAGGGCGAAAATAGTAAAGGCACTGGATATAAGTATGACTAAGGCAGAACCCAGACCTGCAAAAAAACATGGAAATATTCCATTATAAGGGGTGTGTCCATGAAATCGATAAGAAAAACAATTTCGGTATTACTTTTTTGTTTGTTAGTTATTTCGGCTTTTAGTTATGATTCTGCTTCACCTACGAATGTAACTGCTCCAGAAAGCAATGATGTTGTTCAGATACAATCGCCGACTGGTCAAAATACTGAAACTACTGCTGAAAGTTCTTTCTCCGGAGAAAAAGTATGGTATGTTACTTATATGGGTATTATAATAGTTTTTATTGTTCTGGTCATTCTGATGTTTGTTTTCCAGCTTATGAAGTATATGAAACTTCAGGATAAGCCAAAGCATAATATTAATCTGCCTAAGGCTGAAAGTAAGCCTCAGCCGGTTCAGCATATTCAGCAAACAGTACAAACGGATGAATCGTTTTTGAATTATGATGAACAGGAAGTAGCTGCAATAATGGCAGCGATAGCTGTTTATGAAAATGGCTCACAATTTACAGTAACTAATATAAAACCAGCGATTAATAAGAAATCTTCCAAGGTTCATTTTTCATCAATGTGGGGAGTCGCGCCTTCCCACACAACATGGCGGACAAAGTAGAATAATATAACTGGAGGGATAAAAGTGGTAAAGAAATTTAATGTAAAAGTAAACGGAAAGACATTTGAAGTAGAGGTTGAAGAAACAGCGTCTTTGAACTCACAGCCTGTAATATCTTCAGTACCGACAACTGCCCCTGTGCAGCCAGTAAAATCCGTTGTTCAGGTAAATGAACCTAAGCCGGAAGTAAAAGCTGTTCCTGTACAGGAAAAAGCGCCTCAGGCAGAGTATTCCGGAGAAGGTTTTAAAGTTGCTGCACCGCTTCCGGGTGTTATCGTTGAGGTTGTAGTTTCTGAGGGACAGAAGGTTAATAAAGGGGATCACCTTCTTACTATAGAAGCTATGAAGATGGAAAATGTGATACCTGCAGAAGCTTCCGGAACAGTAAGGAACATACTTGTTAAGAAAGGAGATACGGTTGAAGGAGATCAGCTTCTTTTAGTGATCGGTTAATTAAATAAATCAATCAAATCCTGCCATTGATTTACAGCTATGGCAGGATTTAATATTATGGTGATATTATGGAACTTTCAAATCTTTTAGAAAAACAAGTATTTTGTGTTCTTGATACCGAAACAACAGGTCTTTCACCAAGGAGTGGCGACCGTATTGTGGAGATCGCTGTTTATAAAATCGATTTAAGCAACGGTTACAGGCTTTCTGATAAATACGTCAAACTTATAAATCCTGAAAGATATATTCCTTTATCTGTTTCAAAGATACATGGAATATATGATTATCATGTAGAAAAAGCACCTAAGTTTTTTGAAATATGTGAAAGTTTTTTAGAGTTCATTGGAAACAACATTTTGGTTATACAGAACGCTCCTTTCGACCTTTCTTTTTTGAATAATGAGCTAAGACTTTGCTCCCATCTTTCGCTTGATAATGAAATCATTGATACTATCAGCATGTCGTGGAAGGTATTCAGGGGACATACCAGACACAATCTTGACTCTATATGCCAGCGACTGAATATCAACACAGCAGTTCAAAGACATAGGGCAGAAGGTGATGTGATTATCACTGCTGAAGCTTTTGTAAAGATGAGAGAAATGCTGATTAAAAAAACAGAACACTCTGATTGAAATTCAGAGTGTTTCATTTTCTATGGAAATACTTTTAATCACTACAGGTATGAGAGGCTTGTCCCTTAAATCGACTTTGGATTTTCCAATTCTGTCCACAATTTCCATTCCTTGAATGACCTTTCCGAATGCAGCATAACTGCCATCTAAATGCGGATGATCATCAAGCATTATAAAAAACTGCGAGCCTGCCGAATCCGGATCACTGCTTCTGGCCATAGAAATAACTCCTTTAGTATGTTTAAGTGCATTATTGATTCCGTTGGTGCTGAACTCTCCCTTGATCTCATACCCTGGTCCACCTGTGCCGTCTCCATTAGGACATCCGCCCTGTATCACAAAGCCCTTTACTATACGGTGAAAGGTGAGTCCAGAATAAAAATTCTTGTTACATAAGTCTATAAAGTTTTTTACAGTGAGAGGAGCATATTTTTCATATAATTCCACTACGATTTTTTCTTCGTTTTCCATAGTAATAACTGCTTTTAGGCTTCCCATTTTCTACCTCCATATATATTTTTAAGTGTTGGAACCGTTTTTCCCAGCTGTTTTATCTTTTGAAGAAAAAATACTTAACAGCAGTCCAAGTACAAAGCTCCACGCTGCTGCCAGAGTCATCTGCCATTGAGGCGAAAGCATAAATGTAACTGTATGAGCACCTAACCAAAACCAAACAAGAGTAAACATAGATTTTTTAAGCTTCTGCCATGAAAGATCAACTTTTCCTAAAATAATAGAATCAAGAACCCTATGGATTATTATAAGCCATGGTCCGAAAAGCCAGTTGGTAAAAAAAGATTTGAGAAAGCTTTTTATAAAAAGATTATCCGGAACAATACCATTTTTAACAAGCTCATATACAAAACCGCTGAACCCCGTAAAGACAAACTTTATAAGAACCCCGAGCACAGACCATACCACAGCTGAATAAAGAAATCTGAAAACTTTGATTTTTTCTTTTTTTATTATTA
Organism: Petrotoga sp. UBA5851; assembly: GCA_002431635.1. Lineage (GTDB taxonomy): Bacteria > Thermotogota > Thermotogae > Petrotogales > Petrotogaceae > UBA5851. Next base: position 51,050 of record DJGH01000067.1, read on the forward strand.
AGGCAACAACTTCACCAAAGCTTCCAAGGACTGCAAACTGAATCATAGCAAGCAGAAAAGGATTGATTGTTTTAAAGTCCATTTTTCCCTCCATAGTTTGGATTATTTGAGTTTAGTACAGAAATATATATAAATTATATCAGAAAAAATCTTAATAGAGAATAATTTAGAACAGAACTTTCTTAATAAAACTTAATAAAAACCAAAACGGTAAAAATATTAATGAATTAAAATAGTAGCGAAAGAAAAAAATAGGAGGGAAAAGTATGAAAAAAATTCTAGTCTTTCTGGTTTTAGTTGTAAGCGTCTTTTCTTTTTCTGCACCGCTTGTAGTTAAAGGATCAAATACCGTTCTTCCGATTGCTCAGATGTGGGCTGAAGAGATGAAGAAGCTGAATCCTTCAATAAATATTACTTTGGAAGGTGCAGGTTCATCAACCGGAATATCCGCTTTATTCAACAATACAACCGACATAGCCAACTCATCACGCTGGCTGAAGGCAAGCGAAATCGAACAGATGGGCAAGGAAAAGAAGCTTTTTATGCCTATTGTTGTTGCATACGATGGAATTGCGGTAGTAGTAAACAAGAGCATAAAACTGGAAAATATTACCATTTCAACTCTTAAAGACATATATACTGGTAAAATAACAACATGGAATCAAATTGATCCTAATCTTCCTAAAAACAGGATAAATGTCTATTCAAGAAATACAGCTTCAGGAACTTATGAAACTTTCTCACACTTTGTTCTTGGCTCTGATAAGATGTCTCCGGCAGTAAGAATGGTTGAATCAACCCAGTTTGAAGCAGATGTGGTTCTCAGAGATTCCAATGCTATTGCATATATGGGTATTGGATATGTGGATAGCAATGTAAAGGTTCTTAAAGTAGAAGGAGTTATGCCTTCAAAAGCTACTGTTCTTGATTCCACATATATAATGTCCAGACCTTTATACATGTTTATAAATGCAACTGAAGGTTTTCCGATGACTGGTCCTGTTAAGGAGTACTTTTCCTTTGCAACTTCGAAAAGGGGTCAGGAGTTGGTAGAAAAAGCCGGATTCATAGCAGCCTATGGAAACTAACAATAGATTATAAACTGCGGCAGGGGATGGGTTTCCCCTGCTTACGCCTATGATCATGGAATAAGAGGTGTTTAAATTTATATGAATAAAAGAGAGATAAAAAACAATTTTAAAAATATAATGGTAGTTTGTGTAGCTTGTTTTTCAATCCTTATTCTTGTTATGATTTTTGGCTTTATAATAAAGGAGTCAGTACCGGCAATAAGCAGAGAAGGCTTTAAGCTCTTCAGTGGAA
>DJGH01000067.1:52405-67547 GCA_002431635.1 Petrotoga sp. UBA5851
CAGTGGAATGTTATGGTATCCAACTCATTCAGAGCCCGAATATGGTCTTGCTGCAATGTTTATTGGTTCTTTGCTTATAACTCTCCTGACAGCAGTTATTGTTCTTCCGCTAGGCTATATAATTGCTTTTTTTATGTATGGGTATGCCAAACCTTGGGAAAAAAATATAATAAAATCTTCAATAGATCTCCTTTCAGGAGTACCTTCGGTTATTATAGGTTCTTTTTTGCTTGTATATGTTGCACCAATATTTTTTAAATTAGGTGCATGGTCGAGAGAAAACATCCTTCTAGGGGCAGTAGGTCTCACCATACTTTCACTGCCTTACACAGCTTCTTTAATGGAAGAAGCCATGAGTTCTGTTGACAAATCTATGAAAGAAGGAGCACTCGCTTTGGGAGCAACCAAATTTAGAGCAGGATTTTCCGTTATCTCAAAAGCGGCTATGCCTGGTTTGATGAATGCGGTTATTCTAACTTTGAACAGAATAATAGGAGAGACTATGGTAGTGCTTATGGCAAGCGGAGGCGCAGCTATAATTCCAATGTCTTTATGGGATCCAGTCCGTCCTCTTACGGCAGCAATTGCTAGTGAGATGGGAGAAGTAGAACTGGGAAGTATTCATTATTCAGCTCTTTTTGCCGCAGGTCTTGTCCTTTTAACCATCTCTTTTATTCTGACATTAATATCCAAGAAAATATCCCGGAGGAGTTCAAAATGAAAAGAGACATAGTAATTTCCATTATATTCAGAGTTATCAGTTATGCTGCATTTGCAATTGTAATAGCAATATTTCTTACCTTCATACTTGAAGGCTTTATGTATTTTTCTCCTGAGTTTTTTACCCAGTTTCCACAGATGGGAATGACAAAGGGCGGTATATTTCCCGCAATAATCGGTTCTGTATCAGTGCTGCTGTTGAGCCTTGCAGTGGCAATTCCTCTTGGTGTTTTTACAGGAGTATTTCTTTCGGAGTATGCAGGAAAAGGTTTTTTTTCAAAGATAGTCGATACGTCAATAACTGCTCTTTCGGGAGTTCCTTCAATAGTATACGGACTGTTCGGATTATCTATTTTTTGTATTACTCTTGGCTTCAGAACATCTATACTTTCGGGAAGTCTCACACTTGCAATAATGACACTGCCAGTTATCTCATCATCGGTTCGTGAAGCTCTTCAGGCTGTTCCAAGAGAACTTCGCGAATCAGCTTATGCGTTGGGTGCGAAAAAGTCTGAAGTGGTTTTTAAGGTTGTACTTACTGCTGCAAAAGAGCGTATAATAACTGCAGTGTTAATAGGAGGCGGCAGGGTTATAGGTGAAACAGCACCTATACTTCTTACGGGAGCAATATTTTACTCTACAATGATGCCCAAAGGCATACTTGATCCTGTAATGACTTTGCCATCACACATTTATTACATTACAATGGCTTATGGTCAGTCTGCACAGTGGATGGCTAAAGGCGCATCGGCATTTCTCATGATTTTTATTCTGATTATATATTCAACGGCTTTTTACATAAGGAGGAAGATTGGCAATGCCCATAAATGATGAGAAACCAGGTATAGTGATATCAGTAAGGAACTTCAATGCTTATTATTCTGATAAAAAAGCTCTTAAAGAAATAAATCTTGACTTTTACAAGAATAAGATCACAGCCATAATTGGGCCTTCCGGATGCGGAAAATCGACGCTTCTGCGTAGCATAAACAGAATGAACGATGAAATTGTCGGGTTCAGAACTGAAGGAGAAATTTTATATAATGGCAAAAACGTTAACGATAAGAAGCTAGACCTTACATTATACAGGAAAAATGTTGGAATGGTTTTTCAGAAACCTACGCCTTTTCCAATGTCTATATACGATAATGTCTCTTTTGGTCCAAGAATACACGGTATTAAAAACAAATCCAAAATTGAAGATATCGTTGAAAGCTCACTCAAAAAAGCAGCGCTCTGGGAAGAAGTAAAGGATGAACTTCACAAGTCAGCACTGTCACTTTCAGGAGGGCAGCAGCAAAGGCTATGCATTGCGAGAGCTCTTGCAGTTGACCCTGAGGTAATTCTTCTGGACGAACCAACATCTGCTCTTGACCCTATAGCGACACAGAAGATAGAAATTCTTCTCGAAGAATTATCACAGAATTATAGTATAATTATAGTCACACATAACTTATCGCAGGCTGTAAGAATATCTGATTATATGGCATATATGTTTCAGGGTGATCTTATTGAGTATGACAGTACATCCAAGATAATAAGATCTCCTAAAAACGAACTGACTGAACAGTATCTTACAGGAAGAATAGGTTAATCGGAGGTTCTTATGGAAAATACCAGACATTACGATAATGAAATGCTTTTTTTAAGGGCAGAAGTATCAAAAATGCTTTCTTTGGTTCTGGAATCTTTCGAGCTTGCAGTAAAATCTCTTGAAGATGTCGATACATTTATTGCTGATAAGGTTATAGCAGGAGACGATGCCATTGATGATCTTAACAGGCAAATAGAAGAAACCGTATACATGATTGTTGCAAGATACAGTCCACAGTCAAAAGATCTGAGATATGCGATGACGATGGTTAAGTTTGCAAACAATCTTGAGCGTATTGCGGATCTTTCCTGTAATATTGCTGAAATGACGAAGGATATTTATGAAAAAAATATCAAAATAAATCTTATTAAAGACATAAAAAGAATGTTCGGAATATGTCTTCAGATGATAAAGGATACATACGAAGCTTTCGGAGGAAGGAACATAAAGCTTGCTATCGAAGTATGGCGAAGAGACAACGATATTGATAATCTCGAAAAAATAGTAAACAGCAGTGTAATAGACGGAATCTGCAATGACCAGTTCGATAAGCGCTTAGCCATACTTTATATTCTTCTTGCCAGAGACCTTGAAAGAATAGCCGATCATTCCACTAATCTATGTGAAGAAATAATATATATAGAAACCGGTAAAGATATAGACGAATTTATATGAATGAAAACAGGAGGCTCTTATGGCATCGGTTTTAATAGTTGAGGATGATGAAGATATAAGAGATATTCTCAAAACCTATCTTACAATAGAAAAAATAGATGTTTTTGAAGCGGATTCACTAAATGAAATGAGAGAAAAACTAAAAAAATTTGCGGTTGATCTTATTCTTCTGGATATAATGCTTGCTGATGGTGATTCAATTGACGAACTTCCAAATATAAGGGCAAAATATCCTGAAATAGGCGTAATAATAGTTTCTGCCAAAGGAACAGACAGAGACAAAATATTCGGTATAGAGTCGGGTGCCGATGACTATGTAACCAAACCGTTTAATCCCAGAGAGGTTGTTGCAAGAGTAAGGGCGCTCCTAAAGAGAACCAAGAAAGAAAATGATGTTCTTAAATTTGGAAGCCTTGAAATATATCCTAATAACTATTCAGTAAAATACAAAGCTGAAGTTATAGAGCTTACAGGCAAAGAGTTCGAGGTTCTTCATCTTCTTGCACGCAATCCGGATAGGATATTCTCTAGGGAGGAGATTATAGATAAGGTATGGTATGATGATGACTATATAACGGACAGAGTGGTTGATGTACATATAAGCATGATACGTTCAAAAATCAAAAAGGATTGGATAAAGACTGTAAGAAATGTAGGATACCGCTTTAATAAAGATGCTGATATTTTTGAGGAAGAGTGATATAATGCCTGTAAACATGAATGAACTTGATATGATATCTGAAGCGCTTATTAAACTTGAGCGTATGAATGTTCAGGAGTTCAATCTAAAAGCAGCGGAATATGGTTTTGAAAAAAATAAGGATTTGTTAAGCACATTTACGTTCAATCAGGTTGAAGAACTTACTCAGGCTATCATAGATCATAAAGCATTTTCTGCTGACAGTTACATATACTTCTTCAACGGCAACAGCAAATACTGTAATATCTTATATAAACCACAGTACAACCTGCTTTTTATAACTGACAAAACGGACTTTGAACTTCTTAAGAAAGTAAAATCTGATTTTGTTACCTCTATTTCTCATGAGCTACGTACTCCGCTTTCAGTAGCAAAGGGGAATATTCAGATGCTTAGGGATATTCAGGAAGATGAAAAGTATGTGCAGAATATAAAAAAGGTTGAAAAATCCATCTCGAAGATTGAAAACATAATATCTCAGCTTACAATGCTTTCTATGGCAGAATTAGGATTGTACTCTCCTAAAATAGATATTTTTGATCCAGTAAAGCTTTATGAGGAAATTTACTCAGATATGGAAGGAAAACTCAATGCAAAAAAAATAACAGCCGATTTTGAATGCACGTCACCTGTTATGAAAGAAGACAGATTCATTATATATACCATACTACGGAATCTTATGTCCAATGCAATAAAATATTCATATGATAATTCAAGAATAGAAGTATATATAAGCGATAAAAAATTAGTTGTAAGAGATTTTGGTATAGGTATAAGGAAAGAGGAGCTTCCAAGAATTTTTGAAAGGTTTTTCAGAGGAGTAGAAGCAGTAAAGGTTGCAAAAGGTTCCGGCTTGGGGCTTGCAGTAGTAAAACATCTTTGTGATCTAAGTGGATTTAAGATAAAAGCAGAGTCGAAATGGATGGTAGGCAGTCAGTTTGAAGTTATTTTTAAAGAATAATGTTAAGTTAGGTAAAAAAGATGTAAAAGTATGTTCTGGAACAGAAAAATGCTGATATAATAGTTACTGTAACATAAAACCCGCTCCCGGAAAGGGAGCCTATAGTCCGTGGGAGGAGGTAAGCATGGCAAAAGCTAGGATTTATGAGCTCATGTTCATAGTAAGAACAGATTTAGCTCAGGAAAAAAGAGATGAGTTGGTTGAAAAAGTAAAAGGTTGGGTAACAGAAAGAGTCGGAGGTACATTTGATTCATTTACAAGGTGGGGTATAAGAAAACTTGCGTTCAGAACACAGCTCAATCTTACAGATGGTGACTACAGCTGGTGTATCTTCAGAGCTGATCCTGATAAGGTTAATGAGCTTTCAGGACTTATGAACGTTACACCTGAAATATTCAGGTATCAGTTCTTCAGAAGAGAAGATCTTGAGAAAAATGAAAAAAAGAAAACTCAGAATATAACAGTTGAAGAACCGGTAAAAGTTGAGAACAGTGAACAGACTCCGATCGGAGAATAAGTATGGCTATTTCATTTAATAAAGTGATATTGGTTGGTAGACTTACAAGAGATCCCGAAATAAGATCTACTGTTAGTGGGACAAGGGTTGCCAATTTTAGCCTGGCCGTAGATAGAGGATACCGCAAAAACGAGAACAGTGATTCTGTTAACACTGATTTTTTCAGAATTGTTGCTTTTAATACTTTAGCGGATTTCGCTTCCACATACCTTAAAAAAGGCAGGCTTGTTCTTGTTGAAGGGAGTTTAAGAATAAATAAGTACAAAGACAAGAACGATATATCACGTGAATCAGTGGAAGTATGGGCAAGTTCGGTTACTTTTATGGAAAGCAAAAAAGATAATGCTTATACCGATGGTTATGCAGAAATAACCAATAGTGACATAAATGTTGAGCAGGCAAGCCATTCTTCTGTTGCATACGGTAATTCGAAAAAGATTGAAAGCATAGATGACGATATAATTTCGAACGATATACCTGAATTTGATATTTTTAATGATCTTAAGGAAAATATTGCGAACGATGATAAACCAGATATTGGAGGTGGAAAACGATGACTTTTATAAGAAAAAGGAAGATGCCGAATAAAAAATGTAAATTATGTGCAATGAAGATTCAGTATATAGATTACAAAGACCTCAACATGCTCGGAGATTTTGTAAGTGAAAAGGGCAAGATAATGCCCAAGAGGATAAACGGAAACTGTGCCAAACATCAGAGAATGGTAAGAAATGCTGTTCAGAGGGCAAGGCACATGTGTCTGGTTCCTTATACCAAGGATTAATTGTTGGGGGGCTTTTTGCCTCCCATTTATTTTATGGTAAAATATTAATGGAGGTGGATTATAATGAAAGTCCTGCTTATAAAAGATTTACCTAAAGTCGGTAAAAAAGGAGAGGTTATAGAAGTATCCGATGGATACGGAAGAAACTTTCTTATTGGTAAAGGGTACGCGACAAAGGCTGATGAGGGCGAAGTCAGACATTTCCGTAACCTGAAAGAATCCGAGGAAAAGCGCAAAGAACAACAGAAAAAGAAGAATGAGGTAATGATTTCCGAGCTTCAAAAGAACTGTTACGAAATAAAAGTCAAAGCCGGAGAAAACGGTAAACTTTTTGGCGCTGTTACAGCCAACGATGTAGCTCTTTGTATAAAGAATAAATGTGGTATAGAGTTTGATAAAAATGATTTTGATGAAAAAATAAATATAAAAGAGATCGGAACATACAGGATAAAAATAAAGTTTTCTCAGGGAGTACGAGGAGAAATCGCCCTTAAAATACTTCCGCTTTCATGAATGGAGGTATATTTTGGAATTTATTATTCAATCTAAAGCTCTGTATTCAACATGGGTATACTATAAACCAAACAGGATACTTTTTGATTGCGGAGAAGGAATAAGCGAGTTTTTAGGAAATAAGATATATGGAATTGACAGTATATATATTACTCATTCTCATATTGACCATATATCAGGATTATGGGGACTGGTTAATATAAGAAACAACGGAATGGGCAGCCGCGAGAAGCCGTTACAGATATACTATCCTTCCGGTGCACGTCAATTTGAAGAGTATATGACATTCATATTTAAAATGAACAAGAGACTGCGTTATGATATAATAACTACACCGCTTGAGCTTTCTCAGACTGTTTCTATAAGCTCAAGCAGGTATATAAAGCCTTTTCGTACCAAACATACACCAGGTGAGACTTCTTACGGTTTTCAGATAATTGAAACCAGGAACAGACTTAAAGAAGAGTATAGAAATCTCGGCCAGGAAGAAATAAGAAAGAATGTAGAGCTTCTAGGAAAAGCAGCAATTACTGAAAATTATGAATCTAAAGTACTTACCTTGAGCGGAGATAGCCTGGCAATTCCAACCGAGTGTGCTATGGGCAGCGAAATTCTTATTCACGAATGTACTTTTTTCAATGAAAATGACAGGAAAATAAGGAATCATACTTCTTTGCGTGAGTTGACAGAACTGATATCCAAAACACACCCTAAAAGAGTTATAATATATCATATATCCAGCCGATATGAAAGGATTCTTTTGAAAAAAGAAAAAGAACTCAAAGAACTTTTTCCTGAGATTGATATAATGATGATAAAAACTCAGGGAGTAACTGAAATATAAGGGGGCATAAGTATGGCTGACTGGACCTTGTGGTTGTTGTTTTCAGTAGTACTGGCAATATTAGAGCTTCTTACACCTACATTTTTTCTTTTGTGGTTCTCAATAGGTGCTTTGGCAGCATGTATAAGTTCAGTTTTCATAGTTCATGATTTTGTGAATGTAACAATTTTTCTAACAGTCTCCATATTGTTATGGCTTTCAACACGCAAAATTGTTAAGAAGCTTTCTAAAGTTGAATCTCCTAAGACTTTATACCAGGACGATATTCAGGGAAAAACCGCAAAGATAAAATCTGTAAGTGATGACGGAAGTTTCATTGTAACTGTATTGGGAGAAGAGTGGAAGGCATTGGCTTCTAACTCTTCAGAAAAGCAAGAACTAACATGTGGCTCTATAGTAAAAGTTATAAAAAGAGAAAGTAACATTCTTTATATACAGAGACTTTAAAGGGGGTAAAAGAGTATGCTGATAGCCTTGGCGATAGTTATTGTCCTGATTTTTATCGTTGTTGCAAACAGTCTGAGGATTATAAGACCTTATGAGAAAGGTCTTGTTGAAAGGCTTGGAAAGTTTAACAGGGAGATAGGACCAGGCCTTAACGTTATTGTTCCATTCATAGAAAGAGTTCTTAAGCTTGACCTTCGCGAAATGGTTATAGATGTTCCTCCACAGGAAGTTATAACCAAGGATAATGTTATAGTTACTGTCGATGCAGTAATATATTATCAGGTTACTGAAGCTTTCAGAGTTATTTACAATGTTGGCAATTTCGAGATAGCAGCAATAAAACTTGCCCAAACCAATTTGAGAAACGTTATTGGTGAACTTGAACTTGACCAGACACTTACATCCAGAGAAAGGATAAACACAAAGTTGAGAGAAGTTTTGGATGAAGCAACTGATAAATGGGGTGTAAAGGTAACAAGAGTTGAAATCAAAAAAATAGATCCGCCAAATGATATCATGGAAGCCATGAGCAGACAGATGAAAGCCGAAAGAACTAAGAGAGCTTCAATACTTGAGGCTGAAGGATATAAACAGTCAGAAATACTTAAGGCTGAAGGAGATAAGACCGCAGCTATACTTAAGGCAGAAGGAGAAGCCGAGTCCAAAAAGAGAGTGGCCGAAGCTGAAAGATTCAAGCTTATTGCCGAAGCAGAAGGACAGGCACAGGCTATTATTTCTGTGTTCAAATCTATTCACGAAGGTAATCCAACCAAAGATATTATTACCATAAAGTATCTTGAAGCATTGAAAGAAATGTCTCAGGGTAGTGCAACAAAGATCTTTATGCCTTATGAAGTATCCGGTATCCTTTCCGGTGTTGCGGCCATGCTGGAAACAAATAAAACAGAACCTGAAAAGAAATAGAAAATATAAGAATGAGTCTTTTAGTATCTTTAATAGTAAATTTTCTCTCTGCAGTACTATCGTATTATCTTATACAAGATTTTATACTTAAAAATATCAAGATACCAGATTTTCTAGAATTTTTCAACAGCTACGGACTTATGTCCGTAGTTTTGTTATTGTTTTATTTAAAGGCCAGGTATCAAATCTTTATTTTTGAAGGAATTATCTTATTGGTTTTTCTTCTTTATTATCTGCGATCTTATAATGCTGCAAGAAAAAAATTTCATGAAAAATTCAAAGCCATGATACTTTCTTTTGGATATACACGTGAGGGCTATTTTGATGTTTTCCTTTCAAAAAAACTTCTAATAAGAGGAGTAGAAGCATTTTTCTTTGGCTTAGGGGTATATTATATGTTTGACAGCTTTTTCAGACAGTTTCTAATGCAGAGTAGTCTGCAGATGATTATTTTTTGCAGTCTTCTTTTTGCTGCAGCAGCTCAGGTAAAAAATAACAAGGGACTAAAAATATATAAAAACAATTAAAATTTCAGGAGGTAAATTCATGGATAGGCTGCTCGATAAAAAAACAAGTGAACAAGTCGGTGAACTTTTAAACAAGATGACCGGTAAAGTCGAAATAATAGTTTTCAAAGGTAACAATGAGTTTTCTGTTGTTACTGAACAGCTTTTTACGGAAATATCCCAAATAACAGATAAAGTGAAGGTTATTTCCTATGATATAACCTCTCCGGTTTCAGATGAGTTTGAAATAGATAGAACACTTACTCCAGCAAGCGTAATGCTTGATTCTCAAGGAAATGACAGAGGAGTAAGATTTTATGGAATTCCTTCAGGTCATGAATTCTCCACTCTTCTTCAGGATATACTTGCCATGTCTAAAAACGGTGAAGTAGAATTTTCACAGAAAAATATCGATAGAATAAAAACAATAGATAAGAAAGTGAGAATAAGAGTTTTTGTAACTCCTACATGTCCATACTGTCCTAAAGCCGTTATATCAGCTCATCAGACGGCTATGGCAAACTCTGAAATGGTTGTGGCTGAAATGTTTGAAGCCAATGAATTCAGCAATGAATCCCAGAAATATAATGTCAGTTCGGTTCCGCATACTATAATCGAGGTAAAAGAAAATGATGATTGGGTGAAAACAGGAGAGTTTATAGGCGCATATCCAGAAGATAACTATATTTCTGAACTGATGCAGGCAATAGATATCAAATGAGGTGAATAGATGTTTTTTGATATTTCAGGAATCAGTAAACGTTCTAATCAGCAGTACGATATTATAATAATAGGCGGTGGGCCGGCCGGAATAAGTGCTGCTATTTATGCTGCTCAGGGAGGTTTAAAACCGCTTTTGATAGAAAAAACAATTGAAGGTGGCCAGATGAATCTTACACAAAGTATTGAGAATTATCCCGGCATAGTTTCAATTGACGGAAGTATTCTTTCAAAGGATATGGCAGCACATGCACGAGCTTTTGGAACTGAATTTGAGTTTTCGCAAGTAAAAGAAATACTGCTTGAAGGTGATACCAAAACAGTTATTCTTGAATCAAAAGAAAAGATTACCGCAAAAGTAATTATCGTTGCATCAGGAGCAACCCCTCGATTTCTCGGAGCCAAAAATGAGCAAAATTATATAAGTAAAGGTGTTTCGTATTGTGCAAGTTGTGATGGGCACTTTTTTAAACATAAAAAAATTGCTGTAGTAGGAGGAGGGAATACTGCAGTACAGGAGAGCATATTCCTTTCTAAAATTGCTCATGAAGTTGTTCTTATACACCGCAGAGATAAATTACGTGCAGATAAGATATACCAGGACAGAATATTTAAAATAAGTAATATAAGATATATATGGGATTCACAAGTTGTTGAGATAAACGGTTCTACCAATGTCGAATCGCTTACGATAAAAAATCTAAAAGACCAAAGCATTATATTGGAAAAATTTGATGGTGTTTTCATTTTTGTTGGTGCTACTCCCTCAACAACTTTTCTTAAAGAAACAGTTAAGCTTGATCAAGAAGGTTATATCATAACGGATGAAAACATGGAAAGTTCTGTAAGCGGTATATATGCAGTAGGAGATGTACGGCATAAGGAATTGAGACAGATAGTAACTGCAGTTGCTGACGGAGCTATTGCCGCAGCACATGCTGTGAGAAAGTATTTCGCATAAAATAATTTTTCAGAATAAAAATGAAAAGGGGTGTTTGATTTGTTCAGGGAAACTCTGACTTTTGACGATGTATTGCTGATTCCAAAATATAGTGAAGTAATACCTTCTCAGGTTGATACAAAAAGCTTGCTTGTGAAAGATATATATCTTAAGGTTCCATTTATTTCGGCTGCTATGGATACCGTTACTGAGTCTGGGATGGCTAAGGCAATGGCAAGGGAAGGTGGCGTAGGAATCATACATAAGAATATGAGCATTGACGAACAGGTTCATGAGGTTGTGAAAGTCAAGAGAGCTGAAAATGGTGTTATCTATGATCCGATAACTATAGGTCCTAAAATGCCTGTTTTTGAAGCCGAAAAAATAATGCAGGAATATAGGATAGGCGGCTTACCTGTAGTAGATAAAGAAGGCAAACTATTAGGCATACTAACTAATCGCGATATCAGATTTGAAAGAAATTCTAGAAAGCTTGTAAGTGAACTTATGACTCCATATAAAGACCTTATAGTAGCAGGTATAAAAACTGGTATTGATGAGGCAAAAGAAATTCTTCACATCAATAAAATTGAAAAACTTCCTATTGTTGATGACAACCAGAAAATTGCAGGATTAATAACCATAAAAGATGTGATGTCTGTTATTGAGCACCCTTTTGCATCGAGGGACAAAAAGGGAAGACTTCTTGTCGGTGCTGCTATTGGGGTAAGTGATGGAGTTGAAAGAGCTAAAAAATTAATAGAAGCAAGTGTTGATGTTTTGGTTCTTGATTCAGCTCACGGGCATTCTATGAATATAATACAGACACTTAAAAAGATAAAAAGCCTTTACCCTGAAACTCCTGTGATTGCAGGAAATGTAGCTACAAAAGAAGGAGCTACTGATCTTATTAATGCCGGAGCTGACGCAATAAAAGTCGGAATAGGGCCTGGTTCAATATGTACAACGAGGATAATAGCCGGAATTGGTGTTCCTCAGCTTACTGCTATTTCGGATGTTTATGAAGTAGCCAAAACGTATAATATACCTGTGATAGCTGACGGTGGAATCAGATACTCCGGGGATGCGGTCAAGGCTCTTGCTGCAGGAGCAAATACTATAATGATGGGTTCTATATTTGCAGGGACAGATGAAGCGCCAGGAGAGACTATAATATATCAGGGCAGAAAGTTTAAAACCTACAGAGGTATGGGATCAATAAGTGCAATGAAGAAGGGAAGCAAGGACAGATACTTCCAGGCTGATATTGAGGATGCTGAAAAACTTGTTCCTGAGGGTGTAGAAGGAATGGTTGATTATAAAGGCGGCGTAAAGGATGTAATATATCAGCTTGTAGGAGGAGTAAAGTCAGGCATGGGTTATGTCGGTGCTGAAAATATTACTCAGCTTGTTGAAAAAGCCGAGTTTATAAAGATTAGTTCAGCAGGGGTTAAAGAAAGTCACCCGCACGACATTACCATAACTAAAGAGTCTCCAAATTACTACTATCCAGGTAAATAAGTTCTGTTCCCTGTAATTTTATGTTACGTTAGTTGATGAAATAGTTGCATTTTCATTAAAATAATTGTATAATATTTACAGGGAGGTGAACAAAAATGGACAATCTGCGAAAGAATTTTAAAGATATTCTTGAGTTCAAAAATATTGAAAACGCATATAAATCATATATAGACAGTAATGGAAAGATTCCCGTGGAGGAGCTTTACATAGATGATAATCTGAAAGAAAAACTTAAAAAAGTTATTGAGGACGACAAAGGTTTTATTATAATGAATACAGATGAAAAGGAAAGTTCGGAAGCACTGGATGTAGGGGATGTTTATCAGTTGGTTGAGGAGCTTAATGCTTTAGGGTTTGCAACAAACTTTATTTTTTCGTATAATCTGAAGGATCTTATAATAAAGGTTCGAAAAGTTGCTCCGGACAATACTGATGAAGGCATGAAATGGTAGAGCTATGCAGAGCCTTAAAATACTTCTTTATGGAAGGGTTCAGGGAGTTGGTCTACGATATTTTGCTGCTCAGCTGGCTTTAAAATATTTTATGTGAGGATATGTGAAAAATAATTCTGATAACAGTGTGGAAATTTTGCTGCAGGGAAGTGAGGATAATATAAGGAGGTTCAGAAATGAACTTTTTCATGGAAATGGAATCATCAGAATTGAAGATATAAAAGAAGAAAGAGTCGAAGAAGAATCACTAAATGACTTTACAATAAGATATTAAAGGGAGTGGTATATATTATCGGACTAATTTGTGACTCTGGCTGTGACCTTCCTCAGGAATATATTAAGCAGAACGGTATTTTTTCAGTTAAGCTTAAGGTAATTTTAGATGATGTTATGTATAAAGACCTTGAAGAAGTTCAAGAGGAAACTGTTATAGAGTATATGAAGACAAAATTTCCAAAGACTTCGCTTCCTTCTCATGCCGAAGTGAAAGAAGGCTTTACAGAGCTTATAAAAAGCGGTTGTAATGAGATAATAGGCATTACGATATCAGGTAAGCTTAGCGGAACAAACAATATGTTCAATCTGGTGGCCAAAGAGCTTATGCAGGAGAACAAAGATCTTTGTATTGAAATAATAGATACTTTGAGTATTTCTATAGGAACAGGCCTTTATGTATATAAAACAGCAGAACTTATAAAAAAAGGGAAAAGCTTTTCTGAAATAATAAAAAATGTTAAAGAATCAATTCCCAAGAAAGTGAAGGTTTTTTTCACTATTCCGACGCTCAAGTACTTAAAAGCCGGAGGAAGAATAGGAAAAGTAATGGGAACGCTCGGAGATATTATCAACATAAAACCTGTTATATCTGTTAATGAAGAGGGAATATACTATACCGTTTCAAAAGATAGAGGAATGAAAGCTTCAGTAGAATCCATGTACAAGCATTTTGAAAAGTTTGTTGAAAATCAGAAATTCGTAGTGGCAGTCTATAAAGCCGGTGTCCAGCCTGTTACAAACCAGTTTGTACAGGGTATTCTGGACAATGTTCAGAAGATGAAAAATATGACTTCAAAGTTTACTGGTACTATATCTTCAGCACTTCTGGTTCATACCGGAGATGGACTAGTAGGAATAGCGGCACTAATAGATGATTGATTTTGAAAAAAGCATAGAAACTCTATTTCCTGTTTTTGAAAAGGAAATAGAGTTTCTTCAGGAGTATAAAGAATACTCTGTTACCGTACCCCTAATTAATATCTCCGGCAGATATCATGTGTTATTTGAACTCAGAAGTCAAAGTCTTTACGAACAGCCTGGCGAAGTATGCTTTCCTGGAGGCAGAGTTGAAAAAGATGAATACCCGATTCAGGCTGCTGTACGCGAAACATATGAAGAACTTGGCATAAAGCCTGAAGATATAAGAATTATCGGACGTATGAAGCCTTGGATTCCTCAGTTTATGTCGGTTATTCACCCTTTCATAGCAATATTAAAAAAAGATGATTTTCGTATAAGTCCTATGGAAGTTGAAGATATATTTTGTGTTCCAGTTGATTATTTTTTTAATACTGTTCCAAAAGAGGCATATACCGAGATAGTGGTAAAGCCTTCTGAGAATTTTCCGTATCATCTTATTCAGGCTGGCAGGGATTATAAATGGAGAACTGTCTCTATGCCAGTGTATTTTTATATATATAAAGATAGAATAATATGGGGATTGACAGCATTTATAATAAAAATATTTTCTCAGAAGCTTAAAGATGAGGTGTAAGCAGTGGGAATACCTTTTATCGCAGACAGTATCGATGATTTTGTACTTAAAGATTGTAAAAATGAAGATATAAAATCAATTGAGTTTAGAGGTAAGTGGATAGTTCTGTATTTCTATCCTAAAGATGGTACATCTGGCTGTACCAAAGAGGCTACTGATTTTTCAAATCTTACGGACAATTTTTTAAAAGAAGGGGCAGTTGTTATTGGTGTAAGTCCAGATAAGACTGAAACACATAAAAAATTTATCCTAAAAAACAACCTTAAAACAATACTTTTGAGTGATCCTGAAAAAGTGTTAATTGAAAAATTAGGGGTATGGCAGATCAAACAGATGTATGGAAAACAGTACTATGGAGTATCAAGAACCACTTTTCTTCTAGATAGTGAGATGAACGTCAGGTATATCTGGGAAAAAGTACATGTAAATGGTCATGCGCAAACGGTACTTGAAAAACTCATAGAACTGAAAACTAACAAATGAAACCGTCCTTTGAATTATGAAGTGAACCCCTTTCGTCAGATTCTGTCTAACTAAAGGGGTTCACTTCATT
>DJGH01000014.1 GCA_002431635.1 Petrotoga sp. UBA5851
TTAATTTTTTTAAAGTTTTTGCAATAAATAAAATCTATTGAAGCAATCAAAAGTCTTGAACTCTATCCTTCCTTTTTCTACAACTTTAAAGTATTCCATGATCCATCGTTCAAACTTTTCATCAGAAAGATTATGAAAGTAAAGGCCGCTTTTTTCAAGGAAAAAATTATCTGAAATTTCTTTCTCGAAAAAATCAATACTTTCTTTTAGCTTTTCTTTATCCATGAAATCATTAAGCTTTACAAAAACTCTTCCTCCATGCGTAAGTATCCTGTATATATTTTTAAGAACACAGAGTGCATCATCTGGAAGAATGTTGTCAATAATATTTGAAAGTATGGCGCCTTCAAAGGAAGCATCTTTGATGCTTTTCAAAGCTTCCAGACTTCCCTGTATCACAGAAAAACCCAAAAGGTCTTTTTTTGAAATATAATCAACGGCAGTTCTTACAGCCTGGCAGCTTATGTCTATTCCTAACCCTTTTTTTACATTGAGATATGCACATCTTAGAAGCATAGAGGCATTTCCGCATCCATAGTCTATAATGCTTCCCGTATTGGCGCAAAGCCAGTCTATGCAGCTGTCCAGTTTTTCAATTCCAAAAGGAGCGGAAAGATCTTTTAACTTTTCTTTTTCAAAAATATCATCCCAGAATTTTTCGGTATTGTTGTACATTTTCCACCTCTTTTTTACTATTCATAAACAAAAGAACACTCTTTAATGCCGTATAGGTCAGCCAGAGAAAAAAATCTTCTTTCAAGCTCCATTTTTATTTTTTTTGATATTTTTCCAAACATGCAGATATTAAAAGAAATCTTTGAAGATGTTTTTGTCATTCTCCAAGTTCCTCCAGCCAATCCGTTTATCAGAATTACTGCTTCAATCTGGCCGGCTTTCCTGAAAATAAGTTTTTTAATACTGTCATCTGTGACAATCAGTTTGTTTTTTGAAAACAGATTCAAAACATCAAATTTCGGAAGAATAAGTATTTCTGGTATTTCAGGCAGTGTATCTTCTAAAAGGGACAGATCCTGTTTAAGCATAAGAAATTCTTTCTTGTTTTTGTCATATATTTTGATTAATTTATGTTTGATACTGTTCACTGCTGTTTCTGCATGTTTCTTCTGAACTCCTGCCCAATAGGCAAACTCTGAAATCTGAGCCGGCCCGTATCCGTTAAGATATTTTTCCAGTAGTATGCCGTAAGCCTGTTTTATATCTATTACTGGCAGAGATTTACCTATCCACATATCTGTGCGGACAAAGCCTGTTTTATTTTTTTTTCCTGTAAATATGTTCAAAAGTCCCTTGAATGAAAGAAGCTTAAACTCGCTTCCCCATGAATCGCCAAAGTTCTCCGTAAGATGAGGAATTTTGGAATGAATGTACTCTTTGGTTACTGGAGAATCGCACAAAAAACTCTTTATTTCAGAATTAAGTTCTTCTATTCGTTCTTGGGAAAGTTTTTTTTGTTTTAGGAGTATTGAAGATATTCTTTGATAGTAAAAAGCATTGCATGAGCTTATAAGAACCGGTAAATCCTGAGTTTTTATTATGTGTATGGTCCATCTGAGGTTCCATGTTTTTATAAGGGATTTTTCAGTATAGAGTTTTTCCTCAATCCAGCCAGGAGTGTATTTTTTTGTCCTTGCCCAAAGAACCTGACAGGCAGTTGATGGATATTGATTTTGAATAGCAAAAAGACTTTCCACTGCCTGCATTGGATCATCAACAGGCGCAGAAAGCTTTTGTTTATAAAAAATAATCTGATTTAATTTTGAAGAACTTATCTGCATTTCTCCTCCAAATACTCATATATTAACGGTCAGTATGAACAGAACCATAGACAACAACGAAGCAAGTAGTCCGCTCAGAAAGTTTACCATGTTGTTGTTCATGAATTTTACACCTTTTACAAGCTTATTTTCACTTTCGTCAAAAAATCTCCTTTCAGTGTAGATCTTAAGTTTTTCGCAGTAGTAAAGGGCCTGCACGGATGCCCCGAGAAGACTGTCAATTATAGAACCTATAAAGCCTCCCAAAAAACATACGGCAAATGCAAAGACTATATTTTTGAAAGTTATTCCAGCCCCATACTTTAAAGCATATCCGATTGTAAAAATAAGCGATATAACCAAAGAACCCAATAAAGAAGCTAATGTTCCCAGAAGACTTATTCCTCCGGACATTCCTTTTTTAATTCTTTTCCATGTAAGTATGGAAACCGGTTGGTTTTTGCTTAGAACTCCCAGCTCTGAAGCCCATGTATCTGAGTTTGAACTGGCCATGGAAACTGCAAAACCAAGCATAAAGATATGATTCTGGGTTATATAGTATAAAAAGGCTGTCAGAAATGCCGGCAGACCGTTGGCAATAACCTGCGAATAGTCACGCCTTCCTGATTTTTCGGCAATGATCTCCGTATCTTTTTTTTCAGATTTTTTAAATTTGGTCAGAAGAGTTGAGGACACAAAAAAAGCGATAAGTATGGTAAAAAAAAGAAAGCCGCCGAAAAAATATAAGCTTGCGCCAAGAGCCATTGCTCCAGCAACACCACTTAAGGTAAGAGATTTTTTTCTGTAAGCATAAAAAGAAATGATAAAGCTTAAAACCAAACCAATAAAGAAATTAAGCATGAGACACTCTCCTTCAGAAAGAAAGCAGATAATATAAGTAGGAAGTTATAAGCGGTACTGTAAGGTTGTCAAGGCCAAATACGGAAAACAACTCTGTGAACATAGCTACCGCAGCTATTATAAAAGAATTGACCAAAAAGTTCTGGTCTGCGTGTACAAACATAATTATAAGCGATACAAGGAAAGAGAAAACAAACATTGCCGCACTTCCCTCAAGACTTTTGGTGCTGTCGGCAATTTTAAAACTATGTTTTCCATACTTGCCGCCTATTATAGCTGCAAAGCCATCTCCGTAACCCATTATCAGTATACCCATAGCGCCTATGAAAGGTGAAGAACTTTTAGTAAAGGTCATAATGGAAAGTATAAAGAGAGAGACAGCAAAATAAACCGTTCCAAGATCTTTCTTTCCTGCACCCCTTTCCATAGACTTAAAAATATTCTTTTTGTAAGAGATGTAGTTTAGAACAATGAAGAGCGCTGGAACAACTGCTGCCCAGAGGTTGTTGTCAAAAAAAAGCATGGCCAGTATCCACCAGTTTGATACACCAATATGTACAAACTTTCTTGAGCTTTCTTTGGAAAGGATCTTCTTTTTTTCAAGCAATCCGGAAATCCCTATAATAAGAAATACAAAAATTATAGAAGCTAATATCCCGATAAAGTTCATACTCGTCTCTCCTCTCTTAAGAATATACTGCTTATAATGATTTTCTTTTCGTCTTGGGTCACGTAATTTCTTGACCCGAAACAATCATAACCGTTTTCTCTAACTTTATCAAGGATTTTTTGATATAAAAGGGCAGAGGCCAGTACCGGTTTTATGGATTTTTCATCCAGATACTCTACTGCCGATAAGAATCTGTCATAATAATTTTTAGCAATTTTGGCTTCATACTCCCACAAATTTTTAAAATTTCTGTTTATTGTACTTTTGGAAAGATCATCCATAGAGTATCTGAACATCTTCATAACTTTTATAGGTAGGTAAACCCTTTTCATTGCAAAATCCTCTCCGATATCCCGCAGAATATTGGTTATCTGCATAGCTTTTCCAAGTTCCGCAGCAAAAGGAGCTATAATTTTATGATTTTTAACAGCAATAATTGGAGCAAGCATCATGCCTACTGTTCCAGCAACAAGATAACAGTAATTTTCAAGCTGTTCCTGTGTTGTAAAAACACAAAAATTCTGATCCATGCGCTGTCCGGACAACATATCGTAAAAAGGCTGTATACTGAGCTCGTATCTTTCAAAAACACTTCTCAAAGCACGCCAGAGAGGAGAGTCTATATACTCCCCTTTTTCAAAGCTCTTTAACTCATCTTCAAACTTTTTAAGAGAATATCCACCTTCATTTTTATCCACAATATCATCAGCTTTTCTGCAAAAAGCATACACGGCATATACAGCCTGAGCCTCCTTTTTTTCAAGCAGAGAGAAAGCTGTATGGAAGCTATGGGAGTTTTGTTTTATTATATTCTCACAAAAGAGGAAATCATCATCCAGAGAATTTTTCATAAAGATTCAGCGTCCCTTCTAAGCTCTGTCGCAGCAAGCTTTGCTGATGTAAGTACTATAGGAACTCCTGCTCCGGGATGAACCGAGCTGCCGCAAAAATAAAGATTTTCGGTTGACATACACTTGTTGTGAGGTCTGAAATAATTGCTTTGTCCAAGAGTGGGAGCCAGTCCGAATGTGGCACCGTTGTGTGCGTTGAATCTTGATTCAAAATCGTTCAGAGTATATATTTTTTCATATTCGACCAGATTTTCTATGTCATTTAAACCGTTGACTTTTTTCATCTTGGAAAATATAATTTTTTTATACTGTTCAGTTTCTTCGGCTGTCCACCTCTTTTTTCTTACAGATAGGTCAGGAACCGGAACCAAAACATAAAGAGCTTCTTTGTCTTTGGGGGCAAGCGAGCTGTCAGCCTTTGTCGATGCGTATATATAGATTGAAGGATCTTTTGGGTCATTTCCCTGGAAGATATCGGATATATTTCTGTCAAAGTCATCAGCAAATATTATATTATGAACCTTCAGACCATCAATTTTCTTTTTTAAGCCAAGATACATTAACACAACAGAACAGGAGTACTTCATGGAGTCTATTTTTTTATCCGTATACTTTCCCTTATAGGTACTTTGTCTTATGAGATTTTTCATTGCATAAGGGAAGTCTGCGTTGCAGACCACATAATCGCTTTTAATTTTCTGCCGGTCTGAAGAAACTCCGCAGGCTTTTCCGTTTTGAACAAGTACTTCTTCAACGTCGCAGTTGTAGTTTATCTTTCCGCCCAGCTCTTCAAAAAGTGATGCCATAGCTTTGGCCATGGTAAACATTCCGCCTTTTATGAACCATACCCCGTAAATACTTTCGATCATAGGTATTATAGTATATATGGAAGGTCCGTTGTAGGGCGATATTCCTATGTACAGGGTCTGAAAGCTGAGAAGCTTTTGAAGACGTTCATCCTTAACATATTTGGCAACTTCATTGTGGGCTGTGTTAAAAGTTCTGAGTTTCAAAGCGTTGACAATAGTTTTTGGATTATAAAAATCCAATGGTCCACGGAAGGATCTTTCTATAAAATTCTCCTTTGCATTAAGATATCTGGAGTATGTTTTGGAAAGGTACTTGTAGTAACCTAGAGTTTCCTTCATGGAGATATTTTCAAGAAATGCGGTCAAATGAGCCATATCAGTTGAAACATCATACTTCTGGCCGTCGGAAAACTGTATTGAATATATAGGATCAAGCTGCTGCATAGGTATGTAGTCTTCGGGATTTTTCCCGGCATATTCAAAAACTTCTCTGTAAACCTCGGGCATCATAACTATGGTTGGTCCTACATCAAAAGTAAACCCGGCGGAACTTATCGTATTCATCTTTCCCCCCGGGAAACTGTCTTTTTCAAATATTTCAACATCATAACCGTCCTTCTGAAGTCTTATTGCACAAGAAAGACCAGCCACGCCGGCACCGACAACCGCAACTTTCTTCAACATGATCCCCCCCTTATTCTGGTTTCTATATAATATTATATAGCAAAAATTAAAAAACGGAATCGCTTTTTTAAAATTTCCTTTAAATAAAGTGAATAATAAAACAAAATCTCCCATACGGGAGATTTTGGAAAAGAAAATTATTATAATTTTTTATCGTCGATACTGTCAAGATAACTTTCAATTACCTTGGAAACCGGTTCAAGACAACCGTTCTCGAAAGGGGATTTAAGGTTGGCAATTTCAAGCAGTCCGGTGAAGGGTTTTGAACCACCGGCTCTGCAGAGCCTTACATAATCCTGCCATGCCTTTTCCCTGTCCTGTCTGAATTTGCTCCAGAACTGAAAAGCACATACCTGAGCGAGAGTATAGTCTATATAATAGAAAGGATCTTTATATATGTGAGCCTGTCTCTGCCAGAATCCTCCGTTGACAAGATAACCGATAGCGTCATAATCTCTGTGTGGCAGATATTTTTTTTCAATTTCGGACCACTTTTCACGCCTTTGCATTGGGGTTGCCTGAGGATTTTCATATACAAAATGCTGGAACTCGTCGACAGATACGCCGTAAGGAATAAAAGTCAATGCACTTGCCAGATGCATATATCTTGCTTTTTCAGCGTTTTCAGTATAGAATAGTTCCCACCACGGCCAAGTTATAAACTCCATGCTCATTGAATGTATTTCGCATGCCTCAAGTGTAGGCCAGCCATACTCCGGAATCTTGAAGTCCTTTGAGGAATATACCTGGAAAGCATGTCCCATCTCGTGTGTGAGAACATCCACATCACCGGAAGTTCCGTTGAAATTTGAAAATATAAACGGTGACTGATAATCAGGAATAAATGTGCAGTATCCTCCGGGAGCTTTTCCTTCCTTTGCAACCAGATCAAAAAGCTCGTTTTCAATCATGAAATCAAAAAAATCTCCTGTTTCTCTGGAAAGTTCTCTATACATCTTCTGGGCTTTTTTCACGAGATCGTCATATGTACCTATAGGCTTTGGATTGCCGCCTTCAAAAGTAAAAGATTCATCATAATAGAACAGATGATCTATTCCTATTCTGTCTTGCTGCTTGGAAAAGATTTTAGAGGCCATAGGAACTATATATCTGCGGACCTGCTCTCTGTAGTTTGCTACCATAACGGGATTATAGTCAGTTCTCCCCAGTCTGTCGTAGCCTAACTGTACAAAGTTTTTATAGCCTAACTTTCTGGCTATGGTGTCTCTCACTTTCACAAGTTCGTCGTATATACCGTCAAACTCTTCAAGATGTTCCTCAAACCATTTAAATTTGGCCTGTACAGCTTTTTTTCTGGTCTGCCTGTCGGGTGACTGCTCAAAAGGCGTCATCTGTGAAAGGTTTCTTTCCTTTCCTTCAAACATAATTTTAGCTGATCCAAGAAGCTTGGTATACTTTGAAGTAAGCTTGTTTTCACTCTGCAGGTCATTTATTATTTCCGGTGAAAAGGTTTTCAGGGAAAGGTCTGCAAGCGCAAAAAGCTGTTTTCCCCATTTTTCTTCCAGTTCTTTGCGAAAATTTGATTTAACGAGCTCTTTATAAAAACTATTGTTGAGTTCTTCAAAAAGCGGCCCGTTTTCATCAAAGAAGTTCATTTCTTCTTCATAAAAGGCGTCTTTGGTGTTTATTGTAGCGCGTACATTCACTAAAACCTGCATGGTCATGAAGCTTCTTCTCAGATCATTTATTTTTTCCATAAAATCACTTTGTTCCTTAAACGAACCCGCTTGTGAAAAAGATTTTATAAGCTGTTCAAACTTTGTTTTGGTAGAGTTGAAGTCCGGACGGACATACTTCATTTCACTGAATTTAGTTTTTATCCCCCTTTTTTTTGAATATAATTATATTCTATCATAAAAATTTTAATAATAAAAAAAAATTTATTGGAT
>DJGH01000006.1:0-3441 GCA_002431635.1 Petrotoga sp. UBA5851
GTCTATGATATAATTAAGTTAAAATCAGTTAAATTTTAGTGGAAAACCTATATTTTCAATCACTTTATAGTAAGTCTGTAAGTAAAGTTGACAAAATACATAGAATTGAAAATTTTACATATGAGTGTGAATTAAATGGTTTACTATGCCCATACTAAAGATGGAAAAGATGAAGAGTACTATCAACGGTTAAAGGATCATTTATTAAATACTGCAGAGTTATCCTCAAAATTTGCAAGTTCATTTAATGCAGAAAAATTAGCTTATATTATTGGAATGTTTCATGATATTGGGAAATATTCAAATGAATTTCAGAAAAAATTGAAAGGTGAAAATATAAAAGTTGATCATTCAACTGCAGGAGCACAATTGGCTTTAAAAACCTATGGTGATTTTATAGGAAAGATAATTGCCTATTGTGTAGCAGGGCATCATAGTGGAATAAATGATTACGGTACAAATGTAAAAAAAAATACTTTAGCCTCACGATTAAAAAAAGAAATATTTGACTATTCCTCTTTTGAAAATGAGATAGATATTGTAAAGTTTAACGATAAGCTAAACATTAAAATTGACAATACAAATTCGTTTTTTTCTATTGCTTTTTTTATAAGAATGCTCTATTCATGTTTGGTTGATGCAGATTTTATTGATACTGAAAAATATATGAATGATGGGAAAGTTGATAGAAGTATTGGGGATAGTTTGGATAATCTATATGACAAATTATCTGCTCATCTTGAAACTTTAAAAAATCTGAACGGAGATATAAATATTAAAAGAAATGATATTTTAAAGCAATGTATAGAAAAAGCAAATAACACGAACGGACTGTTTTCACTCACTGTTCCAACAGGAGGAGGCAAGACCAAATCTTCTCTAGCCTTTGCCTTAAAGCACGCGCTTAAAAACAAAATGAACAGAATAATATATGTTATACCATATACAAGCATAATAGAGCAGAATGCATCAGTTTTCAAGGAAATACTTGGGAAAGATAATGTCCTTGAGCATCATAGCAATTTTATTTTTGATACTAAAGAAGATAACGAGGATGCTATTAACAATAAATTAAAGCTTGCAGCAGAAAATTGGGATATACCTGTTGTTGTAACAACTAATGTGCAATTTTATGAATCACTTTTCTCAAACAAGCCTTCTAAGTGCAGAAAAATACACAACATTTCAAACAGCGTAATAATAATAGATGAAGCTCAAATGATTCCTCATGAATATTTAAAACCCTGCATAGTTTCACTTTATGAACTTACTAAAAATTACAACTGTACAGTAGTTTTGTGCACTGCAACTCAGCCAACTTTTAATGATGTTATAAAAGGTATTGAAATCAAAGAGATTATAGATAATCCACAAAAATTATTTATGGATTTTAAAAGAGTAAATGTGATTAAAAAGGGAGAAGTAAGTGATGATTATTTATCAAAGGAACTTTTAGCCAATAAACAAGTTCTTTGCATTGTAAATACAAGAAAACACGCCAAAAAACTTTATGAAAAAATTAAAGAAGATAATACTTATCATTTGAGCAGCCTTATGTGCCCTATACATCGAAGCAATGTTTTAAAAGAAATAAAGGAAAATTTGATCAACGGCAGTGAATGTAGGGTAGTATCTACACAGCTTATTGAGGCTGGTGTTGATATAGATTTTCCAACGGTTTATAGAGAAGTAAGCGGAATAGATTCTATAGCACAAGCAGCAGGAAGATGTAACAGAGAAGGCAAAATAGAAAAAGGAGAAGTATTTGTTTTTTCTTCAACAGAAGATTATTCAAGAATTTCAGGATGGCTAAACAGGACAAAAGTAGCAGGAGAAATAACACTTAGAAAATATGAAGATGCTTTAAGCTTAGATGCAATTAATTTTTATTTTAAGCATATTTATGATATGGAAAAAATTAAAAAGTTTGATTATAAGGATATAATGAAGTATTTTGAAGAAAGGGGAAGGGAGTTGAAGTTTGAGTTTGAATCAGCAAGCGATAATTTTAAAATAATTGAAGACAATACATATTCTATAGTAATACCTTTTGATGAAACTGCTTTAAAAATTATAGAGAGCGTAAAGTTTTCACAGCATCCTAATCCATTGCTAAGAAAACTTCAGCAATATACTGTTTCTGTTTATGAAAGCGAGTATAAAGCACTTTTAGATATAGGTGTAATTGAAGATATAGACGGACTTTTTTATCTTTTGAAAGATAAAAAAAGATATGATGATAAAGAAGGACTTATATTTGCAGAAGGTTCAGAAGCCTTGTTTATATAAATAGGGAGGTGTGTTTATTTTGGGATATGGTTTTAAACTTAAGGTTTGGGGAACCTATGCCTGTTTTACAAGACCAGAGATGAAAGTTGAACGTGTAAGCTATGACGTTATTACACCCTCTTCAGCAAGAGGAGTATTAGAGGCTATATATTGGAAACCTTCCATTGCTTGGAAAATAGAAAAAATTCATGTGCTTAATGAAATAAAATTTGAAAATTTAAGACGAAATGAAGTGGGTAATAAAATTGTTCCGCAAAATGTAAAAAATGCAATGGAAAAAGGCACAGCTCTATATCAAGTTGCAAACGAAGATAGACAGCAAAGAGCATCCCTTCTTTTAAGAGATGTAGCTTATATTATTGAAGCACATTTTGAAATGACGGATAAGAAGGGAGAAAGAGATTCACAGGAAAAACACTATGCAATAGCTAAAAGAAGGATGGAGAATGGACAATGCTATCATAGACCCTATTTAGGATGCAGAGAATTTCCAGCTCAATTTGAACTTATAGAAAACGAGATTCCTAATGGGTTTTATACCAATAAAACTATAGATTTAGGATGGATGCTTTATGATATAGACTTTAACAAAAATATGAAGGCGATATTTTATAGAGCTAGAATGGAAAACGGAATCATAAAAGTACCGGATGAAAGCGATGTGAAAAGATGATAATTGACTCCTTATGCAGGTACTATGACATTATAAGTTCAGATCCCGATAAAGAAGTTCCCCGAACTGGATATAGCAGAGTAAAAGTAGCTTTCGCATTGATACTCTCAGAAAACGGTGAATTGCTGGATATTGCTGATTTATGTGATAAAAATAGCAAAGGGAAAGGAGAATATCCTTGCATGATAGTTCCAGAGCAAAACGGAAGATCTGGAAGTAAAGCTCCTTCGTATTTTCTTTGCGACATTTCAAAATATGTTCTGGGTATAGACAAGGATATGAAAGCTGATATTAAAAAATACAAAACATTTAAAGAGTTTCATATATCAGCTTTAAAAGACTGTCAAGATCCTTTTGCCAAGACAATTGTTAATTTTTTAAACAAATGGGATCCACAAGTATCGGAGAGTAATACTGTTGTTAACAAAATAGGAAAAGAAATTACAAGTGGAAATATAGTTTTTAAATTAGATGGCTAT
>DJGH01000006.1:3474-8224 GCA_002431635.1 Petrotoga sp. UBA5851
GATGGCTATACAGGCTTTGCCCACGATAGGGAAGAACTAAAGAAAAAAACTCCTAAAAAAGAAGATTTAAAAGATAAATTTATTTCGCAATGCTTAATAACCGGAGAAGAATCGGTAATACCAGAAACACATATTAAAATTGATAAAATAGAAGGACTAAAGGCACCATCACCATTGATCTCTATAAACTTCACTTCTGCTAATTCTTACAGAAAGACAAAGGCTTACAACGCTCCGATAGGTCAAGAAGCTGTCTTTAAATACGCTACTGCATTAAACTATCTGCTATCTTCCAAATCTAACCATATTACATTAGGTGATGATACTATAGTTTATTTTGCAGAAAGCGGCAAAAACATATATTCTGACATTGCGAGCTATCTTTTATCAGCACCTTTAAATAATGAGAATGAAAAGAAAGAGGATAAAAACACAGAATTTATTATAAGAGATGTCTTAAATTGTGTTAAAAACGGAGAACCAATTAACAGCATAAATGAGGAAATAGATGATGATGTTAAGTTTTATATCATAGGTCTATCGCCTAATGTAGGGAGAATATCCGTAAGATTTTTTTATTTTAATACTTTTGGAAATTTTGTTAAAAGCATTTCTCAGCATTATATAGACATGAAAATAGACGGAGGAAAAGAATATATACCCCTATGGCAGCTATTAGATGAAACAATTCCTAAAAAAAGTAAGGATAAAAAAGTGTCGCCAATACTTGTTGGGCAAGTTATGGATTCAATTATTACAGGAAGTGCCTATCCTTATACATTATATGCAAATATATTAAACCGAATTAGAGCAGAAAGCGATGATAGAGATAAAAAAATATATTCTGTAAACAGTACAAGGGTAGCTATAATAAAGGCCTATCTTTTGAGAAAAGAAAGAAAATTAAATCTAAATAAAAATAGGGAGGTTTTAATGGTGAGTTTAAAAGAGGAAAGCACAAATCAGGCCTACTTACTTGGAAGATTGTTTGCAATTCTCGAAAAGGCACAGGAACTTTCAAGCAAGAACAACTTAAATTCAACTATAAAGGACAGATTTTTTTCAACAGCATCAGCATCGCCTTCTACGGTTTTTCCATCTCTTATTAGATTATCACAGCATCATTTTGCAAAGATAGATAGCGCTAAATGGCTCGATATCAAAATGAGTGAAGTATTAGATAAATTGGAAAACTTTCCGGCACATCTTGATATGGAAGAACAAGGTATTTTTATTTTAGGGTATTACCATCAAAGACAGGATTTTTTTAAAAAGAGAGTAAACCAAGAGGAGGAGAGTAAAAATGAGTGAAATTATTAAAAACCGTTATGAGTTTGCTATTTTATTTGATGTTGAAAATGGAAATCCAAATGGTGATCCAGATGCTGGTAATATGCCAAGAATTGACCCCGAAACAGGACATGGCATTGTAACAGATGTTTGTATCAAAAGAAAGATTAGAAATTATGTAGAAATTAAAAAGGCTGAAGAAAACGGTTATAAGATATATGTAAAAGAGGGTGTTGTTTTAAATGAACAACATGCCTTATCCTATAAAGCACTAGGTGAAAAAGTAAGAGGAAGTTCCGAAAAACCATTAGAAACAGCAATTACATGGATGTGTGAGAATTTTTATGATATTAGAACTTTTGGAGCAGTAATGTCGACTGATATAAATTGTGGGCAAATAAGAGGTTCGGTTCAATTAAGCTTTGCAAGAAGTATAGATCCTATAATGCCTCAGGAAATAACCATAACAAGGGTAGCAATAACTAAAGGTGATGACGCAAAAAATAAAAATACTGAAATGGGAAGAAAGCACATTGTACCATATGCATTATACAAAATGGAAGGCTATGTATCAGCGGCTCTTGCAGAAAAGAATAAAAGTTTTACAGAAGATGATGTTGAGCTATTATGGGAAGCTATTGAAAATATGTTTGAGCACGATAGGTCAGCATCAAGAGGGAACATGGTGCTCAGAAAATTAATAATTTTTAAGCATGATTCAAAGTTAGGAAATGCACCGGCTCATAAATTATTTGAAAGCATTAAAGTTTCAAAGAAAGAAAATATAAAGGCTCCAAGAAGTTATGAGGATTATATAGTAACTATTAAAAGTGATTCAATTCCTCAGGGGGTTACTTTAATAGAGAAGGTATAAAATGTATACCGATGATGACCTTTTAGCATTATCTGGTATACAGCACATTGCCTTTTGTGAAAGACAGTGGGCTCTTATCCATATTGAAAAGCAGTGGGCAGATAATCTAAGAACAGTTGAGGGACAGCACCTTCATAATAAAGTAAATAATCCTTTTATATTTGAAACAAGAAAAAATGAAGTAATTGCACGAAGTATTTCAATTGTATCCTATCGCCTTGGGTTATATGGAATAGCTGATATAGTTGAATTTGAAAAAACAGAAAATAAAGAGAATACCGTTAAAATACCTCATAAAAATGGTTTCTATAGTCCTTATCCTGTAGAGTACAAAAGAGGGAAAGAAAAAAAAGACGATACGGATGAAGTCCAACTTTGTGCACAGGCAATATGCCTTGAGGAGATGTTTAAGATACTAATCAACAAAGCCTACATATATTATGGAGAAACATGCCATAGAAAAGAGATCGAATTGAGCAATACACTTAGAACTAGGGTTGAAGAGTTATCGCAGAAAATGCATGATTTATATAAAGTAGGAATTACGCCAAAGACCGATAAAAAGAAAGGATGTAAATTATGTTCTTTACTCGATATATGTATGCCTGATTTAAATGAAAAAAAAATAAAGGTTATTGAATATCTTCAAAAGGCAATAGATGAACCTTAATGTGAAAGAGAGGTATTGCAATGAGAAAATTGCTTAATGTCCTTTACATTACTTCTCCAGATTCTTATCTTAGCAAAGATGACCAAAATATAGTTATATACTGTAAAGATCAAGAAAAATTCCGGATACCAATACATAACGTTGAAGGAATAGTATGTTTTAATTACACTGGTGCAAGCCCTGCCCTGATGGCAATGTGTGCAGAAAATGGTGTTGGCTTAACTTTTTTGAATGAACACGATCAATTTTTAGCAAGGGTAACTGGAGGAGTGAAGGGAAATGTTTTATTAAGAAAAAAACAGTATAGAATATCTGATAATGAATCATTATGTGTTCCTATTGCAGCTAATTTTATATATGGGAAGATATTAAATTGCAGAAGTATGTTAAGAAGAACTATAAGAGACCATGGAAATACTGTTGATGCAGATAAACTTGAAAGGACTTCTTTATATTTACTAAACAGTGCCAAGAAAATACTAAATACCAAAACTCTTGATGAGATAAGAGGGATAGAAGGTGATGCGGCAAAGATATACTTCGAGTCATTTAATGAGATGATTTTAACTCAAAAGGACTCTTTTTATATGGAAACACGGAGTAAAAGACCTCCTAAAGACAATTTGAATGCACTTTTATCGTTTTTATATACAATTCTTGCCCATGAAGTGCAATCTGCCTTAGAAACGGTAGGACTTGATCCATATGTTGGTTTTTTACATAGCGATAGGCCGGGCAGAGCATCCTTGGCACTTGACTTGATGGAAGAGCTAAGAGGCCCTTTTGCTGATAGATTAGCTTTAACGTTAATAAATAGAAAGCAAATAAATAAAACTGGCTTTACCTTAAAAGAAAATGGAAGCGTTCTTATGGACGATAAAACAAAAAAGGAAGTTCTTGCTGCATGGCATGCAAGAAAACAGGAAGAAACAACACATCCATTTTTAGATGAAAAGATAAGTTTTGGGTTAGTTCCCTATGTTCAGGCCTTACTACTTTCAAGATTTTTAAGAGAAGATATAGATGGCTATCCTCCCTTTTTGTTAAAATAAAATATATTTACAGGTCTTCTATCAAAGCAAAAATTTGAAAAGATATAAAAGAGGTAATATATATGATGGTTTTAATAGCCTATGATGTAAGCACAGAAACTGAAGGAGGAAAAAGAAGACTGCAAAAAGTTGCAAAACAATGTGTAAACTATGGACAAAGAGTTCAAAATTCAGTTTTTGAATGTCTTTTAGATCCTGCTCAATTTGCAGAACTTAAGTATAAGCTTGAAAAAATTGTAAATCCTAAAACTGACAGTTTAAGATATTATTTTCTTGGAAATAACTATAAAAACAGAATTGAGCATTACGGAGCAAAAAAAGCCTACGATCCTGAAGATATAATAATAATTTAAACTATTGATTAATCTCAATGATCAATGTATCTGACGTAAGATATGATAAATAAATTGCGAACCTAAAGTAAACACGGAAAACCTGTGATATTCGCAATGCTTATACTTTAAAAGCTTTAATTAAGAAATAAGGTTTAAAATAGAAAAAGTTTTTTAGTACTGTTTATATTTCGCGGATATATTTTTTAAACAGCTTATAAAATAAGGTTTTTGAATAAATAGAGTCGCACCCCGTGCGGGTGCGTGGATTGAAATAAGGTATGTAAATTATTTCGTTGAAGCATATCCGCGTCGCACCCCGTGCGGGTGCGTGGATTGAAATTGTTATGGACTACAACGGATATAAATTATGACAAGTCGCACCCCGTGCGGGTGCGTGGATTGAAATATCTCCGCTGTTGGACATGCAGATACAGCCAACGTGTCGCACCCCGTGCGGGTGCGTGGATTGAAATAGGTAATGCTGTTATGCAAGACAATTCCTGTGCTGAGTCGCACCCCGTGCGGGTGC
>DJGH01000068.1:0-152 GCA_002431635.1 Petrotoga sp. UBA5851
CTTCCTAGCATACCTATAAGGTTTTGAAACTCAACATTTCGCGCTCTAGATATTTTTCCAATCTTGCTTCCTAGCATACCTATAAGGTTTTGAAACCTGTATTTTCACTTTTTAAATCTTTGACTTTTTCAGCCTTCCTAGCATACCTATAA
>DJGH01000068.1:219-391 GCA_002431635.1 Petrotoga sp. UBA5851
TTCATAAACCATCACCTCGTATCTTCCTAGCATACCTATAAGGTTTTGAAACGCTGTAAAGCCAACCATACACGTTTGAGCCCAATGACTTCCTAGCATACCTATAAGGTTTTGAAACGGTACTTCGCCAGTATATGTATGTTCGTGATAATCACCTTCCTAGCATACCTAT
>DJGH01000068.1:492-727 GCA_002431635.1 Petrotoga sp. UBA5851
TAGCATACCTATAAGGTTTTGAGTTTAGTCCGTTGTTTACTAGGTGGACTAAATTTATAAGATGCAGATCATATCAAATTACTACTTTATGTAATAGAAAGCATATAAGTGAATTTTTTTTTTCATTTATATGCTTTTGTTTTTTTGATAAAAGTCTTTCTTTTTTATTAACAAATGTGATATGATAGTAACAGATGCATTTTCTCCTTAATATTTCTTACGGAGGTGTTTTTAT
>DJGH01000068.1:754-8778 GCA_002431635.1 Petrotoga sp. UBA5851
TTGTTCTGGGAGTTATTATACTGTTTAGCAACTATAGGGAAACCTATAACACTATATATTCCGACAAACGTAAAACTCTTACAGACCTTGTAGACAGTACATATGGTATCCTTGAGCATTATGATAACCGTGTAAAAAAAGGTGAAATAACTTTAGTTCAAGCTCAGGAAGAAGTGCAGAAAGTGATTCCGCAGATGCGGTTTGATAACGGTAATTATTTTTTTGGCTATGATATGCAAGGAATGAATACTATTTCTTTTGGTACGGTAAAAGTTGGAGACGATAAAATAAATCTCAAAGACTCTGTTGGCAGAGAGATAATGAGAGATATGATTGTACTTCTAAAACGAGATGGTAAAGGAGAATATCTTTATCTCTGGGATAGATCTGAAAAAGAAAAGCAGATTCCTAAACTCTCATACGTAAAGCTTTTCTCTCCTTGGAACTGGTTTATAGGTACTGGAATATATATAGATGATGTAAGAGCTGAAACCGAAACAGAATTTTTTAAACAGTTAATCTTGTTTGGTTCAATAATAGTAATAATATTTTTAATTTTATTTTTTATAGGAAAAAACATTAAAAAAAGAATTCAAAAAATGGAAAAAACGGTCGAAGTATTTGGAAACGGAAATCTTTCTGTGAATTTTGATGAAGCAGGGCATGATGAAGTATCGAAGATATCAAAAAGTCTGAATATTATGGCATCAAATCTCAAAAATATTCTTAAAGACATAACAGAGTCTTCGACTCAGATAGGTCAGTCAAGCCAAAGTCTTGCATCTATTGCTGAGCAGACAAATGCCGGAAGCGAAGAACTTTCAGGGCAAAGTTCAAAAATTGCTTCAAATACAGAGAATGCAAGTGCTAATGTTGAAGAGATGACCTCAGGGATTGAAGAAGTTGCATCTAGTGCACAGCTCCTTTCAAAATCTGCACAGGAGTTAAGCCAGGCGGCTGAAAAAACACTTAATGCGGCTAAAACCGGTGTTAGTTCAATAAAAGATATATCTTTTACCATAGACGATGCTATGAAAAAATCTAAAATCACATTATCCAATACACAGCAGCTTAATGAACGGTCTGAGAATGTAGGAAAAATAGTAGATACAATCAATTCGATAACTGAGCAGACCAATTTGCTAGCTCTTAATGCTGCGATAGAAGCTGCAAGAGCCGGAGAAGCCGGAAAAGGTTTTGCGGTTGTGGCTGAGGAAATCCGTAAACTGGCCGAAGAAAGCTCCAAAGCCACTTCACAGATAGCTGATATTCTAGGTGAGATTAAAAGCAAATCTGTCGAAGTGAACAAGGCAACTCAGGAAAATTCTGGAGCTGTTGAAAAGATAGACTTAGAAATGAAAAAGATGTCTTCAGAGTTTGAAAAAATTGAAGAAATGGTTACTACGATGAATGCCGGAATAGAAAGTATTACTTCAACGACCGAAGAACAAAGTGCTTCCGCCCAGGAGATGAGTGCCGCAATGGTAAAAGTTGCATCACTCATAAAAGAGATAAATGAGCAGATAAAAAGTATGTCCAGCGCAATAGTAGAACAGTCAGAGGGAGCGCAGCATGTAAGTGCCAGCGCACAAGAGTTGTCTGCTCTTGCCGAAAATCTTAACGCAAATACAAATAAGTTCAAAGTATAAAAAATAACCCAAAAAAACTCTTCCCATGTGGAAGAGTTTTGTTTTGCAAAGTTTACTTGACAAAAAATGCAAAGCATGCTATACTAGAAAAAATAGACTTTCTTTAAAAAGGAGCAGTAGATGAATACAAAAATCCCTGACTTAAGAAAGGAGAAAAAAATTTCGCAGGAGGAGCTTGCGCTGGCCGTAGGAGTTACACGCCAGACAATTACCTCTATTGAAGTAGGAAAGTACACCGCATCACTGCCGTTAGCGTATAAGATATCTCGTTATTTCGGATTAAAAATAGAAGAAGTATTTGATTTTTCAGAATACAACGATTGAGAAGGTGGAAATATGGAGGTATATAGAAGAAAACTAAAAAGAAGAATTTGGTTACTTTCAGTACTAGTTCTTTTCTCATCTGCTCTTGGAGTTTATGATGTTTTTTTTCAGACAGATATCAGCAAAGACGGAATCTTTTGTTTTCAGTGCGGATTAAACACAGCAATAGGTATTATTGCAGCAGTACAGATTATACGATGCAGGGGAGCTTTAAGTAATGATGAAAAGCTAAAGATTCAGTTCAATAAGGAAAATGATGAAAGACTCATAGCGATAAGAGCTAAAGCAGGAATGCCAATGCTCATGGTTACTTCTATAACTATTATCGTTGTGGCAATAATAGCAGGGTACTTCAATACCGTTATTTTTATTACTCTTGTAAGTGCAGCCTTGTTCCAATTGATAATCGGGTTGCTTATAAAATTACTCTATATGAAAAAGATGTAGCATTTATAAAACTTAAAAAAATAATTCCGGAAATTCCGGAATTATTTTTTATATTCTGAGTACTCTTTCAAAAATTCTTTGAAATTTTCTTCTCCCATGCTGAATGTAAGTTCTTCTTTGGAATACTCGCGTTGAATACTACCAAAAATATTCTTCTCACATTCAAGCCCCAAAGCCTGTAAAGTCTCTGCCGCAAACTCACGAAAAGCAAAACCTATGGCAGTAATTATATTTTTATCGTGTACCAGGGGTTTGTGAAGATTGTTAACAGATGGAATGAAATCAAGATACTGGTTTATTTCTTCCCATATGCCGGAGGTATAGGAAATATTATCAAGTATGCCAGCTTTTGCAAGAAGCATTGGGGCAGAGGATATAGCTGCTATAATAATATCTTTGCCTTTAAGACACGATAAAAAGTTAATATTTTTTTCATCGAACAACGCAGGTAAAGGATCTATAATACCCGGCATGATAAGACAGCTGTAATCTTCAACAATAAAATCTTCGAATACTTTATTTGCAATGATCTGAAATCCATCTTCCGAAAGCATAATTTCTTTTGAAGATGCGAACACATCAATCTTAATACCATACCAAACAGTTAAAGCATCTGTAAGGCAGCTTATTTCCTGCATGCTGAAATTAGGATAAATCATAACAGCAACTTTTTTTACCGCCATATAACGCCTCCTCAGCATTTAAAAAAATATTTGTATTTATAGAAAGCAACACTCTGAAAAAAGCAAATGACATTATATTACATACAGAAAATAGGAACAAATTTTTTTGACAAAGTATCTAATCTGCTTTGTTTATAATGCTATTATAACTTATTTTCCCGTTTTTGCTATCTTTTTTTGGGAATGCTCTATAGTTTTTACAAAAAATTTATTAACCGGCTCTATTTTTGCTTTTTAAGTATATAATATAATTAAGTGGAATTTTATATGTTTTTCGTGTGACTTTTTATAATACAAGCACATACAAACAAAATTCAAATTCTAAAGTAAATATAAATTCAGATTTGCGATGACGGGGGGAAGTTATATGGACGATAAGAACATTAGCATACAATTAAAACCATTAACAGCTATCTGGACGGGAGATGCTCTTGGAAAATTTGATTGGAAAGAATTAAAAGCAAGTTCTATTATAGGAACTTTCAGATGGTGGTATGAAAAACTTTTTAGTGAAAAGACTAGTTGCTGTATAAGCACGAAAAATGATAGATGTTCATTAGATAATAAAACTTTTTTTAAAAATATACTAGAAGGCAAAGATGTGGATGATTCTCTTAAGGAAAGTGGGATATGTTCGGCTTGCAGACTTTTTGGTTGTACTGGTTGGTCGGGGAAAATAGGACTTATTATAAAAGTCAAAGAGAATAAAGATATAGAGCTAAATTTTATTTTTAAGAAAGCATTAAGCAATATAGAGAAAGCAAATTTTCTTTTTTGTTTGTATGTTGTAACCAATTATGCTGCTATAGGAGCTAGAACTTCCCAAGGAAAAGGAGTTGTAGAAGTTCAGAATAAAGAAATTTTTAACAATCAAAACTGTGACGTCATATCTCTCAATAACAAAACTAAAGAGAATTTTTTCTTTTGTAAAATACCTATTGAAGTTATAGGTGGTGATGAAAAAAATCCTCAACCAAAAGAAATTGCAAAAAATATAAGAAAAATTATAAGGAGAGTTATTGACAACACAAAAGAAAGACACGAAATATTTGGGTTTGTTTCTGGAAAAGAAAGACGAGGATCAAAGATATTTGTTTCAAACAGGTATGAAGCAAATGAAAAAAAATATGAGTTAAGGATTTGGGGATATGATTCGCAAAAATATGTTAATTGTATAATAGAAAAATTATCAAATGAAAATAAATTAGATTCTTTTAAGTTAGATATAGAAAATAAAAAAGAAATTAATCTTGGAACTATCTTAAATAATTATAAATTATTAGAGGTGAAGAGTAATGAATGAAAACGTAGAAGTAATGCATGACTTTTTTTGTGATAAATTGACTTATTTAGAAGCATATAAAAATGTAGAAGCTAATGATTTTTATTGTTCAAAAGTTCTTAAAAAATATGAAATAGAGATAAAATCCCAAAAAAATGAAAATGAATTAAAAGAGTATAAACAAAAATTTTTAAATTCTAAATCTCTAGATAAATCTGAATCTATAGATTTAAATCAAATAAAAAAGATTTCTAATATTTTTGGGGATAGAACAGACTTTGAAAATTATATAAAGAATATCTGTCCTTACGGTTTTATCATTCACGACAACTTTAAGCTGGGAGGACCTTATTTTTCTAGGGAAGAGGATGAATTTTACGCTGTTCAAAATCCTGTACTTAAAGAAAAGATCTCGAAGTTTCCTATGATTCGTTCGACTGGATGGAAGGGAATGCTTAGCAGTGCAGCTTTAGTTAAGATTAAAGCTGATATTGAAACTTTTGATATTGAAGAATTTTTAAAAGATTATAAAAGTTTTTTAAGAATTTTTGGAAGTGGTTCAGAAGAGATTAGGAGTCTGCAGTCTGCAATAAGTGCCAGTACAGATGAAAAAAAGCTATCTTCGGAGCTTTTCAAATATGCAGTACTT
Organism: Petrotoga sp. UBA5851; assembly: GCA_002431635.1. Taxonomy (GTDB): domain Bacteria; phylum Thermotogota; class Thermotogae; order Petrotogales; family Petrotogaceae; genus UBA5851. The sequence goes on from DJGH01000068.1 coordinate 5,789, forward strand.
GAACTTGGCATAAATCTTGAGATACAAAAAGAGGACTCCTGTACTATGCTGCAAAATATCATAAACAAAGTAACTCAAAACAAAGAAGAGGTTTTGGAAGCACTTACCCCAAGGCGTGGAAGAGCTTTGTTTTATCCAACATACTTTGACAAAATAGGATTCGAAGTAATTAACCCACATGATAGAGAAACTAGAGCAGGTACGAAACCTATTTTTTATGAAGTTGTTCCTAAAGGGGCTGAAGGAATATTTCAGCTTGCTTATATACCATACGATGGTATTTTTAAAGATGAAGCTACAAGAAAAAAAGAGATTGAAGAAGACGAAAAATTTGTGAATCTTATTTATAAGAACTTACTTGAAAATATAGGAATTGGTGCAAAAACCAAGCTCGGCTGGGGAAGAAAAGGCGGGGATAAAAAATGAAAGAAATAAACGGAATCAAAAAAATAAGTATTGAAATATGCAAAGCAGAAATAGGAGCGCTTCTTTTTAATCTTGGAAAAACACATGCGGGTATAGGTTATTTAAAAAACTATCTCGGCTTTGACAACAGCAACTTTGAAAAACAATATGGATATAGTACATTTTCAGGATATAGAAATTATTATAAAAATGATGCCATCACACCAAACATACCTTGCATACCTTTTGATATTGATCTAGACAAGTGTTGCAGTAAGTTTAAGCCGTTTTTTTGTAATACTAAGATTGATCTTTCTAGTATAAATGTAAGCAATCTTATGTTGAAAGATGTAATTGAATGTGATGCCGGGAATAATGATTTTGTAAAAAAAATCTTATTTCGAGGCTGTGAAAATATAAACTCAGGAATTGATAAAGGTGCTCCTAAAGAGAAAAAAGAGAAACTTGATAAGCTCTACATTTCTAATGCATTTGGAACTCCCATAGATGAAATAGTTATTGCTAGATTTGATGAAGCAAGGATTGATTTTTTTAAGGGATTTGCAAATGAGATGGGCAGTAGTATAGACAGTAATAATAAAAGCGATATTCTTAAAGTCCGGACTTTTATGCTGGATAAATTGAAAAGATGGTACACTACAATTCTAAGCGACACAAGGTTTCCGGCAAACGATGTAACCCTTTGGGATCAGGCATACATGACAGCTTCACTTTTTAAAGCAACAATTGCAGCAATGTTTCTAGATGATTCTAAAAAGGATGAATATTATAATACTCGTTCGTTAATCAGATGGTCTATTATGGGAGTACAGTACGATAAGCTTGCACTTGCCGAAAAAGCTCTTAATCCCAGGTTTATAAAAAGCTATAGAGCTGTTTCAGAAACTGTTGATGAAAAAATCAAAGAAATAATAGAAAAAGAATATGCTTTGGGAAATGAGGTATACAGAGATGAAACCGGGATATATTTTATTGTTCCGGAATGTCTTGTAGGTGGAAAAACCAACAATGAAGGATTATATAAATTAAATCTGAAAGCGAAAGAATTAGAGGATGATATATTAGAGATTTTTAAAACCGAGTTTGGAAACGAAGTTTTTCCAGCTATATTGCTTACAGAGCCTTCAAGAGGAACGATGAATATCTCACGGTTATTAAAAAATAATAAAGAAAATTTTTTGATGCCCATTACAAGAAAAATATCAACTTTAGAAAAAGAAACTGGGTTCAAAGTTTTATGTGATGTCTGTAAAACACGTCTTGCAGAAAAAGAAAAAAAAGATCTTCACCTTTGTAAAAAGTGTCAAGAAAGGATTAACGAAAAATATAGCAAAGATAACGAAAAAAACAAGGATATAGCTGAAGAAACAGTATGGACAGGAGAACTTCAAGATAAAAATGGCAGGATTGCTCTTATAACGGTGAAGTTTGAATCAGACGAGTGGCTTAATGGCAATCTATTAAATTCTTTTGTTATTACTGATAAGCAAATTCCACCAAAAAAAATTTTTGATGAAAGGCAGAAAACAGTAAAAGAATCTTGTATTAATGAACTTATTTCTATAGACGGAATTTCAAAGTGTTCTGTTACAGTCTACTCCGAAAGTATATTATTTGAGCGTTCTATCGGAGAAGATTGGGAGGAGCTTATAAAAGGAAAACTCGGAAATAAAATTGATTATGAAAAGCGTAAAATTGATTGGAAATCTTTGCAAGATGAGGAGATCGACTTTTTATCTAAGGTTATTTATCAATTTATTGTAAGGAAAAATCCATCACCGGCAAGGTTAAGGCGAGTGTGGGAAAGCACATCAGATTTTTTGATGAAAGTAAAAGATGAAGTGAAAACACTGTTAGATAAAGATTCATGGAAATGGAATCGTATAAGTTGGAAAGCAGATTCAGAAAAAAAATCAGAAGAGGAATATGAACTTAATGGTTTAAATTTCATAAATTTTGGAGAAGAAGTTTTACTTATATCATCGATAAAAAAAGCTATACCAACATTAAGAAATGGTTCTCAAACATCTAATGAAGAAATTCAAAAAGCAATAGAGAGAGGAGATACTTCGTGGATAAAAAAAGGCATTTCAATAAAAAATGTTAAAAACAAAGAAGAACTAAAGTTAAATGGCGAAGTGAAGTATATAAAGTATATACCGTTTCTTTCGATTATAGAACCAACCCCTATATCATGGCAGTTTGCTGTTCCGGCAGAGTATGCGCCAGAGATAATTAAAACATTTCAGAATGAGTACTACAAGAGTTTTGGTTTTGTGACTGGAAAACTACCTCTTCACATAGGAGTTGTTTTTCAAAGTTATAAAAAACCTTTGTATGTGGGAATAAAAGCTTTAAGAAACATACGCCGAGATCTTAAAGCAAGCAAAAAAAATTCATGGGACGATATTAAACAAGATATAACAGGAAAAAAGTTTACAGAAATATATTCCGATGCATGCAAACAAATTTTATCTTTCAATACTTTTCTAAACTTCAAAAGTAATAAAAAGTATTATGGGCTGTATAAGACAAAATCTAATGTTGGAAAAGTAGACAGTTTT
>DJGH01000068.1:8793-43590 GCA_002431635.1 Petrotoga sp. UBA5851
TTTTATGCCCGGTTTTGATGAAGTCTTTCTGAAAAGTATAGACGATGTTAATGATAAAGACGAGCTTATAATATACCCGAATACAGTTGATTTTGAGTTTTTGGATGTGAATACACGCCGGAATGATATTTTTTATGAAAATAAAAACAGAACTGTAAAACACAAAAAGAACAGGCCATATGACTGGGAAAAATGGAAAACTTTTGAAACCTTTGGCGAATATTTTAAGGAAAAAGATAACAAGTCAAAGCTACAGGTCATAGTAAGGCTTATTTATGAAAAAACAGAAACTAGTTCTGAAGATAAAAGCATAAAAGATTTTATGCTATCTTCTTTTATAAATATTTTTGAACTGAAAAAAGAGACCAATAAAAATACATTTGCACAAAAAGTTTTTGGGACTGATTCTTGGGAAAATCTTAACTCTAATGAAAACTTTATTGATGATCTTTACAGATTTCTTGATATGTATGATTTCTGGCACAACTGCCTAAAAGAACTATAATATTGGGAGGGATAGGTAATGGAAAAAATGATCTATGCTATTTCACAAGATCCTATATATATTGGAACGGGTGGATTTACAATAGGAAGGGTAGACAACACTATTGTGCGTGATCCTGTAACCAGACTTCCAAAGATACCAGGAACAAGCCTTTCGGGGACATGGCGGTATTATATGGCTCTTACTTTGCAAACCTATTTTAAAAATGAATATAGAAACAATATGTCAGAAAGAAATAAAAAAGAAAGCTCTGAGCTATTTGAATCGAACGCACCAGACTGGGCAAAAGAATTTAATAGAAATTCAAGCATAAAATGCGCCGGACAGGATGAAGATCCTGAAAATGATAGTGGCGGACATTGTGGAAGATGTATTGTATGTAATACGTTCGGATATTCAAAGAATAATCGATCTAAGCGAGGTCTGGCATATTTTTCAGACTTAAATATATTGTTTTTCCCGGTTTATACAAGATTGGGAACTAAATGGATTACCTCAAAACAGATATTGAATGATCTGGAACCAGATATATGTAAAGATATATCAAAACCGGAAGATAAAGGGGAGGATTCTGTTTTTTGTAATTTAGAAACAGGAACTTCTTTAAATCTTGGCTGGCTTAATTTCAAAGTATCAAAATTTGATAAAAATTTTTTTGATACGATAGGGGAAGATGATTTTAAAGATAATTTTAAAGAAGTTATAGATTTTATAAAAGATAAGATTGTAATTGTTTCTGACAGCGTTATATCCCAGATAGTAAACTCAAACCTTGAAGTGCGGACTTCAGTTTCTATTGATCCTATTACCGGAGCAGCAAAAGATAAAGCACTTTTTACATCTGAAGCTATTCCGCGCGGTACTGTCTTTTATGGAAACGTCAGAATCCAGAACTCCTTTGAAGAAAATGGCAATATTTCTGAGGCGAATATTATAGAAGCTTTGGAAGATAGCAAAAAGTATTTTGAGGTTATGGGAATAGGTGGAATGACTACAAGAGGGTTTGGAAGAATAAAACTTTCGTCTTTAACGAAGGAGAAGCGAATAAAATGATAGATAATATTGATTCTTCAATCAATTGCAAGAGTAGTAAATTAGCACAGGAATCTAAGATTAAAGAGAAGGCAAATATTATAGACAAAGCTATGGGAGTTTTAATAAATGACGGGGTGTATGCGTATTATCTTTACTGTAAAGACAATGAGATTGAAGAAGAGCTTGTTTTAGGTATTATAAATGGGTTCAAGGCTTATGTAAATCTTTCGTATCATAAGGAGGAGTTTGATTTGAAGGAAATACCTGAATATCTTTCTGAACTTTCAAAAAACATTAATGCGCTATTGTTTTTTAAAGAGATTATTGAAAAAATTCTTACATATCTACGATATTATTTAAAAGCATCGGGTGATTAAAGATGGGTATTTTATGGCATAAGCTTGTATTTCAACAGTTAAGTCCGATCCATATCGGAAAAAAGAATTATGGAGTAATATCTGAGACCCGTCTTTTCATCCCGGGCTGGACTATGTGGGGTGCCTTGGTAAATGCCTGCGGAAAAGCTGAAGATGCTTCTAAAGAGAGGTTTAAAGTGATTCAGAGTAATTTTGAAAAAATATCGTGTTTTTTTCCTTTGGTTGAAGCTAATTGTTCAGAAAAAATTCCTGAAATAAAGTTTGAAAATGGATATTTGTTTATTGATGGTATCTTTGAAGAAGAACTGCGCTTAAAGCTTACAGATACTTATGTTTCTACAGCAATAGAATCTCAGAGTATCTCAGCGAAGGATGAGTCTCTTCATGAAACTGAAGTCTTCTTACCTAGGACGGTATTTGATAAAGATAACATAAAAGAAATACGCAATGTTTTTTGGGTAGGGATTTTAGGTGTAGACGATAGCAGTGGGATTGATACTTTTATGAAAAGCAATCCTGAAGTTATTGTCGGTGGTGATCCAAAATATGGATTCGGACGTTTGAAACTTATTTCATATAAAGAATTAAAGGATAATGAAAAGGAAAGGTACAATATTTCTGATGAGGGGAAATTAAAAGTTTCTAAAGATAAGACTTTGTTCTTAGATTATGTTCAGGCAGATAGCTTGCATATACTTATAAATGGGAAAACTGAAACTATTATAAATTATGATTTTTCTGGTTCTTCTCCAGAAATAAGTTACTATAATCTTTGTTTTACACCCGGAAGTGAATTGAAACTAGAACCATCTCAATTGATTCTCAAAAAGGGAGTTTTCGTGCCGGAGGAAGGGGAAAAAGAGGAATAGATTTGATATAATTTTAGTATTAAACACCGGGTGGTAAAAATAATGGATATGCAAAAATCAAAGGATTTAAATGGTCAGTATGTTTCATGTATAAACAAGGTTCAGGATTATATTGAATCTAATATAGCTTCAGAGCTTTCGCTTAACGTTATCTCTGATGTGGCTAACTTTTCTCCTTTTCATTTTCACAGAGTTTTCAAGGTAGTGATGGGTGAATCTTTGTTTCAGTTTATCCAGAGGACTCGGCTTGAAAGGGCTGCAGGTCTTTTGATCAAGGATGGGCAGTTGCACATATCTCGAATAGCTGCAGATTGTGGTTTTTTAAATCAGTCAGTTTTTTCAAAGGCCTTTAAAAATCATTTTGGCTGTAGCGCTTCTGATTTCAGGAAAACTCATTCGTCAGGGTGCATTAAAAATACATGTTATTTTAAAAAACAGGAAAAACCTATTCAGAAGCTTGATTATACTGTCAGGATAGAAGAGTTGCAAGATATAAATGTTGTTTATATAAGATATACAGGTCCTTATAAAGGTGATTCGGCACTGTTTTCGTATCTTTTTGAGAAGCTTTACAGATGGGGAAATTCGAAAGGGCTGATTCATTTTCCTAATACTAAGGCTATTGTGATGTATCATGATAACTATGATATAACCCAGGCACACAAGCTCAGGTTAAGTGCCTGCTTTACTGTAAAAAGCCATTTTGAGCCCGAGGGTGAGTTCGGAAGTATGATTATTCCAGGGGGAAAGTATGGAGTAGGGTACTTTGAGCTTGATGATACACAGTATCAACAGGCGTGGGATCTAATGTATGGAGAATGGCTTATCAGCAGCAGATACAGGCCTGATGACCGGAACTCTTTTGAGCTTTATCCAGGAAATGGTTCGGCACAAAACAGAAAACAGAAGGTTGCGATACATATTCCTATAAAAGATTTTTAATATTAAAACTATCCTGTGTTTTATGCACGGGATTTTCTTTTTTTGTAAGATAAAGGGTATAGGTATATCATTTATGTATAGTATAATAGATCTGCTGGAAAGTATTTTATTTAATAATCCCGCTTGGAGCAGGGAGTTAACAGGAGCATTATATGAATATATATCTTATAAGGCATGGAGTAACACAGGCAAACATCGACGGAATCTGGCAGGGAAGGACAATAGATGCACCTCTTTCATCTAAGGGCATTGAGCAGGCTCGGCTTGCGGCTCAGAGATTCAGAAATATAGACATAAAGGCTGTATATTCTTCGACCTTAATCAGGGCAAAGACGACGGCTGCTATAATATCTCAGCAGTTCGGGCTTGAGGTAAAAGAGGTAAAAGAGCTTGAGGAGTGTGCCATTGATCTTTGGAGCGGTCTTACAATTGATCAGGTAAAGGAGCAGTTCGGTGAGGAATTTGAAATGTGGTCCAAAGATCCTATCGTATCTATCGAAGGTGTTGAATCAAAAGCGGATCTCCAGATCAGAGCGGTAAAAGCGGTTAAATGGATAATAAATAAGCATGATGAAGCGGATAGTATCATAATAGTAACCCATGGTCTTTTCTTAAGGGCATTTTTTAGCTGGCTCATGCAGATATCCATAAATTCAAGAGTATATGGACTTGAAAATACCGGTATAAGTCATTTGACCTTTGAAAAACCGGATCATTTCAGAATACTTTCTTTGAATGAGACATGGCATCTGGACGGGTTCTTTTCACTTAATAAGGATGAAGAGTCCTTTTAATAAAGAAGGTGAAGTATGAAAAAAATTATTTCATATGTTGTTCCTTATCATGAAAAAAAAATAGAGCATGAGGTTATTTTGCTCATAGACGTGCTTAGATCGACAACCGTAATATCGTATCTTTTTGAATACGGTGCAAGGCAGGTAAGTATGGTGCGCAGTGTGTCACATGCAATGAGTATGAAAGGGGAAAACTCCATGGTGCTTGGAGAAAGAAAAGGTCTTAAAGTCAAAGGTTTTGATTTCGGAAACTCTCCATATGAGCTTAAGGTACAGTATGAAAAGGGGTTTAATTTTGCAGCCCATGATTATGTGATCACTACTTCCAACGGTGCAAAGGCATTTTCAAAGGTTTATGAAAACTCCGATGTTATGGCTGCTTCTTTTCAAAATTATCTTAAGATATGCCAGTACCTGGAAACTGCCGACGATATAGGGATACTCTGCTCCGGCACTAAAAGCAGTGTATCTACTGAGGATCTTTATCTTGCGGGTAAGATCATTCAAAACTTTCTCAAAAAGGGGCATTACACCCTGAATGATGATTCAAGCATATGTCTTGCTCTTGCGGGGCTTACACCTTCACAGATAATAGAAAAATCATCGCATGCCCTTACACTCAAGAAGTTAGGGTTTATAAATGATCTGAACCTCTGCTTTGCGGAAGAAAAATTCTCTGCCGTTCCTTTTTCCAAAAGGGGAAGTTTGACCTTCAAATGTTTTTAACTGTCTAAGAATTTTTTATTCTCAGATAAAGTTTTCTTTTTTCTTCATACATTCTGGAATCGGCTATCTGAAATAGTTTTTTCGGATCAGTCGATTCTTTTGGATATATTGCATGTCCTATACTGAAACTTATTTCAAATGGTTGATTTTCGGTAGGCGGATACTTAGCGGTCATGCTTTTAAGTCTTCTGATTATAGCTTCGATATCTTCTTCGTTTTTTATTTCGAGTAATACTACGAACTCATCTCCCCCGTAGCGTGCTATAAAATCGTCATTGTGGAAACATTTTTTAAGTATTACAGCACATCTTTCAAGGGCTCTGTCTCCCATTCTGTGGCCCCATTTATCGTTAATGCGCTTAAAATTATCTACATCAAGCATAAGAAGGAGAAATTTTCTGTTAAAAGCAATTCGTGATATATCTTCAAAGTAATTTTCGAATCTTCTTCTGTTGTAAAGTCCTGTAAGATAATCAGAATTTATTGCCCTACTCTGGATGTTAATATATATAATGAGTAATGATATCGAAACGCTGTTCCATGCAAGCGCCATACCATAGAAAAGCATCTGGATAAGAGTTCCTATAAAAGGAATCAGAGGAAACATAATCAGTGTGTAGAAATCACTTTTAGGGATTTTCTTCTTATTAAAAATAATCATCATCAGTCCTATAAGGAAAAAACCAAAGTATAAAAGTTCTGCCTGCCAGTACCAACTTCCTCTGTGATATCTATTCATCTCATCCACATAAAAAAGCAATCCGTTGACCGGAGCGGTCAGCGAAAGAGTGGTTATATATGCTATTGCTGGAGAAAACCAGATCCATATCTTTTTAGTTCTTTTTTTGTTATGATGAAGCTGATAGTCAAGATACATTATCCACAGTATTCCGGGATAAAGGGTAATTATCATCAGTATGACAGTATCCAGAATTAAAAATAATCTTGCACTACTGCCAGCCATGCCATCCAGCCACCAGCCTAAAGCCTCAACAATAAGTACATTTATGGTAATTGCAACAATTGTTGCAAAAAGTTTGTTTTGAAACTGGTCGTAATCTCTTTCACAAATAATTTTAAAAAGGATTACTGCAAGGACGCCTATCGAAACAATATATACCTGCATGAACTGAAAAAATTGCATACTTCCTCCCAATTTCACAAACTTTCTGTGTCGAATCAGATAAATTATATCATACCTGTTATACTTTATCGGAAGAAAAATGCCTGCAGTTTAATTTTGCAGGCATTTTTAATTTATATCATAAATGTAGGATCATTCTGAATATCAAATCCCGCATCATTTTCATTTTTTGTCATTTCACCGTAAAGTGGCCCAGCGGTTATTCTTTTTATTTTTATATCGGCAAATTTGCCTATAAGAGAAGCATCCTGTGAATTGAAGATGACTATCTTATTGTTCATCGTCCTGCCGTAAAGAGCCGTATCGCTGGCTTTGGCTTCTGGTATTATCCTCAGGAGCTTATCTCTGTACTTCTCATTTTCTTCACGGTTTATTTCTTTCTGAAGCTCCATAAGGTACATAAGTCTTCTGTTTTTTTCTTCATGAGCAATGTTGTCTGGCTTATATTTATATGCGATAGTTCCTTGCCGCGGAGAGTATTCGGCAAGATTGACACGTTCAAACCTACATTCTTTTATTAGGTCGACTGTCTGCTGGAAATCTTCTTCGCTTTCTCCCGGAAATCCTACAATAACATCAGAACTGATTGTTACGGAAGGGATTCTGTCTTTTATTTTTTTCACAAGGTCAATAAACTGCTGCCTTGTGTATCTTCTGTTCATGCTTTTCAGTATGCTGTCGCTTCCAGCCTGTACAGGAAGGTGCACATTCCTTGCTGCATTGCTTGATCTGGCGATTTCGTCAATAAGCGAATCGGTTATATCGGTAGGATAGGATGTAAGAAACCAGACTCTTTTTATCTCCTTGATTTCTGAAGCTTTTTTTATAAGCAGGTCAAGCTTGGGTTTTCCGTCAGAAAAATCCTTGCCGTAAGAATCAACATTCTGTCCTAAAAAAGTTATTTCTCTATATCCTTTTGCTGCGTAATCGTATACTTCTTTTACGATATCTTCGTAAGGACGGCTTTTTTCCAGACCTCTTGTATAGGGAACAATACAGTAGGTGCAGTACTTATTACAGCCGTATATTATAGTTATCCATGCGTGATGCTGGCTAGTTGGATTTTTTGGAAGCTCATGGCTTACACAGTCGAGTTTATCTGAAAGGTCTACAAAGCGTTTATGTTTCTGTGCCCTCTGGATTAAGTTCACAATATCGGTGATATTTCTGGTTCCGAAAACAAAGTCGACTCCGTCGAATCTTTCCAGAACCGTTTTACCTTCTTTTTCTGCCGAACAGCCGCCTACTCCTATTATGAGCTTTCTGCTTTTTTTTATCTTGAGAAACTGTCCAATGGTTCCGTACATTTTGTTCTCGGCCTTTTCTCTTACAGCACATGAGTTTATAAGAACTATATCGGCATCTTCAGGATTTTCTGTCCATAGATACCCTGCTTGGGTAAGAAGGCCTGACATGATTTCGGAGTCGTTGACATTCATCTGACATCCGAAGGTTTTGATTAAAAATTTCATTCTTCCTCCTTATGAAAAAGACGCCATGACGGCGTCTTTATTTGGTTTTTTTTACTTTTTTTCTTCCTCTTCTTCTTCAACAAGGTTGCTGGCAATTTCACTGTATTTTTCTTCTGCATCAAGCTTGTTAGCTATTTCTTCGGGAATACCTTCAGCTGAGCCTGCTGATGCAGGTGCCTGTACAGCATCGGTTCTTCCTTCTCTTCCTTCTATAAAGGCATCGGACATCTTTGCTGTTATGAGCATAACAGCTCTTATAGCATCGTCGTTTGCAGGAATTATCCAGTCGATAACATCTGGATCACAGTTGGTATCAACTATCGAAACAACAGGAATACCAAGATCATTAGCTTCTTTTATGGCAATTTCTTCTTTTCTGGGGTCAATGACGTACATGACTTCTGGAAGCTTGGTCATGCCTCTTAAACCGCCAAGGTTCTTTTCAAGTTTTTCAAGAATTCTTTTGTAGTGTGACTGTTCCTTTTTTGGAAGCTTTGTAAACTCTTCGGATTCAACATATGCGAGAAGTTCTTCAAGTCTGTTGATTCTCTTTCTTATGGTTGTGAAGTTTGTAAGCAAACCTCCGAGCCATCTGTTGTTAACGTAGAATCCACCGCATCTTTTGGCTTCATCTGCCACGATCTGCTGAGCCTGTTTTTTTGTTCCTACAAAAAGTATGCTCCCGCCGTTTGAAGAAACTTTCCTTATGAAATCATAAGCATCGTTTACCGACTGAAGAGTCTTCTGAAGGTCGATGATATGAATTCCTTTTCTTTCTGTAAATATGTACGGCTTCATTTTCGGATCCCATCTTCTGGTTCTGTGACCAAAGTGAGCTCCGGCTTCCAATAACTGTTTCATGCTTACTACTGACATCCTACACCTCCACTGAATTTTGATTTGGTTTTCATCCTCCGCTTTTCTCTTTACCGCACCAACCCTAAAGAGTATCCGGGCACCGTGGTGGGGAACAAAAAACGTGGGCTTTATCCCTTTAAGGGATTATATTACACTTCTATTCTATCAAACTCTGACCATAGTCCTTCTAAGTCGTAAAATTCCCGTCCCTCTTTTGTAAAGAAGTGAACCACTATCGATCCGGCATCGATGATCATCCAGTCGTAGTTTTTCCCTTTATCGTAGGTTATAAGATCTATTTTGTTATCTTTAAATATTTTCAGGACATAGTCTCTTAGTGCGCTCATGAGGGTATCGGAATCAGCTGTACATATAACAAAGTAATCCACTATGAGAGAAGACTCCTTCATATCGATTATTTTTATATCTTTGGCGTCTTTATCGTCCAGTAACGAGATTACCTGTTTTAGGACTGTTTTTACCTTATCTAGTTCCAAAAAAAACTCACCTCCGTAATTTTATTCGACAGTTACACTTTTTGCAAGATTTCTGGGTTTATCAGGATCAAGCTCCCTCAGCAATGCCACATTATAGGCAAAAAGCTGCATAACAGGGGCAACCGCAAGCGGAAAAACCGCCTGTGCACATTTTGGAATAAGTAAATAATCATCGGTCAGGGTTTTTATTTTTTCATCCCCTTGGATTCCTACAGCAACAACCCTTGCTTTTCTGGCTTTTACTTCCATTATGTTGGAAATCATCTTTTCTTTTATGTCATCATCACATACCATTGCAAAAACAGGAAATTCTTGGTCTAAAAGGGCTATAGGCCCATGCTTAAGTTCTCCTGCCTGGTATCCTGTTGCGTTTATGTAGCTGATTTCTTTAAGCTTAAGTGCTCCTTCAAGAGCCGCTGTATACCCGAATCTTCTGCCAATATACATCATATTCCTGTATCCGCAGTAAGACTTTGAAAGTTCTTTTATCTTTTGAGAGTAGCCCAGTACTGTGTTGAAGTACTCAGGAAGATTCTCTATCTGGCATAATGCGTTTTTAATATCCTCCGAATACATATTCTTCCATAGCGCAATCTGAGCTCCGACTATATAGAGTATAGCTATCTGTGCCGTGTATGTTTTGGTTGCAGCAACACCAATCTCCGGGCCTGTATTCATGTATATTACGGAGTCAGACTCCCTTGGAATGGTTGAACCGACTACATTACATACGGTAAGCACATGAGAGCCGTTCTTCCTGGCAATCCTTACTCCTTCAAGAGTATCAAGAGTTTCCCCGGACTGTGAAATAGCAATTGTAAGAGTTTTTGCGTCAACCTTTGGATTCATGTACCTGAATTCAGAAGCCACTTCGATACTTACATCAATATTTGAATAGTACTGCATGAAGTACTTCATGGCAAGACCAGCATGATAAGCTGTTCCACATGCCACGATATAAATTTTTTCAAGCTTGGTTTCTATAAAATCCTTTAACGGTTCAAGCTCTTTAATACAAGGAATTCCGTCTTTTAAACGTCCTATGGTTGCGGATTTTATGGCGATGGGCTGTTCAAAGATTTCCTTTTCCATAAAGTGGTTGTATCCGCTTCTTTCAGCACATGCCTCATCCCAGTTGATATGTATAGGCTTTCTTTCAATCTTATTTCCTTGGAGGTCATACAGTTCATAACCGTTATTGGTAAGCTTGGCAATCTCTCCGTCGTTTAAAAAGTTGACATCTTTTGAGTAACGCAGAATAGGAGTAACATCTGAAGCAAGCATTGAAATATTGCTTCCGGCGGATATTACAAGCGGACTCCCTTTTCTTGCTGCAATTATACAGTTGGGTTCATCCGTGTGTATTACCCCGATTGCATAGGCTCCATTCAGCTCATGAAGGACTTTTATGACGCATTCAAGGAGATTTCCTGTATAGTTTTCCTCAACCATGTGAGCAATAACCTCTGAATCGGTCTCTGATTTGAAAATATGCCCATTTTTAATAAGTTTTTCCCGCAGGTACTGAAAGTTTTCAATTATTCCGTTATGGATTATGGCTACTTTCCCGGTGCAGTCGGTATGAGGATGCGAATTTTGATCGCTTACACCGCCGTGAGTGGCCCAACGGGTATGCCCCAAAGCCGTGGAAATCTTTTTTTCCATGAGTTGTGGAATTTCAGACTCAAGATTGTAAATTCTTCCTTCTTTCTTGTAAATGCTGATGTTTTTTTCGTTTTCAATTGCTATACCTGCTGAATCATATCCTCTGTACTCTAGTTTTTTCAACCCGTTAATCAAGTCTTGGACATTAAGTCCTTCACCAACAAACCCAAAAATTCCGCACAAAATATTACCCCCTGTTACAGCGAGATTTTAGAAATCAGTTCGTCCTTTACTGCCCTGTATGCAACTTTTATGGCGTTATAAACTGCCTGTGCATCTGAAGAGCCATGTGCTTTTACAAGAACACCGTTAACTCCCAGCAAAAAAGTTCCTCCGTACTGTTTGTAGTCCAGTTTGGATTTGAGAAGCCTAAGTCTTTTTTTTATCAAAAGACCTCCAAGTTTATCCTTTATGCTGCCGGTTTTTATAAGCTGTTTCATTTCATCTAGGATGTAGTAGGCTGTTCCTTCCATGGTTTTTAATACTGCATTGCCTGTAAATCCGTCGGTAACAAGTACATCAAAGGTATTGCCGAACATCTCCCTTGCTTCTATGTAACCAATGTAGTTTATACCCTGAAGCTCTTTGAGGAGCTGATGTGCTTCTTTGGTTATGGAAGATCCTTTTTCTTCTTCTGTACCGTTGTTTAGAAGTCCTACTCTTGGATTTTCTATCCCTAGAAATTTGGCAAAGGCGTTTCCCTGCTTAGCAAAATCCAAAAGAAACTCTGGTTTGACGTCAGCATTGGCTCCGATATCGCACAGAACCCGTACCTTGCTGTTCTTTCCCGGCAAGGCAGCAACAAGCGATGGTCTTTTTATCCCGGGAAGCCTTCCGGCAACAAAAATCCCTGCGGACAAAAGAGCGCCGGTATTTCCGCAGCTCACAAATGCCCCCAGTTCATTGGTTTTTAATTTTTCACATCCTATGTATATAGACGAATCCTTAAGTTTGAGAACTTCTGTCGGTTTGGTGTCGTTTGTGACATTATTGCTGGCCGGAGTAAAGCTGAAGTTTGTCAGACCTTTTTCTGTAAGTTCTGAAAAATCGGAGCTTTTTCCGCCCATGAAGCAGACTTCCAGATCAGGCATATCTTGGGCCTGTAAGGCAAAAATCGCGCCCTGAATCAATGAAACGGGCGCGTTATCTCCACCATATAAGTCCAATCCTATACGGATTTTAGACATAATTATTCTCCGATTTCAAGAATCTGCTTGTTCCCATAATAACCACAATTAAGACATACTCTGTGTGGCATTTTTGGTTCTCCGCATTTCGGGCATTTAACTACATCTACTTTTATCGCTGCATAAAACTTTGCTCTTCTTCTTCTTGTTCTTGCTCTAGATGGTTTTTGCTTTGGAACGGCCATGGAAAATACCTCCTCTATAAGTATAAATTTATTTTTCCAGAAGTTTATTAAGAACTTCAAAACGTGGATCGATCTCTTTTTCACAGCATACATGCTGCGGATTTTCATTGAGATCCATGCCGCACACAGGACACAACCCTTTACACTCCTGGGAACATAAAGGTTTTTCCTGAACAGATAATATTATAGCTTCAATTATCCTCTCTGTCAAATCCAAATTTGATCCGTCATAAAAAAAAGTATCGTCAAGAGACTCCAAATGTTCGGTTTTTAAATTCTTTTCTTCAAAAAGGCTGCTTACATAAACGGAATCAAACGTTTCATCAACTTCATGTTTCATCTTTTTTAGACAGCGTGAGCAATGCAGACCAAGCAGTGTTTTTATCCTGCCCTTGGCAATGATGCCATCGCCGGACTTTCTAACTTCAAGGCTTACGCTTATGGTATCAAGAAACTCTGCTTCTTCCGCCAGAAGCTGAATGCTGTGCCAATTATCTATTTCAAAGTCCTTTTCAAGCAGTTCGTCAAAACTTTCAAGATTTATTATCAGATCCTTAGAATATAGATCTTCGTTAAGCATCAACATCACCTCAAGTGGTATATTTTACTTCTTATTCTTTTAATTGGTGGGAATAGTATGTAAATATTTTGAAAAACTTTTGATGTTACATAAAATTTACTTGATTTAGTTTAAATTATTGTTTATAATCTATTTATATTATACCGATCGTTGCATTGGGTAACTCGGTAACGTTTTTACGGAGGTAAGGTTTTATGAAAGGAACAGTTAAGTGGTTTGATGCAAAAAAAGGTTATGGTTTTGTTACTGGTGAAGATGGAAAAGACGTATTTATTCACTTCTCAGCAATTAAGATGGATGGTTACAAGAAGTTAGAAGAGAACCAGAAAGTTGAATTCGATGTTGTTGAAGGTCAGAAAGGTCCTCAGGCTGCTAACGTAAAAATTCTCTAAAACCTTAAATCAATAGCCCCTACGAAAGTAGGGGCTTTTCATTTATAAAAACTCAGTATTTTTCTTCGCTCTTTTCCCCTTTAATTATCTTTATTCCAGCGCTTGCGCCAAGTCTTTGTGCACCACAGGCAATCATCTTTTTTGCTGTATCGTAGTCTTTTATTCCTCCGGATGCTTTCACTTTTACATCTTCCCCTACAACGAATTTCATTAGAGAGACATCTTCCATGGTTGCTCCACCGGTACCGAAACCCGTTGAAGTTTTTACGAAATGAGCGCCTGCCAATTTGGAAATTACACACGCAGCAATTTTTTCCTCACGGGTAAGATAGCATGTTTCTATAATAACCTTGACGATTTTCTTATCAGCCTGCTCAACAATGTCCTTTATCTCTCTGTATACGTATTCATAATCAAGACTTTTAAGCATTCCGACATTTATAACCATATCAAATTCGTCTGCTCCGTCATCAAGAGCGCTCTGTGTCTCATAAACCTTTACGCTGCTGTCACATACTCCCAAAGGAAAACCGATAACTGTTGCTACTTTTACTTTGCTTGAACGAAGTTCTTCCTTAGCAAGGGAAACATATGCCGAATTAACGCATACCGAAAAAAAGTTATTTTCTTTGGCCTGGCGGCACAAAAGCTTAATATCCTGAACTGTTGCTGTAGACTTGAGAAGCGTGTGATCTATGTACTGAGCTACTTCAATAGGTTTAATATCTATATCCTTTTCTATAAAACTGTACTCTTTTTGAACAGTTTGCAGCTCCTGACTGATTATTTTCTCCAATTGACTATTGTTCATACTCTCCCTCCTGGATTCATATCTTGATATAGTAGTATAATTTTATTGTATCTTATCCGTTGATTTTCTGACAGGTACGCCAGCCGAAGATAATTCTAAGTACCTCATAAAACGGTATATCTATTACAAAATCAAACTCTTTGTTATAGTTCTGTTTAAGACCGGCAAGTGTATTTCTTAATTCAGTACAGTAGTCTGGACCTTTAAGAAGAATGCTGTAGCTGTCTTTGGGCAAATAAAAAGTACCGGTTTTAAGTCCTTTTTGTGCGATACTGTCTGCGGTGAGAAATATCCGCAGATTTCCGAATGTATCTACTATCTTTTGAAATGCAGAATTTGCGTTCTGCTCAAACTTCATGTTGAAAAACTTTATGAAATCATAGTCAAGCCTCTCATTTTCAGGTATAAATACTCCGTTCTCCTCTTGGTTCATAGCCAGAAGTCTTTTTTGGTACCGGCAGTACATAGGGGTTTCTTCCGGTTTTTTGTTTACAAGATAAGAAAGGCATTTGGCACAGCCGGTCTCTTCTTTTTCGTACTTTTTGCCTATAGTGAGCTTTTTATCGTAGTCTTCCGTAAAAACAGATGTATGAAACTGTAGGAGACTGACGATTCCTTTAGCTCTGTTTTCCAAAAAGCTTTTTGAAAGATATGAAGAAGCCTCTGTTATCTTTTTATAGTAAAGAGATATTGCCATATCCACGAAGGCATAGCCTAAATACTTATTTGCCGCCGAAAGTGATTTTATGGCGGCATCATACTTGTTTGAAAATGTAAAGAACATGGAGATAAGAAGGTATGGATACCCGCTTTGAGGATACTTGTTCATGAGGGATTTTGAGTAATCAAGAACATCCTGGTCTTTTCTAAAAATTTTGAGTACACCGTAATTAAAGAGTGATTCGCATGATTGATTGATAAGAAAAAACTTTTCTGCTTTCATGAAATCATTTCTTAATAGGTGCATAAGACCGTACTGGTTTGAAAAAACAGTGGGTGTTTTTGAACTTAGCCTGTTTTCAAGGAAAACAGCAAGCTTTTCATCAGTTTCACCGATGTCGCTCATAATAATATCAAACCATGTTTTTAAGGAATCTATATTGACATTTATTGTTTCCAGATCTGATGAAGGCTTGTATATGGTATTTTGTTTCTGTTCTTTTTTCTGTACGTTTATGCCTTTTTTCTCAAGATCCTTTTCCACAGTTTCTCTGAGCTTAAGAATATTTTTGAGCTTTTTGCTCTCTTCTTCGTTTGGAATATTAAACATTCATCTCCACCATCCTTGATAAAGAAAAACTATAATAACTGCTTTTTCCCATAATAAGATGATCATTCATCCTTATATTCAGTAATTCTCCGCCTTGCTTTATCTTTTCTGTAAGCTCTCTGTCGTCCATACTTGGTGTAGGGTCTCCGGAAGGGTGATTATGAACGAGGATTATAGATACGGCATTTGATCTGATAGCGTATCTGAATATATCACGCGGATGAGCGAGAGAATGGTTTACTGTTCCCATGCTTATATCCTCGTATCCTAAGACTTTCAGTTTTGAATCAAGACATATTACTCTTACCACTTCTTTGTCGTAATGGATCATCTCTTCCGAAAAGGTGTATACGTTATCGGGAGAGTCCATTTTGTAATGTGTGCCGGCCTTCTTTTTCTGAAGGTGATATCTTTTTCCTATTTCCAGAGATGCTTTGAGGTTTATGGCTCTTACCCTGCCTATGCCCTGTACAGATGCGATATCGCTTATACCTGCATCCGCAAGGGTAATAAGATCTTTGTATCTTTCCATAAGATCTCTTGAAGCTTTAAAAACAGATGCGTTTTTGGTTCCGCTCCTAAGAATCACTGCGATAAGCTCCTCGTCAGAAAGAGCTTGTACGCCATGTGTTTCAAGTTTTTCCCGTGGAAGTTGGTGTTCGTCATTCATACTTTATTATCCCCCGCTCCAGCAGTTTTTTGTAGACTGATGTAACCGGAAACCCCATAACGTTATAATAATCGCCTTTTATACCCTGGATAAAAACAAGTCCGAAGTCCTGTATGCCATAAGCACCTGCTTTATCGAAGGGAGAAAAAGCATCTATATAATAGTATATTTCATTGTCACTAAGCTCTCTGAAGAAAACCTCGGTACACTCTGAAAAGACATCTGTAAAATAATTGTTTCTCAGGCAGACACCTGTGTAAACCTTGTGAGCAGCTCCTGAAAGTTTTTTCAACATTTCAAATGCGTGTTCACGATTCCTTGGTTTTCCCAGAATCTCATCATCTATAAACACAATAGTGTCTGCAGTGATAAGCAGTTCGTCATCCTTTATCCTTAAAGCCTTGCTCTTATTAAGGGCTATCTCTTGAACGTAAAGTTCAGGAAGGTTTTGGGAACAATCTTCTTTTATATCACTTACTGCTACTCTGAAATCATTCGAAATAAATTTAAGAAGTTCCTTCCGCCTGGCTGATCCTGAACCCAGCACTAATTTATACTTTAGCGTCATGGTTCATACTCCTTAAAAAAATATCTGAAACTACCGCAAGCAAGTATGCGGTAACAGTACCTATTAAAACAAGATACGGATAATAGTAGAATACGGCTCTGCTGTTACCCAGAATAAGCCCTGCGATAAGTATCTGCACTGTATTATTTAAAAGCGCACCCAACTCACTTATTCCTATGGTTCCAACTTTCGGAACATGCTTCTTAAGCCATCCCATAAAAAGGGCACTTGCCAGTGATCCGGATAGCCCCATAAAGAATGTTGCCGAAGCTATTCTTCCTGACAGAAGAGCTCCGATAAAACTTTTTCCAAAAGCAATCATTGCACAGGGTAAAATTCCGTAACCCAGTACAGCCGCCAAAAGAACAGGAAGATTTGAAAATCCCCATCTTACTCCTGGGAGCGGCATGGGAAGAGGAATAAAACTTTCCACAACGTACATGGCACAAGCAATACCTGTAAGAATACTTATATTTGAAAGTTTTTTTGATTTTACCATGTTATGATATCTACTCCGTCTGTTTTTGTTCCACCCATTGGTTCAACTACTATCTTATATGGAAGACAAACAATAGTTTGACCTGTATTGCTTATCCAGCCTGTTCTGACACATATCTGGTTATCACAAGTTGACTCTTTTACCCTTACCTTTCCCTGGTAAAACTCAACTGTAAGAAGGTGTTTCCCATCTTTTTCTATCGGATAAAGTCCTTCTTGAGTTGTTGAAACCGCCAATACACCATCAACAGTTACTTTTACTCCGGTTATGCCCTTTTGTGGAATAATTAAATTTAAAAAAATCATAATCACGGCAAAAAGCAGAATGACAGCTACAATAAATATATCGTACTTTTTTGCTCTTTCCGCCATAACTACTTTACTTTATTTCTGAAGTACTCAAAACCGCTGGTTTCGGCAGTTTTCCCTGTATTATCGATAAGATATGCCTGAACCCCAAACTTGGTAAAGTACTCCAATGCTGGATTATCTATGCCTAATACAAAAAGTCCGGTAGCATAAGCATCTGCTGTCATAACCTTGTCCGAAACAACCGTACAACTTCTGCAGTTACCTGCCGGATATCCTGTTTTCGGATCTATTATATGGTGATACAGCGTGCCGTTTTGTATGAAATATCTCTCATAGTTTCCTGAAGTAGCAACTGCTCCGCTGTATATGTAAAGCGTATCAATAAGCTTTGCCGGATCAGAAGAAAAAGGGTCTCTTATGCCTATCTGCCATGGTCTGTTGCCGAATTTTGGTCCTATTATTCCTATATCTCCTCCGGCATCTATAAAACCTGTAGCTTTAGGATCAATCTCTTTTATACGGTCTATAACCCTGTCGACGATAAAACCTTTCGAGATACCGCCAAGATCAACAGTCACACCTTCCTTTAACAGCTTTATTTTTCTGTTTTTGCTGTCAATGTCTATGAATTTGTAGCTGACAAAGGGAAGAACTTGTTCTATCTCGTAAGAGGAGGGAACTCTTTTGCTGGAATTTACATCGTCAAAGCCCCAGAGCATCAAAACCGGCCTTAAAGTAGGATCAAAGGAATCACCTGTGATCTTTGATACATTTACTGCAGCCTGAAAAAGGAAAAGACTTTCTTCGTCACACTCTATTTCTCTTTTTTCATTCAACTGGTACACTACGCTTGAAGGTATATTTGAGCTGTATTTGGCGTAAAGTCTTTCGATTTCTTTTTCTGCAATTTTCAAAAGGCTTTTGGAAGATACTTTTCCTCCGGCTATGTAGATTCTTACGTAGGTGCCCAAAGAAAATATTTCTGTCTTTTCATAAGTGGGAAGAGGTTTGGAAAAAATTATAAATAATACAAGAATTAGACTTATTCCCAGCATTGAAAAAATTAAAACAGTACTTTTGCTTATACTACTAAAATCTTTCGTCCGCACTTTTTGCATCCTCCGTCTTCATCTACATTGTAAACTTTTATATCGTAGCCTTTGCGTTTTACTATAAGTGTCTTACAGTCGGGACAGTGCGTATCACTGTACTCCCAGATAGGCGTATTGCCTATATAGACATAATCTAGATACTCTTTAGCAGTCTGGTATACTTTTACCAGAAAATCATAGCTTTTTGGTTCAGCCTCGTATCTATATCTTGGGAAGTACTGACTGATGTGCAGTGGAATATTTTTGGAAAGAGACGATATCCATCTGAATTCCTCGGAAAGCTCGGATATATCATCGTTCAGTCCCGGAACTATAAGAGTAGTTATCTCTATATGAACTTTCATTTTGACAGAAAGCTCAATAAAATCTAAAACTTCCTTAAGACCGCCCTGCAAAACATTACGGTATTTCTCACTGTTGAAAACCTTTAAATCTACGTTTAAAGCGTCAAGATAATTCAAAAGTAGCTTTGCGGGCTCTTTATTTATATAACCGTTGGTTACCATGACGGTATAGAACCGTTCTTCTGCTTTTTTCAATTCACGGCAGCAATCAAGAACATACTCATACCATACTATGGGTTCCGAATAAGTAAAGGCAACAGATCTTACACCTGTTTTCAAGATAAGCTCCCCAAGCATCTCTGGGTATATGTACTTACCCTCGTTGCGGCAGTATTGAGATATTTCAAAATTCTGACAGAAAGGACATTTTAAATTGCAGCCCCAGCTTCCCAGAGAAAGTATTTTACTTGCCGGGAAAAAATGATAAAGCGGTTTTTTTTCTATAGGATCAACTGCAACAGAAGATACATTCGCATAACTTTGTGCGATAAGTTCTCCGGAAATATTTTTTCTTACGAGGCAAAAACCGGTCTGGTTTTCTGCAATTAAGCAGTTATGCGGGCAAAGACCGCATTTAATTGCAGAATCTTTTGTTTCTGTATAGTTAAGTGCAGAAACCTTCATTTCATAGGTACCTCTGGACAGTAAACCGGTATAACTCTATTTTTTCGTTTCCCAGAATTCCGGCCTTGAGCTTTGCAATTCTCAGTTGCTGTTCAACGGTATCAACACCTTCAAGGTCTGGCAGAAGCACTCCTTTTTTCCATCCGCTTTTGACTATAACTCCATATATTTTGGGATTAAGCGAAGACGCGGAATCGGTTTTTTCTAGATCTGAAAGAATATCTACATTGACCTTTATAGTGTCCAGTTCGTTCNNTTTTTTTGACAAAGGGGGGAACCTAGGATCCTTTGTGGCGGCAGATACCGCATTCTCAAGTATTTCTTCGCAAAGACTGCTGTATACCGGTTCTATGGTTCCTATACATCCTCTTAGTTCGCCGCTTATAGTATGTAGTGAGACAAAGCAAGCGGCAGTTCTTACGAACAGGTCTTCCGGAAGATCAGATGAAGGCTGTGCCTTCATTTCTGAAAGCACATAAGTTTCAATAACTTTTATTGCCCATTTTACATAAGGATGCTCTCCTATCATGTCAATCCCTCCACAGCGAAAAGGATATTTATATAATTATAGCATAAAGTCAGTCTTCCTTCTATGTAATGTAAAAGCGCATGTTGCAATATAACGATTGCTTATTGATAATTAAATTCATTTATTATATAATTTAAGTTATGAGGAGGTGAGCTTATGCTTGATGTTAAGATAATCAACGCAACTCTGGATGCTTTGAAAGTAGCCTTTGTAACAGCGGCAAAAACGGATTTCAAAGTTCAAAAACCGCTTATGGTAAAAGAAGTTGAAAGAATCTATGATGTAATAACGGTCATAGGGTTTAACGGGGCTATAGACGGAAATCTTGTTTATGCGGTAAAACGTGAGGGTGCCATAATCATAGTAAACAATATGATGTCAGGGATGCTTGAGATCAACAGTCTTGACGAAATGGCTCTTTCAGCTATAAGCGAACTTGGAAATATGGTTTCCGGTTCAATAGCCATGAGTCTTGAAAAGATAGGCTACAGTATCAATATCACTCCTCCATCTGTTATCACAGGAAAAGACCTTCAGGTTCTTTCGGAAGGAACTATTCTGAAGTTCCCCGGCATAATTCATGATGAAACAGAGATGGGTGTTTTCCTGGCAATGAAAACATGAAAAGCTTTGATCCAAAAATTTTTACACAGTCTAACAGCGTATTGAACTTTGCTTTGATAGTGCTTTCCAACATTTTTGTCAGCTTTTTTATAGGTCAATGGATATCTTCCTTAACCAAAAGTGTTGTATGGACTATAGTATTTCTTTTTTTAGGGGTAATATCAGGTCTTTACTGTGGAATAAAAGAACTTATAAGAGAGGCTGAAAAGTATGAGGGATCTGGAAAGAAAAATGCTGGAGATGATAAAAAAGATAGCTCTTCTTTCCGTGGCTGAGTTTATTCTTCTAGTATTCTTCTTTAAGCTCTATTCCTTTTGGGTTTTCTGGGGGAGCTTGGGTGCCATACTCGGTATAATGCTTATGGTTGAAGATATTAAGAAGATGCCTTATGTCAAATGGAAAAAAATCCCTCTGGGTTATTTAATCAGATACTTTGTTTATGGTATAATCTTAACTGTCGGGGCTTTGGTTGATGTTCGTGCCTTGATGATTTCTTTTGTCGGCATCATGAACATGAAGATAGTTCCTTTTCTTTCATACAAACAGTAGGGGTGATTTCTTTGATTAACGAAAAAGTAACAAAGTACCTTATCATAGTATTTCTAAGCCTCTATATCGTTCTTGGGATAGTTAACCTTTTTGTTTTCAACTCGGAACTCTCCGGGGTAGGTCAGAGGTGGATTGTTTCCATAAACGGAAAAACAGGCTTTATGAATGAAGTCAACCCGATGACTCTGATAATGTCTTTTGCTATTATGATCGGGCTGATAATTTTTGCCAGTACCGTAAAGTTCAGACTCGTACCGGAAAAGAAACGTCAGACGGTATTCGAACTGCTCTTTGAATTTTATTGGAGTATAGTCGAAGATGCTGTTCCGAATCCCAAGTACAGAAAGCCTGTTTTCATATTAGGTGTTTCTTTTTTTCTTTATGTTCTGGTTTCAAATCTTTTGGGAGGAATGCCCGGAATAAGTGTTTCACCTCTTTCCAACGGCAAGGTATCAGTTGAGATGTTCACAGATACTTGGTATACTCCAACCTCGGATCTGAACGTGAATGCTGCGTATGCTATTTCCGTGCTTATTATCAGCCATGTGTTTTCTGCCCATTCCAAGGGCGTATGGAAATGGTTTAAAGGTTTTTTTGAACCGATAGTGTTTCTTCTTCCGTTAAATATCATAGGAGAGATTGCAAAACCCATATCACATTCGGTAAGGCTTTTCGGTAATATCATGGGCGGAGGAATACTTGTGCTTATAGTCAGCTATATGCTTAAGTACTTCCTTATTCCTGTTTTTCTCTGGGGATTTTTCGGATGGTTTGTCGGTCTCATACAGGCGTTTGTTTTTTCCTTGTTGGCAATAGCATATATAGGTTCAGCAGTAGAATAAAAAAGACTAAGGGAGGTCAGATAAGTTATGGAAAATTACAGCATTGTAGAAGCCTTGAAATTGGTTTTAGCAAACGGCAACATGCTCGCATGGGGATTATATTATATGGGTAAGTTCATAGGAACCGGAATATGTATGGGTATAGGAGCTATCGGTCCTGGAGTCGGCGAAGGAGAAACCGGAGCACACGCTATGGATGCTATGGCAAGGCAGCCTGAAATGGTTGGTTCAATAAGGATAAACATGCTTTTGGCTATGGCCGTTGCAGAATCAACAGGTCTTTATTCGCTTGTTATTGCTCTTATAATGCTTTTTGTTCTTCCTTAAAAAAGGAAGGAAATCTTCCTGAAAGGAGGAGATCGCTTTGATAAATTTTAATTTGACATCGATTGTAAATTTGGTTGGATTTATATTTTTTGTGCTTATTCTATACAAGCTTCTTTACAAACCTTTTCTGGATGTTGTGGCCAAAAGGAAGGAGATAATTTCCAAAAGCCTTAGCGATGCTGAAAAAGCCAAGCTCGACTCCGAAAAGATAAAAGAAGACATGGAAAAAGAAATAAAGGATCTTAAGAGTGCCAGAGATGAAAAGATCCTTCAAGCCGAGGTTCAGGCAAAAGCTATTGTTGATGAGGCAAAGAAACAGGCCTTGGTGGAAAAGGAGAGAATCATATTAAAAGCCGAACAGGAAGCTTCTGAACTTAAAGAAAAGGCTGCACTCGAGATTCAGTCGAATGTTGTAAGGCTTGCAGTTACCATAAGTGCAATGATTCTTAAAGAAAAAGTTGATGTGAAAGCCAACGAAGAACTTGCCAGGAGGGCTATGCAGGCTTTGAACAATAAAGGGGAATCATTATGAAGGCTTCCTACTCTTTAGCTTTCAGATATTCAAAAGCCTTTGTCGAGTTTCTTTCGCAAAACAATAAGATAAATGCACTTGACAGCTATATAGAGATATTGAAGACACTGGATAAAAAAATCCAGCAGGATGAAGAGTTTTCAAATCTTTTCAAAAATCCCGTAATATCTCAAAAACACGTTCTAAACAAGACTCTTGAATATCTTGACAAGAGCGGTGATGAGATCCTGAGCAAATTTTTATCTCTTATTATAGAAAATAAAAGGCAGGAGCTTCTTGCCAATATAATAAGGCATCTGAGAGTACACAGTCTCAATATGAAAAGACTTGTCCGTGTAAAACTTACAACAGCCAAAGAGCTTTCAAATGAAACCAAAGATTTGATTTTTGAAACAATAACCAAGAAAACGGGAAGAAAGATAAGCATATCTTATACACTTGATGAATCCCTGATCGGAGGTATTCAAATGGAGTTTGACGATAAGCTTTTCGATTATTCCGTTAAAGGTTATCTTGACAGCATAATCAGAGATGTTTCCTCCCGGGGGTGAAATACTTTGCAAATAAATCCTGAAGAACTTACAAAAGTCTTAAGTGAAAAGATAAAAGACTATGAAAGTGCTGAAATAAAGGAAGTAGGATGGATAATGCAGGTAGGAGACGGAATTGTCCGTGCCTACGGCATGAAAGATGTAATGTATAATGAGCTAGTAGAAATAGAAACCAACGATAAATCTGTTGTATCAGGGCTTGCGATGAACCTTGAAGAAGACAACGTCGGAATAATAACTCTTGGAGATTACAAAAAAATTGAAGAGGGTAATAAAGTAACCAGAACTGGCCGAATAATAGAAATTCCTGTCGGCAATGCTCTTTTGGGAAGGGTTGTCAATCCTCTGGGTATACCTCTTGACGGAAAAGGTCCTATAAAATCAGAGACTTTTTACCCTATAGAGAGAAAAGCAACCGGAGTAGTTTCCAGAAAACCTGTTGATACACCTTTACAGACAGGTCTGAAAATAATTGACACACTCATTCCGATAGGACGCGGTCAGAGAGAACTTATAATAGGCGACAGGCAGACAGGAAAAACTGCGATAGCTATAGATACAATAATCAACCAGAAAGGTAAGAATGTCTACTGTATTTACGTGGCGATAGGTCAAAAATCTTCAGTGGTCGCAAGAATAGTGGATAAGCTTGAACAGTATGGAGCCATGGACTACACGACTGTGGTGGTTGCAGGTGCAGGAGATCCGCCTTCATTGCTTTATCTTGCTCCTTATGCAGGTGCTGCTCTTGGTGAATACTTTATGTTCAACGGAAAAGATGCTCTTGTAGTCTACGATGATCTTTCAAAACATGCTACGGCATACAGGGAAGTTTCGCTTCTTCTGAGAAGGCCGCCAGGAAGAGAAGCTTATCCGGGTGATGTATTCTATCTGCATTCCAGACTCCTGGAAAGAGCTGCAAGGCTTAACGAAGCGAGCGGTGGAGGTTCGTTGACTGCTCTGCCTATAATAGAAACGCAGGCGAACGATATTTCTGCGTATATACCTACCAACGTTATATCAATAACGGACGGTCAGATCTATCTTGAACCTTCGTTGTTTTACGCCGGATTCAGGCCTGCCGTGAATATAGGTCTTTCGGTTTCAAGGGTCGGCGGTGCGGCACAGACCAAAGCAATAAAAAAAGTCGCCGGAAGTCTTAAGCTTGATCTTGCACAGTACAGAGATCTTGAATCTTTTACGCAGTTTGCTACAGATCTTGATGAAAGTACAAGAAAGCAGCTGATAAGAGGAGAGAAGCTGCAGGAACTTCTCAAACAGCTTCAGTATTCTCCTATGGAGGTTCAGGAACAGGTTATAGTTCTCTACTGTGGTGTAAATGGATATGTTGATGATATTGAAACAACTAAAATAAGCCGATTTGAAAAAGAGTTCATTCATTTCATGAAGCATAATAAAACTGCTCTGATGAATGAGATTGCCTTTAAGAAAGAACTTTCGGACAAGATGCTTGAAGAACTTAAAAAAGCTGTTGAAGAGTTCAAAAAGAGTTTTGTCTCTTGATGGGCGGTGATATTTAATGGGAAGAGGTAAACTCAGAACCATCAAGAACCGTATTGATTCTACCAAGTCAACCATGAAGATCACCAAAGCGATGGAAATGGTTGCTTCTGCAAGAATAAACAGGGTTAACAGGACAATAGAGCCTGTAAGAACCTATGCCAGATATGCCAAATCGGTGCTGAGCAAGGTTAAACCTGAAACAGACAATAAGTTTTTTAAACAGTCCGAAGGTACGCTTATCTTTGCGGTAACGACAGATATGGGATTGTGTGGGTCGTTTAACTCTGATATCGTATCTTTTGCGCGAAACCGGGCATCAGAGATTTCAGATTTCAAAGGTTTTTACGTTGTCGGATCAAAAGGAACTGCTGATTTTACAAGCGGCAGCAAGATACTTCTTTCAAGAACCAAGCTTTATGATATTCCTGGTCCGGACTCTGCGAAGCTTGTACTGGAAGATCTTCTGTCACTGCGGGAAAAGTATTCCTGCGGCAAAATCGAAGTTGTATACGGCGAGTTCAGAAATGCCCTTATTCAGAGACCAAAATGTGTTCAGCTCCTTCCTATACAGTATGAGGGAAAAGAAACGGCATCATATGAATACGAGCCGACAGATGAAAAACTTATTGATGAGATTGCTTATCTGTACATGCTTTCACAGGTGTATACTCTCATATTTGAAACTAAGGTAAGCGAGTATTACGCAAGAAGAAATGCCATGAAAAATGCGACAGACAATGCCCAGAACCTCATAGGGGATCTTACGCTTGCTTACAACAAAATGCGTCAGGATTCAATAACCCAAGAGTTAATAGAAATAGTTAATGGAGCCCAGGCTCTTAAACAAGAGTGACGGGCCACGGGGGTGACTTTGTGGAAAAGAATATCGGAAAAGTGGTCAGTGTAATTGGACCTGTTGTTGATGTCCAGTTTGGGGAAGGAAAACTTCCCGAAATTTACAACGCTATAGAAATAGTTAATCCATATACAAATAAAAAAGTCGTCCTTGAAGTTGAACAGCTTATAGGCGACAATATAGCAAGATGTGTTGCACTTGATTCATCGGATGGTCTGAAAAGAGGACTTGAAGCATTGGATACTTCCGAACCAATAAAGATTCCTGTTGGGAAAAATGTACTAGGAAGAATGTTCAATCTTCTTGGAGAGCCTATTGATGAAAAAGGTTCAGTAAAAGATGTTGAGTTCTCTCCTATTCATAGGGAGCCTCCATCCATAACCGATCAGAATAAAGATATAGAAATACTCGAAACAGGACTTAAATGTATCGACCTTTTGGCACCATTCCCAAAGGGCGGAAAAATAGGGTTCTTCGGAGGTGCCGGAGTAGGGAAAACAGTTCTGGTTATGGAGCTTATAAGAAACATTGCAATTGAACACCAGGGAATATCGGTTTTTGCTGGTGTCGGTGAAAGAACAAGAGAGGGTAACGATCTCTGGCTTGATATGCATGACAGCGGAGTTATCAACAATACCGCTCTTGTATTCGGACAGATGAACGAACCGCCTGGAGCAAGATTTAGGGTAGCTCTCACTGCTCTGACTATGGCAGAATATTTTAGAGATAAAGAAAAGAAAGATGTTTTGCTATTCATAGATAATATATTCAGATTCGTACAGGCCGGTTCTGAGGTTTCGGCTCTTCTGGGAAGAATGCCTTCTGCAGTCGGGTATCAGCCTACGCTGGCTACTGATGTCGGACAACTTGAAGAAAGAATAACCTCAACCAAAGACGGTTCAATTACATCGGTACAGGCAGTATATGTTCCTGCAGACGATATAACCGATCCTGCACCTGCTACGACGTTTTCACACCTTGAAGCTACCATAGTTTTGTCAAGAAAACTTTCAGAAATGGCTCTTTATCCTGCAGTTGATCCTCTTGATTCCAACTCCAAGATTCTTGAACCCAAGGTTGTAGGAGACGAACATTACAATGTTGCCCGAAGGGTTCAAAAAGTATTGCAGAGATATAAAGACTTACAGGATATCATAGCTATTCTCGGAATAGAGGAACTTTCGGAAGACGATAAACTTACGGTACAAAGAGCGAGAAAAATTCAGAGATTCCTTACTCAGCCTACCTTTGTTGCCGAAAAATTTTCAAACATCCCCGGAGTTTATGTCAAGCTGAGCGATACTATAAAGGGCTTTAAAGAAATACTTGACGGAAAGTACGATAATCTGCCCGAAAGCGCTTTCTACATGGTTGGAACAATAGAACAGGCCGTACAGAAGGCTAAGGCTATGGGCGCATCGGTCTAGAGGTGATTTATGTTTGATGTAAAGGTGGTGACTCCCGGCGGTATAAAATCGCAGTGCCAGGCAGAGTATGTTCAGTATGAAACTGTTGAAGGCGGTATGGGAGTGCTTACAAATAGGCTTCCCATAATTGCAAAGCTGAAAGTATGCCCGGTAACCATCAGAAAAACAGATAAGACAGAGGAAAAGCTTATAGTACACGGTGGCATAGTTGATATGTCCGGAAAGGAACTTATAATACTTACCACCAAAGCTGAGCGGTTTGAAGAAATAGATCCTTTAAAAACTAAGGAATTGATTGAGAAGCTTGAAAAAGAAGCGGCAGCAGCTACGCAAGACAAGGAAAAAATAAAGAACGAACTTGAAACCAACAGAATCAGATACAAGTACTCGCAGACAGTAAAAAAATAATTAAATAAAAATCAGCAGCTTATTTGAAAAAGCTGCTGATTTTTTATCAGTTATTTTGAATATCTAGACAGAGATTAATATACTCTGCATGTGCCCATAAAAGGGGAGAAGCTATACTTCCCCATTTTTTTACCCATGGTTCATACATATCCGGCGCTAAAAGATTCTCTGCAATCTGCTCGGCAAGGAAGCCGTTTGAGTCAAACTTCGTATCCAGCCATCTTTTAATTTCCATAGCTTTTTCCTTTTTCCCGGTTATGGCATAGTAGCTTCCTAGGTTTGCAGAAAGTAAAGTCCAGCTTCCGGCACCAAAGTAAGTATCTTTTAAATAACGTTTCAGTCCGTATCCTTTTTTCAGTTTCCTTTCTATCTCATCAACTGTCTTAAGAACAAGTTCATTTTCACTGTTGTAAAGTGCGTATGGGTACGAGCACCATAGAAGACTTGAATCAACGCAGCCGTTGCCGGTCGATTTAACAAAACGTCCGTTTTTTGTATGTTGCTCCTGAATTTTTTGTAGAATACGTTCATAGCTGTTTTTTCTTGAGCTTACTATGCTTTGTGCTTTGAGTCCTGCCGCAAGAGAAAAAAGAGTAGAAGTGTGCAGATATTCAGGTCCTTCTTCCCATGCATCATAACATGGAATGTCCCAGATTTTTTCAATATACTTTTCAACTATTTCCGATACATCGGTAGGAATATCATAACCGCATTCGTGAGCGGCCCATAAAAACGTTCCGTATCCGTCACTTTGACCGTTAGGCCAATCATCATTGTTTGCTGAACCGTCAACTTTGTACCGTGTAGGCAGAAGATCCTCATGGGTCAATTCAGAATGATCCTTTTGTAGTACTTTTTCAATTTCTTGGCGATTACTACGTATGACCTTTACAGCCCAATCAAAGAACTTGTTTGCTGAAATGCTTTCTCCCGCCCTGTACATTGCACGTGCAATGAAAGAACTGTCCCTGAACCAGCAGAATCCGTACTGCGAAAAGTTTGGACTTGCCACGTAAGCTCCTGAAATATCCTGATACTTTTTAATTATCTCCAACGAGTTCAAAAAAAAATTATTCATTATTTACCTCTTCAATCAGAATCCATTTTATTTTTGCTATAAAACCATCTTCCTGTGATTCTTCAAAGAACCCTATAAATGAAATGTCTTCTGTTTGAGCGGAGTTCAAGTTTTGTATAACGTGATTTTTCTTTTCATAAAAATCACCTATAAGAAGAGCATTTTTTTCAAGTCCTTTTCCAGGTTCATATATTTTTCTGCTTTCAGGAAGATTTATTGAAAGCATGGCACCTTTTCTTATAAAAACGGCACTGTAATGATTTTTGCATTCATACCTGAAACTGCAGCCGCCCGAATACTCTTTTCCTTCCCAAAGATTTATCCATTGACCAGAAGGAAGATCAAACGTTAACAGACCATTTCCTTCAAGATCCGGAGCTATAAAAATATCTTCTCCGAAGAAATAGTTAATTGTATAATTATATGGCATGGTAAGTGGTTTTTGCTGTGTTACCGACTTTTCTGCCTGTTCGGCTATATAAGGAATAAGTGACATTCGTAGCGAAGCTATTTTCCTATAATAATCAATTAGCGAACTGTCGCTGAAAACCTCTGCCATATTCCATGGTGTTCTCTCTGCACTTTTATATGGTCCCATATTACATTCTGAATGAATTTGGAAAATTGGTGTAAAAACTGCTATTTCAAGGCTTCTGCGATATAGTTCTGGATCGGGAAGTTCACCGCTGAATCCGGCTATATCCCATCCCCAGAAAGGATTTCCGCATAATGATACATTCAATCCTGCAATTATATTGGACTTCAGAGCTTCAATGTCAGAATCTTCATCACCTACCCAAAAAAGCGTACTGGAAGGAGAACGTGTATAACCTGCCCGGCTAAAAAGAACTTTATCCTCTCCGACTACTTCTTTTTCTGTTTCAAAGTACTTTTCTGTAAAAAGATTTCTTGCCTGAGCTACACTGATACCTTCATATACAAAAGTATCCCTTCCCCAGAGGTGTTCTCCTCCGTCTGTTTTAAAGCCATCTATTTCCAGTTCATCAATAAGGTACTTTCTTTTTTCTTTAAACCATTCTCTTGCCTGCGGATTAAAAAGATCAACCACATAACTTCCCTCAAACCATCTTCCGGTAGGGATTTCATAAGGAGTACCATCTTTTTTCATCACAAAGAACTTCTTTTGCAGAGCATACTCCAGATCCTTTCTGTGCTGTTCGTCGGGATCATTAACCATTTTGAATACAGGAATCTGCCATAAAATTACTTTTATACCGTGTTCATGAAAGTTTTTAATCATACTGTAAGGATCAGGCCATGGATGGTTGAATGAAAAATCTTTAAAATTCATTTTTCCGGCAACAGGCATGTTTTGTGCACCGTTAAACTTATAAAAGCCCTGTTCATCAGACCATGCCTCTATCACTATAACTGTACAAGGAAGATTATAATTTAAAGTTGATCTAAGAGCATTTTCTACCATATTCTGGTTATTCCATTCATTCGCAGATATCCATGGTCCGAATACCCACAGCGGAGGAACAACAGGATTAGAAAGCTTATATATTTCAGAAATTACCTGTTGAGGAGACTCTTTTTCCCATATAGTTATATCGCCGCCTGCGTATTTCTGACCCAGAGTATCAATAAATACCTCAATAGTATCTTCATTTAAGAAAAAGGATGTTCTGTACCCGGTGTCTGCAAACACTCCGAATCCGTTTTCCGAAAAGATGAACGGAACGGGGGCATATCCTCTTTCACCCTGTACTTTATACTGGTCAAAAACATGAGCAGTATACGATCTGTCACCAAGCTCAATAGAATCATAATGTTCACCCATTCCAAAGAATTTTTCTTGGTTCTGCCTTTTGAAAAAATATCTGCGGCTGAAATTATTTTTTCCATCGGTAAATGTAAGGCAGGATAAAAATCTTTTTGAACTTTTCAGAAGATCGCTTTCAAATGTGCCGCAGTTCTCCCATGCTTTTACACAAAACTCAAATTCATCTGAGGATACTGCGTTGGTATCACCAAGTCCTGAAAATATCCTGTATCTTACCGTATCGCCTTTTTTAAATCTGCCTAGGCAGCATGTCCAAAGTGCCCAGCCGTTTTGGGCATAATCAAATCTAGCCCTTGTTTTTACTTGCGGCATACCGTTTACCGAAAATATAATCCATGCTCTTTGACCTGCCTGCATCGGAAAGGTTTGAAAATTTACTTGTACTTGCTCATCAGCGGCAGGATCTTTTGGAATCCTTTGGATACTAAAATTATTAAGATACGGATCATCCATTCCATAAGGAAGGTGACAGATCTGGCTCATTTCTTCACATCCTTTTATTTTCCGAGTTTTTTATTTATTTCGGCATCAATAGCTTTAAGAGCATCCTGAGCAGATTTGTTTCCGAGTGCTACATCCGAGAGCTCTTTGTTAACTATATCCGATAATGCACTCCAGCCTTTTATTACAGGAGGAAGTGAAGAATAACTTAGTGATTCAAAGATAGCCTTTTTATTTAACGGTTTTGATTTTTCAGTAAGGAAAGGCTCAAGGTACTTTTCATTTGAGATAGCCGGCAGTTCCCATCCTTTTTCATATCTCAGCTTTGCGTTGTACTCACTTGTAGTAAGAAATTTAATCCATTTCCATGCTTCTTCCTTATATTTTGTGCTTTTATTTGCCACAACGCCATCTACGAAATAATGAGTTCCTTTTGATGCCATACCTGGCTCAACTACTATATCCCAATCAAAAGCCGATTCATCCCTGAACATTTTAAACATCCATATTCCTGTGTGAACCATGGCTACCTTTCCTGCCACAAAAAGATCTTCCGACTTGAGACCTCCTGCCTGAGCATCTGTGGGCATAACTCCAAGCTTCTGTTTATCTACAAGCCAGTTTACGGCATCAATTCCGGCTTTGTTATTCAAAGAAGCCTTACCGCCTGTTATAAAACTTCCTCCTGCCTGTGTAAGCACCTTATAAAATTCCCAGAACTGAACGGGCTGATATACTCCCCAGATACCTTTTTTTGAATCGGTAAGCTTTTTCGCAGCCTCCATTTCATCTTTCCATGTCCAGCTATTGGTTGGATATGCTACTTTTTTCTCATCAAAGAGTTTTTTATTGTAAAAAAGGACTACAGTCGAGAATTTTTCAGGAAAACCATATTGTACACCATTGTGCGAAAAAGCTTTATATGCTTTTTCGGCAAAAATGTCGTTTGCACTAAACTTAAACTGCTGATTCAATGAATCCAAAGGAAGAAGCAGTCCGTCAGAAGCATACTCAACAAAGTTTTCATAATTTATTTCAAAGGTATCAGGGGCATCATTGCCGGCAAAACTGGTTGAAAGCTTTAAAAAATAATCGTCCCATGGAACATTTACAAGTTTTATTTTGATTCCGGGATTCTGTTTTTCAAACTCTTTTACTATAAGCTTCAAAGTTTCTTCGTGACTCGGAAGAGCAGAATAATTCATATAAGTTATTTCTACCGCACCGAACGCAAATACAAAAAGAGATACTGTTAATACCGTTAACAAGAGTTTCTTCATAATACACCTCCCCAAGTGTAGTTTTTTTATTTTCAGCCTTTTAAGCCGCTTGATGCCACGCCCTGAACAAACCATTTCTGTGCGAAAAGAAAGACAAGCAGTATCGGGATGATGCTTATCATAGCGCCTGCGCTTACAAGGTTCCACTGAGTTATCCATCTTCCATGAAGATTGGCCAGACCTACCGGAAGAGTCATCATATTCTGCTCAGTAGAAACTATAAGAGGCCACAGGTAACTGTTCCAAGCATCCATAAAAGAAAAGATCCCAAAAGTTGCCAGAGCTGTTTTATTCATAGGCAGTACTATTTTAAAAAATACTGTAAAATACCCCGCTCCGTCCATAAAGGCAGATTCATCGAACTCCCGCGGAGTAGACATAAAAGCCTGTCTCAGCAGAAATACTCCAAAAGCGCTGAAAAGCCTTGGTACTATAAGACCCTGATATGTGTTTATCCAGTTGAGATTCCTTACAATGAGATACAGCGGTATTGCTGTTACCTGAAAGGGAATCATAAGAGTAGCCAGATAAAGAACAAATAAGGTGTTTTTGAATCTGAAATCAAATCTTGCAAAGGCAAAAGCTGCAAGACCAGCTATTAAAACCTGTAAGAACACAGTTACCGAAGTAACCAAAACGCTGTTAAACAAGTACCTTCCGAACGGATAAGCGTTAAAAAGGGTTATGTAGTTATTTAAAGTCGGTTCTTTGGGAACAATATCCGGAGGAAAAGCCAAGGTTGCCTGCTTGGACTTCAAAGAAGTAGAAAATGTCCAAAGCATAGGTACGATAGTTGTCAAAGCAAGCAAAAAAAGCAAAATATATACAATCAGTTTCCGTATGTTTGATTTCATGAGTAAAACACCAGCTTTTTCTCAGCTCTGTTCTGTATAAAACTAAAAATAAGAATTATCAAAAGAAGAATCCACGACATAGCACAGGCATATCCCATGCGTGAATAACTGAAAGCATTTCTATATATCTGCTCAACAAGAACCGTAGTTGCCCCTGCGGGACCTCCGTTAGTCATGACCATGACCTGATCGAAGACCTGAAAGGAATTAATCATTGAAATCATGACAACGAAAAATATCTGCGGGCTCATAAGTGGAAGAGTAATTTTAAAGAACTTTTTCAGTCTTCCTGCGCCATCTATCTGGGCTGCTTCCAGTATCTCCTCGCTTATATTCTTGAGCCCTCCAAGCAGCAGAACCATAGTAAAACCTATATCTTTCCATACACTTGCCATAACAACCCCAACCATAGCCCAGTTTTTATCGTATAACCACTGTGGTCCTTGTATGCCTAATAACGAGAGGAAGTAGTTAAGATAACCATATGCAGGATTAAGTATTCCTTTCCATATCAGCGATACAGCTACCCATGATGAAACAACCGGGATAAAGTAGAAAGATCTGAAAAAACCTATTCCTTTTATTTTTAGATTGACCAGCATGGCCATCATCATTCCGCCTACTAAAACCAGAGGAATATACATTACGATAAATTGAAAAGTATGAATAACCGCTTCATAAAAACTTTTATCCGAAAACATTTCAATATAATTACCCAGACCAACCCATTTTGGAAGTGTCCGTACATTCCAGTCAGTAAAGCTTATTATAAAGGACCATACCATCGGAATAAACTGAAAAATAAAAAAGACTGCGAAGCTTGGAGCAAGGAACCAAAAAATATACTTTTTGTCTTTTCTTTTCATCATCTCCTCCTATATACGATTTTCAAAGAGATTTACTTCAATTATCTTGTATATTCCTCCGAGTGTCCATGCGTTTCTGCCTAAAGTATCCGTTTCTATGCATACCTTAGTCCCCAGTGTGCCAAAAGCATTTTTCTTAGCGTATTCAATTGCATCCTGCATAAACAGATCTCTGAACTCAAGTGTTTCCCCGCCTAAAAGAAAGTAGTCCGGCGCAAGAATATTGATTAAGTTTTTCATAGCGATACCTATCTCCTGCGAAAACTTTCCAAATACCTTTTTACATGACTTAATATCAAGATCAATTGCTTTACGTATAAACTCAAGTTCAGACATTTCTGTATTAGTTACTGATAAAAAAATGTTCTTAAGCTCCGAAACAGCTGTTTCATTGCTTATTCTTGATGCAACTGCCGCTATCGAAGACTCAGCTTCAAGACAGCCCTTACTACCGCAGGTGCATAGATTACCGTCAGGAACAATTGACATATGTCCGATCTCTCCGACTCCGCCGTCTGCAGTATGAATTTTCTTATCAATAATAAGTGATCCGCCTATTCCTACGCCAAGAGTCATAACAACAGAGTTCTTGTAAAACCTTGCATTTCCCTTATACAACTGGGCTAGAGAGAAGGAATCAACATCATTAACAACAAAAATATAAGTGTCGATCTCTTGTCTTATCATCTTTGCAATTTCGACATTATTCCACCCTAGAAGAAAAGAGTTTACAACAGTTCCGGTATTAGGATTTACTATCCCGGATACCGCAACAGAAATACCCAAAAGCGGCTTATCAGAAAATTTATGATAAAATGCTGATATCATGGATACCACCGTATGTGGACTTGCCGTACCTTCATAT
>DJGH01000068.1:43605-45135 GCA_002431635.1 Petrotoga sp. UBA5851
AAGTTTCTGAAAAAATAATATTTCCTGTCAGATCTGTAAGTATCAGATCAATGTATCCTACACCGATTTTTACGCCTATTATTCGTGCATAATCATTATTCAGAACAAGCAGTATAGGCTTTCTTCCGCCTGTTGAATCAGCTTCTCCGATCTCCTTTACAAGTTGTTTTTCTATCAAGCAAGAAATTATTTTTGTAATCGTTCCTCCACTGAGCCCTGTATTTTTTATAAGCGACGTTCTGTCTATTTTCTGATTAAGATATATCTCCTTGAGTATGAGTTTTTCGTTTATCTCACGTATTAGTTCCTTGCTTCCTATTGTTTTCATACTTCCACCTCTACTTACTTTCTTCAGTAAAGAAAGTATCTTAATCTAAGTATATCATCAATAAAAGAATTAGTTCAACATCATTATCAGTTATTAATAAGAAGCACAAGCAATGAAAAAGAAATATTCCCAAATAAAATAGATTTTCTATTTTGGACACAAGTTTGTTGAATATTAATTTTTACAATATATTTTTACTTTTACGATTATAATGTGATACAATATCATATGAATCACTTCTTACTCAAAGGAGGAAATTACATGAAAACAGAACTAAAAAGTCTGCTGTTGACGAACGGAGAAACTTTGGGATATAGGGAAAGAGAAGGAGGA
The DNA here is from genome assembly GCA_002431635.1 of Petrotoga sp. UBA5851. GTDB lineage: Bacteria > Thermotogota > Thermotogae > Petrotogales > Petrotogaceae > UBA5851. The sequence continues at coordinate 44,267 of DJGH01000068.1, forward strand.
AAAGAGGTTCTTCTGCTCATACACGGTAATATGACATCCTCTAAACATTGGGATATATTAATAGATGCTCTTGATCCTAAGTACAAAATATATGCTGTGGATATGAGAGGATTTGGAATTTCTAGCTATAACAGAAAATTTGACTCACTTAAAGAGCTATGTGATGATATCAAACTTTTTGTTGATAAACTGAACTTAAAAAAATTTTCCATAATGGGTTGGTCTACGGGAGGCGGTGTTGCTATGCATTTTGCCGCAAACTATCCGGACTATATAAAGAAAATGATTCTGCTTGAATCGGTAGGTACAAGAGGCTATCCTATTTTTAAAAAGGATGCTTCGGGCAGACCGATAGTAGGAGAGTATATTAAAACCAAACAAGAGCTTGAAAATGATCTTGTCCAGGTAAAACCTATTCTTGTGGCATATCAAAGCAGAAATAAAGAAGTGCTTAAGGCTATTTGGAACGGCGTCATCTATAACCATAACCAGCCTCCAGTTCAAAAGTATGAGGAGTACCTTGAGGATATGCTGACACAGAGAAATCTTGTGGATATAGATTACTCACTTCAATACTTCAATATAAGCAATGATTTCAACGGTGTAATAAACGGCACGGGAGAAGCCGCCATGATTAAATGTCCTGTTCTTATTATATGGGGCAAAAATGATCTTGTTGTTCCAGAATATATGGCACTGGATATTAAGAAAGATATTGGAGAAAATGCAGAATTGGTATACCTTGAAGGATGCGGTCATTCACCACTTGTAGACAATCTCGGGTTGCTTGTCAGAACCGTTCAGGACTTCCTCGCATAAAAGAACAGGCATGGACTGAACTGACCCTAAAAAGTTAGACACATTTGGTA
>DJGH01000048.1 GCA_002431635.1 Petrotoga sp. UBA5851
CTTTAAAAAAGAACTTGAAGACCTCAGAAAAGCTGCTGAAAAAGTTACCGAAATAAACACGGTATGCATGCACGGAAACCCTCTCAAGCCGTGGTCAAACCGGGACCTCTGGAAGAAATATGATTTTAGAGATTTTGGGCTTATAGGAGAACCATACCTCTCAATCGACTACAATAAAGTCTTTTACCTTACAGATACGGGGAGGACCTGGGCAGATTTGAAGATCAGAGTCAAGGATACGATTGATAACCCCGGAGCAAATGAAAAATCGGACCTGAGGTCAATTTCTTCTACTGATGATGTAATCCGCCTGATTCAAACCGAGAAATTTTCTCAGATCTGCCTGCTCGTACACCCAAACAGATGGTGCGAAGACCTTGGCGGCTGGACAAAAGAACTGCTGTTCCAGAACGTGAAAAATGTTGGGAAGGCAGGGATTGTGTGGTACAGGAGCAGAACCCGAAAAAAACAAATCATGAAGGCGGGGCTTTAAATTGATCGAAATTACGGACTCTGTTGACCGGGATAAATGGGAGAATTTTGTCTCCAGCTGCCCGGAAGGAAATATTTTCCAGACCTGTGCGATGGCAGATGTATACAGGTCAACAAAAAATTATGAACCAATCTCGCTTGCTGCACTTGAGAAGGAAAGCGGAGAGATACTTACAGTCCTGCAGGCAGTTATTATAAGAGATGCCCCAGGCCTGGTCGGCTCAATTTCTTCAAGATCAATAATCAACGGTGGTCCCCTTTTTGTTGAAGGCAAAAAAGGGCTTGAAGCCCTTGAAAAATTACTCAGTTACTACGAGAAGTTTCTGAACAATAGAGCGATATATACGCAGATCCGCAACTATTTTGATACTGAAAACTCGAAAAAAAATCTGAACTCCCTGGGATACGAGTATGAACCTCACCTGAATTACCTGATTAATCTAAACCGCCCGGCAAAAGAAATCTGGGGAGATATCCACAAACCCCGCAGAAAAGGAATAAACAGAGCTGAAAAAGTTGGAATTGAGGTTAGAAAAATCAAAAACCGGGACGAAATAAAAGACTGCTATAAAATAATTGAGGAAACCTACAAAAACGTAAGGCTCCCACTTGCCGATATTTCTCTTCTTGAAAGCGCATATGGCCGGCTTTCCGATTCCGGATTTATTGATTTCTACCTCGCAATCCTTGAAGGTGATGTTGTCGGCTCAAGAGTGGTCCTGAAATATAAGGGTCTGGTGCACGACTGGTATGCAGGCTCTAAACAGGAAATAAATTACGTAAACGAAGCCGTTGTCTGGCACATGCTCTCGGAATATGCAGGAAAAGAAAAAGTGTTTGATTTCGGAGGAGCCGGACATCCGGACAAGCCGTATGGGGTAAGAGAGTTTAAGAAGAGGTTTGGCGGTGAGGAAGTGAACTTTGGAAGATATGAAAAGGTTCACGACCGGAACAAGAAGGAGCTTTTGAATCTGGGATTCAAGGCGTATAAGAAATTAAATCTTGCAAGAGTGCTGTGAAGATGTTGCAATAAAAAATTGAAAAAAGGTTGAATAATTTCCAAAATTTAAATCCGTTATCATTTGTTTGTTTTTGGACACACAAACAATATTGGTGAGAAAATGGGTATAATTTTGACTACTAAAAAAATAAAAGCGAAAGTATGTATTTCCCTAGCAAGATATCCTTTTTCATACAGGTCTTCATCATATTGGTGGCGGAAATGTGGGTTCACTATCGGAAAAAATTCAATAATAGGTCCTTATTGTCTGATATGGTCAAATTATATCACCAACACTGATAATATTGTGATAGAAGATGATGTAGTCATAGGTCCAAACGTAACTCTTATAGGAGCTTCACATAAAAAAGAGGATATTGCTAAGTATGGCAAAGTAGTCACTACAACGAAAGGAAAAATTACAGTAAAAAAAGGTTCCTGGATAGGAGCAGGATCAATTATTTTGCCTAATGTGACTATACACGAAGGAGCTGTAGTAGGAGCTGGTGCTGTAGTAACAAAGGACGTAGAACCATACACAATAGTAGCAGGAGTTCCTGCAAGAAAAATAGGTGTGGTGAAATAAATTGAGAATAATGCTGGATATTGGTCATCCAAAAGATGTAAATTTATTCAAAAATGTGATGTTAAAACTTCAAAAACATGGACACGAAATCCAGATATTTGCGAGAGCTAAAGAGAATACAAGAAAGATGCTAGCAGAATACGGCTTTGAGTACAAACTTAGCAAACACTACAGATCCATGCCAGGTAAAGCTTTCGGAATAATTGTTAATGATGCTTTACTATACAAATACGCAAAAGAATTCAATCCAGATATTTTTGTAAGTCCAGGTTCGCCCTATTCAGCTCATGTAAGTAGATTGATAGGAAAGCCACATATAGCATTTTCAGATACTGAAATTGCAGGAATTGTAACAAGATTAACGCTCCCATTTACAGATAAAATTTACACTTCAACCTCTTTTTACTTAGATCTTGGACCGAAACAAGAGAGATTTGACGGATACTGCGAACTGGCTTACCTGCACCCGAAATATTTCAACCCGAGAAAAGAAGTAGTAAAAAAGTATCAGCTAAAGGAAAGCTATATAATAGTAAGACTATCTGCTCTTGCTTCAAATCACGATCTGCATGCAACTGGATTTGGGTTTAAAACAGAAGAAGAGTTAAAAGGATATTTACACGAACTCGAAAAATACGGACAAATAATTGTTTTTTCGGAGACTTCACATTGGCAGACAATAAAAGATTATCAGATAGAAATCGATTCAAGAGATCTTCATGACCTACTTTATTATTCCAAATTATATATAGGAGAAGGAGCCAGCATGGCTTCAGAAGCAGCGATTTTAGGAGTTCCTTCCATCTATGTATCAAATACCCAAAGAGGGTACTTGAATGAGCTGGAGCAAAAGTATGGGCTTGTATACAATATTGAAGGAAAAAATGAAGGATTAAAAAGAGCTATTGAAATATTAAGAGATGAATCTTTAAGGTCTCAATGGCATCTAAAAAGAGACAAAATGTTGAGCGAAAAAGTAGACGTAGTGGAATATATTGTAAACGTTATTGAGAATACCTCGTAATAGAAAAAATTTAAAAAAACGGATGAGGAAATCAGAAAAAGTGTAATTTTAGAGTTACAATGGCTTAACAAGAACTAACTAAAAAGAGAAAAATTAAAGAATGAAAAAATGTGAACTATTTTTTAGGTACTTATTGAATTCTTAAATCTGTCATAAGACTTCAACACTACAAATCCTAATGTTGATGAAGTTCTCAGAACAAATATAGGCTTAGGATCTCCACCATAACCTCTATAAGCATGCTCTATTGATGGGACACTTGAAGCGGCAAAATCAATTTCTTCCAAGTTTAATTGTTCTTTGGTATATTTAATTACCTCCCAGACCAATAACGACATTGCTCCCCTATGTTCAGTATCCATACCTGCAACGACACAGTAAGCTCGTTTATTATCCCATACTATGAAAAAAGATGCTATAGCCTCATTTTCATCAAATAGAGTAAATATCTGACAGCAATTGTGCTTTTGACACTCTTTGAAAAGAGTTTCAAGCAGGTCTTTTTTCACAAAAGAGTGTGACTGCTTAACCATACTATTTTTATATAAAGTATATAATTCATCAAAATCGCCAAAAGTAATTTTATAGTTTTGTTTAAGCGCACTATTGATTTCGTTTCTTTTATTTCCATCTAAAGACTGCCAAACCTTGTTTATATCAGGTAATTTTAAAACCTGAGTGTAAAAATGAACTTTCAGGTCAAAACCACTCCAGATAAATGGCTGCAAATCGATATGATTATTATGGAAGGAGTAACGAAGCAATAGACCACTGTCTTTCAAGATATCTCCAAACATCTGGTTTATCTTTTTTCTATGCGAGACTTTAGTGCAAGTTTTGGCATTGGATTCCGCAAAAAAAGAGCCTAAATACACTGTAAACTTAGGGTTATATAC
>DJGH01000039.1:0-30650 GCA_002431635.1 Petrotoga sp. UBA5851
TACCACTAAACTGAGTGTTTCGAATAACAGAACGCTCAAGAGCATACTGCCTGTAAAAAATGTGACAGTAAGTGTTAACAGTTTTACCAGGGAACAGGTGCTTGTACTTATGGATTCTAAAGTTAAAATAGTTGATTCAAACGATTCTGAACATGATTTGGATCTCACATGGGATCTTTCAGCATATGACGGAAGTAAAATCGGTGAGTACACTGTGAGTGCAACTTTTTCTCTTCCTTCAAATGTAAAGAACACTGTTCCTCCAATGGAACTGAAGGTTTCAGCCAAGATAACGGTTGCAAGCCAGCAGGGTTCAGGAACTTCAGGTGATCCGTATATTATTGAAAACCTTACCCAGCTTTTAATGATGAAAGACAAACCGGACAAGCATTACAAGCTAAAAGAGAATATAAAAATAGTAGCTGAATGTGTGACTGATAACCTTGCACAGAGTTGGAAACCTGTAGGAACTGCTTCAGCTCCTTTTACCGGAAGTTTTGACGGCAACGGCTCTACAGTAGAGCTACAGTTTATCGGTATTGCTTCTTCCGGCTCTATTGAAGGAGAAAATATAGGTATGTTCGGTGTTATAGGATCCACTGGAGTAGTCAAAAACCTTAATTTTGAATATGTGTTTTGTCATGGAAAAGATAACGTAGGAGGACTTGCAGGAACAAACAATGGAAAAATTCAGAACTGTTATGTTAAACAAGTTTCTTATCCTTCAAGTGTCTCACATGGAGTAGAAGGGATGAACAATGTAGGAATGTTTGTTGGGGTTAACAATGGAACAGTAGTGGACTCTAAAAGCTACGGAAATACTATGTATGCGTTTAACAGTGCAGCAGGTGGTTTCGTAGGTTATAACAGCGGTACCATAGAAGGCTGTGCAGTTATTGACGGAACAAGAGTTTCTACTCATAAAGAGGCTCGTGCAGGCGGCTTTGTAGGAGTAAACACTGGCGATATAATTGAATCTTCAAGTGACATAAATGTAAGTGATGGGACGGCTTTAGATTACTTCATTTTAGGCGGATTTGCCGGAAAAAATGAAACCACAGGGAATATATCATACTGTGTATCTTCTGGAACAATTCTTGGATATAGCGCTGTGCAGTCGGCAGGGTTTGTACTTGAAAATAAAGGAACCATAGACAGATCATATTCAAATATGAAAGTTAAAGCTTCCACCGGAAAAATTTATGGTTTCGGACCAGGAACTACAGGAATAACCAATTGTTACTGGATATGTTATGATAATAATCAATATCAGGCAGGTTCAGCGACCGGACTTACTGAAGCTGCTGCAAAAAAAACATCATCGTACCTAAACTGGAATTTTGGAGATAAATGGGTTATTGATACAGAAATTCCTATCCTTGCAAGAACCCTTCCGGTAAAGTATGATGAGGGTGACGGTTCGTTGGCAAATCCATTTGTCATTAAAAACTTTGAACAGCTTAATGCAATGAGATGGAGACTTTCAAAACATTATATTCTGGCACAAGATATAAGGGTAAACGATACATGGTATCCTGTAGGCTCGTATCTGAATGAAGAGATCAGATACTTTACAGGCTCCTTTGATGGAAATAATAAAACCATAGATAATCTGCGTATCGGATGGATGACCAAAGGATCAGGAATGTTCGGATATGTCAAGAGTGCAGTTATAAAGAATATTAAATTTACTAATGCCAATGTAAACTCAGGTGAAAGCGCAGGTCTGCTCGTTGGCTTTGCAGACGGAGTACAGGCAGAAGGTTCAACTCCAAGCAACTTTACAAAGATAGACAACATCCAGATTATGAGCGGTATAATAACAGGCGCCAAAGAAGTCGGCGGATTGATCGGCAGAGGTAATAAGACAGAGATTACTAATGTTTCCGTAAAGGCCAATGTAAGCGGAAATGAATATGTGGGCGGCGTGGCAGGATATCTGGAAATTGCACGTGCTAAAGATATTTTGTATGAGGGAAATACAACAGGAACCAAAGCATGCGGAGGCATAGCGGGAAAATTCATAGTAGACTCTATTGACGGTACTTACATATATACGGTTCAGAATATTGCTTCAAAAGGAAAAGTCTCTGGAGAGTATAATGTAGGCGGATTAATCGGGCAAGCCTGGGGAAAGTATGAAAATATATCGTCAGAATCAGAGATAAGTGGAAAAGAATTATGGCTGCCTATGGAAACCGGAAGTGGAATAGGAGGGCTTTTTGGTTTTTCCTTTGGCTCAGATGTTAAAAATTCATTCTTCAAAGGGCAGATAACTATGCAGAAAGGTTTTTGCGGCGGTCTGGTAGGTTATGCTGAAGGTGGAAATATAACGGATTGTTACTTACAAGGATCAATTAACTATATATATGCAGATACGACGTCTTTTGCGGGAGGAATTTTGGGTGACGGACAGGCAAACATATCCGGTTGTTACTCTTGTGGTTCAATCTCAGGATCAAATTACTCTGCAGGTCTGGTGGGACGCTTCAGAAATACTCTTGGCTGTACGATAAAAGACAGTTACTCTCGTGGAAGTGCGTATGCCGGTCTTATCTATTCTATTGATAATGGGATAATAGAAAACTGCTACTCCACAGTTAAGACAGTTACTCAAAATGCTGGATTAGTATTTAAGGCCACTACAGTAAACGCTTCAGCCAAAAACTGTTTTTGGGATACAGAAGCATCAAAGGCAACCTCTACAGCTGTAGCCAACAACAAACCCCTTGGAATCGGAAAGACTACCGCCGAGATGAAGACTCAAGGTACATATATCGGCTGGGATTTTACAAATATCTGGGCAATAGATGCTTTAAAGAATGATGGTTATCCGTATCTTAAATAAAAACTCCTCCCGAAAGGGAGGAGTTTTTTAATAAGCCTTTGATCAGCTGATAGCTTTTATTCTTTCCTTGGCCTGTTCAATCAAACTGTCACCGGGCTGGGCATAATCAATAACATAGTTAAAGTATTCAACAGCTTTTTCATATTCTTTAAGATTTTCATATACAAGACCTAGGTTATAGCATGCCGGAGTATACATATAGTTTATATCCAATGCGGACAGGAAGTATTCTTCGGCCTGAATGTACTCTTGCATATTATAATAGCAGTATCCTATCTGGTTAAATGCTTCGTAATCTTTTGGATTAAGTTCTATGGTTCTTATATAATCCGTTACTGCCTCGTCGTATCTTTTGTTTACAAGGTATACCTTTGCCCTGTTGAAGTAGTAGTCAGGATTTTCATCAAGCTCTATTGCTTTGGTATAGTACTGCAGAGCATCATCGTCCATGAAACTGTAGAAGCTTGCATTTCCCATTTCATTATAAGCAGTGGAGTAATAGGGATTTATTTCAAGTGCTTCTTTCTGTAATGAAATTGATTTTTCGTACTCTCCCAGGGCTGTGTAACATACTCCTTTATAACATATGGCTTCATAATCCTTAGGATTAAAGGTAATTACTTTTTCAAAATCGTCAATTGCTTCGTAGTACCTTTCAAGAGCATAGTACGCCAGAGCTCTGTTATAGAATATATAATCCTTCTCTTTGGTAAGATCAATTGCAGCATCATAGTCATTAAGGGCAGTTTCGTAGTCCATTAAATCGTAGCTTACTATACCGCGCTCGTTATATGCATCAAAATCCTGGCTGAAAAAATTGATGTGAGTACTGAAATCATACCAAGCTTCGTTCAGGTCTCCTGTTTTGTAGTAAAGCCTTGCTCTTCTGAGGTAAAGATCTGAATAAGCATCTTTCGGAGTGTGACCGTTAAGTATTTTTTCTGCTTTGATATAATAGTTGATAGCATCCTCATACTTTTGGATGTTTTCAAGCTCCCGTCCTTTATCATAATGCTTCTGGACTTCTTTTTCATCGTAGTCTTTGGCTTTTTCAGGTGTTACTGTCGGCTGTTGTACAGGTTGTTCCTCTTTTACAAAAGGATCCTGAGTCTGAATTGCTTTATCTACTTTAGAGATATTCTGTGATACCTGTGCAGGTAAATTGGTTTTAACTTTATCCGCAGTAGGGGCGCTACATGACACAAACAGAAATACCAATGCTGATAATAGGATTATTCCGTAAACTCGGAACTTCACTTTACCTCACCTCCATATCTTTTTATATTATTATAACATAGCTTTAAGGCTTTTACGTTTATGTATTTGATTTTATCAATAATGCTCTGGTATAATTAAATAATATCAAATTCTGTTTTTGTTGGGAGGCATTCTATGTACGATTTTAAGTCGATCCAGGAAAAGTGGCAGGAGTACTATAATAGGGAAAAACCATTTGAGGTGGATCTGAAGAACGCTAAAAAACCATTTTTAAATCTTATGATGTTTCCGTATCCTTCCGCTGCCGGTCTTCATATAGGCAACATGTACTCTTTCATGGGTTCGGATATCTATGGCAGATACATGAAGCTTAAGGGATATGATGTTTATGAGCCGATTGGATTTGATGCTTTCGGAATTCACAGTGAAAACTATGCGCTTAAGGTAGGAGAACATCCTGCAGTGCTGACTCCCAAAAGCATAGAGTATTTCAGAGAAAAGCAACTTAAAAAAATAGGTGCGATCTATGACTGGAAAAGTGAAGTAAATACATCTTCACCAGAGTACTATAAATGGACCCAATGGGTTTTCCTTCAGCTTTATAAAGCAGGATTGGCTGAAAAAAGAGTATCAAATGTGAACTGGTGTCCTTCATGCAAGACTGTTCTGGCAGATGAGCAGGTAATTGAAAACAAGTGTGAAAGATGCTCCAGTGAAGTTGAAAAACGTGAAATGAGCCAGTGGTTTTTTAAAATAACAAAGTATTCCGAAAAGCTTTTGGATAATCTTGATAAAATAGATTGGACAGAAAATACCAAAAACATTCAGAGAAGCTGGATAGGCAAGTCTAAAGGTGCAAGTATAAAGTTCAGACTTGACGGCAGCCAAAAATATATTGAGGTCTTTACTACAAGGCCGGATACTATATATGGTGTTACCTACATTGTGGTCGCCCCCGAGTATAAGAACCTTGAGCAGCTTATAAAGCCCGAAATCAAGAAAGAGTTTGAACTTTTTGAAGAGTCTGTAAGAAAGATGGATATGGCTACAAGAACTTCCATAAAAAGAGAAAAGAACGGTATTTTTACAGGCAGCTATGCGGTCCATCCCCTTACAGGCAAGAAAATACCGGTCTGGATAGGAGATTATGTCATAGCCGATTACGGAACTGGTGCCGTTATGGCAGTTCCTGCCCATGATGAAAGAGATTGGGTTTTTGCAAAAAAATATGATCTTCCTATAAAAAAAGTAATTGAATGTGAGGACTCACAGCTTCCATATACAGAGTATGGAGTTATGATAAGCAGCGATAAGTATACGCAAACCAAGAGTCTTGATTTTATAGAAAATGTAGGTTCAGTTCATCCGGATTTTGAAGCACAGACCAACTTTCATCTCCACGACTGGTGTATTTCCAGGCAGAGGTACTGGGGACCGCCCATTCCTGTTATTTACTGTGATCACTGCGGTACAGTTCCGGTAAGAGAAGAGGATCTGCCTGTCATGCTGCCCCAGACCAAAGACTATATTCCTGACGGAAGCGGAAAATCTCCACTCGCTAAAAATGAAGAGTTTATTAACACAGTGTGCCCCAAATGCGGAAGACCTGCCAGAAGGGAGACAGATGTAAGTGACAACTTTCTTGATTCAGCTTGGTATTTTTTAAGGTATTGTTCTCCTAATGACGATAAGAAAGCTTTTGATACTGAACTGGTGAAAAAGTGGTATCCGGTGGGGATGTATATAGGCGGTAATGAACATGCCAACCTCCATCTGATGTACTCAAGATTTATAACCATGGCGCTTCATGACCTGGGATACCTGCCATTTGAGGAACCTTTTTCCTCTTTCAGAGGTCACGGACTAATACTCAAAGACGGTGCAAAGATGAGCAAATCTAAGGGCAATATGATAAATCCCAACGATTACTTTGAGACTCACGGAGTGGACTGTCTCAGAACTTATCTAATGTTTATGGGGAATTTTCTTGAAGGCGGAGATTTCAGAGATTCAGGCATGGATGCCATTCAAAGATTTCTTAACAGGGTATGGGATATAGCCAGTCTTCCAGAGGGGAAATGCAGTGACTCTGTAAAAACCAAGATGGCTCAAACTATAAACAGATTCAGCTATTCAATAGAAAATATGAAGTATAATGCCGCAGTTGCCTGCCTTATGGAGTTCAGCAATGAAGCAGTAAAAGAAAGCTGCATGGAAAGATCTGTGGTTGTTGACCTGGCCAAGATGCTTGCCATATTTGCACCGTTTATCGCTGAAGAGATACATCTTATGAAAGGCGGTAAAGGTACAGTTCTTAATGCCGGTTTTCCTAGTGGATACGAGAAGTACTTGGAATCTGCTAGTATAGATCTTCCTGTTCAGATAAACGGAAAAATGCGCGGGATTATAAGTGTTCCCAAAGGATTGGACAGTGATGCACTCTTATGCCTGCTTAAAGAAAATGAAAGATTCCGCTCAATCCTTGAAAAGCCTGTCAAAAAAGTTATTCTGGTTAAAGATAAGATAGCAAATATAATAATGTAAAAAAACTCCCTGAGATCTTCTCAGGGAGTTTTGATTATTTTAGAACTTTCCTTTTGGGCTTACTACTATATCAAATACAACTACGTAATTGTCTGCAGGTCCCATATCGAAAGGAACGTTAATATCTCCGGCTATAAGGAATTCAGGGCCTACTATTGTTCCGGTTGGATTTCCGTTAAGTCTTGAGTTTCCCTTGAGGCTCGTCACACCAGCTCCGCTTACTGTATATCCGGAAGCAGGAATTGCATCGGCTATATCTTTTGTAAAACTGTATCCGCCTTCGGGAAGCTTGGTTAGCTGATTGAATTCAACTAATTTTAAACCGCTTACATTATCGCTTATATTAACTTTATTTGTAGGAGCATAAACATTGTCTTTTGCAACTGCTATGTCTACAAGACCGTTTGAAATAACTGCTATGGCTCCGAATATCTGATCTTTTACAAGTCCGGGTTTGGTAAGGACTATATCTGAAGAAACGAGATTGGCTCCTTCTTTAAGACCTCTTGCGGTGTTAAGAGTTGCCCTGTCAATAAAGTTGCCCGATATCCACTGCATAATCTTCACATTGACTGTCTTGTTGTTGAGTTCAAGGTTGTTTCCATTTAAAGCGTGCTGGTAAGCCGGGTCATTAATTCCGTTGTAAGTTGGGTATGCTGCAAATATTCCGATAGCCAAAACCAGAGTCATAATAACTGCCATAAGTTTTTTCATAATCCGACACCTCCGGGTATCAAGTTTTATTGTTTTCTGATAAAAGAATACCCTGAATGTGTTAACGGTCAAGCACGTACATTACAAAATATAAAAATTATAATTAAAATCAAGTAACGTAAACTAAGGATAGTTACCGAAAAGTTACTTAAGTTCCTTGATATACTCCAAAGCCAGGTTTGAGTACTCGGCTGCATGGTCGGTTAATTCTTTTCTATGTGAAGGGTCAAACTCTTTTTTCTTTGAAGCCGGTATGCCTGCATAAAGTTCGTCCGGCCCCATAATGTTTTTTTCCTTGACAATGCTTCCGGCCGCTATAACCGTCCCAGACTTTATGATTGCGTTGTCCAGAACTATTGCTCCCATTCCTATCAGTACATCATTTTCTATGGTGCAGGCATGCACGATAGCATTGTGTCCTATAGTGACATGGTTTCCTATTTTTACAGGTGCGTTTTGAGCAGTATGAACCGTACAGTTATCCTGGATATTTGAGTTTTCACCTATTTCAACAGGTGCCATATCTCCACGCACAACACAGTTGAACCATATGCTTGCTCCATCCTTTATTACGACATCACCTATTATAACTGCTCCTGGGGCAATGAAGACATTTTTGCCTATTTTAGGTTCTTTATCCTTATACCTGAGTATCATAGGATTCCTCCTTTTTTTCTTTGAATACAAGTGTAAAAGTGCTTCCGGAATTTATCTCTGATTCTACTTCTATCTCTATTCCTAACTTTTCGGAGATTTTTTTGGCAATGGAAAGTCCTAGGCCATGACCCCCTTCATTTCTTGAAAAGCTTCCTTTATAGAACCTGTCAAATATTTTTTCGAGTTTTTCTTTTTCTATACCTATTCCGTAATCCCTTATACTCAAACGGTTATCTCCGAAGGAGATGTCTACCTGTTTTTTTTCTGAGAACTTCAGGGCATTGTCAATAAGAACTTTAAGAACTATGGAAAGATACTTTTCAGAGGTAAGTACTTCAAAAGGCTGACCATAAGTGTTAATCTGTACAGAATTTTTATCGTATATATCAGTAACGTCTTTTACAACCAAAGAAATGTCTATGATTTCCATTTCCATGTTATAGTCCGGCTTGCTGAGAAGAAGAAGTTTTTCAATAAGATCTTTAAGGTACTCTGTTGATTTTTCAAGACTTTGGATTGATTCGTTCAGTATGGTTTCATCCTTAAGTCCCCAGCGCTTAAGCATAGATATATATCCGGATACCGTTGTAAGGGGAGTCCGTAATTCATGAGAAACATCTGATACAAATTGTTTTTGCGTTTCATAACCACTTTGCAGTCTCTGAAGCATGGAGTTGAGTCTATCTGAGAGAATCTGAAATTCCAGGGTCTCCTGCTGCGGAATTCTTTGTTCAAGAGATTCTACATCTATTTTTGAAATCTGTCTGGATATATGTATTACAGGTCTTAGGGTTCTGACTGCAAGAACATAGGAAATGAAAAGCCCGAAAAAAGATCCGAATATTATCATCATGACGGTAACGTAGTCAAAGGTTTCTATAAAAGCAGTATATTCAAGAGAAGGTCCTCCTATGGTCAGAATGGAGTTCTCAAAAACGATGAATTTGACAAATATAAAGTATATTCCGTTGAACTTGTATATAGACGGAGGGTTTGAAAGATTGAACTTTTTATCGATCATATTGTATGGATCGCTGAGAACCTTTCCGTCTATTATTACAATCTTTCCAGAGGTAAGATTTTTAGTAATGCTGTTGGTGGTTTCTATATTTTCAAGAAAGCTTAAAAGATCCTGCGGAAGCAGCTTGTCAACATCGTAAATTCCCTTTGATCTGGGAGGGCTGACTTGGTTTATGAAAATTTTGCTATAGGTTTTCACAGATTCATTGGCAACAATTACCCTCAGGAAAAGGGAAACATATACCACCACAAAAACCATGGCAACTGTAAAAATTATAGTAAGCCTTAAAACTGAACTAATTTTGTTGTTGTTCACTCTCTCTGATGACGTAGCCAACACCTCGCACGGTTTTTATATAGTCGGAACCTTCCCCGAGCTTTTTACGGAGGTAGTTTACGTAAACTTCAACAACGTTGAGGTTTTCGTCCTCACTGTATCCCCATACCTCTTCCATAATCTTTTCTTTGCTGACCACAAGGTCTTTATTAATAACAAGGAGCTTAAGTATATTAAACTCTGTAAGACTAAGATGAATTTCATTTTCCTTTACAAAGACCTGCATCTTTTCGGGATATATCTCAATGCTGCCGGCTTTAAGAAGCTCTTTAGACTTTCCAAGTCTTCTGAGCAGAGACTTTATACGCGCCAGAACTTCTTCTATTTCAAAAGGCTTTATCACATAGTCATCTGCGCTTTTCAGCCCGTGAACCCTGTCTTCAAGCTCACCCTTAGCTGTAAGCATTATTATGCCTACATCTTTATCGTAGTCTCTTACGGCTTTTGCAACCTCAAAGCCATTCATCCTGGGAAGCATGATATCTAATAATATCACATCAGGCTTAAAATTTTCATAGAACTGTACGGCCTGTTCTCCATCGTAGGCAATCTTTGTGTTATAGCCCTCGTGTGAGAGCTCCAGTTCCAAAAGTCTTGCTATGGATTTATCATCTTCGACAATAAGAATATTAAACATATCTCCTCCTGTTTTATTCAAAAAGACACCCCGTCTGGGGCGTCTTTTAAAACTCAAAAGTGGCAAATGCAGCTATTTTATACTTTAAGTCAAGACCTGCCTGTGCCTGAACTGTCAGAGGGAACAGAATATTCGCCTGGGCACTTACAAAGGCTTTAGGTCTTATGGTGTAACTGTTGGGCATAAGATAAGAAAAGTCCACCCCGCCTCCTGCTTCAATGTACTTAAGCAGACCGTAATCCTGCAGTATCCTCCATGCAGCAGAAAGGTTGTACTCAAGTCCGGTGAAAGAAGGTGAAATTTCAGATTTTTCAAAGCTAAGCATGGTATTAAGCATAAACTCACCGTAAAGGCTGAAAGGATCAATTTTTTGTGTTTCTCCGATGCCCGCTTTCATGAAAATTTTTCCTTTATTATCGGCTGTGAGCGATATTATTCCCTGAAGATCCGATACTATTGAGCTTACAAAGTCCAGCCTGAAATAATCTTTAAAATCATATAAGAACGATATGTTGCCTGAGTTCATATTAACAGATGAATAAAGGCAGGGTCTGAGAGTCTGATCCATAGATATTCCTGCGCTTATGCTTGCATAGCTTCTTGCATCTTTTGAAAGGCTTACTTCAAGCTTAGGCATAAGATTAAAGGATACCACATAAAATTTTCCCCCTATAACGTATGTTGCGTATATAGGTTCATTTATGTTCTGAGCGCTGGTCAAGATACCTGAGCTTTCCCCAGAAGTTACTATTTCAGTAGATATGCTGAACTGGTTTTTATCAACAGCTACTTTTCCCTTAAGAGTACTGAAATCTTTTGTAAACTCAAACTGAGCACTTTTATCCATCTGTAGATACCCTATCTCAACAAGTGTGGTAAGTCTGGTAAAGTTTCTTGTGAGAAAGTTAAGGGAGTTGGCATATTTTATGGGAAAATCAAAGTAATTCAGCTTCTGTATAGCTGTGAAGGCGCTCTGGGAAACAGAGTAGATGTTGTAGATAAAAGTATAACCTGTTCCGAGCTTGTCCAGCTGGCTTATGATATCTATAGCTTTCTGGGCAACCTGGTCTTTACCGTAAACTACAATAAAATCGGCTCCCTCTATATACTTGACCCTTTCACCGAACTGGTTCAAGACATCCTTTATATAATCTGTAGTGATATTGTCAAGCTTAACAACATTTGGTTTGTTAAGAAGGATTGAAATTTCTGACGGTGTGTCAAGAGAACCTACGACATATATTCCTTCGGCAATCTTTTCATAGTCGTAAGGAGTGCCGTAAAGTATGAGTTCCAGGGCAGACTCAACACTTATGCTCATTAAAGTCATGGTTACAGTACCCTTGACTTCCGAACCGACGATGATAGTAACCCCCTGGGAAGTAGCTATCTGGTCTATGGCATTTGAGATCTCGGTTTCATAGAAGCTTATATCAAATGCATATGTTATGCAAAAGCTCAGCAATACAAAGGATATGAAGATCAACTTTTTCATTGTATTTCACCACCGCTTGCATGGCAGTTAACCAGGAAGATTAGCTGCTGTTCTACTTCTTTCTCTATCTTGGTTTTGAAAAACATCCCTATTCCCGGAATCTTTGAAATAAGCGGAACTCCTATCTCAACTTGTGAAGATGTTGAGTAGTTGAAGGAACCTATGGTTCCTTCCTGGTCAAGATTAAGTATAAAATCTGTGACAAGCTTGTTGGATATTATTGAATTGCTTTCTTTTTCAACTATTCTGCGGTCTTTAAGCTCAATATCAGCGTTTATCCTGACTTTCTTGCCGGTCATAAGGAACGGTATGATTTTTATGCTGAAACCGGTATAGTCATTTTCTTCTTTGGTAAGCTTCAAAGGATCTATAAGCTTTCCAGATATAGTGCCCGACATTCCAGAGATAACACTCAGTTTGGAATTTGCCACAACCTGGGCTTTGCCTTCTGTTATGGCTTTATTCAGAACAAGAGCAAAGTTCTCATTACCCAGATCAAAGATCATTTCCAGAAGATCATCATAAAAATAAAGACCTTTTTCGGTATTTCTTGTATACTTCGGAGGGGAAGATTTGTTATAGATGTTCAGATCCTCAATTCCCCACTTTCTGAATACTTCCGTGTCCAGCTGCACAACTTTTACTTCTATGACCATTTCCGGACGGCCCATATCAATCTTCCGGATTGCGTTGGCAATAACCCCTGCAATTTTCGGGGGAGCATTTATAACTACAAGACTTTGATCCTGTTCGGAAAAAGAAACAAACTTCTGAAGATACCTGGGAAGAAGCTGAACCAGATTTTTGGCGTTAAGGTAACGTGTTTTCATAACAAAAGTATCGTTTAGATGTATGGAAGTACCTGAAGAAGGGTCGGGTACACCTACCAGATAGTAGTCCTCAATCTGCTTATAAGCATATCCGAAAGGCATAAGAATCATTTCAAGTGCTTTAGAAAAAGGCTTGTCTTTTATTTCCACCGTTACGTAACCGGCTATATTGGGATCCAGAAGAATAGTGGTTCCAAAATCCATAGAAAGATTCGAAATGGCTTCACGTATATCGGTCTGGAAAAAAGAGTAGTTGGCGAGATCCTGCGTCTGCGCCTGCACCAGACCATACAGAAATACAATCAGAATAAGCCCGGTTAATTTTTTCATCAGATCACTCCTGAAAAGGTAATTTATTTTACCTTGAAGTCAATGCTCTCCTGCTTGGTTATAGGATTGCCTGCAGTATCAGTTCCCATGGTGTGTATTATCTGTACTGTAATCTTGTCAGCGTTTTCTTCAAGAGCAAGGTCATAGTTTATAGTAACTTCCGTATCAGGATATATATATACATTCTGATATGGCTTGGTGCTTTCTCCTACCATCTGGTTTGTCTGACTGTTGAACTTATATACAAGCATGTCATACTTGATTCTGGAGTTACCTTCATTTTTAAGCTTTAAAGATATATGGGCAACAGTTTTATCCTCGGAAAGAGTTGCATCTTTTCCGGTTACAGTCATGGTATAGTTGTTTTCTCCAAAATCAACAATAATAGGTAACTGTATATTTTTTACAAGAGTTTTTTCTGAAAGCTTTCCGCTTGCATCAAGATTAAGGTAGCCGTAGTATTCACCCTTGAGAGAGTCAAGTGTTGCTCTTCTGTAATCAAACGTCAAGGTAACAGGGCTTGAAGATGAAGCAAAAGCTCTTGAGAGAATATCTTTGGTGGTTCTAAGGGTAACGTACTTTGAATCCATCAGTCTGGAATAACCTTCGACTCCGGTAAAACCTGAAAAATCATTTACTAGTGAAGGAGTTACTGTTGCATCCACGTAATCGCTGTTTACAATAAGCACATTGGTGTTGACAGGATTTACCTGTATTCCTCTTGAAGAAGCCCTTTTCTCAATTTTTACATAAAGTTCCTTAGGATCTGTTGAAAGAAGCAGAGTTTTTCTGCTCTGTTCTATTTCAGCAGGTACTATCAGTTCGGTCTGAAAATTGGTTTTCCCCTTGTAAAAATCCTGGTATCCGTAGTCCATAGCAAACTGAACCTGATATGTTCCGGGTGGTATTACCCTGTCAATATTGAAAACAAGGGTTCTGTTTTTTTTAGGAGAAACAAACTCACTATCATTCTGATCTATGCTTAAGGATGCGACAATTTTTTTCATGGAATCAGATTTTATATCTATTCTTCCCCATACAGAGGCTATCCAGTCGCTCGGGTTTGAGATTTCAAGTTCCAGACGGATACCCTTAAGTTCTTCCGCTTCTTTCACCAGATCAGCTTTTGACGAGTTTACATACGTTTTTTCTTTGTTACCCTGACCCGATACAATAAGTTGGACAACTCCAACATAATTTATCCTGTATGCCACCTGTCCAGTGGTTATAGGGGAAGCGGAGGTAAAAGTAAAGGAGGCAAAGTAGCTTCCTGCAGCATTTGAAGGAACCTTCACTTTGAACTTCTGTATTGATTTTTCTCCGGGGAGTATTCTGAGTTCGTTGGGCATGGTAACCCAACTTACAAATGACCGTTCATAGCTATCGTCATAGATCCAGCCTTTACCTGCGGGATCGATGTAAACACCTTTGGTTATTATCGAAACCGTTTCGGGTGAGTTGGTAGTGTTTGAAAGGATAAACTCGATTTCTTTTTCTTCGTTAGGGTTTGCTTGTATGGTCTGTATCAGCGGTTGTACCATAAATCCAAAGACTGCCGCTGAAATGTAGGTAAAAAACAGAATGAAAAGTAACTTTTTCATTTATATGCCTCCCCTCTAATTATTTATTTACATGATTATTGTATCATAAAAACCTTATCAAATAGCATAAAAATTAAGGGGCTTGCGCCCCTTTTATTATTATTTTTAATCAAAAACAATTGTAGGTTTAAAAGTTATCGTATAGTTTATAACCGCACCGTTTCTATCAGTAGGAGTAAAGTTTTTGTCAATATTGAATATAGCTTTTATATCAAAAGAATGAGACTTTACTGCTTCGATTCTGTCTAAAGTAGCAGAAGCACTTGTTTTGCCTGGTACAACCTTAAAATTTTCAGAATATATGCTTTCTCTTGGTATCATATTTACTCGGGTAATTGAATTGACAATTTTTTCTGAGTCTGAATTTGAAGTCGGTTCTATGACAAGATCAATCAATAGTGAGTTGTTGGAATGTACGTTGAATGTTCCCAGAAGTTCTCCTGCCCCGTCAGCACCCTGCCACTGGTCGGCATAGTACTGAAATCTCAGTTCGCTTACAGGGTCAATGCTTGCCCTTATCCACTGATAAACATAGACTGTCACAGAAGCTTGTAAAGTAGCGTTTGTATTGGACTGAAACTGTTCATGGGGTTTGTTGATAATAGGATATGTACTATTGGCGAAAAGACCTATTGCCATCAAACTGATCAGTGATATCAACAGAATAATTTTTTTCATAAGTCACCTCCGTAAATTTTATTTTCTGACTAAATCTTATACGAGGTGTGTAAACAATCAAGTGTTTTTATTACATGATAAAAACAAAAAAGTTACAACTTGATTTCTAAAAAATACTTTTTTTACATTCCGTCATGTTTGATTTTATACATAAGAATATACTTTTCCAACGGAATCTGCTCCGGTCTGAGAAGAGGATCTATTCCGCATCTTAAAAGAAAATCCGTAGGATCGTCCAGGATAGGTCTGAGATTATTCTTAATATTCTTCCTTCTCTGGGAAAAACAAACATGAATAAATCCGAAAAAATCCTTGTCATCTGGGCTAAATCCCCGGTAAGGAGTCAGAGAAACCACCATGGAATCGACCTTTGGAGACGGAATAAACTCGGTACGCGGAACAATGAACTCCTCTTTTACGGTGCAGTAGTACTGTACAAATATACTCAGCGGACTGTATTCTTTTCCTTGTACTGCAGCCATACGTTCTCCGAACTCTTTCTGAACCATCAGTACAGCTTTTTCAAAAACAAGCCCAGATGAAAAAATTTTCTGGAGGATAGGTGAGGATATATTATATGGAATATTGGCCACATACTTAACTTTTGGAGGATGTACTGCCAGATCTGCCCTTAGAAAGTCTTCAAAGAGTATCTGTACATTTTTATAACTGCAAAATCTTTCAGTGAGAAGCTCCTTCAATGACAGGTCAGCCTCGTATGCAATAATATTTGCTCCGCTTGCGGCAAGTTTTTCTGTCATAGTTCCGGCTCCGGGACCGATTTCAATAACCGTTTCATCTTGCTTTATCAGAGCAGTATCAACTATTTTTTGGACTGTTTCCTCAGAATTTAGGAAGTTCTGCCCGAATGATTTTTTAAGATGAAGTCCGTACTTTCTTATCCACTGTAAAGTGTTCATTTTTTCTCCATCTTTCTTATGGTGTCTACAAGGGCAGCAAAGAGAGGACCCGGATTTCCTACCTTGGACTTAAGTTCAGGATGATACTGTACACCTATAAAAAACGGATGGTCTTTAAGCTCCACAACTTCTACAAAATCTGAAATACCGCTCACCATAAGCTTTCCGGGTTCGTTTTTGTCTGCTGTGGTAAATATTTCCGCAAACCTTTCCATATTCACCTCAAATCTGTGCCTGTGCCGTTCAAAGATTCTTTCTTCACCATATATATCGTATACTTTGGTGTTTTTGAAAAGCCTGGTTTCCTGAGAGCCAAGTCTCATGGTTCCTCCTAGCTTAAGAATCTTTTTTTGTTCTTCCATAATATCTATGACCGGATACTTAGTATCAGGATCAAACTCTGTTGAATTGGCTCCTTCAAGTCCTGCGACATTCCTTGCATACTCAATAACCATTGTCTGTAATCCTAAACAGATTCCGAGGATGGGAACTTTATTTTTCCTTGCATACTTGATGGCATTTATTTTACCTTCGGTTCCACGTTTTCCGAAACCTCCCGGAATGATGATTCCCTTGAACTGCTCAAGCATCCTTTTTACTTCGTCTTCACTTTTGTCCTCTAATAGTTCGGCATCTATGAGCTCAGGTTTCCTGGCACCGCAGAGAAAGATGCTTTCCAGAATGCTTTTATAAGCATCGTCTGTTCCAAGATACTTTCCTATGAGAGCAATTTTTAGATCATCGAATACGCGTGGCGGATTCCATGAGAACTCATCCGAAACATCTATTCTCAGTTTCTGTGAAATAAGCTTATGGATATTCAGGTTATGAAGTTTTTCCGGTACCTCATAAATGTTGCCTAGGTCAGGTAGGTTTATTACATATTCTTTTGCTACACCACCAAAAAGAGAAACTTTTTCCATACTCTGACGGTCAATTTCGCTCTCTGTCCTGACAACTATCATATCCGGCTGTATTCCTATTTTTCTCAGAGTCTGAATAGACTGCTGAGTGGGTTTGGTTTTAAACTCATTGGTAACCTTAAGGAAAGGAACATACGTTACATGGATAAACATAAAGTCTTCCCTGCCTGTTTCTACTGAAAGCTCTCTTACCGCTTCCAGAAAAATCTCTGCTTCGATATCACCGACAGTTCCTCCTATCTCTATGATAAGAAGATCTGTGTCAATACTTTTAATATGGTTTTTTACTTCGTTTGTGACATGCGGAACCATCTGGACTGTGCCACCGAGAAACATTCCTTCACGCTCTTTTTCAATTACATGTTTATATATCTGTCCTGCGGTAATGTTGTTGCAGCGCTTCATGTTAATGCCTGAAAATCTCTCATAATGACCCAAGTCAAGATCAGCTTCGTATCCGTCATCGGTTACGAAAACTTCACCGTGCTGGTTGGGATTCATAGTTCCTGCATCAACGTTGAGATAAGGATCGATTTTTAAACTGCTTACCTTTCTTCCGGCTTCCTTCATTATACGGGCGATCGAAGAAGATACCACCCCTTTTCCGATTCCGCTGAGAACCCCGCCGGATACAATAATGTACTTCTGCGCCATACTTTTCACCTCGTGTTTATTATGCCTTATGGTGGTCCGAAAAATTTAAAATAAAAAAGGGGAGCAAGGCTCCCCCGAATTCTCGGTTATTCTTCGTCGATGTCCAGTTTTTCTGCAATCGCCTGAACTACATCTTCCACAGTCTTTATTCCTTCAAGTTCCTCATCTTCGATGGTTATTCCAAGCTCGGATTCTATAGCCATCGTAAGATCAACCAGTTCAAGTGAATCAGCGTCAAGATCATCTATGAACGAGGCGTCAAGGGTGACATCAGCCTCATCAACGTTTAGTGTCTCCACAACGATATCTTTAACCTTTGTAAAAAGTTCTTCTCTTGTCATAACGTTCAGCCTCCCAAAAAACTGCTTTTGTTGTTAAAAAACCGATCTTAATTTTTAATCCAAATTCTACTTAATTATATTTATTCTTTTTTGGTTTGTCAAGTATGAATCCTACAGATAAGTAAAATTTTTATAAATTTAAAAGCTGAATATATGAACAAGATTTTTTTGTTTAGAAACCTACTCCGATATCTACCCTAAAGGCCATATTATTGGTATTCATAAGCATATCGAAGTTTCGGCTTCTGCTTGAAACCTGTGCATAAAGCTGTACGAGATAAATATCTATTCCCATTCCGGCCGAAGCTTTCCAGCTGTTGTTAATGCTTTCCAATCCAACATTGAACGGAAGTATCCATAACAGATTACCCTGTGCGTTTACTCCCCAGTCAACTCTGGAGTCATTGAAATAATACTGAATGTAAGGTATCCAATCCAGAATAAATGGCAGTCTTATGAATGCAGACATGTTAAGTGGAGCATCGGCAAGTATCGGTTCGTAAAGTACAGTTTCATCAGTTTTTATAACAGGATCAGAAATATCAACCTTTCCTCCGAAAAGAGGATTATTATAAGATACTGTCGCGGTAGCTGTTACATTATTTTTTCTGTCAAGTTTAGCAGGAACAAGAGTTATATTATTCAAAGAAACTCCTAGGAAAGGCTTTCTGTTTTCTCCGGTGACAAAACCGATATCAAGTTTCTGACCTGCTTTGTTACGGAACTCGTGCTGGATATCCTCTGCTGAAAAGTTCTTAAGCTGAGAGTACGAAAAAGGACTTACGTATGAGAAGTCTCCAGTCAGGGTTGCAGCCATAGTGCTGTTCTGTGAATTGGTATCAAATTTGAAGTTGTAAACAGAGTTCTGAGACTTTGCAATAGGCATGAAGTAACCGTACTTTACTCCCAATGCAAAGCTGTCGCTTCTTAATGCACCGTATGCGCCGGCATCTATGTATAAATCGCCGAAGATCTGAGATGATGCAGTATAAGTTTCATTTATTTTATTGCCGTTTGCAATTAGATCTATCAGTTTGTTAGGAACGCTCAGATCCATACTTCCTTTAAGGTAAGCATAAGTTCCCAGTCCAAGGGGCCAGAAATGTATACTGGCATGTGCACCGGTTTCTGTCAGAGCAAAAAGTGAAAGATCATTTCCGTTCAATGAAGTGTAAAGATCGTTAAAATCAATAGTATAGACACTGTTGGGTGGCATTGCATCCCGAATGATGTCTGGCAAAGCCTTGTAATTCTGGTCAATACTAATTTCAGGCGATACTCCGACTTCAATAAAACCTCTGCTCCTGAAACTCATAAGAGCAGGATTCAGGTCATTTTCCCATGAACTGAAAGGGTTTGCCATAAAAACAACTGCAATCATTACAACCGTAAACACTAAGAGAAGTTTTTTCATATCCGCACCTCTTTATAAGATTTATATTTATGCTGTTTATTTTCAGTCTATGTTCAAAGGCAGTACAATATCTGTTCCTAAAAGCGCCCAGAATTTCAGGTCGATCTTTCCTTCTCCATTAATACTATAATAGGTATTTTCAGGTGTTCTTGGAATTACCACTCTTATCTTCACAGTATAAGGATTAGCTTCAAGAATCTGTGTAACCAGATCGCTAAGATCTGCCACAGGGTTGCTTTCTCCTCTTTCTACTACAATCTGTTTTATTAAAGTCTCATTGTCGTCATTAGTCAGAACCTGTATTTTTGCGTTCATTCCAAGAGTATTGTTAAGATCAAAGTTGAGCTTGAGCTCTTTTACCTTGGAGAGAATGCTGTTCATGGTTTTTTCTTTTTCTGAGTCTGTCCTGCCCAGTATATCTTCGGTTAAGACTATGTCATCAGTTATAGTGGCATCCTGTGTGACTTCAAACTCCATCGGTATACTCATTGAAAGCCCTGCCTTTATCTTCTGTCCGGCAGCTATATCAAAAGATTCCGAAGTTTTTATCTTATATCCTATTTCCAGATTTTTCGGAAGGTCGTTTATTATGTCTTTAAGAAGCAGAGGTGTACTCTGTTCGTTTCCAAGTGCAATCTGGCTGTTTAGAAGGGTTACATGCTTACTTTCGTTTGTACGTCCGCTTGTATAAGTAGCATCAAGCGTAAGATCTACATTCTGCTGTTGGGCAGTATCCATAGAAGTAGTTATGGATGCAGGTATATCTTTTATAAGAATGTTTTTAAGAAGCTCAACAGTACTCAGATCAATGCCTGTATCTGTTATTAATCCACTATTCTGAACATTTTTGACATTTATATTGTCTATGACAATTCCGGTAACGTTAACTGTTGCATCAAGAGTATATTCCTGACCTGTCATTATGTCAGTTAATGTAAGCCTGTCATTGATATATCCTTGAGGTGCCGCAGAGAAATGGACATCAAAGTTGTCTATTTCCGAAATAGGGATGGTTTTACCGGCAAGATCTATAGTCCAAGTTTCGGTGGCATCTCTGGTAAATGTTTTGAAAGCATAGGCTATCAGTCCGTTCATTGTTATCGAAGCGTCCATGCTTAACGGCAGACCGTTCTGTACAGTTATCTCAATTGAACCACTCTTAAGTTTTATAGAGTTTACCATATCTTTGACATTCTGAGCTATTGCAACATTTTCATCTATCTTCTTAGCCAGACCTGCCTGAGAAATCTCTGCCTGCGAAAATCCGATGTTTTCAAATTGAGGATTGACAGAAGGTGTTGAAGAAACGATATTTGAAAGACTTATCTTGGATACTGTGAACGATATATCAGAAGTTATACTCTTACCTGAGAGGTCTGCCACAATATTGCCTTGTGAATCTATGGAAAGAGGTACCTTCGACGAGGCATCCTCACCCATTGAGACTTCACCGGTTACACCATTCACAGAAACCCCCGATGGAAGAATTTTTATAAGGCTTGAGGCCTTGAAAGTACCAGTTCCAAGTGCTTCTGGTTTTGTCACAGTTTCATTCAGAGCAAGTTTTGCATCCTTTACTGCAGTTAAAGCTATGTTTGGTGTGAACGAAGATTCAATCTTTGTTTCGGAATTAAATGCTAAACAAGCATTCACGCCTGACATGGTTATCGTAGCTTCAATTCTAAGATCAGATGTAGTTAAATCCTTGTTTGATAAGTCAAGCTGCAAGGGAAAGGATGTTACGTCAGTTGCTGAGACAAGCACTTTGCTGTTCTGCTTAACAATAATATTAAACTTTTTGGATACTCCGGTCCATTCGGAGGGAGTTGAAAGATCAATAGTTAAATTTCCGTTTACGGTACATGTTGCATAAGCATCGGACGCCACACCGAGCTTAAAGTATTTCGTTTGATTGCGGATATTTTCAAAATCTAAGCCGGTGGCTGCTTTAATACTTGCAGTCTCAAAGTCAAAGCTTATATCTATACTGGTATCTCTTGCAACTCCGGTATTTGAATAGGTTATTGATGAAAGCTGAATCTGAAGATCGCTAGCATCCATAGTCAGGTTACCAAGGTCTAGAGTGAAGGTCTTCTCGAGTCCGTCTGCAATATTCTGATAGCTGAACATGGGTACTATGATTGAGCCTTTGTTAATGACTTTAAGCATTACATAAAGCTCATCGCTAGTATTTAAAGGAGCTACAAGCTTTAACTTAATATTAAGTCTACCTGAATAAAAAGTAGCTGTATCAAAAGAATCAATCCCTGTCACTGGAAGTGATATATCAGGAATTGAACCGCCTCCGTTTGGAATAAAGACAGGCTGGGATATCGAAGGTATTGTAACAGATGATGGAAGATCCATACGATCCATTTCTTCAGAAAGGTCAAGGGATGAAGCTGAAATAGAAGGAAGTTCCAGATTGATAGGATTAAAAGGAGGTATCGACGGAACGGAAAAACCGGCACTTATTGTCTGGTTTACCTGCCCAAAATCAATCTCGCTGCTATTGAACAATTCATTGGTATCAAGGTCTATAAGATCTTTTGAAAAACCTATGGTAATGGGGTTTTTTGAAGTTACTGTGGCC
Source organism: Petrotoga sp. UBA5851 (assembly GCA_002431635.1). Classification (GTDB taxonomy): domain Bacteria; phylum Thermotogota; class Thermotogae; order Petrotogales; family Petrotogaceae; genus UBA5851. The sequence continues at coordinate 21,755 of DJGH01000039.1, forward strand.
TGGGGCAGTGAATCGGTAATACTTTTTTCTATATCTTTCAAATATCCTGAAAATTCAACCGATGTTGCTCCCGCAGGAATACTCAGGGTTGGCTTCGCCTTTATTTCCAAAGTTTTTATATTGCAGGACGAAAGCGCAAAAATAAACAGTAATGCAAGCAGTGAAAGGAAAACCGTCTTTTTCATAATCCACCTCCAGAGTTTTTTGCAAAAAAATAATAAGTTATTTGTTAATAACAATTATCATTAATATAATTATATCATGTTAACAAACACTTTTTAAACTTTTTAGGCAGCCTATGCTTCGAGTCATCATTGAATAATACCCGCTTGTCAGGATTTTATTGTATAATCTGTATATAATTATCTTAAGGGGGCATGTTTATGATATGCTATGAACTTTATTTACGTTCCTTCTTTGACGGAAATACTGATGGAATTGGAGATTTAGATGGTATGGAGCGTAAGCTGGATTATCTTATTGATCTGGGTATAGACTGTGTATGGCTTTTGCCTATAATGAGTTCGCCTGCGTTTCACGGCTATACTATATCGGATTTTAAGAGCATCAACAGCCTTTACGGAGACTTTGATGACCTGGATAAATTACTTTCTTCAGCTCACAGGAAAGGTATAAAGATAGTTCTTGATATTCCTGTAAACCATGTTTCTGTTTGCCATGAATGGTTTATCCATGCTTTGCAGGGTGAAAAAGAATATGAAGAATTTTTCACATGGGCAGATAAGAAAACGGATATAAATGAGCTTCGTCATTGGGGAAATGCTAGGATATGGCATAACATAGACAAAAGATATTTTTACGGTCTTTTTGGTCCCGGCTCACCGGATCTTAACTTTGAAAATCCTTTGGTTGTGGAAAAGATAAAAGAAGTTTTTTCTTTCTGGCTTGGAAAAGGATTTGACGGATTCAGACTTGATGCTGCCAAGCATATCTTTGATTACAATACCGTAAAGATGAGGTTTGAATACCAGCATGATAAAAATATAGCATTCTGGAAAGAAATGCGCAAACACATACTGCAAATAAATAAAGAAGCAGTTATTATAAGTGAAGTGTGGGACAGTCCGGAGATTGTAAAAAAATATGAAGGACTTTTTGAAATAGGCTTCAACTTTCCTTTTTCTTATAGTATAAAAGATTCTGTGAAACATACTGATGCTTCTTTTCTTGCCGATGAAATGGAAAAAAATCTTTCCTCATACTTCATTGATGATCCGGTTGTAACAAAATCTGGCAACTTTCTTACTAACCATGATATGACAAGACTTTACAGTGAATTAGGGAGTATAAAGGATGTAAGGTTTGCTTTTTCCATCCTTTTTACACTTCCGGGAATACCTTTTATATATTACGGTGAAGAACTGGCAATGCAGGGAAAACTTAAAAACGTAGATTTTACGGAGGATTCTGAAGAACCGATACAGTGGTATGAGCTTGGATACGGTTACGGCCAGACTGAATGGAAAGGATTCAAGTTTAACCCCGTTGGCACAGGCAGATCAGTTCAGGCACAATCACATGACAAGAACTCATTTTTATCTTTCGTTAAAAAACTTATACTTTTTAGAAAAGAAAATATATGGATTGAAAACGCAAAGATTCAGATACTTGGCAAATCGAAAAAAAGTCTTTCCATAAAGCTTTCTTACCAGGACAAAGAGGCGTTGGTAATTTACAATTTTTCTTCGCTAAAAAGAGTTCTTTGCGAGGAAAATTCTAATATCTTTTATATCAACAACTTTCAAAGAAAAGGAAAAGAAGTTATTCTTGGCCCAAAATCTGTTCTTGTAATCATAAGAAAGTAATAGTTTTAACTCCTTCCTTCAAAGGAGGAGTAGATCTCCCCTTCAGGGGAGTACAGCGTAGCCGGGAGGGATGCTTTTATGTGCACGTACATTCAGAGAAGAACTTAAAAGATCTGCTGTCTGTTTTGTTGGATATTTATACTCGTGTAACGTAGATATTTCAGACCCTATTGGTATTCGTGACTGACAGATAACAAAATTTCAATAACAACACAAAAAATGGCAGGAGTTGACTCCTGCCAATGGTTTTTTAAAAGCATTAATTTTTATGGTTACTCTTTTCAAGAGTTCAGACGGACTACTTCTTTGTCGGAATGATGAATATCTGTCCGGGGAAGATTAAACTGGGGTCTGTAATTTCATTTAGTTTTTGTATCTCCTGGTAAGTAGTTCCAAATTTAATACCAATTCTCCAGAGGTTATCACCTGGTTTGACAGTATATTTTAGTTGATCCATAACATCTACAGAATTTCTAGACAGTTGCTTTACATTGGTTTTTAGTATTCCGAAAGTATCGATTACGTATGGCTTAGCATTGTTTATGTTCTGATCGATTTCGTAGGCAATTGCAGAGAGTTTTTTGCCGTCGATGTTGATTTCTACAAAGTTCTGAATCTGACTTCTAACTGGTCTTTTTGGATCATTAGGATCTGAGCCGTATTTTGCGGCACTGTGTTCATTAGCTACTTCGAAAAGATTATAGTATGAAGAATCCAACTTTTTATTTTTGTAATATACCTTTGGTCCCGCCGTACTTGGAATCATATAGATGGTTCCATCAGGATTTACTGAATACTCTACTTTTTCACCTTCAAAAATTTGAATCTCTTTTTTAACAGAAACAGCTTTTCCTTCTTTAATAGGCTTTGTTCTCGCATAAATGTGATCATGTCCCTGTAAAACAAGATCTACCCCAAGCTCACTAAATATCGGTGGAATATGTATTCTGACACCATTAATATCCATGATATCCTTATCAGTGCCATGATTTGAAGTTGTATAAGGACCTTTATGCATGGTTACAATGATCCAGTCAATGTCTGAGTTTGCTCTTGCAGTCTTTGCATCAGTTTTCAACCATTCAATTTGTGCAGGTGTGAAATTTCTATATTCTTCAGAGTCTTCATTGGTGTTTAAAACTATGAAATGGACATTTTCATAATTATATGAATAGTATGCACCGGTTTTGGTGTCTGAACCTTCAGGAACATTAATGTTGAAGTGCTCAATATATGATTCTGGGTCGTCTTCATGATTACCTGCACATGCCACAAATGTAGTATTTAACATAACATCATCAGAATGATTAAGAACCCATCCCCATTGCTCTTCTTTTGAACCTGTATCAACAATGTCTCCATTTAGCACCATAAAATCTGAGTTAGATACAGTCTTATATGCACTTTTAAAAGTGTTTGCAGAAAGGATAGCTTCTTCTTCCGTTTTTGCCTGAGAATCAGCAACATTAAAGAATGTGAACTTGGCATCATCGCCTGCTGTTACAAATGTACCTACTTTGCTCCATAAATCTAATGTGGCATCTCCGACTCTGAATTGATATTCAGTATCTGGCTTCAATCTTGTTGCCTCGGCTTTATGTACTAAAAATTCAGGTGCGTTAGTTGACTTCTGAACTGTACCTTTGAATTTTAAAGCCCCATCAAAGCTTGGCTTTTTTTCATTGGTTTTTTCGATTACTTGCAAATCACTATTTGCAGATGCTTGTGATGTATACCACGTAAAACCTTTGGATGTTTTGGTATCGCCTTTAAAGGATAGAACTACTCTTGATACTTCACCCACTTTAACATCTGGGTTTGGAATAGTGGTTTTTCTGTAGTCAATAGGTACCGGTTCTTCTACTAAAGCAGTAATTGATAGTTCAAACCAGAGATCTGAACTATATCCGTCGTCCTGATGCACTTCAGCGGAAATAATATTTTTTCCATCTTTGAGTGCAGAAATAGGCATGATAAATGTTTCTTCTTTGGCCGAAAACTTAGCCGGTGTATTATAATTTACGATCACATCTTTACCAATACCCTTTCTAAAAGCTTCCTGTCCATTGAAATAAACTACAGCACCATCATCGACATGTACATATATTTGTAACACTTTATAACCAGCTAAAGATCCTACGTCTATTTCAGTTTTAGCATAAGTTGTCATATATTTGTTCTTTTCATTAGGACCGAAACCTACCTCTGTTGCCAATGGAATATTAGGGTTAGTTTCTGAAACTGCATCTCCAAAACCAAAAGGGGCTTTTCCTTTTTTCCATTCTGAATAGTCATAATCGTCTCTGAGCCAAATAGTACCTAAATCCTTTCCAATGTCCGAATAGCTCCACTGCGCATTATAACTGAGTAATACTTTGTTGGCTTGAGCCGCAAAAGATGTGACAGGTAGGATACTCATTACTAAAAAAGCAACAAATGCCAGACTCAGTAACTTTTTTAATGCATTAGAATTTTTCATATTTACAGTACCTCCTACAGAAATATAGTTTACTTTACCGTAAGAAGATTAAGGAAAAATATACATTGATTAAGGTATGTTAATAACATACCAGCTAGTGTTCTTGGAAGGTTTTTAATGCAATCAATATTTTATACTGATCATACAGCAAAGAAATTTTCAAAGTTGACAAAATTTCTTTTTTATACTATAATTCACTTAGTGAATGAATGAAAAAAGAGGTGTGTCTGTGTTTAACTTTGAAGAGTATGGTTTTTTCAATCCTTCACCAAATTTCAGGGAAATGACAATTCTTCAGATGATATCAAAAGATCCCCAAGTCTCCCAAGAAAGCATTGCAAAAGGGGTAGGGATAGTACCGTCTATGGTAAACCGTTATCTGAAAGATTTTGAAGACCGGAGGTTTATTGTTAAGACTGGTGAAAACAGACGCCAGATGAACTATGAAATAACCGCAGATGGAAAGAAAAGACTCCAATTTCTCGTAGTTTCTTTCATAAATGAAGTATCCAGAATCTACTTTGAAACAAAAAAATCTTTTGATAATGTACTGAAAACTCTTGAACGATCTGATTTCAGTTCTATACTGCTTTATGGAGCAGGAGTTGTCGGTGGGATAGTCCTTAAGGTGCTTACCAGTGAAGGAATAAATGTGGCAGGTTTTATAGACGACTCTATTGCCAAGCAGGAAGAAAAACTCTATGGTATAAGTATTCTTAATCCGGAAAACTTGGAAAAACTTAAGTATGATGCAGTTATAATTGCCTCATTCAAACACTCTGAAGAGCTTCTTATAAAAGCAAAAAAGTATAATCTGAGAAATATATTTATCTTTAAAATAGACGATACAGGCAACGTATCGCTGGTAAAGGAGGAATAAGGATGAAAGTACCTCTATTTGATATGACCAGGCAGTACGGAAAGATTAAGCAGGAAGTTCTGCAGACTCTTGACGGGATTTTTTCGCAGGGACACGTTATTTTGGGTGAGAACGTTACAATGCTTGAAAAAGAAATACAACAGTATCTTCACTGTGAACATGCTGTCGGAGTTGCAAACGGTTCAGATGCACTTCTGCTTGCAGTTCATTCACTGGATCTGAAGCAGGGAGATATGGTTATTACAACACCGTATACTTTTTTTGCCACTGTAAGCAGCATAACCAGAAACGGTGCTTTACCGGTCTTTGCAGATGTTACTGAAAAGTATTACAATATAGATCTGGATATGGTTGAAGATATTCTTACAACTCATCCACAAAAAGACAGAATAAAAGCTTTCATTCCTGTTCATCTTTTCGGTAAGACTCTTGATCTGAAAAGGCTTGAAGCTATAAAAGAGAAGTACGGTATAAAAATAATTGAGGATAACGCACAGGCGATTGGTTCCGTGTGGCATGACAGGCAAATAGGCAAGAAATTTGCAGGAACAGTGGGAGATATGGGAACCATTTCATTCTTTCCGACTAAAAATCTTGGAGCATACGGCGATGCCGGAATGGTTATAACCAATGATGAAAAACTTGCACAGAGAGTAAAGAAACTCAGGGTACACGGGGCGGCCAAAAGATACTATCACGATGAGATAGGCTATAACTCCAGAATTGATGAAGTACAGGCTGCTATTTTACGTATAAAGCTTAAGTACCTTGATTCATGGATAGAAAAAAGACTCAACATTGCGAATAACTATCAGAAACTCTTTCAGGAATCAGGATTAGATGAGTTCATAGTATATCCGGAGTACTTTGCAGACAGATCACATGTATATCATCAGTATGTTATTACTCTTAAAGGTTCTTCAGATAAAAACCATTTGTTAAGGGACAGACTTGCTGAGTATCTCCAGGAAAAAGAAATAGGAACTTCCGTATACTACCCAAGGAGTCTTCATATGCAAAAATGTTTTGATTATCTTGGCTGCAGTGAGGGACAGTTTCCTGTCAGCGAAAGGGCTTGTGAAAAAACTCTTGCTCTTCCCATTTTTCCGGAACTTACAGTAGAAGAACAAGAGTATGTGGTAAAGAATATAAAAGATTTCTTTAAAGGGATATAAGGAGGAATTATATGACATTAATGGAAAAGATACTTTCCAAAAAAGCTGAAGTGGGCGTGGTAGGTCTTGGTTATGTAGGACTCCCCCTGGCAGTTGAAAAGGCAAAGGCAGGATATAAGGTAATAGGTTTTGATCTTCAGAAAAGTAAAGTTGATATGGTCAATGCAGGTCATAATTATATAGGAGATGTTGTAAACGAAGATCTCCAGGCACTTGTTAAAGAGGGAAAGATACAAGCTACAACTGACTTTGAAAGAATAATGGAATGCGATACCGTAGCAGTATGTGTTCCGACTCCTCTTGATAAGTTCAAACAGCCAGATCTTTCATATGTCATAAACTCTACAAAAGATATAGCCAAAAGACTTCACAAGGATATGCTCATAGTCTTAGAGAGTACCACTTATCCTGGAACAACAGAAGAAGTCATGCTTCCCATTCTTGAAGAAAGCGGATTAAAAGTTGGGAAAGATTTTTATCTTGCTTTCAGTCCGGAAAGAGTTGATCCGGGCAATATAAAGTTTAAAACCAAAAATACCCCTAAGGTGGTCGGAGGAGTAACCAAAGAATGTACAGAACATGCCAAAGCTCTTTATGAAAGGGTTCTGCAGGCACAGGTCTTTACGGTTACATCACCTAAAGAAGCAGAAATGACCAAAATCCTTGAAAATTCATTCAGACTCATAAACATAGCTTTTATAAATGAGATGGCCATTATATGCAATAAGATGAACATAAATATATGGGAGGTAATCCAGGCAGCATCCACTAAACCGTTCGGATTTATGCCATTTTATCCCGGACCTGGCATAGGCGGTCACTGCATACCGCTTGACCCGTTTTACCTTCAGTACAAAGCTAGGGCATATGATTTTCATACAACCATGATAGATTTGGCAGGAGATATTACAGACTCAATGCCTGAGTATGTTGTAGAAAGACTTTCGGAGATACTCAACGACAATAAAAAGTGTCTTAACGGCTCACGGATCCTCTTACTTGGAGTTGCATACAAAAACGATATAGACGATATGAGAGAATCACCGGCGCTTAAAGTTATTGAACACCTAGAAAAAAGGCATGCCCAAGTAATCATACATGATCCTTTTGTGCCTGAGTTCAGTCATAACAATAAAAAATATTACTCATCACCATTAACTAAAGACCTTATAGAAAATATGGATGCAGTTGTAATAACAACAGGACATACTACTGTAGATTACGGGTTTGTGGCAGATAATGCCAAGATCCTTTTCGATACAAAAAATGTAACCAAAAATATGAGAACAGACAGAAAAAATCTGTTTATTCTGTAAAAACGGAGGTAATAATGCTGAATTTTGCAATTATCGGCTGCGGAAGAATCGGAACAAAAAAACATATACAAGCGTGCATTGAAAATGCAGATATTATTAATCTTGTGGCTGTCTGCGATATAAAAAAAGAAAAAGCCGAACAGGCAAGTCAAATCTACAGTGCAGCAGTCACTAAAAAACCGTCAGTATATACCGATTACATAAAGATGCTTGAAAGCGAAAACATTCAGGCAGTAGCAGTAGCCACAGAAAGCGGACTACACTATCAGGTTGCCACAGACTGTATGTACATGGACAAGAATGTGCTGGTGGAAAAACCCATGGCACTTTCTACCGAACATATGGACAAGATGATAAAACTGGCCAAAGATAGAGGACTCAAGCTTGGAGTATGTTTTCAGAACCGCTTTAACGCTCCGATACAGGAACTTAGGAAAAAGGTTGAATCAGGAGGTTTTGGCAGAATATTCCATGCACAGGCATCAGTAAGATGGAATAGAAACCGTGACTATTACAAACAGGCAAGCTGGAGAGGCACATGGGAAATGGACGGAGGAACTCTGATGAACCAATGCACGCACAACACAGATCTGCTCATATGGATGCTTGGTGGCGAAGTTGAAGAAGTGAACGGTGTTATACGAAACTTTAACCATGACTACATAAGTACAGAAGATTTTGGCGGAGCAGTAATAAAATTCAAAAATGGTTCGGTAGGAATTCTCGAAGGAACATCTAATGTCTATGAAAAAAATCTTGACGAGAAACTTTCAATATTCGGAGAAAACGGAACAGTTGTGATAGGTGGATTGGCCGTGAACAAAATCGAAACATGGAGGTTTGAAAACGAAAATTCCCATCCGTTTCAGAACCTTCCAGATCCGGATACCGTTTACGGAAACGGACATGTTCCTCTTTACAGAGATTTTTGCGAAGCAGTTACAACAGGAAGAGAACCTTTTATAAACGGTGAAGAAGGAAAAAAAGCTGTTCAAACTATACTTGCAATCTACAAATCTTCTTTGACAGGCAGTCCGGTTAAATTTCCCTTTGACTTTTCAACCCTTGAAATGAAAGGATATTTCAATAAATAAAATTTTCTGTTATGAACTGACCCCCGAGAGCTGGATCACAAATCCAACAAATAGGAGGTCAGTTTGTTTATGTGATAAAAAATCCTCCTTTGAAGCATTCCTGCAAGGAATGAGGTGGCGCCGAAG
>DJGH01000039.1:30710-41881 GCA_002431635.1 Petrotoga sp. UBA5851
GCCGTACTCCCCTGAAGGGGAGAATAAAAGCGACTTACGCTTTGGAACCGTTTCCCAGCATTTCTATCATACTTACAAGATAAGGTATGAGTCTGGTAAGTTGCTGCCTTCATCTACCACACAGCCTGCCGGAACAGTATAAGTATACCTTTCAAGAAAACTTTTTGAATATATAAGTAAGAATATAAAATCCGATCTTTGACAGTGCTAAGAGTAAAAAACCTCTGAAAGCAAAATAAAAAAGCGATCAGAGGTTTTAAAATAATTTTATGAAGTGCACAATATTTTGAACCCTTAAATTTTTTTGATATTTTCAAAATTTGTTTCATTAGTTTGTTTGTAACTATTTCATAGTCTGTTCGGGATCATTATAACTTGTTTATTTGCAGACGCATATGCACATCACCTCACATCTGATCATTACTTATATTACATCATGGTGTGCAATATCTATACCGTATAACTTGACAAAAAAACTTCTATTTTCAATGTCTTCCAATCATCTTATTTGCCTTTAACTGTCAAACTACCGTACAGACGTATAAGCATTCTGATTGACATTAATGTGTTTTAGTGTTATAATTTTATAGAACACTAAAGTTATTGGAGGTGTACTTGTGTTGAAAGAATACGAAAAGCTTGCGAGATTCCTTATAGTTATAGTTATATCGCTCGCAGCGGTTCTGGTGCCGTTTGTGCCGCTGAAGATAATTCTTGGCAGTATTGCAATTTTTTTGTATGCGATGAACATTAAAAGGTTCTCAACGCTTTTCATAGTACTTGCGGTTATCTTTGTAATCATTCCGGTGCTGTTTCTTGCCCTTTCCAGGGACTACAATCTGGTGAGCAGATTTTTCAACAGTTCTTCATGGAGGTACATTTACTTTTCGGACTGGGAGTCCGAGTACTCGCATGAAGGCTATACCGTAGTAGAGGACGGTGTATTGTTGCCTGCGTTAAGTTATAGGGTGAGCGGCGGCGCTTTGAATATAATTTTCAGTTCTGATGAAAATAATCCGCGTGCCATGGGAAAGGTTGCATTCAAAAAGAAAGGCGATGTCAATAATATAAGCGCTCTGGACTATATCAGGAACACGTCCGAAGCAGCAACTATCTTGTTGCCAAGAGGTGAACGGATAGAAATTCTTGATATGCAAAACTCTGCCGTAAGCATCAAGGGAGAGTTTTATGCACAGAGAGTAAGTGCCGATACTCAGGTATGTACTCTGGATGCTACCCTTACCGCCGAAAAAACAGTTATTTTAGTTGCTGACGATCTTAAAGCAAAGGGAACGATAAAAGCCGAAAAAATGATAATAAACGGAAACATATGTGAGCTGGATCTTAATGTTTCTGAGGTAAAAACATTTAATATAGACAGTCTTTACGCCAACGGCAGGATAAAGTATACCGACGGCTGGGAAGGGGTTCGTATTCTGAGTATAAGTTCAAACTCTGGAAGGATAGAAGTAATGCAGCCTAGAAACAATGAGGGGACACTCGATATAAGAACTCAGGACGGAGTGACTGTCTTGAGTACGTTATACTAGGAGGAGATCTGTATGCTGACAAAGATAGATAAGCATAGCGGTGTTCCTGCCTATCTTCAGATAATGAATCAGATAAAAAAAGAAATATTTCTCGGAAGATTTACAGACGGAAGCCAGCTGCCGCCGGTGCGGGAAATGGAAAATATTTTCGGTGTGAATATGAATACCATAATGCGTGCACTGGAGTACCTCCAGTTCGAAAAGATAGTGGAGGCCAAGCACGGAATAGGATACTTTATAACTTCAGATGTTATAATAGATCCGGATATTCCCAAACAGATAATGGAATTTGTGAGGGATATAAAGACAAAAAAAATAGATCTTCAGATGCTTGGTCTTCTTATTGAGGAGGTATGGAAGGAATGCTGAAAAAAATAGAAGCTTATTTTATGAAGGAAATTGCTGATAAAGCAGGTCTGATAGCCATTTTATCCCTGCTTCTGTTTATACCAAACTTCTACGGACGTGTTATATTCCTGCTTCTTCTTATCTGTCTTATGCTGCCTTTTGATATACACAACAAAAGGTTTTCGCTCTTAATATCCCTGCCTTTTTCGCACAGGGAAATATTTTTATCCGGATTTGTTTTCGTACTTGCAGTAAGCATTTCAACCCAGTTTATAGGCGGAGCATTGCTGGGAGTTAAGATAGCCTATCTTATGGTGGAGTGTTTAAAGAGTGTTATTTTTTGTGCTTTTTATTACGGAGTTTCTATGGTGGCTGTTTTATACGGTTTGGATAATCTTGGCATCCCGCTTTTAGTGTTTTTTGCCGATACCATATTCGGAGCCATAGGACCGAAGTGGACTAATTTTTACAGTTACATAAGTCCTGTCCATAACGGCAATCTTCTTTTTTCTGCGGCATTTGCGGCGGTGGTTTTTATCTTTTCATTTTATCTGTTTGAAAGGAAGGGAATTCAGAAATGATTATAAATCTTGAAAATGTCAATAAAAGTTTTGGCAGCAAGCATATTCTCAACAATATATCTTTTTCAGTTCAGGAAGGTGAGATATTTGCGCTTATAGGACCAAACGGTGCGGGTAAAACCACAACGATCAGATGCCTTTTCGGCGAGCTTATGCCTGAAAGCGGAAAAGTTGAGGTTTTTTCCTCTCCCGTCAGTTCAAAGCTGAAGGAAAGGATAGCCGTGATGACAGAAGACCGCCTAACCTTTAAGCGGTTTAAGGGAGCAGATTATCTTAAACTCTGGAAGATGCTTTATCCCAGATGGAATGAAAATATTTTTGCTAGTTTTATGATGCATTACAGATTTAATCTTGAAGACAGGGTGGAAACTTTTTCTATGGGTATGAAAACTCTGTTTTATCTTGCTCTTGATATGGCAAGCGGAGCTGACCTGCTTATCCTTGNNGACGAACCGACTCAGAATCTTGACCCGGTAATAAGGCATGAGGTTCTTAATATGCTTCATGATTTTGTATTGAGTGAGAATAAGACCATAGTCATTTCTTCACATGAGATCTATGAACTGGAGGAGATTGCTTCTTCTTTTGCCATAATAAACGAAGGAAAGGTCCTTTATACTGATACGATAGACGACGCCAAGGCATCGCACAGGATTGTGGAAAAAGGTGAGAGGATTCCTCACGGGGATGTTATAGGTCTTCTCAATGAAGGAACTCTTATAAGAACTTCCGAGGATGCGGGGAGATATCCCAACTTCAAGGAGATAGCGCTTGCGTATCTTCAGGGCGGCAAAGCCTTTAATCCGTTTGAAAGGTTGTGAGGTATGGTCAGTCCACAAAGCAAGAGTCTGAAAGTGCTTTTTCTGTTTCTTCTGGTCGGAACTGTTTTTTTCGGAAATACTGTGATATTTACACCGCCTAAAGAGCTTCTTACACTTAAAACCAAGTACTTTGAGTATATTTATGAAGAGGAGCTTTACTTTTATGTTCAGGATATAATGGAGTCTGCCGATTCTGTATATGAGGACTATGCTTCTTTTTACGGGGTAAGGCCTGAGGGTATAAAGGTCTACATGCTTGATGATGTTGATTATGTAAATGCTTTTGCCGTAGGATTTGACAATAAGATACGAATGTATGTCAATACGGCGGACTTTTCAAGCGGACTTTTGAGCTCCAACTTTCTTTCAAACCGCATGATTTTTTGCCATGAGCTGAATCATCTTTTTTACAGTAACATGGTGAACAATCCTTTTATTTCTTGGATACCGAATCAGACCATAAAGAAAATATCTAACATGACTTCTCAGCCCAGCTATCTTCATGAGGGGCTGAGTATTTATATGGAGAGCAAGTACTTTGGCGGAAGGTTTGAAAATGATCTTTTTAATATGTACCTTAAAGCTGAAGTCTTGAGTCCTAAGTACCCCAGATACGAGCTGGGATCGGGCGCACAGGTTAAGGTGTGGTCCCCGGCAGGCTTCAACTATATGTATGGAGCTTTATTTACAAAAGAAATAGCCGGCTTTTATTCTGAAGAAGTACTAAGGGAGATAGTCAGATTGACTTCAAGCAGCTTTTTTTCAAGTATATCCGGTGCTTTTGAAAAGGTAACCGGAGATAAGTGGAGTGAGTTTCTTCAGAAAATTAAGTTAAAGTATATAGAACAGATGAGTATCAATGATAAAAGCGGAAAAGTTCAAAAATATGAAAAGCTTGGAAAAGAGTATGAGCGGACGGGAAACCTCAGAACTGACGGTAAAAATCTATATGCTTATAAGGTTATGCCTTTTTCCAGAGCAGGTGTATATAAAAATGAAGAACTTATTATTCCCGAAGTAAGCAAGTTTGATGTTTCGCCAAACGGAGAGGTAATATTTTCAAAAACTATAAGTAATGACGGCAACGCTTTTAACAATTTGTATATTAAATGTGACTGTCCCATATCGGATACTCTCATAGCCCAAAGAGTTCTTAATTTTGGGTTTGCGGATAGCCGAACGGTTGTATACACTGCCAACGACAAAGGACTGAGCGGAGTTTTTGTATATGATCTACTTGAAAAGACAGCGGTTCAGATCCTTGGCTGGGACAAGTACGTTATGAATAGTGTATGCGGTACACAAGAGGATATCTACTTATCACTCACATACAACGGACAGTCGGACATATACCGTTATGACAGAAAGAACGAAACTATGCAAAGACTTACAGACGATAAAAGCTATGAAGCCGATCTGTCATATGCCAAGGGAAAGCTTTTTTACACTAAGAACTATAACGGAATTTTTAATATATTCAGTCTTGATCCGCAGGACATGACTGTCAGGCAGATAACATTTTCAGAGATGGGGGCTTTTTCTCCTGCGGTTTTGGGAGATAAGCTTTACTTTCTTTCATATGACTGGGAGGGTTATTATATCTCTCAAACAGATCTTAATCTGTCAAGAGGGGAAGAAAAGCTTTCACCACAGGCTTTTATATTTGAAAGTACTGGGTTTATCGGTGAGAACAACATTTCTGGTGAAAAATACTTTGAAAAGCCTCAGCATATAATTGTTTATCCATATGTAGAACTCTCTGAAGATATTTTAGAGATGAATCTTTCTGAGCTGTCTCTTAATTATGGAATGGGCGTGATAGTAATTTCGGATGCTTACAACTATATGATGGACTACAGTCTTGTTTTTAAAAAAGATGCCTTAAAACACAACTTGGAGATGTACTTCAACACCTTGGCGGCGGTGGATGTAAAACTTGTCTACGAAAAAAACTTGCATTCAGCCCTTGAAGTCAGTAAAGATTTTTCTTTTTATCTTAAAGACATGTACTTTCTGAAGCTGGCAGCTGCCGGATCAGCTAACGGAATCACTCCTGAAAAAGTAAGTGTACAGGCTCAACTCTTTCAAAATCCATACTCTATAAACAAAATAAGCCTATACGATGTTGCTTTGAGCGGATACTATCTATACGACAATACTAAAAATTCACATTATTTTAGTGTAGGAATATTTAAACCGGTTTATCTGTATAACTTCAGACTGACACCCTTCTTTGAGTATGACAGTCTTGGGAATACTTTGGCGGGAGCAACACTTTACGGAGATCTATACTATCCTTACTGGAATATGTTTGACGGCAAAAGAGGTTTAAACGGTTTTTCAGTCGAAAGCACCTTAAATTATAACTTTAAAGACCAGAAGATGTCCTGTTCGGTCTATTTCATACTAGACCTTAAAACATCATACTGGGCGAACTATTCTTATAAGGTACCGGTTTTTAAGATGCCTTTAAGTAATTAGCAGTAAAATGACAAATGATAATATAAAAGAGAGGAGAAACTTAAATGAAAAAAACATTTTTCATCATTATGATTTTAGGATTTGCAGTAATTTCTTTCACCAATCCGATTGGTGAACTGTTCAAAAATGCGTTGAACAGCAACAAGGGCATTAAAATGACCATGCTTAATTTTGAAAGTGCACAGATGGACTATGAAAAAGCTCTTATAGAATCATCAAATAAAAAGACTCTTCTTTCGGCGGAGATTTCCATGCTTAATGAAAGATCATCATATAGAAAAGGACAGGCTGATTTTTATTCCGAGATTGCCGATGCTTTTTTTGCCGTAAAAGCTTCTCAGATAGAGCTTGAAATTTCTCAGCTTCAGCTTGGAATTGTCCAAAATGATTATAAAAACGCTAAGCTTTCGTTTGAAAAAGGTATGATATCGCTCAACTCGCTCAAAGATTCTGAAGTAG
The DNA here is from genome assembly GCA_002431635.1 of Petrotoga sp. UBA5851. Classification (GTDB taxonomy): domain Bacteria; phylum Thermotogota; class Thermotogae; order Petrotogales; family Petrotogaceae; genus UBA5851. Next base: position 36,951 of record DJGH01000039.1, read on the forward strand.
CTGTTATAGATGCCCAAAGTCAGGAAGAAAAGGCTCGCAAGGATTATAATGATGCGCTTACAGCTTTCAAAAGGGCTACCGGTACGGAGTTCGCTGATTACGAAGTAAAGCCGTGTAACTATAAAGATTATGGTTTTTCATATGAAGCGTTCAAAGAAAATGATCTGAGTTTGAAGGCCCAGCAGATAAGTCTTCAGCTTGCAGAATATGACCTGCAGAACCTTTCGTCCAACTCATCATACTATGAAAAAAGAGGGCTTGAAATAAAACTTGAGATATCTCAGATGAATCTTAAGAATAAAGAAGACAGCGTATCTGAAAGTTACGAAAATGCTTTGGCAACAGTCAGCTCGCTCTACTCCTCCTTGCAGAGCAGTGGTGTGAAGCTACAGATTAAGCAGAGTGTTTACGAAGACAGCCAGAAACGTTTTGAAAAAGGGTTTGTTTCGGAAAAAGACAACATTAATCAGAAAATATCGTATATGAGTGCTCAGAAGGCATATAACGAAAACATAAAGTCGTATATCAAAGCACTTGTTTCTTTAATTCTGAACTGTGGTCTTTCTGTCGGGGAGGCAGTTCTTTGAAAAAAATTTTCATAGCAATGCTGATTATCATTACAACTGTTGCTTACGGTGGGATAACCGAAATTTATAATGAAAGAGTAGAAAAAAGTACTGCCTTCATGGCTGCTGAAAACTCTTTGAAACAGGCAGTACGTACTCTTGATGAAAAGAAATCCTTCTGGGTTCCCGGAATAACTGCAGGCTTTGATCAGATAATTTTCGGAAAGAATGGCCTTGAAAATAAGGATCCTATTAACGGACATAAAAGTATAAGGCTAAACGTAAAAGCCAACTTTGTCAAGATTCTGGGAGCAAGCATAGGATTAAGTCTTCCTTATGTATACGACCTTACCGCTTGTGCAGGAAAGTTTGAAAACTTCAACCTTACTGTTTCAAGACCAATATTCACGGAATTTTACCTTGAGGTTCCGCAGGCTGAGCTGAATGTGCTACAGAGCAAAAATGCGGCAGAAAAAACCAGATGGGATATTTTCAACCAGCTTTTACAGGATATTTTCAGTTATCATAATGCCCTTTCAACCAGAGAACTTCTTAACGGTAGAGTCTGTGTGACAAAGGTACTATATGAAAATGAAAATGATTCCGAAAAGAAAAAAGCTTACAGACAGCAGCTTACCGATCTGAATAAATCCATTATAAATAACGAACTTATTCTTAACGGGCTGAATCTTGAATACTCCGCAGATCTGTACAGTCAGGCAGTTCAGATTTGTGAAGAGATGGTTCTGATTTCTGAGAGCTGTACCCAGACAGATTTTAACAAAACGGAGCTTTCTTCATCATTGTTGAAGGAGGATATAGCCAGACGCCAGAAGGAAATGTGGTTTTTGCCGTATCTTCCTAATCCGGTAATATCTTTTGGCATAGATTTTTTAGATAATTTAAAATGGCATGTAGGAGTGAGCTTTGAATATTCATTTTTTGAAAAAGGTACAGGCTCAAGCAAATCCGTTGAAAGCTCCAACAGGATTTCGCAGTACGAGATAGCTGTGCTGCAGACAGCTAATTCAAAAGAGAGTGCGCAGCGCAGCATTGAGAAGTTAAAAAAGGATCTTGAAATATATAAAATGGAGTTGTCTGCAAGTAAAGCCAATATGGATGATTCACTTGCAGAACTTGCTAAAAACAAGCTTCTTATGGAAAAGGGATTTCTTACCAAGGAAAAGTATGATCTGGGATCTTATGAACATTTATCAAAAAAACTTGACTATGAAAAAACTTTGCAGAGTATGTATCTTACCTGCGTTAAACTTTTGCAGGAGTACGGATTGTCTGCAGGAGGAGGTACGCTTTGAAAAAACGCAGCAAGATCATTATTTGGATTGTAATTTTGATTTTAATAGTATTTGCGGCAATAAAACTTTTCAAAGGCAGCAGCGGTACCGCTGATGCCGGCCAAAATCAGTTGGTTCAGAATGGAAATACCGGTGGTTATTTTTTAACCTACAGGGTTGAAAAAAAAGAGATTCCTGATGCTGTTGAACTGTTCGGAAGTGTTGATGCAGATATCTATAAAATAACTTCTAAGATGAATGAGGAAATAGAACAGGTTTATGTAAAGCAGGGAGATACTGTTAAAGTTGGTGATCCGCTGGTGAGACTGAGTGAAACCGGGCTGCGTTCAAAGTATCTTGCTGCCTACAGAGATTACGAAAGCTCGCTTTCAGGTGCTCCCATAGATGTACAGCAGAAAAAGATAGATCTGGATCTGGCTAAAAAGAATCTGGATAATGTGATAATAAAATCTCCTGCCAACGGGACAGTAAAAAGCGTTTCTGCCAAAGTTGGGGAGTATTCTTCACAAAGTAGTGAGCTTGTAAGTATAGTCGATACATCAAGTCTTATGGCTAAGGCTTCCATAGACGAACTGGACATACCGGTAATAAAGAAAGGTAACAAGGTAATAATAGAGTTTTCTTCGCTGAATGTAAAGATAAGCGGGTATATAAGCTATGTAAGCCCTTCAGCTGCGAATTCTGGAGGTATGGTTTCTGTTCCGGTAGAGATTTCTTTTGATGAGGATGCATCGAAGTATGGAGTAATATCGGGCATGAGCTGCAAAATAAAAGTTTTGCTGATGCATAAACAGAATATTCTTGTTGTTCCAGTAAGAGCCGTGTATTCAGATGATTCAGGTGAGTATCTTCTTGTAATGGATGAAAAAGGTGTAAAGCAGAAAGTATATATTAAAACTGGCGAACGTACGGTTAATGTAGTTGAGATACTTGAAGGCATAAAAGAAGGAACAGAGATAATAATAGAAGAAAGTCCGGATGTTCCTGTTCCGGAAAATCTTGGAAAGGGTTATTACGCATCTGTTTGTAAGCAGGGTGGATACGATGCCTGTAATAGAGTTTAGAGAAATTTCAAAGGTTTATAAGATGGGCGATGTCCAGGTTCACGCCCTGAAGAATATATCTTTTTCTATTGAATACGGGGATTATGTTATTATAATGGGACCTTCAGGAAGCGGCAAATCTACTTTACTTCAGATACTAGGCTGTCTTGACAGGCCTTCCGGTGGTGAAATTTCCATAGACGGCACGCAGACTTCAAAGATGAACGAAGACCAGCTTGCTAAAGTAAGAAATCATAAGATAGGCTTTGTTTTTCAGGGTTTTAACCTGCTTCCCAAACTTACAGCACTTGAAAATACAATGCTTCCGATGATATATGGAAATGTCTACAAAGGTAAGGAACGAACGGAAAGGGCAAAAGAACTTTTGCGGGATGTCGGACTGAATGAACGTATAAATCACCGTCCCAACCAGCTTTCTGGTGGGCAGCAGCAACGTGTGGCAATAGCAAGGGCCCTTTCAAATAATCCTTCAATAATACTTGCCGATGAGCCCACAGGCAACCTTGATACCCAGAGCGGTAAGGAGATACTTGAAATATTCGGCAGGCTTAATTCGTTGGGCAAGACTGTAATTATAGTTACACACGATCCTGATATGGCTAAAAAAGGGAACAAGCTGATAAGACTGAGAGATGGTCTTATTGAAAAGATAGAGGTGACCGGCGTTGGAAATACTTAAGGAAACTATGCGGTCGCTTTTGACCAATAAGATGAGGACCTTTCTTTCGATGCTTGGAATAATAATCGGAGTTATGGCGGTAATAACCGTTACTGCACTTGGACAGGGTACAACCAGCAGAGTGAGTGAGATGATGAACTCACTTGGTTCGAATGTAATACTTGTAGAACAAGGCTATATGGGCGGATATGGAGGGATGTCTCTTTCGTCAGTCAAAAATGCTCTTTCTGTTCAGGATGTAGACAATATAAGAAGCATGGCACCGAGTGTAAAGTATGTGGTTCCGGTTTTAAGCCCCGGGCTTGAACTTCAGTATGAGAAAAGAACTGTTTATTCCATGACTATTGCAAGCCGTCCGGAGTTTTTTGAGATGATGGGTCTTGAGACTCAGGCCGGAAGGATACTTGACTATGAAGACGAAAAAAACGTTTCCAAAGTATGCATTATAGGCGCTGATCTTGCCCTTGAACTTTTTAAACAGTCTGATCCCATAGGGAAAACAGTATTTTTAAATCAAAACTACGGCGAGTCAGGCCGCAAGACATCTGTCCAGGTTGTAGGAGTATTAAAGAAGACGGGGAGTAAGTTTTTCTTCAATGCTGACAGAACGGTTTTTCTGCCTTACTCAACCGGAGATATGAGAATTAGGCAGTCCAACGGAGCTCTTGACAGTATAATTGTTTCTGCCAAGGATGGTCTATCTGCCAAGGCCTGTCTTGAGATAAACTATGTTCTGTACTTAAGACTGAAAAATATACAGAAGTATGTCATCACGGCGCAGGAGTCCCTTTCACAGATGGTCGGACAGGTTACCGGAGTGATAAATCTTGTTCTCATGGCAATTGCAGGGATATCGTTGCTTGTAGGTGGTATTGGTATAATGAATATTATGCTTGTTTCGGTTACCGAAAGAACAAGGGAAATAGGAATTAAAAAAGCTATAGGTGCCTCGCGCAAAAGGATTCTTCTTGAATTTCTTGTTGAAAGTATTATGATCACATTTGTAGCGGGTGTGATAGGTATTGTTTTTGGTATAGGTCTTTCAAAGCTTATTGAAAGTTTAGCTGCTCAGTATGAACTGAAAGCTGTAATGTCACTGCCATCAATCCTTATTGCATTCGGGGTTTCGTCTGCTATAGGCCTGTTTTTTGGTATTTATCCTGCCAACAAGGCATCAAAACTTAGCCCGATAGAGGCTTTAAGATATGAATAAAGGAATGTTTTCTTTTTTTTCTAAACATAGCTTTATTTTAACCAAAAAGTAACTAATGAGAGGTATAATGTATATAATTATAAAATAAGTATT
>DJGH01000026.1:0-1444 GCA_002431635.1 Petrotoga sp. UBA5851
AAAAATTAGTAACTTTTATGATTTTTTTTGTTATAATAACATTGTATTGAATTGTTAAGCATTATATTTGATCCTATTATAAAATTATAATTACTTTAGCCTATAAATATTACATTAATATACGAGGTGAGCCATTTGGAATGTTTTTCTGTAAAAATAAAGACTATTACTCCTACTTTCAGCGGACGCAGTAGTAATGATGCTGGTCTTTTACCTCAGAGTATAAGAGGAGTAATGAGATTTTGGTTTAGAGCATGTTTACCTATGGTATATGCCTTTAAAGACGATTACACAAAACTTAATGAAATAGAGGAATTACTATTTGGATCAACAAATATGAAATCACCTTTTGATATTTTAGTTGATTATGATAAAAGCACACTGAAATGTGGTCTGACTTCTTCTATGGAAAAGTATAAATATGTTTTTTGCCGAGAAACACAAAGAAGTTACATAGAGGAAAATACAGATATAGAAATTACTTTTATTATAAAGAAAAAAATATTTGAAGATATTGATAAATTATTGTTTTATATTTTGGAACTTACTTCACACTTCGGTGGTTTTGGTATGAGATCAAGAAAAGGATTTGGAAGTTTTGAAATATCAAGTTCTGATTTACCAAAGGTTTTTTTTGGGAAAACGCATATTTTTATTATAGAAAATATTAAAAATTATCTTATAGAACTTATAAAAGTTAAATATGATTGTTTTATATCTGAACCATATAGCTTAAAAGGGATTGCTCCATATCCGATGTTCCTCAAAGACAACTATTTTACTGAAGATAATGGTTCCTTTTCGACAATACATTGTTTGTTTTATGAACTCTATTCAGCAGATGGAAAGTACAAAAGACTTAGAAAAAATCTACGTGGCAAAGGCAAAAATAGCGACTCAGTTTCTCTAGCTATAAAACACTTAAAGACTAATAATTTGAAAGAAAAAATATTGTTTAAACAATCTATACTTGGTCTCCCTGTAATTTACAAAATAGCTTCCGAAAAAAAAGCTCGTTTCAAAGAGCTTTATGAACTAAACACCCAAGACAGAAAGGGCTCTACATTATTTATTTCTGTGCATAAAGATAGTAGCTCTCAAAAATTTTTTTACAGAATTCTTTTTATAAACAGTAATTTGGGAAATAATCTCACTTTTTCAAAAAAGAATAAAAATCAATCTGACCAAAAAATTAGTTACTCTTCTAAAAACACTTTTAAGATCCAAGGAATACCGTTTAATGATCAGGATGAACTGAAAAAAGAATTGGAAAAATCACAATTACTAAAAAAATCTACAGAGGTGAACAAGCTTGTCGACCAATCCGGATGAAAAAATTTGGAAACGTAAAATAATAGCGTTGCTTCATGATCCTATATATAAAATTATAAATATTAAGGGCCACGAAAAGATAGCCAAGGATGTCCTAAAAAAAGTATTTAAA
>DJGH01000026.1:1471-5424 GCA_002431635.1 Petrotoga sp. UBA5851
AAACGCTGATTCTAGAGCAAGTAGCGCTGACAGACTTCCTCTCCCTAATGAAAAAGCAAATTGGTATTCAAAGAAAAAAAAACAATCATCTTCTTCGTCCGATAGAATAATTGTTGATTTTGGAGAAGCAACGTATATCCATCCTTTTTCAGGAGAAGTACTTGGTGTTAATGATGTGTCCGATCCCTATAGTAACTTTAAAAAAACTATAAGTAACCTAAGTAAGAATAACAATAGTCCCTATACATTATACTTAAAAAATTCAAAAGATGAGTGCCAAAAATTTTATTTAAACCTTTGGTGGGAGATGCCAACGCTTGCTGAAGGCTCTTACATGTTGCCTGCAGATACAAGAATTCCAGATCACAGCATAATAGATCATCTTGAAACAACAGCAGCTTTTAGCAGCATAACAACCGCTAATTATTCGCTTATTACGGTCTCAGTCTGTCCTGTTCGAGAATTTATTGCCGCAGGAAGAAAAATAATAGATTTAAAGGTTGGAAGTTATCTTCTTTCGTATCTTGTCTATTCTGGAATAAAATATCTTGGCGAACGCTATGGGTTTGACTGTATAGTTTTCCCTTGTATGAGAGGAAATTATTTCCTTCAAAAGGACTACAATTTACCTGAAAAAACAGGAGTTCAATATGATGTTGCATGCATACCAAACGTTTTTACTGCAATAGTACCTAAGAAAGACATTGACACTTTAAAAAATAATATTCCTGACGCTATAAAAAACGAAATGAGGAATATAAGTTCTTATTTTAAAGAACATACTGTTTCCAGTTTTACAAAGAAATATAATAACGAACAATTCGAGCATGTTTTTACAAACGAAAAAATCAAAATTCAAGACTGGGAACAATTTTGGGATAAACAAGTGGAGGAATTTCCAACAATTTTTATAGTTTCGCAGGAAATAAATAACAGCGATACAATAATAAAAACCGCTAAAGAGTATTTACATTCAGAAAGTACCTTCATAGATGAAATAAAGAAACTTCCAAATACTTATGCACCTAAAGGAGCAACATTTTATGGACTTGCTTCTCAACTTCTCACTATAAAACATTCATTACGAAAATCTACCAGAGAGTTCGAACAAAACATAGAGGAATTCGCTTCTCCAGGAGATGATATTTCCGGAAATAATAAAGCACTTTATCTAATAACTGACAACTATGAAAAAGACGGTAAGAGTTACATAGAAGAAGAAAAACTTTCAGCGATAAGCTTTATAAAAAGATATTTTATTGACTATCTTAAATACCAAAAATCATATGAAGAAGCTTACGAAAACCTTAAGAACATTAAAAGTCCAGAAGAGCTGAGTGATGGTTACAAGTTATCAATACTTATGATGAGTGGAGATAGCATGGGAGAATGGATATCCGGAAAAAAAGCTCCTAGTTTAGAAAAAAGATTTCATTCAAAAGTAATTGAAAAATTAAATAAAAAAAACAATGACTATCTGAATACTTTAAAAAACGAAAAAAGGCTTATAAGTCCTTCATATCACCGTACTCTTTCAAGAACCTTAAATTCCTTTTCAAATCTTGTTCCGCTTTTAGTAAAAAAATACTCCGGAATGCTTATATATATAGGTGGAGATGATATCCTTGCAATGTTCCCTTCAAATAAGGTGTTGCGTGCAGNNAGAAAATTGTATTCCGGAAATAATTTTGAACTAGATAACTATATTTTTAAAAACGGATGGGCATATGATAAAACGACCGATATGCCAATGTACAATATGATGAGTTCTTCAGCCACCATGAGTGCAGGTATAGTCTCAACTAAGCCTAAATTCAACTTAAAGACATCTTTGTATTATGTAAGAAATCTTGAAAAGAAAGCCAAAAGGTATGGACGCAACTCTTTTGCAATAGGCTCTGTAAGAGGAACAGGTGTCTTTTCAAATACAGTATCAAAATGGGATATAGGTGATTTTGATATACTAAGCAAAGTGGCAGATTTTTTTGATTTTTACAACGAACGTTCCACAAAACATTTAATTGCAAAAATAAAGTATCATTACGAAACCCTATGTTTTGAGAAGCGCACAAACAATGAACTACTAAGCTGCGAAGATTTTATAAATAACTTACTCCCATTTATTTTAGATAATAGAATGGGTCTTAACGAAGAAGAAATTAAAAAGATTAGCGAATTATTTAATATCTACCTGACTTCAACTGAAAGAACTGATAAAATGAACGGAATTAGAGAGATGCTAGAAGTACTTGAAGAATTTGAATATACCGTCAGAAAAATGCCGGATGATTTTGGAGGGAACAATTTTGAATAAGAAATTACTCATAATTAAACCTATCGATTGGGTTTGCTTTAGAACATCAAGAAACTTTTCTTCTATTGCGGAAACCCACTTTCCAAATTCAAAATCATTTTACGGTGCAATTTACGGAGAACTGTACAGACAAAAAAAGATGAATCTTAAAAATATAAAAGAACATATGACAGCAGCCAGACTTGATCTGACGGGACCATTTATATACGAGCATTCACAAGACAAGGATATTATATTCTTTAGGATTCCTTCTATATTAAAGTACAATGAAGACGACAAAAAATTTTATGAAGGATATCCTGATACAAATACACAGTTTTGTATTAACAAGAAACACCTATACGTTATAATGTATGATTCAATGAACAACCTTAAAGATCCCGAAAAACAGTATATCACTCTTCAAGAATTTGAAAGTCTAAAAAAGGGAGAACTATCATTAACAAACGAAAAAACAACACTGCCTTTTGAGATTGACAGAAAAATAGGAATAGCTCTTGAAAATGGCTTAAAAACAGCAAAAGAAGGCATGCTTTACTCTATTTCTTATTACACTTTTAAAAATGATTCAGGATATTGCTTTTTCATAGAAAAGGATGAAGATAACATTTTAGAAAAAATAAAAAGTATAAATATAGGCACTAAAAGTCGTATCTGCACTTTAGAAATAAAAGAGATAGAAACAACTCTTTTTGATAAAATACACAATGAATCAAAATGTTGTGTGCTTTTGACTCCTGCTTGCTTCAAAAATGGGATAATACCTGAAAAAAATGACAGCATAACAGCTATATCAAATTATAAAAGCGAAACAATAGGATTTTGGGATTCTGAAAAAAGAGAAGTAAGTACTATGTTTAAAGCAGTCCCCGCAGGCAGTACCTACTTTATAGAAAGAGACATTGATAGTCTGACAGATTACTACCATCATTACGGATTCGGAAAATTTGCAGAAATACCGATATGCAGAAATACCGCTATAAGGAGGAAACTATGAAAGGAAACGTATGTTTTTTATATACGATAACACAAGTTCACGCTGGAAAGGGATTTGATTCCGGAGTAGTAGATTTACCGATTCAAAGAGAGATTTCGACCGGATTTCCAGTAATTTCAGGAATAAAAGGAGCTCTCAGAAATGAAATTAAATGGCCTGATGATACCGAAAAAAACATATTCGGTGCAGCTCCTAAATCAAAGGAAGACATATCAGGAAGTATAGCTTTTTCAGAGGCGAAAATTTTTCTATTTCCCTTAAGAAGTATCGAAAAAGTGTTTGTGTGGATAACATGCCCGTTGGTTCTTTCAAGACTAAGCACTGCTTTTAAACTTACCGGAAACGAAGAAATACCTCAGTTAATAGAAGCTATATTAGGAAAATACAAAGAAAACAAAGAGTATTCATCCTTTGATTCATCTAGTCTAAATATAGAAGAATACACAATAACCACAGAATTTATGGAAGAGCTTAATAAACTTATAAAAAAATTATCTGCTATATCTCCGGAAACTTACTTGAAAGATAAAATGGAAAACAATGTGGTTCTTCTATCTGATAAAGATTTTACTTTTTTCATGAAAAACGCAACAGAAGTAATGGCAAGAATAAGGATTAATAAAGACACAGGTACTGCAGATA
>DJGH01000033.1 GCA_002431635.1 Petrotoga sp. UBA5851
GCGTCTACCAATTCCGCCACCCAGGCAACAGTTACGTAAGATATCTTACCATAATTATTTCAGGTTGTCAAGGAATTTCTTCGATGTTTTCAGAAATTAATATTTGTTTAGGAAAATTTAGCATGAACTTAGTGATGCTTCCGTAATATTCAAGTTTTCCTTTGTCTATTAGAGCAATTTTTTCTGCCATATCTGAAAACAAAGCAATATTTCTTGTTGAAACCATTAAAGTAATGTTTTCTTTTATACTTGCAAAAAGATCTTTTACTTGTCTAAGAAGGTAGTCATCCAGATGATCCAATATTGAATCAAAAATAAATATTCTTGGATTTCTTGCCAATGCCAAAAAAGTTATAAGGGAAATTTTTTCTCCGATAGACCAATTGGATAGGTTTTTATAGTATTTAAGCGATTCATTGTTAGCAAATATGTGAGAGATGCCTAATTTGTCAAGCGTTTCAAAGTGTTCCTTAGTCAAGTCTCNNTCTTTTATCTTTAGATCAATGGAAATCTTAAGAAGTTCGTTTAAAGTAAGAAAATTAAGATTTTCAACAAAAGAGGTATCACAGTATGTAATTTGTGATCTAAGAAACTTTCTGTCCATCTTTCTCATATCTTTACCGTTGTATAGTAGATCACCGCCGCCTTTTACATGGTTGTACAGTTCTTCGTTAAGGTGAACAAATGTCCTTAATAAAGAAGATTTTCCGGAATTACGAGGTCCATAAAAAAGGATGATCTCTCCCGGATAAATTTTCAGATTTATATCACTCAGTATTAACTTGTCCTCTATTTTTAAGGAGTAGTTATTGAGGGTAAGTATAGGATCTTTGGCTTCATTCAAGGAAACCACTCTTACTTTTTTTCTGAATTTAGATTGTCTTTCACAGTACCTCTGCGGAGTCTAGCTATTTTCTCAAGTTCTTTGGGGTTTTTGGCTTGTTTGAAAAACTTTATGAACTCGTACTGCGAGGCCAACTTTAAGTTCAACATAGGAACGCATATATTGTTTTTCATCTTACCCCTCCTCCAAATTTGAACTACAAAAATATGATACACAAAAAACTATACAGGAATAAGAAGGTTCTTTAAGGAAGTTTTAAGAATAGAAATACAATGATGTGCTAAAAAGACTTTTAATAATAATATGTGTATAATGCATTAAATAAAAAAACCATTTTAGTTTTAAAAAAGATTATATTATGGTATTATATTGAAAAAAAACCAGTATACAAAGGCATTTATGGCAGTCAGCGGAATGCCGATTTTTGCAAAATCAGAAAAAGTGAGCACTTCTCCGTTTCTTTCAGCAGACTGCATTGCTATAATATTGCTTGCTGCTCCAAGGATTAAAAGATTTCCGGCTATTGTACTTCCTGCCGCAAGTGCTGTAAGCTCTTTGGCAGTAGCGTTAAGTCCTAGAATCAGAGGCATATAGAGGCTTACAAAAGGAACGTTTGATATAAGCTGGCTTGTAAGTATGCTTAACACAAGTATTACAGGTATTGATGAAAGATTGTAGCCGTTTACCATTTTTTGAAATATTCCAGTTTCCCATACACTTTCCATTAGAATAAACATTGAAGAAAAGAAGATAAGTGTGTACCAGTCTATTTTTTTCAGAACGCTGAATCGTTTGGAGCTAAACAGTAATATCGGCGAGGACGCAATCAGCGAAATATATGTCAGTTTAAAGCTATCTCCAAGTCCAAAGAGGAATGAGAGCATTTTTAATCCTATGAGTGCAAAAGTCAGGTAAAAAGAGAATTTAGATATTTTATATAGGTTCCCGTCTGTTGGTTTTTCTTCAGAGTGTATCAATTCTTTGATATTTGAAAGATTCTTTTTGTAATAAAGTTTTATGAAGAAAAATATAATAGAAAGATTTATAAGAGTTGGTATCAACAGATATTTAAAAAAAACTATAAAAGGGTTTGAAAAGTGTCCGTTCATAGCGATGAGCAAGTTCTGGGGATTTCCGATCGGACTGAATACGCTGCCTGTGGTTACTGCAAACATCATAGCCAGAATAAGAGGTTTTGCCGGAATATTTTGTTTTTTTGCAAGATATATTATCAGAGGGGTTGACACTATGACCATGGTGTCGTTTATAAAAAACGGAGAAAGCAAGCCCATGCTTATGATTATGAGCCACAAGAGCTGGTTTATTGTTTTGGCTTTATTAAAGGCCTTGTATGAAAGATGGTATATATATCCGCTTTGTGCAAAAGCTTCCCCAATAACAAACATACCGAAAAGAAAGATCAGAACATCAAAATTGACGGCTTTAAAAGCATTTGCTGGTTTTATCTGTCCTGTAACAAGAACAAGAACTGCTCCGAGCATCATGCTTTGCCATGGCTGTATCCGGAACTTCCCTATTTGTCTTATTGCTATCAAAACATAGACTAAGATCAATACTATTATTGGAAAATATATTTTTGATAAAAATATTGTCATTTTCTGCCATCTCCGTTATATAATTTATTCAGTAGATACTATCAGAAATACTTTAAGGGTTGGTTATTTATTTAATAAATATGGAATATAAATAAGTTTAATAAATATTACCGGGGGTTAAATCATGGC